>CAYJAD010000014.1:0-45012 GCA_964368075.1 uncultured Desulfovibrionaceae bacterium | reverse complement strand
GATTTACGGATGTTTTTTGAAAATGATGTACGCTTTCTTTCGCAATTTTCATAAAAGTTTTTGTTTGCTGTGTTGCACAGTAGCGATACTTTTTTTTGTATTGGTACAGATGGGGCAAGCGGCAAATGTGCCGTCTAGCGGTTTTGATACTGCGTCAAAACACCAATTTGGTCCCGATGGTCAAGGTTCACAATTACGTGGACCACAAATGGGTTCCGGTATGGTAGATGCCTATGGAAACCCTGTTACCATTATTGAAAAAGAAAAGACCGTTCGCTTGCGCGACTCTTTACCACCGCCTCCTAAACCAACTCGGCCTTTACCGGACTTGCCGGAAACAGATGCAGGGTGGGGTTTTTAAAATGGGCGTACTTTCTGTAAGCAAGAATTTTGCTATGACGGTTTTAAAAAAAAATTCTCTAATATATTAGAATAAGGTTATTATTATGCTTTTAAGTATGAAATGGCTGCGTGAATTTGTCCCATACACGGGCACTGCCGAAGAACTTGGCCAACGTCTCACCATGCTTGGCTTAGAGCTCGAAGAGATAGTACGTCCTTTTGATGCCATAGCAGATTTGGTCATTGGTCATGTATTGACCTGCGCCAAACATCCCGAAGCTGATAAACTTTCGGTGTGTACTGTAGATGTGGGCGGCGAAGCTGTGCTTGATATTGTTTGCGGTGCTCCCAATGTGGCAGCAGGGCTGAAGGTGGTTGTGGCCACTGTAGGTACCACCATGCCCGATGGTATGGTTATCAAAAAAGCAAAGTTGCGTGGGCAAGCTTCCCATGGCATGATTTGTTCTGAGCGCGAATTGGGTCTTTCTGACGACCATGGCGGCATTATGGAATTACCAGAAGATGCCCCCGTAGGGACAAAATTTGTAGATTATGCCGATATGGATAGGGAAGTGCTGGATATTAGCATAACCCCTAACCGTGCCGATTGTGCTTCGGTGCTTGGGCTTGCCCGTGAAGTGGCTCTTGCCTATAATCTGCCTTTAACCATGCCTAGTGTGCATCTGCAAGAAAGCGGCGAAGATTGTAGCCAAGAGGTGCAGATTTCTGTACCTGACGCCACACTTTGTCCTTTATATCAAGGGCGCATTGTAGAAAATGTTACCATTGCACCTTCGCCGGCAGCTATTCGCTATCGTTTGGTGGCTTGTGGCATTCGTCCTATTTCTAATGTGGTAGACGTGACCAACTACGTCATGCTTGAAACTGGCCAGCCTTTGCACGCCTTTGATAAAGAAAAAATTCGTGGCGGTGCTATTTCTGTGGCTGCGGCTCAGGAAGGGGAAAAACTCACCACTTTAGATGGTCAAGAGCGTACTTTACTGGCGCAAGATATCACCATTCGCGACGCACAAGGCCCTGTGGCTTTGGCCGGTGTTATGGGCGGCTTAGATTCAGAAATCGTGGCAGATTCTCGCACAGTGTTCATTGAAAGTGCCGTGTTTAGAGCCGCTTCTGTACGCAAAACTGCCCGACGCTTGGGTTTACACAGCGAAGCTTCCTATCGCAATGAACGCGGTGTAGATCAAGTGGGTAATACCTATGCCATGGAAAGAGCTACAGACCTTATGGCACAATGGGCCAAGGGCACTGTACGCAAGGGAATATGCAAGGCAGAGCCCACCCCATGGGCTGCGCCTACCATGAATTATCGTTTACAACGTTCCAATGACTTATTGGGACTGACCTTAGATGCAGCGTATTGTAAAAATGTATTAACAGGGCTTGGCTGCTCGGTAGATGATAGCAATGCAGAAATATGGCAGGTATCTGCGCCTTCATGGCGCCATGACATAGAGCGCGAAGCGGACCTCATTGAAGAAGTAGGGCGTGTGTATGGGCTTGATAATATAGAACCTATATTGCCTATGGTGCCGCACCATTTAGATGATGCAGGAAAGGCGTGCAGTGTTTACGATTTTTGGTCTACCTTAAAACAGTGGGGACGTGGTTTAGGACTTAACGAGGCCATAAATTATAGCTTTGTGGGACATAAAGACTTAGATCATTTGCAATTATCAACAGAAAATCGTGTGTCCATTGCCAACCCTCTTTCTGCAGATCAAGACGTTTTGCGTACCGCATTGGCTCCGGGCTTGCTCCATACCTTGCGAAATAACTTAGCTCAGGGTAGTATGGGGCTACGCATTTTTGAATTGGCGCATATTTTCACAGCGGATGCTACTTCAGAAACCACAGCTAAAGAAGAAGGCCGCCTTGGTCTTATGCTCTACGGGCAACGCTATGACGGCACTTGGCCTCAAGTGGATGCCGAGGTGGATTATAGCGATATAAAAGGACTTGTAGAACATTTGCTTACCTCTTTACATTTGGGAAATGCGTCTTATGCTTTAGAAGATGGGCACACGTATTTATTGCCGGCAGTGCGCATTACGGTGCAGGGGCAAGTGCTTGGGCATATGGGCAGGGTAAGGCCCGCCATGGCAGAAGCGTATCATGCCAAAAAAGATGTATGGTTGGCTGAACTAAATTTAGAAATATTGCGTACCTTAGTGGATGCAGCAAAAATCAGCTTTACGGCTTTGCCCATATATCCGCCTGTGCGCCGCGATATAACTATTATCACCGATGGAACTGTAAGTATAGATGCCATATATGCTTGTGTTTCAAAAACAAAAGTGCCTTTGTTAGAAGATATTCGGCTTATTGATTCTTTTGAGCCCCATGCCGAGGAACGGAATTTAACATTCCGCTTGACCTTTAGACATGGACAACGCACCATGAAGGACAGCGAAGCCGATAAAGAGAGAGAAAAAATTGTACAGGCTTTAACCAAGGAATTGCCTGTACGTGTGTAAATAAGTTTTGGTAACACCCCTTAAAAGGGGAAAGAGGCGAAGGAGTGGATATGACTGAAAAGACATATCGCATTGGCGAAGTTGCGCAAGATTTGGATCTGAAAAGCTATGTGTTACGCTTTTGGGAAACGGAATTTCCTCAACTGGCCCCCCTTCGTACCGATAAGGGGCAGCGCCTCTATACCGAAGAAAATGTGGCCTTGCTCAAGCGCATAAAAACATTGCTGCATGAGCAAGGCATGACCATTGAAGGGGCAAGACGCGTACTTGATGCGCAAAATGTTTTTGAAGAGCCCCTGTTTATTGCCAAGGCATCGGCCTTGGATAATGCCAGAGAAAAAGGGCCTGACTCCAAAGAAAAAGACATGTTGTTGGCAGATATTCGTCAAGAACTCTTGGCAATACGTTTGCTTTTGTAGGTGTAACATCATGTGCTTTTTTCATTACTCACGTTATTGACTTTTCATCGTTAGCACAGTAAACGAACTTGTTCTCACCAATTGCAAGAGGTTTACATGATTTTATCCCCTTCTTTGCTCAGTGCAGATTTTGCAAATCTTGGCACTGAACTACGAAATCTTGAGGATGCAGGCTTAAAATGGGTGCATCTTGATGTTATGGATGGTATGTTTGTTCCAAACATTACCTTTGGTCCGCCTGTGATTGCTGCTTTGCGCAAACATAGCGGGCTTTTTTTTGATGCGCACCTCATGATTGAAACACCGGAGCGCTATTTAGAAGACTTTCAAAAAGCCGGTGTAGACATGTTGGTTGTGCATGTTGAAGCCACAAAACATGTGCAACGTACCCTTACACGCATTGCGGAGCTAGGCATGCAAAGGGGGCTTTCATTGAATCCGGCTACTTCCTTACATGTTTTAGACCATGTTTTGGATGATGTAGACATGATTTTGCTTATGAGCGTCAACCCCGGTTTTTCCGGCCAAAAATTTATCCCTGCCACTTATGATAAAGTACGTCAACTACGTGCCATGCTCGATGCAGCAGGTAAGGGGCATGTGCGTATTCAAGTGGATGGCGGTGTAGATCCGGAAAATATAGCGGCTCTCATTGATGCCGGTGCCGATGTATTTGTGTCTGGGTCGGCCTTTTTTTCTAAGCCTCCCTATGCTCAACGCTTACAAAAGTTTAAAGATGCGGCTGCGCTGTCTCGGCGTACTCCTGTATAATTATAAATAGAAAGGAACTCTCTATGCTTGATAGACCTTATCTTGCTCACGCTTTACGTTTTTTAGCCATAGATGCCATCAATACCTCAAATTCTGGACATCCCGGCGCGCCCATGGGTATGGCAGATATGGCCGAAGCTTTATGGCGGCACCACTTAAAGCATAATCCCTCTAATCCTCAATGGGTAGATAGAGATCGTTTTGTGCTTTCCAATGGGCATGCATCTATGCTTTTATACGGGTTACTGCATTTAACAGGTTATGATGTAAGTATTGATGACCTAAAAGATTTTCGTAAAATAAAGTCCATAACTCCAGGACATCCCGAATACGGCCATACCCCAGGGGTAGAATGTACCACCGGTCCTTTGGGGCAGGGCATAGCCATGGCTGTGGGCATGGCCTTAGCAGAAAGACATATGGCGGCACAATTTAACCGCCCCCAACATGAAGTGGTCAATCATTATACCTATGTGTTCTTGGGTGATGGTTGTATGATGGAAGGTATTTCGCACGAAGCATGCTCCTTAGCCGGTACCTTAGGGCTTGGTAAGCTTATTGCTTTGTATGATGCCAACGGTATTTCCATCGATGGCAAAATTGAAGGCTGGTTTAATGAAGATGTGGCAGCACGCTATGAAGCCTATGGATGGCATGTTATACGTGATATAAATGGCCACGATGCCGGTGCCTTAGATAGAGCCATCTTTGCAGCTAAAGATGAAGAAAATAAGCCTACACTTATTATTTGTCATACACATATTGGCTTTGGTTCCGCCAAAGAAGACAGCGCTTCGTGCCATGGTTCACCGTTAGGCGTGGAAGAAAGAAGCAATGTGGCTAAAAAGCTTGGTTGGGATCATGGGCCTTTTACGGTGCCTCAAGATGTTATGGAAGCATGGAGTGGCAAAGATAGGGGTGTTGTGGCGCAAAGCGCATGGAATACACGCTTTGCTGCTTATTCTGACGCTTATCCTGAGCTTGCTCAAGAATTTTTACGGCGTATGCACGGTGATTTACCAAGTAATTGGGAAGAAATAGCCAAAGAAGCCCTCGCCTCTTGCCTTGCCGCTAAAGAAAATATTGCCACGCGTGTGGCCTCTTTGCGTGCTTTGGAAAGCTTCTTACCAAAAATGCCTGAATTAATGGGCGGTTCGGCAGATTTAACGGGGTCTGTGGGCACAAAAGCCAGTGCTTCGACAGATCTTTCCAGCGAGCATTTTGAAAATAATTATATTTCTTATGGCGTACGTGAATTTGCCATGGGAGCCATGATGAATGGCATGGTCTTGCATGGTGGCATTGTTCCTTATGCCGGAACCTTTATGATGTTCTCTGATTATGCAAAAAATGCCATACGCTTAAGCGCACTGATGCAAAAAAGGGTACTTTGGGTATTAACGCATGACTCTATTGGCGTGGGCGAAGATGGCCCCACACATCAGCCTGTAGAACAAGTGGCCGGCTTGCGTATGACACCAGGCCTGCACGTATGGCGCCCTTGCGATACTGTTGAAACTCTGATGGCATGGAAGTGCGGTTTGGAAGAAAAAGAAATACCACAATGTTTTTCATTATCGCGGCACAACTTGCCTTTCGTAGAGCGCACAGAAGAGCAAATTGCTAATATTGCCAAGGGCGGGTATATTTTGCGTGATTGTGAAGGCACACCGCAGCTTATTCTTATTGCCACAGGCTCTGAAGTAGCATTGGCATTGGAAGCGGCTCAAGTATTAACTGAACAAGGAAAGCAAGTGCGAGTGGTATCCATGCCATGCAC
The DNA here is from genome assembly GCA_964368075.1 of uncultured Desulfovibrionaceae bacterium. Classification (GTDB taxonomy): domain Bacteria; phylum Desulfobacterota; class Desulfovibrionia; order Desulfovibrionales; family Desulfovibrionaceae; genus CAYJAD01. The sequence continues at coordinate 39,202 of CAYJAD010000014.1, read as the reverse complement.
AGAGCTCTTTGACGCGCAAAAGTCGAAATATCGTGAAAGTGTTTTGCCAAAAGATGTACGGGCTCGTGTAGCTATAGAGGCAGGAACCGCCGACTATTGGTACAAATATGTGGGGCTTGATGGACGTGTTGTAGGCATGAGCACCTTTGGCACATCAGCTCCCGGCGATGTACTGTTTAAGCATTATGGCTTTACAGTAGAAAACGTTGTGGCAAAAGCAAGAGAAATTATATAATACCTACCTAGATAGTGTCGTCAAATGCGCCTTTTTGTGATTTGACGACACTATCTAAGCAAAAACTTAAAAGCTTGCTTTTTATTCAATTACTCCTTATAAAATGTATACAATTTTTGCGTCCCTGTATCAGATAAGCTTGATACAGGGGGAATTTTTAACAGGCTAAAGCTATTTTTAATTAATGTTTATATGAAATTTAGGGGGGGCTATGCAAAATTTATCATCAAATGAGCTTTTATGGCTCGCGGTTCTAGGGGGTGTACTTGTAGTGTTGCTTTTTTGGCGTAACAATAAGTCTAAAAAAGATACTTTAAGCACAAACCATATGCCATCATCCTCTCTAGCCACGTCAAAAAATTCTAAACCCAGGCTTCAATCTTCGGCGGAAGAAATGTATGAAAAAGCAGTACAGCTTTATTATGATGACGAATATTCTGAGGCGATGCCCTTGTTTTTGGACGCTGCAGAGCAAGGATATGCATTGGCACAGTTTAAGCTTGGCAAAATATATGAGTATGGTGAAGGGGTCGAGGTAGATGAAAAACAAGCTTTCATGTGGTACAAAAAAGCCGCTGAGGCCAATAATACTGAAGCTCAAAACTATCTTGCATTATTATATTCGGGGGGATTTTGTGTAGAGCAAGATGAAAAAGCTGCACTTTATTGGTATGAAAGAGCTGCTGAAAATGGGGATGACGAGGCCAAGTATAACGCTGGAATTTTATATGCTGATAAAAAAAGAAATACTGAGGCCAATGCCTTGTTTTTGGAGTTGGCGGAAAAAGGCCATGCTCCAGCACAGGGCGCCCTTGGGGATACTTATTATGCAGGTGACGGTGTTGCTATAGATTTTGAGCAAGCCTTTATGTGGTATAAAAAATCCGCAGAAAGTGGCTATGAATATGCGTGTTATAAACTTGCTAAATTATATCACAAAGGTGAAGGGGTAAAGCAAGATATGGAAACGGCAATTTATTGGTATGAAAAATCAGCGGAAGATAAGTATTCAAAGGCTCCCGAAGCCTTGGCAAAATTGTACGAAGACGGCGACGGCGTTGAGGTAGACGCTGAAAAAGCAGCGTTTTGGCGTCAAAGAGTTGAAGAACTTAAATCGGATGAAGACGATGAATAGCAGACTCAAAAACTACACTCTCTTTATTCTTTGCTAGCCTGTTGCAAAAGTCACAGAGCAAATATGCATTAAGGGAAATTACAAGACCTGATGTTAAGCAATGCTTTAGCAGGTAATGCGGATGCTAAAAAGGCTTTTGATAATGTCGTCGCCGCCCGAAAAATCCTCAAGACCACTACAGCATTGTTCCTAAAAGTTCATCCGCATGCCGCTGGTGCCATTGGTGGAAACCAAGATATGAAAAAAACAAAAGGGGTCTCAACACCAAAATACATTTGGCCGTGGATGCGCATGGTATGCCGCTCAGAGTCTCTGTTATTAAAGGTACAAGCGCGGACTGTAAGTCTGCAATCGAACTTATAACTGGATTTAAGGCACAAGCGCTTATCGCCGACCGCGGATATGACACTAACGAAATAGTTAATTTTGCATCAAGTAACATGATACAAGTAGTTATTCCACCAAAGAAAAATAGAATTTCTCAACGCGAATATGACCAACATGCCTATAAAATAAGGCATTTAGTTGAAAATACTTTTCTCAAATTAAAATGTTGGAGAAGTATCGCTACACGCTATGCAAAAACATCAACTGTATTCTTGAGTGGTGCAATTTTAGGATGCATTGTTTTATGGTTAAAAACTCTCACCTAATCTTGAGTCGACACTACCTAGGGGGAGAATTTTTAAATATTTCCCCCCTAAGCTTCCTTTTTCTTAAATAACTATAAAATTCTTATATTTCAAATGTATATTGCTTTGCACAAAAAAATAGTGCAAATGCATGCGTCTTTTCTTATTCGAAAATTTTTGCTAGCATCTCTCATCTCTTCCGCTTCTCTTAGAGTATTTGAAAGGTGTAAGATATTAGGCAGTTAATTTTACAATACATTTTACTTATGAAAAGGTTGTTTCCATGCTTTTACTTAAAGATCTTGATGTACAAGGTAAGACGGTTGTTATTCGTGAAGATTTAAATGTGCCTTTAAAAGATGGCGTTGTAACCAATGATAAGCGCATTCGTGCTGCTGTACCAACCATACAAATGGCTTTGGACAAAGGTGCCGCTGTCATTGTGCTGTCGCATTTAGGACGCCCCACTGCCGGTGTTTTTGAAGAAAAATTTTCTTTACGACCCGTGCAAGAGCATTTAGCAAAAGTGTTGGGTGTTCCTGTGACATTGGCGGCAGACCCCAGTGACGTGCAAGCTCAGGTGGGGCAAGTGGTTTTATGCGAAAATGTCCGCTTTTTGGAAGGGGAAAAGAAAAATAATGAGGCTTTGGCTCAGCGCTTTGCCGATCTTGGCGATGTGTATGTCATGGACGCTTTTGGTTCTGCACACAGGGCTCATTCAAGTACCGAAGGTGCCATACGCAAAGCTAAAGTAGCTTGCGCAGGCCCTCTTATGGCGGCAGAGTTAGAAGCCTTTGCTAAGGTGCTCACAGCACCTAAATCTCCTTTGGTAGCTATTATTGGAGGTTCTAAGGTTTCAACAAAATTAGCTTTGTTAGAGAATTTATTGAGCAAGGTAGACAGGCTTATTGTGGGCGGTGGTATTGCCAATACTTTTTTGGTGGCAGCCGGCTATAGTGTAGGGGCATCTTTATATGAGCCAGATTTAGTAGAAGAAGCTAAGCGTATTTTAGAGAAAGCCAAAGCCAGCGGTACTGAACTACCCTTACCCACCGATGTGGTTATAGCTAAAGAACTTGCCCCAGGGCAAAACGTACAAACCGTCGCTGTGGATGCCGTGCCCGCCGATCAAATGATTTTAGACGTGGGGCCCAAAACTGTAGAAGCATACAAAGCACTTTGTGCCGATGCAGCGACCATTATTTGGAATGGCCCTGTGGGTGCCTTTGAAACAGAACCTTTTGGCGCCGGTACTAAAGATTTAGCAGAAGCTTTGGCTGCCGGTTCTGCTTTTGTGGTAGTGGGTGGCGGTGATTCCGTGGCTGCGGTGGAGCAGTACGGCCTTGCAGATAAAATGGGCTATATTTCTACCGGTGGCGGTGCATCGTTGGAACTATTAGAAGGCAAAATTTTACCAGCCGTGGCGGCCTTGCAAGATAAAAACTAAGGAAACACTGATTCATTACTTTTTCTGGGGCAAACTTTTGCTAGCAGTGGAAAATTTTCCCCGCCCCCTTTAAAACGCGCTTAACAACATTCTGATTTAGCTAATGGCGCGTTTTGAGGGGATAGGGGGAGTTTGAAGGGGGAAGGGGCAACTTTTTGGCGCTAGCAAAAGTGCCCCTTCCCCCCTCAAGAAATGAATTAAAACCTGAAAAAGCTTTAGCGACAATTTTTTGACTTAGTATTTACTAGATAAAAAATGGATTCTAGTGTATATTGCGCCACAATGCATTTTTGTATGCTCAATATTTTGTGTTTTTAGGAGGGGATATGCGTAAATTTTATCAAGAAAGTTGGCAGGGAATTCCCTTTTCTGCTTTTACGCATGTGTCTTTTTTTCATTTAGCTAATGCCGAGTTTTATGCCACCTTTTATGAAGAGCTGTTTCGTCGTTTCCACTGTTGGGACTGTTTGCCCGCGGCATGGCGTATGGGGAAGGATAGGGGCGCTCGCTGGATAGCAGAGCAAATTTCCGCCCAAGAGCTCTATCGCAAAAAGGAGCCTATAAACCAAGAAGATGTGAATGCACAACTTTACCCTGAGCACTGTACTGAGGAAGATATTTCTCAAGAGCAAGATGTAAAAAAAACGATACCGGCTAAAGTGCTTTCCATTGGCAGCGGGGTAGGGTATTTAGAAAAATCTCTGCTTGATATTATGCCGGAGATTGAATTGCATGTGAATGAACCCAATACAGTGGGTTTGCGTTGGCTTAAAGAAGTCGTACCTATGGAGCGTATTTATATTGGCTCTCCTTCTACATGTTTACCTTCTGATGTTCAGTATCATGTGATTTATCTTTCTGCGGTGGATTATAGCTTCACTAATGAAGAATTTGCCTTTGCTTTGCGTGAAATTAAGGCTCAATTGGCTCCTGGTGGACGCTTGCTTTGCTTATCTTCTTCTTTATTGGAAGAAAGTTCTTTTGTGGGGCGTTGGGTAAATGTTTTCAAAATAGGTTTAAGAGCCATATTGCATTTTCTGGGTGTACGCAGGCAGCAATTTTGGGGCTGGCGCCGCACACAAGCGGAATATTATCAATTTTTCGAAGATGCCGGCTTTAGAAATATTCAAGATGGCTGGTTAGATGACGGGTTTAACTCGTACTGGATTTCAGGCGAATAAAATATAAGGTGTATTCTTTCATATATATATGAAAAATGGCCACTTTCTTAAGACGCTTTGTCAAAAGAAAGTGGCCATTTTTATTATGTTTTAAAATAAAGCCTCCGCACAATGAATAGTGCAGAAGGCAATTCCTAGAAAACTTGCCCGCTTCCACTGCCAGGATGTCCGGCTACACCTTGTACCCATTTTTGTACCTTTTCGCCCATATCGTAGCCTACAGAACGAACCATAAGCCCTGCAGCATCGGCAGGCATGCGGTGCTCTACACCAAGGTTAAAAAGATCGGTGGGTTGTTTCTTTTCAAGGCTGGCTCCTTGCCCCATGGACCAAATCATGTTGCCGGAAGCCACTTCGTATATTTCTATTTGAATGGAAACAGAAGATGTTCCAGATGTACCGCCGTCAAGAAAATGTGATATATAGCCGCCCACCAAAACATTAGCGCCGCGGGCGCGTGCATGGCGAAGAGCGTCGGTTACTTGAAAGGGAATGACAGTATCGTCATATTCTAGCACTGCAAAAGCTTTTTGGGCTACCCATACTTGATATATTTGGCGGCTCAAATTGTAGCTGGTGTGCTTTGGGCTTGCCATATCTTGAGTTACGCGCAAAGGAACAAAAAGTCCTTTCAGGGGCGTTGTGGGGTGCACGGTGGGCTGTACATAAACCCGAATGGGGCTTACGGCCACGGGCGCGTCAGAAATAAGATGAAATGGTGTTGCGGCCGTTTCGCCGTTTAAGCTTAATGTGGGGTGATTTCCCACAGGCACGCAAGACGCAAAAGTTACAATACATAAAGAAAACAGCGCAGTAAAAAAGATATGTTTCATTGTATCCTCTCGGTGGGAGCCTCTGCTCCATGTATGGTGACAAGTAGTTTTTGTTGAGAACGCTGCAAACTTTCGTGCAGTGATAAACGCCTATCCACAGATAAACGGTGAAACTCTTCTTTTTCTGTCAAAATAATGAGTCTTCCCATTTCTTCTTGTAGCGTTTGCAAATGATGTGCCTCTTCCCCAGACAAGTAGCCATGGCGTAAAGAAATTTCTACTAGATGCATAAGCTTTTGTGCTTCTTCGCCAATGTTTTTAGGGGCAACAATGTGGGAATACTGTTGTCTTTTACGCAATTCTCTCCAAAAAAGACGTAAGCGAGAAAAAATTTTCATATGCACTACCTCCTGAAAAAGGATAGGCGATTATAGTCAGTTATGGTTAAAAGATGCGCGTGTTCTTTTGTTACCATCCTGTCATAAGTTTTAAGGCAATATATAAACCTATTAGATATATAGGTAACACACCAAGAAGCGTTCTTGGCCAATCAAGCCGCAAAGCATAGCGACAACCAATCAATGTGGTGGCAATACCCCATACAAAACCCACAGCGCTGCCAATCAGGGGAACCACGCATAAAAGCATAGGGGCAGAGCTATAGGCAACTATTTGAAAAAATAGAGCATAGCTACCTTTGTCACGGGCTATGAAACTAAAAAGAAGGGTAAATATGGCCGTGCTGAAAATAAGCTCAATAATACTAAAGGCAGTTCCAAGAAGAATTATGAGTAAATAAGAACCCTTTGGGTTTAAAAAAGTTAATAAAACTTGTAAATTGGGGTCGTTGGCAGCAAGCGGTGTTAAACTCTCACTGATGACACCGCCCCAAAAACGCTCAAAAGTAATTTGTAAAATAGAAATAATGCAATAAAATAAAAAAGCGCGGTGCATAGGGCTTTGCGCTGTAAGTCCAAAGAAAAAACGAGGTGCAGAAAAAAGAATACGCATAACAGCTTGATAAAAAGCGCTGAAATATCCGTACTTCTCTGGACTATCCCAAGGGTTTTCCAATGCGAAAGCAAGGCTTGGATCGTATTCTTGCGCCGTGTTTTCAGCTTGTTCGCTGGCGTGTTCTTGAGGTTTCTGTGTTTGCTGTGCTTGCTGTTGTAAAGGGTTAGCCTTGTGTTCGTCCTTTCTTTCTTGCTGGGAGGCTGCGCTCGACGATGCCTGTTGCGAGGTTGAATTTGTAGTCTTTTGCTGTGGAAAACTATCGCTGTGCTTTGGCTCATGTGTATTGTCCACAGGGGCTGTGCTTGAGTGTAAGGAATTTGTATTGTTTGCTATTTTAAAACGATGTTGGCATTGAGGGCAGGTCGCCATAAAAGAACCGGAAGGCATTTTTTCTTTTGCAACTTCACGGCTAAATTCGCATTGGGGACAAGTTATTTTCATGAGGTATATAGCTCCAAAAAATATAAAGAAGTAAATTATATGATATTTTCTTTAGATAGGCAAGCGCAATGCAAGGTTATGCCTCACATGCTTTTGCCACGCATAAAAGAAGTCCTTGGGCAAAGCAGGGTAGGCGGCACTGAGCTGATGTTTTATTTTTCCGGCAGTATTAAAAATATCTAAGCGTTTTTGTAGTTCTTCTGGAGTTTTATGTATGTGGCTGTAATGCCAAATAGGTATGGATAACGAAAGCAGAGGGGCGCCTTGAAGCCCGTGCACTTGTTCATGCACGCTGCCTGAAAAGTGTACCCCGTGCTCATGGGGGAAGAGACGCAATTGTATATCTGGCCAAAGGCCGTAGCCTATGCGTATATGCTGGTCATCGCCTTCGAAGGTCATGCGCACAAAAAGTACACCGCCGCCATGCGCTTTTTGCATTAAATGCTTGATATTTTCCCAGCACGAAGGTTCAAGGCGTTCGTCTGCATCTAAGTAAAAAATCCATTCTCCCGTACTGTGTGTTAAAAGAGTATTACGCTGCGTTGCAAAGTCCCCTTGCAAAGGTCGATAAAAATGCCGCACAGGAGCCGCACAAGGAAAAGGGGCTATATGGCTTGAAGGCGGAGCATCCCAAAGCACGAGTACTTCTTTAATCCATGAGGGGATATGGGCAAAAAAGTTTTCTTTATGCGGTTCATCGGGGTGCATAATAACATGTAAACTTAAAGACGCTTCTTTTTTTTGTGGTACAGGAATTTCTTTGCGTGTTCCAAGAAAAAGCTTGCGCCACTGCTGCAAGCAACGACTGCGCATGGCAGGTGGTTCACAAAAAAGAAGAGAGCATTGTTCCGGCTCTAAACCAAGGGCTGTGGTCATAAGTAAAAGAGCCCAAGGGGATGAGTCCAAAAGTATATGCACGTTGCTTGGCATTTCCCCCAATGTTTTGACAAGCTCTTTTTGAAAAGAAAGCATTTTTTTGCTATTATCTTCTAAAATCAAGAGCTGGGTAAAGGGAGGCCATTGTTGTAATTCTTGCAGAAGTTTTTGCACATATAAAGCATGGGTGCCTAAAAGTATAAACCAAGGTGTTTTTTTTGTAAAAGCCATGGCAGCCGCACGTGTAATGCTTTTTTCTTCTGAGGGGCTTAATGTTTTTGCCCCCATGGGGGCTACAGTGACTGTTTCTGGTGTAAGAGCCCCTTGTTGCCAGTGTAAAAGCTCGTGCGTGTATTTTTGCCAAAAAAAACTATATTGAGCATGCTCTAGCATACGATTGTTCCGGTGCTGTTTTTCCAATCTCGTGCAAGCCGTGCAAAGTTTTCTGCCCACCATGGGCAGGTAGGCGCAAAAATATGGGTATAAGAAACAAAGGTATTACGCACAAATAAGCCGTCGCCATTTTTTGTTTTGTCTGTATTTTGCTGAGAAAAAAGCCCCATACCTTTTCCTTTTTTGAGGTACATACAAAAAGCAAGGTTTTCATCAGGCGCGGTTTTACATGTGGAATAGTGAAATTCATGTCCGCGTAAATTTTGCCCTTGAGGGTGAAAAGCATTTTCTTGGCAAATGGTAGCTTCTACATAGCCGAGCCCTTGCGGTTTTGGAAAAAATTCAGTGCTTACAGGAAAAATTCCTGTCATGGAGTGATTTTTTCCATCTCTGATGAGAGCATGAGCTAAGAGCATGAAACCGCCGCATTCGGCATAAATAGGCATGTTTTGTTCAGAATATTCTTTAATACAGTTCAAATGTGGTGAAAGGCTAATCTCTTGGGCAAATTCTTCGGGATAGCCTCCCCCTATATATAAACCATGTAAATTTTGTGGCCATGGACTGGGGTCAAGTATGGAAAGGGGCACAAGCTCCACACCTTGACGGGTGAGGGCTTCAAGGTTTTCGGCATAGTAAAACCAAAAAGCTGCATCGTATACATAGCCTATGCGAATTTTTTCAGAAATTTTAGTATTGCTTTCTGTCCAAAAAGGTGCTGCGGGGGGCAGGGTAGGGGCGGCACTAGCCAAGGAAAAAATACGCTGTACGTCACAATATTGCTGTATAGTATCGCCCAATGCGTCAAGCATGGTGTGCACGTGGTTTTGGTCGCTGTGGCATAAGCCCATATGGCGCTCAGGCAGAGGATTTTCTTTCAAACGAGGAATGGCCCCCAAAACAGGAATGTCGCAATAATGTTCGATGGTCTTGCGTACAATATTTTCATGACGTTGCGAACCCACTTGATTGAGCACAACACCGGCTATGTGCACATTCTTTTCAAAATGTGTCATACCTTGTATGAGTGCCGCCGAGGTTCTGGTCATTTTAGTGATATCTAACGATAAAATTACAGGAGCAGATAAAGCGCGTGACACTTCTGCTGTGGAGCAGGAGCCGTAGATATCATGCCCATCAAAGAGGCCGCGATTGCCCTCAAGCAAGGCTAAACCGTAGGGGGCAGTGCCTTGAGGAAAAGAAGCAGAGGAAGAACAATCAGGCGGAAAAAAGCTCTTTTTTTGTTGCCATGCGTGCATAAAAAGCGCTTGCATTTGTTCTTGTTGCAAAAAATAAGGATCAATATTGGTACAGGGTGCTTTAGCTGCCAATTGCAGCCAATGGGCGTCAATATAGTCGGGGCCTTTTTTGTAAGGCTTTACTACTATACCGCTTTTAATAAAAGCACGGCACAGCCCCAAGGAAAGGAGGGTTTTGCCGCCACCGCCACGAAGGGCAGAAATAATAATTCGTGGAATATGCATGGGGGGTACTCGTAATATCTATGCCATGACAGAAAATTATTCTGGGTCTAAAGATAAAAAATTATTGGGAATATTTTTCGTAATGCACACAAGAAAAATCAAAATGTTCTTCTGTGTACGGGGCAGGGGTTTCGCCTTTATGCCCTATGGCCAATACACAAAGAGGGCGCATATTTTCAGGAAAATGAAAACGGTCGCGTAAAAATTCTGTGGAACTTTGTTCATCATGGTTGGTGCGTTTATCAACTTGAATCCATGTAGATCCAAGACCTAAGCTTGTTATTTCTAGCTGCATAAAGATGGCCGCCAAGGAGGCTTCTTCTATCCATGTATCACTTATTGCGCTATTGGCAAGAACGACAATGGCCAAAGAAGCTGTTTTGAAAGGGTGCGAACTGTGTTTTTTTACGTGTACTAAGTCGCGTATTTTTTCCGCATCTTCGATAACAATAAAGGCTGTGGTTTTTCTTCCCATACCTGCAGGTGCCAGCATGGCTGCTTTAAGAATGCGATTTTTTGCTTCTTCGCTTATGGGGTCTGCAGTGAAGGTGCGTACAGAGCGTCTTTTTGCCAATTGTTTTAACATGATAGTCTCCCTAATGTCCTATAACTATATATGCGCATATACATTGCAGAAAGAAATATAGCACATGCTTCCATGTAATGCTACTGGCTAGGTCTCACTTTACAAAGGGGGATATTCTGCATACTGTGGAAAAAAAGGAGTTTATATGAATGCTATGAAATGCGCTTTACTTTGCCTTTGTATTTTTGCTTCCTTTACTCTGAGTTCTTCTGTCTTTGCTGCAGAACCTATGGCTTCTTCCCCTATGAAAGAAGTTACTTCTGATTTGAGTTTTAGCGCGGTAAAACAAAAAGCTCTTGCCTTTATCAAAAGTAAAAACCTTATTCTCTTTGCAGAATATGACCATGCCAAAAATGCACAAGATGTGCAATTGGCCTTACCCCCCACCACAGTTCTTGTTTTTGGAAGCCCTCAAGTAGGCACGAAACTTATGCAAACTTTTCCCGGCATTGGCATGGAGTTACCGCTAAAGGTGCTTATTTCACAAAATGCAGCGGGTAAAACCACTATACGTTATCCTGATTTAGCTTATGTATTTGCGCCTTATGGTGTGAAAAAAGATCATGCCATTGTACAAAAAATGCAAAAACTTTTAGAAGTTCTTGCCATGTCTTCCAGTAAATAAAAAGCATTTAGGCTGCATTATTTTTTCTGGGGGCACTTTTGCTTGCGCCAAAAAGTTTCCCCCAGAAAAAATAATATACATTCTAATGAGCCGAGGCATTACTCATGATGGCTTGTGCGCTTACTTGTGTGAGCACTTTTCCATTGACCACCACGGCGGGGAAGCTGTGAACACCATAAAGGCGAGCGGCTAAATGAGCCTGACACATATTTACATTGCCAGCATCAAAGGCCTTATATACAAGTTCATATTCTTGACTAGCGGGTACTAGGCCAGGGTTATTTTGCAAAAATGCAAAAGTTATGGGAAGTTCTGTACCGTAAGATGCGTCATGTCCGTGCATAAATTTGCGGCGTATCCCCTGTGTGGCAAGATTTTTTTTAACGACATTCCAGCGATGCAAGGTATAGGAAAAATATTTTAACGCCAGTTGTGGGTGGGTATGGGCTACCCAAATACCCAGCCCCATAAGCTCAGTGCCATAATGTTCATAACTTTGCCCAAAAACAACAATTTTTGTATTTTGTGGCGAGAGTTTTTTGGTAGCGCTTACCACCTGTGCCCAGAGCACTTCACTTTGAGGCACGGCATAATCGAGAAAAACCAAAACTTCATTGCTTGCCTTACGGTTTCCATAAACAATGGGGTAGAGTTCTTGTCGCCAATGTTTTCTGTGTTTTGCTTCATCTTGTAAAGTTGTGGGTCTAGAGCCTAATTTTTTAGCGAATTTTTCTGCATCTTTGGAAAGTTCTATGGAAGGAAGGATGGCATTGGTATAAGGGTTAAAAATGTGCGGCTCTGCGGCAAAAGTTGTGGAAAGCATGCAAAGCGGTAAGATGAGGCCTATAATGTATGAACGCATGTTTTTTCTCCGTTATACTGTTGCATTATGTGTTTTAGATGTTCAAGCCAAATTTCCATGAAACCTTCGTATTCGGCCAAGCCGTGTAGTACAGGTTCGCATGGAAAACCGGCTACTTCTATGCGTTTACGCCAAGAAGATTTTTGTTTTCCGGCCATGTCTTTCAAAGCATGTTGGCCTATAACGGAAAGCAGGGGCATAAGCCAAACTTTATGGCCGCGAGAAAGCATGGGAATAATATTTTCAAGAGGTAATGTATTACACATGGTACCAATATGTATATGCTTGTCTAAAGCATATACAGCGTGCGCAAGGTCTGTATAGCGGTGTACAGCACTGTGCTCGGCTCCGTGGCCTAATAACACGACGGATTCTTGCGGCATTCGCTGTTCCGGAACATGTCGAACAATGGCTTGCGCTGTTTTTTGCACATCGTGCTCTTCTTGTAATAGGGGGGCGCCCACGCGCACAGTGAAGTTTGTGAGTGCTTGTGTGAGCTTGTGTACTTCTTCTACTATGGTGTGGTGTTCTTGTCCTGGGATGGTTTGTAGGGGCTGTACAGCCACATGCGTATATTTTTCAAAATACATTTTTTGCAAGGCTTTCACTACAGAATCACGTTTTACACGTGCTTTAGCTAAACGTTCTCTGAGAAGAAGGGAAGAAAAGGCCCAGCGCACATTGATTCCAGCAAAAGACTCTTTTACTTGAGCATCAAAGCGCCTCAATGTGTGGTCAGCTTGTGCGTTGCTGGAGCCAAAAGCGACTAAAAGTATTCCTTTCTTCATAGATAGCCTGTTTTAAATATATTTTAATGCAGAATTGTTGATATATTAGCATACATATTTTTTGAAGGGAGACCAACCCTTTTTATGGACAAAAAAACGGTAAAAAATTTGATACTGTGTATTTTGCCGTAACTAGCCTATATAAAAGCTGTTGACCCACTATCTTTCCACATATATACTTTCTTTATCAAACGGAGGAATGCATGACCAACCGAGCACTCATTTTTGGTGGACGCACAGGCCTTTTAGGGCAAGCGTTGATGCGTACACTTAAAGCCAATCAATGGCATGTGACGCCTATTGGACGCAGTGATGGCGATGTATTAAATATTTCTTTTGTGGAGAGTTGTATTAAAAAATTCTGTCCCACACATATTTTCAATGCCATAGCATGGACAAGAGTCGATGATGCAGAAGACGATGAAAGCATGGCTTTTGTGGTAAATCGTGCTTTTCCTGCTGGCCTTGCGCAATTGGCAAAAACCTACGATATACATTTGACGCATTATGGTTCTGACTACTGTTTTTCTGGTTCTCAAAAGAAAATATATACAGAAGAATCGATTGCAGAACCCCTCTCGGCCTATGGCAGAAGCAAGCTTGCAGGGGATGAAGCAGTTTTAAATTTTGCACCGGATAATAGCTGTGTACTGCGTACAGCGTGGCTTTTTGGGCCAGGGCAGCCGAATTTTATTTCAAGGCTTATTCAAGAATTTTGCGCCAAGGAAAAGTTAAGTATAGTACATGATCAAGTGGGTTCTCCTACCTATTCCATGGACTTAGCAAGATGGAGCATGCTTGCCGCAGATAAAAAATTGACGGGGATTTATAATGCCGTCAATAGTGGCCGTGCCTCTTGGTACGAACTGGCTTGTGAAGCTGTTTCTATTGCAGAGCTCACATGCTATGTCACCCCCATAAACACAGATGAATGGCCATATAAGGCTAAACGGCCTCCTTTTTCTGTGCTTAGCAATCAAAAGTTGACCGATGCTATTGGTGTGACACCACGGGCTTGGCCTCAAGCTTTGCGAGAATATATTTTTAGTGAGCATTTGAATAGAGATCTTATTGGCGCCTAATATGCTGTTGAAGGAGTTTCTATGCAAGATGTTAAAAAAAAGTTATTTTTTATAATACTACTTTTTATCCTTATAGTTCCTACGCAAGCCATGAGTATTCCGCGCAGTCTTGAAGAACTGAGCGGCTACTCTAATCAAATGACGGTGACCAGTGTGTTGCATGGGGGCATTGCTTCATTTTACCGCCCTCAATTTGGTAGAATGGTAGATGCAGACCTTAGCATGAATAAACACGAGCCGGTGTTTATTGTGTACTTTCCTGAAGGGCCGCGCATATATCCGCAAAAAATTATGGTGTGGCATCAAGTTTCCAATGAAGTTTTTGGTAGGGAATCTTATGCTGTAACGTATTGCCCCATTACAGGTTCTTTGGCTGCTTACAAAACAACCCTTGATGGCACTGCTTTGTACTTTGATGCTCAGGGCGGTTTATATGGGGGTAATTCTGTTCTTATTGATAGAAATACCGGTAGCTTATGGCTGCAAGGTATAGGTATGGCTTTTCGCGGCCCCCTACTGGGGAGAGGACTTCCACTCATTCCTGTGTTTTGGACAACATGGGGGGCAGCAAAAGAATTTTTTGGCGCAACAAATGTGCCCGTGTTGTCTGCTCCTTCCGGTAGTCGCAAAATTTATGGTCGTGACCCTTATGGCAACTATTTAAAAACAAATACTTATTATGATAATGATATCTTAATATATCCTGTGCGTTATAAAGATTTACGCCTTCCTTATAAAAATGAAGTGATAGGTTTAGAATTTCCCAGTTATCGCGTAGCAGTAGATATAGCTTATGTAAAAAAAGAAGAAGCCGTGAATTTTTTCATAGGCTCCAATGCACTTTTGGCCGTGCACGATAAAAAATTAGACGTCGTGCGTATTTTTAACAGGCATGTTTGGAAAGATCCTTCCCTTTTTGTTTTGCAAGACGGTGTGCTTGTAGATATTGGCACAAAAACCACGTGGGATGTAACCACGGGAAAGGCGCTGGAAGGTAATATGAAAGATGCCAGCATGCAACAGCACTTTGGTGTGTATAGTATGTGGTTTAATTGGTACAATTTAAATCCCGAGACAAATCTTATTCCCGGACCGGGGCTTGTGCCTAAAGATGTTTTACACTTGGATACATTGTCAAAATAGTTTGTTTTATATAATGGTTTGATTTTTTATTTCTTGAGGGGGGAAGGGGAACTTTTGCCAAAGCCAAAAAGTTGCCCCTTCCCCCCCCCAAACTCCCCCCATCCCCGCAAAACGCGCTTATTTTCTCTGATATAACACGAAAAATTATTTTATGTTAACGTATTCTAATCTAAGATTTGTCAAATAAATGTTACCACATAACAATATGAACAATAAGCGCGTTTTGAAGAGAGGCTGGGGGAAATTTTTTTAGCGCAAGTTTCTCTCAGAAGAAAAATTAATTCGTTATATGCCTATATGTGCACATGTCTATTTATTTGAAAGTACTTGACAATTATTTATGATGGAGTAAGTTTGTTTAAGTAGTTTTTAAAAGTGGAGATAAATCTTTGTTTTATAATATTATTAGTGAAAACATAATGAAAGTCACTGTCATTATGTTGCTCAATTTCACCTTGTTTGCATGCTCTGAGCACGTAAATGACAGTACCACTCTTACCCTAGGATGCAGTAATTTTTCTGATTCCTTAGACCCCAGCGCTTCACCAAATTCTGCTTGGGGGACGGCGCGTTATGGCATTGGTGAAACATTGTACAGATTTGATGACGCCATGAATGCACAACCGCATCTTTCCGATTCTCATACCGTGGATGCCACAAAAAAAATATGGACTTTTCATATAAAAGAAGGGCTAAAGTTTTCTCATGGTAAAGAAGTAAAGGCTTCCTCTGTAGTGAAAGCATTTGAGTATTTATACAAACAAGAAGCGGAAGCTAAAGGTACCAATAAGCCTAGTCAATTTATGGAATACGAAAGTATCAGTGCCGATGACACTACGAATACTGTGACCATAAAAACTAAGAAGCCTTATGTTGATTTAAGAAAAGTGCTTTCACATGTAAACTTCATTGTTTTAGATGTAGATTCAGACTTGGCAACGGCGCCCATAGGTACTGGACCGTATAAAGTGGTAAAAAATGATATTGGTATCTCTTTATCCTTGGTTAAAAATGAAAACTATTGGAAAGGGGCAGTGCCTTTTGAAAAATTGCACGTGATTTATATGGAAGATAGCACTACAAAATCTCTTGCCTTACAAGCCGGCGATATTGATATGGTAGATAGTATTACCACCGCTCACGATTTAGATACTTTGAGGAAATCGCCGGATTTCACGGTGTCAGAAACCCTGAGCACAAGGGCTGCTTTTTCTTATATAAATCATGCTGGAGTGCTAGGTAATGAAACTTTGCGTCAAGCTGTTTTGCTTGCCATTGATGATGAGACCATTTGCGAAGTGACCGTGGGGGGCGTATATACCAGTGGTTACGCTGTGCTGCCCTTAACTTTGGATTATGGCTATAAAAACCTTGTAGATACAACGCCATACAATCTGCAGCTTGCCAAGAAAAAATTAGATGATGCCGGTATCGTAGATACAAATGGTGACGGCATTCGCGAACTTGATGGCAAAAATATTTCTCTCTCCTATATAAGTTATGTTATGAAAAGTTTAGATGTGGTGGCGGAAGCTGTAAGTGCGAATCTTGCAAAGCTTGGTATTGGTGTGAAGTTGAAAGTGCTTGATTCTGATACCCATTGGAATATGGTGGTAAATAAAGAATTTGACCTTGCCATATGCTCTTGGCTTACGGTGCCTGTGGGAGACCCTGTAGGTTTTATGCGCAATTGGTATTCCAAAAGCGATGTCAACTATAGCAACTATAAGAGTGAAAGCTATGACGCTCTTTATGAAGAGCTTCTGTTAGCATTAGACCCTGTAATACAAAAAGAGCTTATTGAAAAATTGCAACAAATACTTATTAATGAGTATGCTGTTATGGTTAATGGATATTATGAAAGCAATCTTTCCAGTTCTAAAAAAATTCAAGGCGTGATCATGCCTATGTCTGAAAGTTATTGGATAACAACAGATATAAAACCTAGCGCTGTGCAATAAACTACGGGTGGCTTATGGAAACTAAGGGGATTTAGTGAATAAAAAAGAAGTGCTGCAAAGGTTGTTACAAATTCTTGTGACCGTATTAGGTATGACCTTCCTTACTTTTGGTTTGATTTTTCTTGCTCCGGGTGATCCTGTTCGCACCATGTATATTTCCAGCGGCAATATACCCGACGAGGCCATCATTGAACAAACTCGTGAAGCCATGGGCTTGAATAAACCCTTTTTGGTGCAATATTTTACGTGGGTGAAGAATCTTCTGCAAGGTGACTTGGGTACCTCTTATTCCTTAAATCAGCCTGTAAGCGATATTATAGGCAGTAGAATTGTAAAAAGTGTACAGTTAGCCTTGGTATCCATGGCAATAATGCTTTGTATATCTCTTCCCTTAGGTATACTTGCCGCCATAAAAGAAAATAGCTACATAGATAGTCTTATTAGGTTTTATACGTCATTGGGGGTTTCTTTACCCAGTTTTTTTGTGGGCACTGTTCTCTTATATGTTGTGGCTTTGCAATGGCGCCTTTTGCCGGTGGTGGCTGTGGGGGGCGGTATAAAAATGCTTATATTACCTGCAGTTACTCTTGCTTTTGCCATGTCTGCCAAATATACAAGACAGGTTCGTAGCATTGTGCTTGATGAATTAAGTAAGGACTATGTTACGGGAGCTAAAGCACGGGGAATACCTTTTCACCAAATTCTTTTGAAAGACGTCTCTTTAAATATTTTACTACCATTAGTAACATTACTAGGGCTTTCTTTTGGTTCGCTCTTATCTGGTGTAGCTGTGGTGGAAGTGATATTTTCTTACCCAGGCATTGGCAAAATGGCGGTTGATGCCATAACTGGTTATGACTATTCGCTTATTCAAGCCTATGTTTTGCTTATTTCTCTTATATATATGAGTGTAAATCTTTTGGTGGATATTTCTTACTCTTATTTAGATCCGCGCATAAAGAAGAGTATATGATGTTTGTATATATAAAAAAAGATAAGTTTTTTCTCTTTTTGCTTTTTTGTTTGCTGCTTATTGTTTTGGCGGCATTGTGTGCACCCATACTAGCCCCTTTTGGTCCTTATGAGGGGGAGCTGAAAAATGCCTTCATGCCCCCCAATGAGGAACATTTTTTCGGCACAGATAAATTGGGGCGAGATATTTTTTCGCGAATTTTATACGGCATGCGCATTTCTTTAGCTGTGGCTATTTCTTTAGTCTTTTGTATAGCAGTGGTAGGCAGTGCTTTAGGTATTATTTCAGCCTATTTTGGTGGTATTACTGATAAAATAATCATGCGCATGGCTGATGTTTTAATTTCTTGTCCATCCATGGTCTTGGCCATTGCTCTGGCGGGCATCATGGGGGCGAGCATAAAAAATGCTATGATAGCCATTTTTGTCGTGACAATAAGTAAATATATACGCTTAGCACGAAGTTTAGTCATGAAAATCATTCATGAGGAATATATTAAAGCGGCAAAATTATCAGGTACAAAAGATTTTTCTATTATTATTCGACATGTTTTACCTAATATTTTTCAAACCTTGTTGGTGACAGCTTCCACAGATATTGGCGTGATGATATTAGAGCTTTCAGCTTTGTCTTTTTTGGGCTTTGGTGTGCCTGCTCCTTTACCAGAACTGGGGCTTATGATTAACGAAGGACGCGCCTATATGTTACAAGCCTCGTGGCTGATTCTCTATCCCGGCCTTAGCTTATGCATTATTGTACTTATTTTTAATCAACTTAGTGATAGATTGCGGCGTATTCTTGATTAGAGCGTGCACATTCAATGATTTTTCGTGTTATATCAAGGAAGGGCAATGTTAGCGTTAAAAAATATATCTATTAGTTATGAGAACAAGAAGGTTGTCGATGCTTTTTCTATGCAAGTAAATAAAGGTGAAATCCTTTCTATAGTGGGGGAAAGTGGCTCCGGGAAAACAAGTATTTTAAAAGCCATTATGGGTTTGCTTACTAAAAAGACACAGGTTACAGGAGAAATATATTATAAGGCTGTACCTTTGTTGCAAAAAAAATCTGCCTATAGAAATGCTTTACGCGGCAAAGAAATAGCCATGGTTTTTCAAGATGCTGGTCTGAGCTTAAATCCTTTAAGAAAGATTGGCAGTCAATTTATTCAATATATTCAAAATCATATCTCAATTGGTACAAAGGAAGCTTATGCTGTAGCCATAGATATGTTAGAAAAAATGCACTTAAGCAATGGCGCTGATATCATGCAATCGTATATTTTTAATTTAAGCGGTGGCATGAAGCAAAGAGTAGGGCTTGCCATGGCCATGGCATTAAAGCCTTCGGTATTGCTGCTTGATGAACCCACCAGCGCTCTTGATGTGACCACACAAGCGCAAATTGTAGAGGAAATTTTACATTTACGCGATACATTTACGACTAGTATTGTATTGGTAACACATAATATTCCTTTAGCCATCTATATGTCTGAGCGCATTATTGTTATGAAAAAAGGGAATATTGTGGAAGAAGGTGCTGTCAGTGAAATTTTGTATTCGGCGCAGCATCACTACACCCAAGAACTCTTGGCAAATATTCCTTCTATGGAAGACTTTACCTATGCAAAGCAATAAAATATTAGAGATAAAAAACATAACTAAAGAGTTTATTGTTCCGCAGAGGGCCCCTGTGTTGGCATGCAATAATATATGCCTAGACATCTATGAAAAGGAATTTGTTTCTATAGTGGGGGAAAGTGGTAGTGGAAAAAGTACCCTTTTACGAATACTTACCCAATTAGAAAGAAAAACAAGTGGGCATGTTTTTTATAATAATTGTGATATAACTGAAATACAAGGAGAGGAATTACGAAGACAAAGAAAAAACATGCAAATGCTTTTTCAAGATACAAGCTCTTCGCTTAATCCTAAAATGCGTGTCATTGATTGTATTTGTGAACCCTTAGTAAATTTTGATTTAATACAGAAAAAAGATAAAGAAAAAGTGGCTTTGGAGTATTTAGAAAAGGTGGAGCTTGATGCAAGCTTCTTATATAAAAAAGCACAAGAAATGAGCGGTGGACAAAGGCAAAGGGTGAGTCTTGCCAGAGCTTTGACTTTAAAACCACACATTCTTTTGCTTGATGAACCCACCTCGGCCCTAGACGTTATTACTCAAAGAAAAATCATCCAACTTATAAAGAAGACGCAACAAGAAAATGCTTTGACTATTATTTTTGTGTGTCACGATTTAGCCTTGGTTTCTGAAATTTCAGACCGTATTGTAGTTATGTGTAAGGGAGAAATTGTTGAGATATTAGAAAAGGATGCTTGCCTGTATCGTGTGTGCACACCTTATACCAAAAAACTTATGGATAGTGTTTTTGATATACAAAAATGCACATGTAAGGTATGTGGAGCAAAGCACATTTAGAATATGTTCACATACAATATTTGTTTCTGATAAACGACGGTTTTCCTGTCATAAGTGGAAATAACGAGGCCAAGCATGACAAAAAATAGCATTGTAGAGACTTTTTATGCCAAGGCTGCTGTGGTGGGTGCCAAAGTCATTACAGCGAAGAATGAAGATGAGGCCATAGCCTACATATTGCAAGTGGCAGCTGAAAAAGACCCCTGTGAAATTTTGGTAGATGAACCTCACGCAGAACTTGGCTCAAAAAATGCCAATGGCATGCCCACACGTAAACAACGTATCATTGCGGCTCCCTGTCTTGAATCTACTCTATATGCTAAACTACAAAAAGCGTGTGCAGAAAAAGGCCAGATATGCCTTGAAGAGGGCTTACGCAATTACTTAGGCGGTGTAGACATTGGCTTGGCTACAGCACAATGTGCTGTGGCAGCGTCGGGAACCTGCCTTGTAAACTCTGATAGCGAAGAAAAACGCCTCGCCACCATGATAAGCGAAATTTGTATTCTTATGGTGCAAAAATCTCACATCTATGCTGAACTTTTTGACATTACATCTTTATTGCGTGAAATGCAGCAAGTGTCAGGTTCTTATGTCACCTTTATTTCCGGTCCCAGTCGTACGGCAGATATTGAGCGCGTACCCGCTGTGGGGGTGCATGGCCCCTTAGAGCAACATGTTATTATTTTGGAGGATACCCCCCATGCATAAGGCGCCTGAAAATGCTAAAGAATATGGCGAACAGCTCAGCGAAGCATTGGAGAATACCTTTTTACGTAAAACATTAGATACCTTTGCCGTAGCTTATAAAAATAATCGGGAAAATGTATTCAAACAGATTAACGCACCAGAGATTATACAAAAAATCGCAGCTGTAAAAGACGCTGTGGCGCACGATTTGGAATACTACTACGAAAAATTCAAGGAAAATGCTCAGGCTAAAGGGCTTGTGGTTCACAGAGCTACCACAGCGGAAGAAGCCAATGAAATTATAGTGCGCATAGCCAAAGAAGCCGGTGTTCGACGTGTGGCAAAGTCTAAATCTATGACCAGTGAAGAAACACAGCTCAATAAGCATTTAGAAGCAGAAAATTTTCTTGTGGATGAAACAGATCTTGGCGAATATATAGTTCAATTGCGCGGTGAAGGCCCGTCGCATATGGTTATGCCAGCCATTCATCTTTCACGCTATGAAGTTGCCGAAGATTTTTCCAAGATGACGGGAAGTACAGAGAGTCATGATATTGACCATTTAGTGAAAGTGGCTCGAAAAGCCTTGCGGTCTACATTCATTGAGGCAGATATGGGCATTACCGGCGCAAATTTTTGCGTGGTTGAAACGGGTTCTTTTGCCACTTGCACCAATGAAGGTAATGCGCGTCTCGTATCCACCTTACCCCGTGTTCATGTGGCCATTGCCGGTCTTGACAAACTTGTGCCTACCTTAGACGACGCCATGAATGCTTTGCAGATATTACCACGCAATGCCACAGCCCAATTACTCACCACCTATGTGACGTGGTTTACAGGGCCGGGGCAATGGCAAGGCCCCTCTACAACTGGGCAGCAGAAAGAAATGCACCTAGTTTTTGTAGATAATGGCCGCACAGCCTTGGCAAAAGATCCTCTTTTTTCGCAAATTTTTCGTTGTGTGCGTTGCGGTGCTTGTGCCAATGTTTGCCCTGTATATCGTTTAGTGGGCGGACATCGCATGGGCTATATTTATATTGGCGCCATTGGCCTCATTTTAACGTACTTTTTTCATGGTAAGGAAAAAGCCAAAGTGCTAGCACAAAATTGCGTCAATTGTGAAGCCTGTAAGAATGTGTGCGCTGGCGGCATAGATTTACCGCGTCTTATACGTGAAATTCGAGTACGTTGCTCTACAGAACAAGGCTCCCCCATGGAGGCCAGCCTTGTAAGTGCTGTTATGAAAAATCGTACGTTGTTCCACAAGCTTCTCACCTTTGCCAAATACGCTCAGCTTCCTTTCACTCGTGGAGGCGCTTATCAAAGGCATTTACCGGCCATGTTTTTTAGCAAGCACGCTTTTAAAGCTTTGCCGGCCATTGCTAAGCAGTCTTTTCGCGATCAATTTGCGGCACTGCAACCAGCTCTTTCGCAACCTCGTTTGAAAATAGCTCTTTTTGCCGGTTGCGCACAGGATTTTATTTATCCTGAACATCTTAAAGCCGCTATGAAAATTTTTTCTCGCCATGCTGTGGCGGTGGATTTTCCCATGCAGCAAAGTTGTTGTGGCTTGCCCTTGGAGATGCTGGGTCAAAGAGAAACTTCCATAGCTGTGGCAAAACAAAATATTTTTGCTTTCGATGCGAGTAAATATGATGCCATTGTTACCTTATGCACATCATGCGCTTCGCATTTAAAACACAGCTATACAGACATTATAGCCCATGCCATAACAGAAGGTGAAGACACGAAAGAACGATGTAGGCGCTTTACAGAGAAAGTTATAGATTTTAGCTCTTTTGTATACATTACATTGGGGCTTGGCGCAAAAGACTTTGAAAAAAGTCATGAAAAAGTCACCTATCATGCTTCTTGTCATTTATGCCGCGGCCTTGGCGTCAGCAAGGAGCCTCGTGCGCTTATTGGTATTGCGGCAGAATATGTGCCCAGCAAGGAAGAGGACGTTTGCTGTGGTTTTGGCGGCTCTTACTCTGTAAAATTTCCTGATATTTCTAAAAACCTTTTGGAAATGAAACTACATAATGCCAAGGAAACAGGAGCTTCACGCTTAGTAGTGGATTGTCCCGGCTGTGTTATGCAAATCGGCGGCGGTGCCGAAAAGCAGCAACAAGCTCTTAAGGTAAGCCATATGGCAGAGTTGTTGGCAGAAAATTTGCGTTCGTAATTTTTTTAATAAAGCTACACTATCTTATCCCTGATTTTTACGCATTTATAAGCCAACAACGCCCCTTATGCGTACTTCCTTGAAAAGGCGGCTCTTGTTGTGCACAGCGTTGTGTGGCTTGTGGACAACGCGGGTGAAAGCGACAGCCAGAAGGGAGATTATAGGGAGGTGGCACCGTGCCCTCAATGGTAGGAAGGCGTTTTTGCTCCATGCTGTGTTTACTAGGAGAGGCATGAAGCAAGCCTTGGGTATACGGATGTAAAGGATTGTGCAAAATATCATGCACATGTCCATATTCTACCATTTGACCGCAATACATAACGCCCACAGTATGCGCCATTTGTGCAACAACGCCAAGATCATGGGTAATAAGCAAAATACCACGCTGTTCTTCTTTAGAAAGATTTTGTAATAACTGTAATATCTGCCACTGAATGGTCACATCAAGGGCTGTGGTGGGCTCATCGGCAAGAAGTAAGGTTGGGTTGCAGGCAAGAGCCATGGCAATGATAATGCGCTGGCGCATACCGCCGCTGAGTTGGTGGGGGTAGTCGTCAAAACGAGTTTCTGGTGCCGGTATGCCCACTTCTTTAAAAAGATGAAGGCAATGCGCTTTGGCGGCAGCAAAGGATTGTCCCGTATGTAATTGCACATGTTCTGTGCATTGATGCCCCACACGAAGCACAGGGTTGAGAGCTGTCATGGGTTCTTGAAAAATCATGCTGACTTTTTGTCCGCGGTAAGAGCGCATTTCCTTTTCACTCAGGTCAAGCATATTTACCCCATGTAACAAGGCTTTGCCATCAATGCGCGTATTTTCTGGTGTAAGGCGCAAAAGAGCTTTGGCGGTAAGACTTTTCCCACAGCCGGACTCTCCCACAAGGCAAAAAACTTCTCCTGCGGCAATGCGAAAGCTGATATCAGATACGGCGGCATAGGTGCCTCGTTCTGTATGAAAATGCACAGAAAGGTTTTGAACATCCAAGATAGAGGCTTGCTGTGTTGGGGTAGATGGTTGCATATTACTTTTCCCAGAATTTTTTTTCATTTCTTTTTGAGGGTTTAATAACTTTTTTCTTACGTTCTTTTTCTGGCTTAGCCTGAGAGGGCTTTTTATTTTCGTTTGCATTGTATGAACCTAGCGGGCGGGGTGCTCTGCTGGGTCTGTATTCTGCATATCTTGGTTCTTCCACTCTTTCGTTGTGTTCCACAATAAACGCGCCGGATTTTGCATCTGTGCGCGTATTTTCGGTGGGACTTTGCATATGAATAAAAGCACCGGAAGGCAAACTTTCTGCACGCCCCACGAGGGCAAGGCCTTGTTCACAGCATACATAGCGAGAAAAACCTGATATACTAGGAACGCGAAATGGCGCAGAAATAATACGCCCCATGGTGCTGGAACCTTGGCTGAGGTTTTGCTCTGCGGCTGTATTTTCTTGTTGTAACAGAACAAAGGAAAGACTCAAAGCCTCTTTACGTAACTTTGCAGCGATGGATAAATCCATAAGCCATGCAGGGGTTCCATGCACATCGAAGGTAAAGTGGCACCATGTACGCGAATCTTGTAAAGGACATTCTTGACTGTGAGGGCATGGACTCAAAGAGGTAAGATTATAATTTTGCGCCGCTTCCCTTAAGGAAACAATGGTTTTTCCCCCAAGGCGTGTACCTGGTTCTATCATGAGTAAGCGTGTGTCAGGGGCACGAAAACAGGAAGAAACTTTCTCTATAAGTTCTTCTAAGCGTTCATCCATGCTTTGGCCTTGCCGGCTTTTTAACTCATTGCATACATTGGCTGCACTGATTAGCCATGGCACACCCTCGGTTTTATGTATTTCTGCCGGAGTACCTTCCACGGTGGTACGGCGCGAGACAATGCGCCAAGGGCTGTCTTTTCCCACAAGGTTTTCAAATATTTTTTGTCCAATACTCAAAGGTTGCGGAGACATGTCTGTGCATAAAATGGTTAAGGGTATGTGCCGCCATTGAGGTTTTGCCAGCCATAAGGCTATGGGCAAAGAAAGGGGGCCACTGCCCATATCGGCAAAAATTCGAGGCAGAGCTTCGCCGGATTTTTTTGTGGGCATGGGGGTAGGTTCTGGAAGATCAAGACCTTGGAGAAGTCTGGTCAGGCGTATAATATTCCATGGCAAAAAATACCAAACATAGGCAGAAGCAAGACGCGGAGCAGACCAATACGGCTGTTGTAAGAGGCTGCGTTCTGCCGTTAAGCGCGACGAGAGTTCGTCGATGGCGTAGGGTAATTGTTGCTTGTGCTTGTATTGTATGGGCCATGCCTTTTGTAAGATCTTGGGGAAATCTTCTAAAATGTAGCGAATGTCCTGAGAAAGGGGGGGGAAAAGTTGTTGCATAGCTATGCGCCTATTATCCTGTATAAGAAAAATTCATATGTTGCATGAAATTTTCTGTAAAATGTTCATCTTCGGTAAGGGAAATAAGTGTGCACTGTTTGCTCCACTGTGCAAGGTGCATACGTAATTTTTCATCTAAAAGCAAATATCTGGCACCGTCTAAGGCGCTGTTGCCCACGGCCTGCATACGCGCAGTCATGCCTTGAGGCACAAAACCAAGACCTTCAAGGTCGGCAAAATCCACATGGGTTCCCATGGCTCCTGCTATATATATTTTCTGCAAAGAAGACGGAGAGAGCTGGGCATGTTCTAAAAGATGGCTCATGGCTAAAGAAAAAGCAGCTTTTACTTTTAGCACTTCTTCCACATCGCCACCGCTAAGATACATGGGGGTGTTTGTAAGCTCTGGCCAAAGGTAAAGTACCTGTTCACCATGGTGCAAGGTGCCACGATGCGCCATGATTTTATGAAAAAATGGGGTATTTCTTTCAGGGGCCTGTGCAAAAACACCGTCAGCCGTTAAACAACCTACTTTTAATAAATGGTGTATTAAAGATATATAACCGGTGCCGCATATTTTTTGTGGCGCATCTTTTTGCAAGGTAAGCGGCGTTATGCCTGTAGGGCTCAGGCGTACAGCATGAACAATGCCAGAGCTTTCATCGACCATATGTCCAAAACGTAAACCAATGCCCTCCAAGGAAGGCCCCATAGGTACAGACGTTATTAAAGCTTCTTGGGGGCTAAGGGCTAAAATGAATTCTCCATTGGTACCAAGGTCAGCCAGTAAAAAGGGATAGGCCACATCTTTTCTTTGCATAAGAGCTGCATAGCCTGCGCTCATGTCACCGCCCACAAAGGGAGCCAATTGCGGGGGAATGTATAATTGCGGCCAATCAAACATACGCACCATTTCATGCCCTTGTAGGGGAAGAGCGTAGGGCGCATGGGCAAGACTTTGGATGTCTTTTTGTAGAAATATAGCTGTCATGGCCGTATTCGCCGCAAGGCATATATGCGTGAGCTTCGTAGAGCTGGGTATAGAGTTTATGATATCTTGAACACTTGCTTGTATACGCAGCGCTAATTGTGCTTTACCTTCACTGTGCATGGCCACGGCAAGGCGCGAAATAATATCTGCACCGGCGCCCATTTGTGGGTTAAGCTGGCTTCCTTGAGAAAGTATGTCCCCTTGTGCTGTAACTATTTGCCAAGCAAGGGAAGTGGTGCCAATATCTATGGCCAGACGACATTCTTGCGCTTCACTATCGAGGCGAATAATTTTTTTCTGCTCAAAACTTTGAGGCAGGGCAAGATCTAGGATGTTTTGTTCGGCGAAGAGGCTGTCTAAAGTATGCTTACACGCTAAACGCCAGCCTTCTTCCACAGCTTTTTTTCCAAGAATATTTTCTTCTTTATCTAAAGCAGGAGGGGGCGAAGTTATAAAACGTACTTTACATGCGCCGCACCGCCCAAGGCCGGAACATAAAGGCGGGGCAGACAAGGGACCACTGAGCCAAAGCCCTTGGGCAAGACTTTGTTTGAGTAACGATGTTTCAAGCACTATTTCCATGAAGGTGTTGTTCACATCATACACATGGATGGCTTTTTTTTGTGCTGGAGTAAGGGGGGCAGTGGTTGAAGTATGGCGCATGCCTTGCTATATCGCGGGCTGAAGATAAGGTCAACAAAGTGTTGAGGGTTAAAGATGGCATATATTTTGCTTCCCACTAAATACGTACAAAAAATTGACAGGCATAGTGTGGCGGTCGTATAAAAAACATTGACCGTCATGGCAATAGAGTCTAGAGTGAACGGGCATTTTAACACATATAAGGGTAATTCATGAATAAAGTATTAGCACAAGATGAAGTAGATGCTTTGTTGCGTGGACTTTCTGGTGGCGAAATTGAGAGTGAGAACGATGTACCGGAAGATGATACCGGCATTGTTCCTTTTGACTTAGCCAATCAGGATCGTATCATTCGCGGGCGTATGCCTGTACTTGAAATTGTGAACGATCGTTTTGCTCGCCTTTGCACCAACGCCATGTCCAACTCTTTGCGTAAGCGTGTGGAGCTTAACCCCATTTCTATTGATATGGCGAAGTTTGGAGAGTTTATTCGTTCTTTGCCTGTGCCTACCAGTATCAATATTTTTAAAATGGATCCATTGCGCGGTAATGCCATTATCGTGGTGGACTCTCGCCTTGTTTTTGCCCTTGTAGAAAACTTTTTTGGTGGCGCTGGCTCTACGCCTAAGGTAGAGGGACGCGAATTTACACGCATTGAGCAAGCCGTGGTGGATAAAATTATCCGTATTGCTTTAGAAACACTAGAAGAGTCTTGGCGCCCTGTACATGATGTAAAATTTGAAATGGTGCGTTCTGAGATTAACCCTCAATTTGCCGCCATTGTACCTCCTTCAGATGTGGTAGTTGTTATTACTTTTGAAGTAGAGTTAGATAATACCATTGGCTCCATGGTGGTATGTTTGCCTTATGCTACCATTGAACCCATCCGCTCAAAATTACATGCTAGTTTCCAAACAGAGCGTTTGGAAGTGGACCATGCCTGGGTGGCACGTCTTAAAGAGCGTTTGTTCGAAACACCTGTGGAGTTAAAAATTCACTTTGGTAAAACGCGTATTACTGGCAATCAACTTTTGCGCATGCAAACAGGGGATGTGCTCGTACTTGATACTGACATGGAAGATTTATTACCTTGCACAGTGGCTGGCGTAACAAAGTATTATGGCCTTGGCGCGACGGTGAAATCCATGAAGGGCTTCCAAATTGTTAAAGAAATTGAGCCACAATATACATAGTTAATTTTCTATTGTATGGCTTGTAAAACCTAAGGTGTTTTCTCTATAGAGCATAAAATTTTAGTTAGAATTTTTTATAAGTTTGATTATGCAAGCCTCAACGTATATACCATTCGTTGAGGCAATTTTTTTAAGCAAGGGGCGTTTCTTGTAAAAATGGGGTTTTTCTGATAAGTTCAGTGCATTGCAGTGCGAAGTTTACAAATGTAAATTATAGGTAATGTATGCGTAATCGTAAAAAAAGGAGAAATGCTATGTTAAAAAAATCTCTCTTGTTTTGTATGCAATTGTTTGTATTTTTTATCTTTTCTGGGCTGTATTTTTTTGAAGCTGCGCATGCTGCCGAGCAATCTTCTAAGCAATTTTTTTATGCCACGGCCACGGAAAATGGTATAAAAATGCGTAATGGACCTGGGGTGCAGTATACAGAAAATGACTTGCGCTTGAATAAAAACGCCTATGCCAATGCCCCCAATAAAATTCTTTACGATGACTACTTGTTTGGACTTATAGTAGATAATACTATTGTCAAAGGTGATGCTGTCTGTAGTGCTTGGCAAAAAATTGTGGCTGTGCATACCTCTTGGGATTCTGAAGAGCAGGTGAAACCTCTTTGTGAAACAGAAAATGGAACGAACAATTTTAAATGCTCTGAAACTGCTTATATTTGTAAAGATTTTATAAAAACAACCCCTATAAATTACCCAACGCAACACAAAGGCGATTTGATAGGTCAATTTCGTAAAATTAATGGCCGGCGATAGCTGAGCTTGATGTAAATTCAAGAGCTTATTTGAAGAAATAGGATTTTTTAGCGTTATGAATTTTTAGAATTTCATAGCATGTTATAAATTGTAACGGAGAATATTATGAAAAAGTATGTTTTATGTGCCGCTATGGCCGTGGTTATGGCTTTGCCTGGCATGTCTTCTGTGGCTGCTGCCGAAGAAATGAAAAAAGGCGGCAGGTTTGCAAAAATCGATACCAATGGTGATGGTAAAGTAGATCTCAACGAATTTAAAAATAGAAATGCTGCAAAAATGGAAGCGGCTTTTAAAGAAGCTGACGCCAATGGCGATGGTGCGCTCACTCCAGAAGAATGGCGCAATGCCAGAAAAGCCAGAAAAGGAAAATAGTTTTTATTAACTCCTTTCACAGCCCCCGCATGATTGTATTGTACGGGGGCTGTTTTGTTTATGTATAAGAAAGTTGGAGTTTTCATTTTTTTTGGGGTAGCTGCTGCTTGCGCCGTAAATGGATTTTTTTTCGTTAAAAAAATTGCACTTCCTTAAAGACATGGGTATAGTTAAGTGAGTGCTGATGGCATGAAGTTTTATATTCCGTGTTAACATAAAATGATTTTTCGTGTTCTATATGAGGAAAATGAGTGCGCTTTGCATTGTAAATGTGCCTAGCTCATAACACAGGAATAATATACCCATGAAGGGTGTTTTTCAGTGCTGCCTTGACTTTTGGGAGAGAGTATGTTCTTGGATACACGCTTGAGCGCTATTTTAAAGAATGCAAAAAGTATTGCAATTATAGGTGCTAAAGATAAGATAGGTCA
The DNA here is from genome assembly GCA_964368075.1 of uncultured Desulfovibrionaceae bacterium. Classification (GTDB taxonomy): domain Bacteria; phylum Desulfobacterota; class Desulfovibrionia; order Desulfovibrionales; family Desulfovibrionaceae; genus CAYJAD01. The sequence goes on along the minus strand of CAYJAD010000014.1, from coordinate 9,492 downwards.
ACCAGTGGATGATGTTGGGCGCTATCTTTTAGCTGCAGGCTATACGGTATATCCTGTACACCCTGTGCGCGAAAATGTTTGGGGCTTGCCCACGTATAAAAATTTACAAGATATTCCTGAACAGGTAGACATAGTAAATCTTTTTAGGGCGTCGTCTTTTTGTGCCATGCATGCACAAGAAGTGCTTACGCGCATAGAAAGAGGGTTACATTGCCAATGCTTTTGGATGCAAGAAGGTATTTTTTCACCTCAGGCAGGGGAAATGCTTGCCAAGCACCATGTGCATATTGTGGAAAATATATGCATTAAAATTGTGCATCAACAGTTACTTGGAGTTTAAGAGTGAAAGCAAAGGTTTTTGAATGTCGCATGTGTGGACAATGTTGTGAAGGGCAAGGCGGTATAGTGGTAAGTCCTACAGATTTAGAAAGAATTTGTCAGCATTTAGAGCTTTCTGCTACTCAATTTCGTGAGCAGTTTGGCTGTGATCATAATGGTAAATTAAAAGTTCGCACAGGTGACGACGGCAACTGTATTTTCTTTAAACACCAAGTAGGTTGTGGAGTGCATGTGGCAAGGCCGGATATTTGCCGCGCATGGCCTTTTTTTAGAGGTAATATGCTCGATGCCGAAAGCTTTTTTTTAGCGAAAGATTACTGTCCCGGTATTGCTCCGCAAAGTGTTCATGCAGAATTTGTAGCTGAAGGGCTAGAATATTTGGATGAAAATAATTTGCAGGCCAATAATGCCAAGAATGAAGCGCACGCTCTTATTCCCATGGCCAAAAATATTTAGAGTAATTGTATGCGAAAGACCGCTACCATAAGCCTTAAAGAATGTTACGTTATTTTACAACTGCCTAGGGATGCTAGCCTAGAAGAAGTAAAAAAAGCGTATCGTAAAAGGGCTTTTGAATTACATCCTGATTTAAATCCGGATGACCCAACAGCCAGTAAGCAATTTCAAGTGCTTAACGAAGCTTATGTGGCTCTTTCTCAAATTTTACAAAAAGAGGAAGAACTGCGCCAAGCCAAGACCAAAACTCAGGCCGCGGGGGGCTATTCACGTTCAAGTCAGGCGCAACAAGATCAGCAAAAAGAAAGTCAAAAGGCAAAAGAGGCGTATAAGCAAGAGCGCGCCCATAAGACCAGTGAAGGCGCACGCCGTGAAGAAGAAGCACGCAGGCGCCAAGAGGCGCGCAGGGCAGAAGAAGAGCGCTTAAAGCGTGAGGCTAAAGAAAAGGAAGAGGCAAAAAAAGAAGAAGCCAGAGTAAGAGAAGATATACGCAAAAGAACTGAAGAAAGTCGACAAAGAGCCGCTTCAGCAGCCTATGCTAAAGAAGATGTGTTGCGCGATCTTTTGCATGATCCTTTTGCCAGGCGCGTTTTTGAAGATATTTATAGTGAAGTAAGTAAGCAAGATGCTGAAAATGCACAAAAACCTAAGGTCGAAAAGAGCACGTCTGCAGAACAAAGCACAGCTCAAGGAAAAAGTAGCTCCATGTGGGCGCATTGGACAGAGCAAATTCGCCCTAAAGCCAAAACAGAAGAAGCAAAAAAAACAGCATCTACGGCAAGTTCCACTGCTGCGCCTCCTCCCACTGCAGAGGTGGATCTTGGGGAAAATAAATCTAACTTACATTTGGAAAATTCTTTTTCCGGTAAAATATTTGGTTGGTTTAGGCAACAAATTGATGATGAACAAACCATAAAAATGCCAGCGAGTCATCTTTTTAGAGGGGCTCGCATTCGATTACAAATTAGAAGAGGCCTTTCAGAAGATTTGAGCACGGTAGAAATTGTTTTGCCGGCCGATTTCGTTGTAGGAAAGCCCATACGCTTACGTGGATTAGGCAAAAAAGTAGGCAAATGGCAAGGGGATCTTTATTTGACCCTCGAAACTAAATGATTGCCTTTTTATTCTTTTTTGTATATAATTCTAAGCTAAATTAATATTATTGAGGATAATCATGAGTGATAACACCCCTTCACAATTGCAAGATGCTGAAAATACAAATGAAGATTTTGCAAGCCTGCTAGAAACATATAATTCTCCATCGGTGCGCCTGCAACCTGGTCAAAAAATTACTGCTACCATCATTGCTATGTCCGGTGAAAATATCTTTTTAGATGTGGGCATAAAGGTGGACGGTATTATGGATCGTAAAGATGTTCTGGATGCCAACGGTGAAACCACGGTGGCTGTAGGCGATACCATTGATGCTTGGATTGCTTCTGTAAGCCCTCAGGAAATCCGCCTCTCACGCAGTGGCAGTGGTATTACGGCTTTAGAAGATGCGCGTGATGCTGCCATACCTGTTGACGGTAAAGTGCTTGGCACTTGCAATGGTGGATATAACATTGAAGTTATGGGAAAACGCGCTTTTTGCCCCGGCAGTCAAATAGGACGTAGCTCTTTTGATGATCCAGAAGCCGTAGTGGGTAAAACCCTTTCTTTCCTTATCACCCGTGTAGAAGGGCAAGGCCGCAATATTGTAGTTTCGCATAGAGCTTTCATGGATCGTGAACGTCAAGAATCCATGGCAACTCTCTTAGAAACGGTGAAAGAAGGCGATACCGTTGAAGGTCGCATTACACGTCTTGCTCCTTTTGGTGCTTTCATGGAAGTGGCTCCCAGCGTGGAAGGCATGATACATATTTCTGAATTAACCTGGTCTCGCATTGGCAATGCCGATGAGGCTGTGGGCGAAGGCGATCTTATCCGCGCCAAAGTGCTTTCCATTTCTCAAGATGCCAAGGGCAGTGTGCGTATTTCCCTTTCACGCAAGCAAGCAGAAGGCGACCCATGGCTTAACGTGGAAGGTCGCTTTGAAGCAGGAAGCATTGTTTCTGGCAAAGTTGTTCGTTTGACAAGCTTTGGTGTTTTCGTAGAAGTGTTGCCAGGCATTGATGGACTTGTGCATGTATCTGAAATGTCTTGGACAAAGCGTGTGCATAAGCCAGAAGACTTCGTAGCTGTGGGTGATATTGTTTCTGTTAAAGTTAAAGAAATTTCTTTAGAGCGCCGTCGCCTTGCGCTTTCCATGCGCGATGCAGAAAGTGACCCTTGGGCCACTGTGGCAGAGCAATTTCCTGCGGGTAGCCTTGTAAACGGCACTGTGGAAAGTCGCGCTCAATTTGGCTTTTTCATAAACTTGGCGCCTGGCGTCACAGGGCTTTTGGCCAATGCCACCATCAAAGAAGCTAAAAATGCCAAAGAACTTTCTTCTCTTGAAATTGGGCAGACGGTCACTGTCAAGGTATTGTCGTTGGATCTTGAAAAACGTCGCTTGAGTCTTGGATCCGAAGAAAGTGCTGAAGGACAAGATACCTCTTGGAAAGAGCATACTAAGACAAAGCCAAACAAAGAAAGCTCTGCTGAAGGCAACGCTTTTGGTAACCTTGGTCAAGCTCTTGCTGCTGCCATGGACAAGAAAAAAGTTTAAGTTAGAATTTTGCATATACAAAGGGCTTTGCATTAACTGTGCAGAGCCCTTTTTTTTGTTTTTCAACTATGCCTGAAATAAGACTGAAATATGACTTTTGCGTAATATGTTGCGTAGGGTTTTATGCAGCGCTCACGATAATTCCTGCGAAATAAGAAAAATCTGAAGTTACAAAGGGCACTTTTCAAATTTTTATGAGAAGCTATATGTAAACTATTAGCTTGAAATGATAAAAATTGCGCTTTGCCTTGTGAGTATTTTTGGGCTAGAATTCCTGCACGGCGTTCATACATGATCGGAGCAAAAAAGTTTATCGAAGTAGAGTTCACTTTTTTGGCCGTTTGTTAGATTATTTAAATGTATATATACTTCTGATGCGCATAGTGATGACGTGTGGAAGAGAAATTTTTGTCATGCGCTGATATAATATTGTTGCACATGTGGAGCATGCTTTCTAGGGATGTTTTTCCATAAATGAGGACTTGTTATGTTTATAAAATCAACTTTATTGGCTATAGGTATAGTTTTATTAGGTATATTACCTGTCAATGCGGCCAGTGTTTTTCAAGATGCTGAATTTTGGAAAAATGCAACAGTAGCCAGCGTTAAAGAAGCCATAGGGCAGGGGGCTGATATTACAGCTAAAAGTAGTGACGGCACAACGGCTCTAATGATGGCCGCTAAATATAACGGCGATAGTGCCCTTTTAGATATGCTTATTAAGGAGCATGGGGCGCAAGTTACCGCTGCGAATACTAATGGAGACACAGCCTTAAGTTTATTGAGTACGGCCAATGCTAAGCTTGATTCTACGAAATTGTTGCTGGAAAGCGGGGCTAAAAATAACACCGAGCAGGTCATTGCTGCCTATAATAATGCTGTTAATATGGGGGCCCCCGCGGAAGTTGTGGAAATGTTGCTTGCACACAGCGGCACTTCTAGCGGTTCGGCAGAAACAGCAAGCATAATTAATGCGCCAGCTCCCATTACCGTACAAGCCCCGCCGAGCACACAGCTTCTTGGTGATGGAAATTCAAATCCTTTTTTATCGCAAGAATTTTGGAAAACTGCCGATGTGAAGAAAGTTCAAGAAATGCTGAAAAAAGGCTATGATATTAATACTCGAGACGCCAAGGGAAATTCCCCACTCATTATGGCAAGCAGTGTAAATAAAGATGCTGATGTTATTACCGCTTTGCTTAATAGTGGAGCAAAAGTCAATGATAAAGATGCTCAAGATTGGAATGCGCTTATGCACGCAGCAGCCAGTAATGGACATCCGGAAGTTATTGATTCTTTAATTAAATATGGCGCCGATGTGAATAGCCGTGACAAAGCACAATGGACACCGCTGATGGCAGCTATTACTTTGAATCCTAATGAAGACGTTATTAAGACCTTGCTTGAGCGCGGAGCTTTGGTGAATGCGCAAGAGATGGAAGGTAAAACGGCACTTATGCTAGGCGCTGTTAATAATCAAAATCCTAAAAATATAAATACTTTACTAAATAATGGAGCAGACTTTTCTTCAAAAGATAATAATAACAAAACGGCATTGGACTATGCTAAAGAAAATACTGAATTAAGCAAATCTGGTATTGTGCACAGATTGCAGTAAGCTTTTTGGCATGCTGTTTTTTGTAATCTTCTGACCCAGCTCGCTTTCATAAACGAATGGGAGAAAAGGGTTTTTGGCTTTCACAACCTTTTATGGCTTCTTGGAGCAAGGCAAAAGTGTTGCCCTTACTCCTAGGGCTGGAATACAGTGTTAATGCATGTATTTTTTGCATGTTTTCACTCGTTTTTGTGTTGTATGTGGCTAACCCACTGTATCCTGCGCTATTTTTCTAAGCGAACAATCATGATGATAGGCACGTTTTCTCCGGCAAAGGGTATTTCTTGAAAGCCAGTTACAGTAAAGCCTACTTGTTGTGTGAGGGTAAACATATCTGTTAATGAACGATGGTGATAATTTTGCAAAACAGGTTGTCCTTCCACGGCAATGTCTTCATAGGTGCTTTGCGTAAAGTAATCATCATGGGGAAAGGTAAAGCAAGGATGATGCATGGAAAAAACAAAAATGCCTTTTGCATCAAGCATGTCATGTACAGCTTGAAACAAAGGTGCAATGTCCATTATGTCCATAAGAGCCATATTTGCAACAGCTTTTGTGAAGGGGCGCTTTGATTTTAAGTGCATGAGCGCTTCATAATTGGAAGCATCGCACACCTGGAAGTTAATATTTTGCAGAAACTTTTTACGACGCTGTTTGGCAAGCTCAATCATCTTTGGGCTATAATCAAAAGCAACAACTTGAGCACCTTTTTCAGCCATTCTTGCAGAAAAATTCCCATTTCCACACGCAATATCTAAAACATAATCATGAGCTTGTATGTTTAGAAATTTTTCTGTGACAGGGCGTACCAAATCTCGATGGAAAAAATTTGACTCATCTCCCATGTAATTGTCCCAAAATTCGGCATTGGCTTCCCAAGCATGAAGTCCGTTATTGTTTGTTTTCATTGTATATCTTGATAGTTTTTTGTGTTTCATTGTGCATTCAGGGCTAAAGGAAATTTAGCTGTGAAGGCGAAGACTGTTCCTTTGCTTAATTTACTTTGTACCCAAATTTCGTCGCTCATAAGGTTAATAATTTTTTGAGAAATGGTTAGCCCAAGACCTGTCCCCCCGTATTTGCGGGTAACGGAAGTATCTGCTTCACTTATAACTCGCTCCTTTACTATCTAAAAAGCACATCTAAGCCAGTAGCACCATGTTTTATATATCTAATGGAATTTGGGGCTTTGGTAAAGTCGATTACAAAACGTGTCGTTCCTTTATGATATCCACTTCGAACATTGTGCACAAAGGCATTTTTAGGTATACTAGGAAGCTGAAATTTCCAAGTATCAGAAAATTCCAAAACTAAACGACTTGGAGAGGAAAGAGGTACAGCTTTGAATTTTAGGGGTTCCTCACTATCAAAACGTAAAATTACCCTGTCAGACTCAACAAGTATTCTAATTTCTTTGATAAATTTACCTTTTTCGGCTGAGGATACTTTGGGAGCTGCTGTTAAAGGTGTAGACAGGAAATCTAAAAGTGAGTTTGTGTTTTGTGCATTTTTTTTAATCTTTGCAATATCATCATTATTTAATTTTACATTTGACTCTTTCCATCCTTCAAACTTTGGATGATAACGCAAAGGATAGTTTTTGTGGGGTGCAAAACTTTGCTTCATTATGGGTATTGCTTTTTTTGCAAGCTCTTCTTTCCACGGTCCATTGCAATGACCGTACTCTTGCGCCAATCTTCTTGCAAAAAGAAGGTTTTGTTTAGTTCCTAAAGCTAAAGCATTCATTTCTATGAGGGGAGAAACTAATGCGCAATTTCCTCTCCATCTTGGAGGGGAGTTGTGAAATGTAAAATTTAAAAAAGAATAAGCTTGTTTCATATCTTGCGGGAAAATTTTTCCAGCGTAAAAAAGCGTTCCTAAAATTTCCGAAGCTACCAGCTGTAAACCGTTTTCATGAGTTGCTATATGCCACAGTATGCTTGCAGCGGTAAAGACATCCTCATAGCTTTTGCCTTGCTCTATCATTTTTCGAGCTTCGCCACATAGGCTGGACATATTATTTCGCTTAAGCATATCAGCAAGTTTTTTGTTTTGTGGGATGGCAACGACAATATCAAATTGTGTTTTAAGATCTGCAATAGCTTGAGTATGACCAAGCTTTGCGGCTCTTTGCAAAATATCCTTATCACGAGCTTTCCTGTCACCGCCATTGTTTGGTAAAAGAACTAATCTATACATCCCTTCTGCACTACCTCGCCGTGCAGCTTCTAATATATATTCAAATCCTTCCACGGCGTTACGGTGTTCACGATCAAAAGCAATGCGGTATCCATAATCAACCATTGCAGGTAAGTATCCCTTGCTTGCCACTTGTTTTAAGCTAAAAATAGCAGATTTATAATCACTGTTCTTTTTATATCGATTCTTTTCATTTTCTAATGTTTTAAAAAGCTCCTTTGTTTTATGATGTTCATAAGGAGGGTAATCATCAATATTAAGTTGATATGTGTACACATTTTCAACGACTTTATCTTCATAGTCTTTGAAAATTAAAAAATGTAATGCTTTCATGTTTTTAAGCAATGGATCCGAGTTACTATTAAAAGATGTATTTATGAAATTTTGCTTATTTTCTTTATATTTTTTAATCATTTCTTCTTCTTTAGCAGAGATTTTATATATTTCAAGTGGTTCAAGTGGCTTGTCTAGGATGCCGGCATCTACTTTATTGGTAATACTTATTGCAAGCCATAATGGGCGAGGTATTAACATTTTAGGATATTTATTAAACTCTTCATTCAAAGCTAAAAATTTCTCTGTATCGCTTGTGCTAGTTGGTAAAGCATGTAAAAGTGTAACAGCACGTGGATCACTAGGGTCTTTTTGTAAAATTTTCCGAACAGTTTCTATATTTTCTTTGGAAAAAGTATGCTCATCAAAACTAAGTAGTGCCCACTCGTATGCAAATGCATTAAGTTTTTCATGATATTTTCCGTAAAATGCTCTTTTTTCATTAAGCGATAAAAACTCATCGCGTTCATAAAGTTCACCTCTGGCAAAATTACTATAACGACCGCCGGAAAGCGTGGCTCGCACTAAAAAATGCTCTGCATATGGTATCAAACCTTTTGATTTTATGAGCGGGCGAGCCACAGCCCAAAGAACATATGCAGATTCTGGCGAGTTTGGATTTTTAAAGTGTTCTTCTAATACTTTTATTGTTACATAGCCATTTGAAATTGTATGAGCAATCTCTCCTTTTTCCACCAAATAGCTCTTGTAAATATTAGAGTATTCCAGAAATTTTTTATAAGCAAAGGCATAGTCTTGCTTCACGCCGATTCCTGTTAAATGGAAAAGCAAAATTAACTCTTTTATTTTTACCAATGTAGCATGTTCCATGGTAGATAAATGCGAATTGTTATATTGCTTTAAAAATTTTTCATCTTCAAATGTTTTTATGTATTTATATATCTCTTCATAGTTTTCACTGGCTTCTAAAACTCGTATACAAAAGTAAATAGAGTTTAGATTTCCTTTGAGCGCGGATGGGCTATAAATTTTTACTAACCCAGGAGCTAATATTTTAATTATTTCCTTATTTTTAAAAGCTTTAGTGTATATCTTTTCCCCGTCTTCACCGTTTAAAATATTATGCCCATGCTTTGATTTAAATAATTGCCTCAAGATAGCCACTCGATTATGTTCAATTGCAGTAATAAGCACTGTATTACCTGAAAAGTCTTCAGCTTTTATATTGGCACCGTGTTCTAGTAACATAAAGAAAGCTCTATAGGCGCCACTTTGTGCTGCTAAATGTAAGGCTCTTCTTCTATCAAACTTGTCTCGATAAAGTTCGGTATCAGCACCTGCTTTGAGTAGTAACTCTAAAAAAGCAGTTTTCCCGTGATACGCTGCTAACATGAGAGCTGTGTTGCCATGTTTGTTTTTAGCGTTTATATTTTCACCACTTTCAATGGCTTTTTTAAAAGCTATTACATCATTCTCCATATATGCATCTAAAATTCTCGAAGCATATGAAATATTTATTTGCATAAAAAACATAACAGTAAAAATGGCACAATATTTAAACATATACTCCTCTCAAAAGTTGAACAGTTAACACTAAGTAGTGAAATTATAGTAAAATTTTAAAATTTATTTCTTCCCCTAAGACCCTTGTCATAGGTCACGCTAAAGATAGACTTAGACAAAAAGCTGCGCAATGACTCATTATCGTTAATTTGCTTATACAATTCAATACTGTCCTTCATGATGCCTTTGCGTCTTCATCATCAAGTTGAATAGACATCATGGTTTTCGCTTGCACCCTATAGCTATCAAGGTCAATGACTTCTACAATACCCATGGAGATGTCTTCTTTCTTGGGACTCGGTAGTTTTGGCACAAGAAATATCAAGAATATATGTAGTTTTTCCCATTTGGCATTGCCCATGGCAGTATAGCCCCA
>CAYJAD010000013.1:0-48025 GCA_964368075.1 uncultured Desulfovibrionaceae bacterium | reverse complement strand
ACATACATAAGCAGTTTGGCTTTTTTACGCTGACGACGCAGATTGCTGTTTTTCAACAGCCTGTTAAGACTGTTGCGAAGCCCACCAATGTATACCAAGGCATAGCAAAGAAGCCGTTTCACAGCGCAAAATCCTATTACCAAGACTCACAGTTTGAAAACCATTTTGCGTAAAATGTTGCACTTCTTCCGATGAAAAGCCCCCCTCAGGGCCAATGGCATAAATGCTTACTCCTTCTTGCCCAGCCATGGCAGGAGTAAACATGGGAATATGCTTTTGAACTTCCCAAGGTAAAAATTTATGTGGAAAATCCATGCTTGCTTGCACAAGCTCCTTTACGCCCCCTTGAAGAACACGCACTGTGGGCAACCAAGGGTTACGACATTGTTTCATGGCAGCGATGCATTGGCCTTGCCAATGCTCTTTTACTTGTGCCGGCACTTTACCTTGACTATGATGCCCTTGCCACAGCCAAACTTCATGCACGCCTAATTCAACTGCTTTTTCCATAAAAAAACCACGCCGTGTGGCTTTGCTCCAAGCCAGAGCCATAATGGGTAAAGAAAGAGGGCGAGCAAAAAAATCTTCTGCAATCAGTTGTAAGGTTACATCTTTTTTACTCATATGTGTAATGCGACAAAGGCCTTGTCTGCCTTGTCCATCTAAAATATAAACTTCTTCACCCACTTTCATGCGCAAGGCTTGTATAATATGACGCGCCTCTGCATCTTCTAAAACACAAGACGTATCCAAACTTTCTTTGGTGGGCCATTGTGCAAAAGGTAAATAAAAAGCATGAGACATAGAAGATCCTTTTTGCTTAAGAAATATTGCCCACACGTGCTTTACGCACTGCAACAAATGTATCGCGTAAGGCAATCATGCGCCGATAATTCTTGCGTATTTCAATGCCAGCTTCTGTTAAATTATTTTCAGAACACTCAATGTAATTACGCACTAAGTAACGATTTTCAAGTATTGCATCAATAAGACTTATGATAGTATCTACCAAGGATGGAAAAAAGTTCACAATTTCATGAGAAAGATCGGTAAGCACAGCTATAGCGCATTGCATCATTTGTCTATAGCCTATGGAAACGCCTTTAACATTTCTTTCACGTAATTCTTCTAAAACTCGTACTTTTCTGGCTTGCAAAATATAGCCATAGCGTTCTTGTACTTCTCTGTACAATTCGCGCAATTCGCCAAAGGCATGCTCTTTTGTGGGCGAATGCAAATAATTTTCCACCACCAAGCTTACTTTAGAAAAGAAATCATCACTATAAAAAATAATACGTCGTTGATGCTTACTAAGCCATGTATAAAGGAATTTAAGCCTTTTTTCTTCGGTATCGGTATTTTCTATAACTTCTGTTTTCTTATAGACGATACGCCCCGTATATTCACCGCGCACAATATCATTGAGGCGAAGGAACATATTTGAGCTATCTCTAATAATATTTAAGCCTTGTAAAGGTTCACCGGTAAGAGGGTGCAAAACCTCTTGCGAAATAACAGAAAGTGCACGATCTTGACGAATATTGCGCTCATTATAAGCATGCTGTCTATAGGTTACGCGAATTATAACCACGCGATTTTCTTCATCTACAAAAAAACCGCCTTGGGTAATAATATCAATGGCATCTTGTTGATCTTTATCTAAACCAATAAGCGCAATTTTTTCTACTTTGGGATAACGGCTATGATCGCCTTCACCAATATAGGTGGTAATGGTTCTATCTGTTTGCCCAAGTACACGTAAAAGAAATTTTTCCCCCATTTTATGCAACTTTCTGGCAAAAAGTGCGCTGGATGTTCTGCGCTCTGAAACTACGGGGAAACCATATAATTCCATAAGATATTGATACACAAACATTCTGTTGCGTTCGTACAAATCATTATCGCCGTAACGAAATTTGCCCATACGCATGCCAAATCGTTTTAATTCACTATCAATATCAGAGGGAAAAGAAGCAAAGACGCCTCCAAGATAAAACTGATTGCCGCCGTCCATGCTTAAAACATGGGCTCGATCAAGACGTAATAGATAGGGCAAAAGCGTAGGGTAGTAATCTAAAAGTGAAACATCTAATCGTCCTATATCTTGGCGAAAAGCATCATGAATAGCTCTTGGTAAGCGCGAAGCTATGGTTTGCTGATTATATTTAATTACAGGTTCTTCCAAAGGGCAAGACGCGCCTTCGGAACTATACAAGGCATTAAGAATTGGGTGAATAATATCGTATTGAAAAATTTCAGAAAGGTAGTTTAGCGGCCGTGCCAAAGCCACCAAGGAAAAACCCGGTAATTGCCCATATTCCCACATATCATTATCAAAAGAGGGCAAAAGCTCTCTTGCTTCTACCAAGGGGTAATTTTTAGTATTTTGATAAGGTTTTACAAGACAGTGGCGTATGTGGACGGCATTGAGAAAATGGTATAACTCTTCAAGGTTAGTAATTTCAATGTAATCTCTGAAAGAGGAATGATTTTTCCAAGGCAAACCATTCTTAATGAAAATTTTTTTCCAAGAGATCATAAACTATCCAAATTTTCAAGAGGGTGTAAGTAAATCTTGCCTTTTTCCACCAAAAAACCTTTATACTTTGAGGTGCTTAAAACTTTTTTACCTAATAAATTTAGTAGCACATAAACTATGGGCAAGGCTGTAAAGCTCGCGAAACAAAATGTATAGCTTCACTATAAAAGCTGTCTCCGGCATAGGGGGTAAGAACCCGTGTTCGGTTAACACCTACCATCAATGAAATAATAACCTGTGCTGTGTCCGGAACATGCACTTGACGTATACTTCCATCTTCTATACCGCGATACAAACAAGTTTCAAGTTCTTCATATACCTGTTGAAAGCTACTATTCATAATGTCTCGGTCTGCACTGGTTTTCATGTCACTATAGGGCGAACATCGTACCAAAACTAACCAATTAGAATTTTTATCTATGGAAAAATCAAGATAGGCCTGGCAAAAATTAAGTACAGAGGCATACCCAGTATCTCCTTTAGAAGTCGCCTCGCGTAATACTATAAGGAAATGCTCTAAAACATCTAGGCCAGCAGCAAGAAAAAGTTTTTCTTTATTGCCATAATGATGTGTTAAAAGCCCTAAAGCCACGCCGGCTTTTTCAGATATCTTTTTAAAGGTGGTTTCTACGTAGCCATATTCACCAAAGAGTTCTTTGGCAGCCGCTAGTAGGGCATCTTTTTTCGATGTTTGCATGCTTGTCTCGTTCGCTGTTTTTACAAAATATTCTGTACAAAATGAAATTTTCTCTGTATTTCTATACAAAATATTTCGATGCACAATATCTCACAAAAAAGAAAAAAATAGGGTGTTAATTATAAATTGTCAACATTTTTTCTAGGTAAGAAAGTTATCAAGGTCAATATAAGCATGGTAATACCTATAAGAAATCCAAAAAAGAAAACACCATCAAAAGCCCCATATATAAAAATAGTTCCGCAAAACAAAGGGGCTAGACTTTGGGACAAGCGCAAAATAGTGCCATTTACTGCCATAAGCACGCCACGCCCTGTTGTGGGAGCCAAAGCGCTTAGAGAGGCAATGGTAATAGGATATAATAAACCTTGCCCTGTGCCGTAACATAAAATTGGTACTATAAGCCACCAAAAAGATAAAGATTGTGGCCATAATAAGAGCATAAGCATAGCCAAAGAAAAAAACATGGCACCTAAACAAGCAACACTTTGCTTTGAAAAAAGTTTTACTATAGGATTTAATATAAGGGTGGCTAGCACCGTGCCTAAAGAAGAAAGCGCAAAAACCAAACCTATTTGTATGGGAGATGCTGTATAGTACGTTGTAGAAAGCAAGGGGAAATAACTAATTAATGGGCCATATAATATACAAAAAGCACAAAAAGTAATGGAAAAATGTAAAATAGTTTGGCGCTGAAAAATTATTTTTTTCGTATTTTTGGCATAGTTACGCATATCTCCCTTGCTTTCATGGGCAGGGAAGGGGGTAAAATAAGCTAATATCAATAAAGGTATTGCTAAAAGCGACAAGCGTAAAGACCAAGCCCACCCCATTTCGCCCAAGACACCACCAAGAGCAGGAAAAATAGCGGCACCAAGACTTAAAGTTGTTGCTGCAAAGCCCATGATTTTAAGCCTTTCGTGCTCATCATCGTATATATCTCCCACCATGGTTGTGTAGAGTACGCCTAGACAAGCCGCCCCCATGCCTTGAACTACACGCCAAAAAAGTAAAACTTCAAGCGATGTGGCAAAAGAGGCTAAAAAGCCCCCCAAAGCAAAAAGAAAAAGGCAGGGCACTAATACCGCTTTTCGCCCCCAGCGATCAGCTAAAATGCCACCCACCGGAGCAAGAAATATGCCCGGCAAAGTAAAAGAATATACAAGCACCCCTACCATAGACTCTTCAATGTCAAAAAAATTTGCCATATTAGAGAGTACGGGAAAAATGATAGCCACCCCCATAACACTTAAAAGAGCTGTTCCGTATATAAGTATATGCTGTGCTGTTCTTTGTGTCACGGGAATATATTTCAAGAAGTTTGTCCTTTTTTACGACGAACATCCTTGATTTCTTTAGCAGCAAAAGCTCCAAGTCTTTGCAAGCGTTTATCAACTAAATCATATAGACTTTGTGGGGTAAAGGTATCATCTTTACGCTTTTTACCTACGTTAAGCCCTGTAAGCAGTTCTAAGGCTTCATCAATATGCTTGATAGGGTAGATGGCAAATTTTCCTTGAGTAACAGCATCCATAATACGAGGTGAAAGCATAAGATGCTCCACATTGTCGTAAGGAATAAGCACCCCTTGCGTGCCTGTAAGACCATGGCGTGCACATACATTGAAAAAGCCTTCAATTTTTCTACTCACACCACCCACAGCCATAATTTGTCCGGATTGGCTTAAAGCACCAGTCAAAGCAAGGTCTAAACGCACAGGCACTTCTGCAATGGCAGAAAGTAAGGCCACAAGCTCAGCACCGGAAGCAGAATCGCCTTCAATGCCGGCGTAACTTTGCTCAATACACAAACTGCCCGTAAGCACAATGGGTCTACGGCGTGCAAAAAGTGATACCAAATAACTTTTTAAAATCATCATAGCTTTGGTATGAATGGGGCCGCCAAGCTCTGCTTCGCGTTCAAGGTCAATAATACCGCCATGACCTACACCCACGGTGCACGATATTTGATGCGGTAAACCAAATTCAAAATCGCCATGCCAAGTTACAGAAAGACCGTTAATTTGCCCTATGGCTTGACCGGAAGTACGCACCTTTATCATGCCACGATCATAATCTTCCATGAAAAGGTCTTCTACTAAATTAGCCCTATAGACCTTTTCTTCCAAAGCTGTTTCTAAAGTGGCTGCACAAACAAAGGCATCCTTTTTTTGTAAAGCAATGGCAGAAGCTTCTATCATAATTTCCCGTAATAAAGGAAATTTTAAACTTAAACGGCGTTGATCTTCAATAATTCTTGAGCCATAATCTACCATCCAAGTTAAACCGCTTTTATCAAAAGGCAAAAGTTCTGCATCTTCAATAATACAATGAATTCTGTTTAAATAATACTTTATATTTTGCGCATTTCGTTCGGTTTGTTCAGAAAGATGTGCTTTAATCTTAAAAAGTTTTCCAAAGCGCTCATCCCCTTGCAAGAGGGTTTCGTAGAGGCTTTCATTGCCTATAAGCACAATTTTTACATCAAGCGCCACAGGAGCCGGTTCAATGCCCTTGGTGCGAGATGCACTTTCTTGGTTTTCACCCACATCTTCTATGCGGGCAAAACCCGTGCGTAAAGAACGCAACATGCCTTCCCAAGCTTGAAAATGCTGTAAAATATCTTCTATACGTATAATAAGATAGCCACCATTAGCCTTATGTAAAGACCCGGCTTTAATGAGGCTAAAGTCGGTAATGAGAGCGCCCATTTCTGATTCTCGCTCAATACAACCAAGCACATTGCTCGCCGTGGGATGCTCTTCAAAGATAATAGGGGCCCCCTTGGTTTCACTATTATCTACAAAAACATTTACAGCATAGCGGCCCATATCTGATTCATTATTTCCATGTCCTAAGTCATGGTTCATATTTCCTGCAGAAGGCGGTATATGCCCTGCCACAGGGGCTGGCCCCATAGAATCACGAAAGATCAATGCATCTAAGTTATCTAAAATATCTTGATATAAGGCATTAAAGTATTTCTCTAAGGTTTCATTGCTGTGTTTTCGTAAGCAAGATGCTTGCACGGGTTTAAGAATCTTGTCGAGGGTTTGCACCGCAATGGTACGCTCTAATTCTTTTTCCTTTTCACGTGTTTCTTGGTCAAGGCGTGCCACATGTCGCACATGTTTGCCCATGGAATTCATGAGAGCGTCAGCTTTAGACTTAAAGCTTTGCCGTATTTCGCTTTCTAGTAGTTCAAATTCTTCTTCACTAAGTCTTTTGCCTTCCACCAAAGGGTATAGAGCTACACCGCCATTATCATCTAAATCAAGACTAAAGCCCTTACTTTTTGCAAAATTATTCATAATCTTTATAACAGAAGCCTTCGCTGCCTGAAAAGATTCTAGAATTTTTGCACGACTTAAACTATAAAAATCTGATTCAAATTGGCGCGGTAATTCTTTGCGTATTTTAATTATAACGTCTTGTAATATTTTTTTAAATACCTTTCCTTGACCGGCAGGTAAATGTAAAACAAGGGGTTTATCTGTATCTGAAAAATTATTCAGATATAAAATATCTGGTGGGGTAGCCCCTTTACGTGCATACGGCAATAAAAACTCACGTACCATATACGAACGGCCTAAATGAGATTCTCCGGAAAGGTATACATTGTACCCAGATTTTTTAATGCTTAAAGCAAGCTCCATGGCTTTTAAGGCTCTGGGCTGTAACATATGCTTAGCCGCATTTCGCGGTTTTGGAATAGCATTGCTATCTTCCCAAGGAATATATTTTTCTTGGGTAGTCATGCGTAATTTATGCGGAGGGAGTGCCGTTACCATAAATCCTCTTTAGTTATTACTATGTAGGGTTGTAAAGGGCCTGCAAAATTTCAGCAGCACCGTCTTGTAACAAGCGCTGCGCCAAAGCAGTACCGGCATTTTTCGCATTTTCTACACTATCTGCGGCAGCGGTGATTTGCTCTATTAGAAGAGTGGAGCCATCCACATGAGCCACAAGCCCTTTCAAGGTAAAGGTGCCGTCGTCATTGAGTACAGCATGTCCGGCAATGGGTACTTGGCAACCACCATCAAGGCCAGCCAAAAAGGCGCGTTCGGCGCTTACACAAATACGTGTATTTTTATCTTCTAAAAATTGCAAAGCTTCAAGAACATCTTTTCTATCGCTACGGCATTCAATGCCCAATGAACCTTGCCCCACAGCGGGCAAGCAATAGTGCACATCTAAAGGAAACATATGCGGAGCTTCAAGACCCAAGCGCTTTATACCGGCACTGGCTAAAACAATGGCATCGTATTGTCCTTCCATTAATTTGCGTAAACGCGTATCTACATTACCTCGCAAAGAGGATATGCGCAAATCAGGGCGCAATGCTAAAAGCTGCGCTTGTCTACGCAAGGAGCTTGTGCCCACATGGGCATTTTGGGGTAGGGCGTCAAGGTTTTCGTATTTGGCAGAAAGCAACATGTCGTTAGGAATCTCACGTTGAGGAATGCAACCAAGCTCAAGCCCTTCCGGCAATTGCATGGGGACATCTTTCATACTATGTACAGCTATATCTGCTTGATTTTGCAAAAGAGCTTCTTCAATTTCTTTTACAAAAAGTCCTTTACCCCCCACTTTAGCCAAGGGAACATCAAGTATAATATCTCCCTTGGTTTTGATAAGCATAAGTTCTACAGCTATGCCGGGGTATTTTTCTTCAAGGCATGCTTTAATAAATTCAGCTTGCCACAAGGCCAGCTTGCTACCGCGAGTTGCAATGGTACATGTTTTCATGAAAATGCTCTTTTAAAACGCTAAAAATGTTTCTATACTGTAAATTATTACCACGATAATAGTAAAATTTAATTTGATTATTCTATAAGGTTAGCATGTGGCGCAATTACCGCCGGAGCAGCCGCTACATTTACTGGCACCGGACACGCTAGGAGCCATAGAGCCATCGCTAAAATCTGCAGAACCGCCATGGTGCTGACGACAAGGGCGTGAAACAAGCTTATGACATTGCTCCGCGCCACATTGCGGGCAGGCAGGTAATTCACTGCCAAAAACAATTTCCTCAAATTCTTGTTGGCAATGCTCACAAAAATATTCAAAAATAGGCATGTTTTTCTCCGTAATATAAATTTGTAAAAAATTACAAATCAAGATCAAGTTCAGTTATATTTTCAAAAAGATAATAATCAATAAGGCGACATAGCATATGCCCAGCAGTAATATGGATTTCTTGTACCAAGGGCGTTATGGCATGCGGCACGGCAAGCAAAATGTCACACAATGGGGCCATTTGTCCAGCATTTCCCACAAGCCCCACCGTATGCAGGCCTAATTGTTTTGCAGCAGCTAAAGCTTGAAGCATATTAGGGCTATTGCCAGATGTAGAAATACCCACAAACACATCACCTTTTTGTCCCAGGGCTTGCACTTGCTTTGCAAAAATTTGATCAAAGCCAAAATCATTGCCTATGGCTGTAAGAACAGACGTATCTGTAGTGAGTGCCACAGCAGGCAGGGGAGGTCTATCCATAAGAAAGCGATTCACCAATTCACCGGCAATATGTTGTGCGTCTGCGGCGCTGCCCCCATTGCCACAAAGTAAAATTTTCTTACCTTGTGCTATAGCGCGAGCCATAGTGCGTGCAGCAAAATCTAGCTTATCGGCACTATTAATAAAAAAATCTTTACGCAATTGTATGCCTTGCTTTGCATGCTCTTGCATAATGCTGTGTGCCGTAGGTAGAGCATTTTTTCCTTTGCTCTGAGAGAAATCTTCTTTCATGCTTTCTCCATTAACATGTACTATATTGTGTGGAGGCTTTTGAAGCGTTTGGCAGAGTCAATGCACCAAAAGCCTCCGCATAATGAATTATGCAGGAGTCTTAGTTAAGTAGATAACTCTTTTATAGCAGTTCTTTAAAAAAGTCGATATTAAAAACTTTTCTCAAAAAATAGAACTTACACACTATTTTCTAGTAATGTAGCATTGGAAAAGGAAGAAAGAGGAGAGAAAAAGACACATCCTTCTATACTAGAAAAGGATACTGACAAAAGTGTAAAGGGAAATCAAAAATTTTAAAATATTCATATATACCACCTAAAAATACAGCCACCTACACCGTAGGGATATGTGCAAATTATCGTAAATAAAAATGTGAAAGCTTTCCTTTAACACAAACATTATACTCTGCTAAATTTGCAGCGGCCTTGGCATCGCGAGCAGAGATAGCATAATGCAAACCATGAGCGAGTAAGGCCGTGGCTCGTAATTCTTGCAAACGCTCACGCAAAACTTCATTTTCCCCTAAGATAGCCAAAAGGGCTTCTTCTTGTTCTTGGCATTGCAAAACCAAAACATTTTCGTTAGAAAGATTCAGTACAAGTTTTTCATCTAGACTAATATTTTTTTCCAGCAAAAGGGTATTTAGATGAGCAAGGAATTCTTCTTGAAGTTGCTCCACATGGCTCTCTAGCTCTTGCATTGCTTCAGGGCCAAAAGTTCTTAAACAATGTTCCACCACTTGCAAGGCTTGCTCTTCTTGATTGACGGGCACTCGTTCTTGCCAATGGTGCAAAGAAGATGCGCTATCTGCTAAGGATGCCGCATCCGATACATTATGCACGCGAAGCATGGTATCTATGGCGTTAGTGAGCTTTTTCACGATACCCTCCCATATGGATATTTTTGCCT
Organism: uncultured Desulfovibrionaceae bacterium; assembly: GCA_964368075.1. GTDB lineage: Bacteria > Desulfobacterota > Desulfovibrionia > Desulfovibrionales > Desulfovibrionaceae > CAYJAD01. The sequence goes on along the minus strand of CAYJAD010000013.1, from coordinate 38,129 downwards.
ATGTTTATTATGTCTACTAGTAGAGCAAAAAATATGCCAAAAGTGTCACAGGAAACCATAAAATACTTATTTAAAAAATTCTTTTTTCTTCATAAAAATTGAAAGGTATTTTTTTACTTCTATAACAATATATATTCTAGGTCGTATCTTCAAATTACGATTTATTGTGCTCTATCGTATTTGACAACACTACCTAAAAGAGGAAAATAATTTTGCACAGGCTATATACCTTTCTTGTTGTGTGCTCTTGGGGCATTTTACTTTGGCCTTTCCCTACAGAAGTTTTTTTAGCGGGGTGTTTTGCCATTTTGCTACGCCCCCTCTATTCCCATTTATTAAATCGTTGGAATAAGAAAACAGCGACTTTTAGCGTAGGTATTGTTTTAACTTTAAGTATTATTTTACCTATTACCATTGTTTTACTCATGATTATACCACAAGCCATGAGTGGTTTACGTATTTTAGATCAACTACAAAAATCTGGTTGGATATACGGGCCAGAAATGCAAGCTTTTTTTGATAGCATAGATTCTTGGGTGCGTATGGTTCCGGGTTTTGAAGGCGGTATTACAAAAATAACGCAAGAACTTACTTCCTTTTTGGCCTCTTTTATACAAACCGTTGTAGGAAAAGGCCTTGGTATTGCAGGCAGTACCATGAATTTTATGGTGCGTATTTGCGTTCTTATTTTCCTTAGCCTTACCGGAATAGTCTATGCCTCAAATTTTTTTGTTTTTTTAAAAACGGTTTCACGAGTTCCCGAAATTGTATTGCGCCGCTTTGAATGTACCATACGCCAATCCATCAAAGCCGTACTGTGGGGGGTGGTGTTGGTTGCTTGCATTCAAGGAATTTTATGTGGCCTTGCTTTTGCTGTGGCTGACCTTCCTGCTCCTGCTTTTTGGGGGCTTCTTACTGGCCTTGTGGCACCAATCCCCTTGGTAGGCACAAGTCTTGTGTGGATTCCCGTCAGTGTCTATCTTTGGTTTGCAGTTTCAAAAACTTCTTCCATCGGTCTTATGCTTTGGTGTGTTATTGTGGTCGTGGGAGCAGATAACGTCTTGCGTCCGCTCTTTTTACGCGGAGGCCTAAAAACGTCCTTCATGGTGGTGCTTATTGCTGTATTATGCGGCATGGTGGCTTTTGGGCCTGTAGGTATTGTGGCTGGGCCTGTTTTAACAGCTTTTGCTCTGCAAGCTGCCAGAGAGGCTGAACTGGCGGCTAAAAAAGATGATAAGGGGACGTGGATTTTTTAAAGCACGTTCACATAAACAAATTTTGAGCATAAAAAAGTCAAAGGGCACAGCGTAATAAAAATGCGTGCGTCCTTTGACTTTTTTTGTACCTTTTGTCCTGCATATAACTTTTTATATATGCACTGTCTGTCAAAAGATTATAATTCCATATACGTGGCAGATTGTGCTGATTTTTCTGACACCGTAACACTGTAGACAGAAACAGCAGTATTTTGTAATTGAGCGTCCATTTTTTGCCAAATATACTGCGCTAAATTTTCAGAAGTAGGGTTAATGTTATCAAAAGGAGGCGTTTCATTAATCACTCGATGATCAAGTTCTTCAAGTGTTGCTTTAAGTATTGCCTTTAGCTCTTTAAAATCCATAAGAAATTCTACATCTTTCTGCAATTTTTCTCCCTGCACAGTGGCCTCTACAGAAAAATTATGCCCATGCAAATTTTCACACTTTCCCTGATAATGCCGTAAGGCATGGCCTGCGCAAAATTCACTGCGCACAGTTAATTGCCATATTTTCTTTTTCATAATATTCCTTTTCATAGTACAAAGTTTCTTTAGGTAGTGCCGTCAAATTACGAATTTTTGTGTTATATCAAGGAAGATGAACTTGCTTTGAGGGAATATACTCTTCTGGTATTTGACCGAAAAAGCAAGTGAAATCTGACGCAGAGATAACCTAAAAGACGTATTTGAAGAACTACCTAACGCCTATGAGCGAACAGTAGGTTCTGCCCAAAGAGAAAGCGCTGCATCTAATTCTGCGCCCGGTTGTACAGTGTATTTATGTCCAAGGTGCATAAGGCACTGATACCCATCAAGCACTACATAAGCTTCTGCAGAAACATTACCACGATATTTTTCAAGAATGGAGCGCAAAGAAAGCAAGCTTTCCTTATCAAGTCTATATTGTGGTATGGCAATGCAAATAGGAGCATCATTTTGCGCACACGCTTTAGCTAGCGGTATAACTTTTTCAGCTAGCATCTTTATTTCGCGTGGCGGGGCGTCTTCATCTTCATCGTCATCATCATAGCCTATTTCATTGCGCCCATCAATTTTTGCTTCCAACAGTAAAGGTTGGTCAGACTGAAATAATTCTTTATATTCTGCATAAGTACGTGGAAAAATAGTTACTTCGCCACTGGCAGTAAGGTCTTCCACTGTGGCAAAAGCCATGCGATCGCCTTTTTTGGTGGTAATTTCCTTAATAGCTGTCACAAGTACAGCGCATTTTACCTCGCCTACATAATAATCATCTCGTATTTCTTCGAGAGTTAGAAGGCGTAAACGTTGTATTTCCTTGCTATAAGGTATAAGCGGATGCGAAGTAAGAAAAAATCCTAGCGCTTCTTTTTCGCAGCGCAATTTTTCGCTTTGCTCCATTTCAGCAATGTTATTTTCAGGACAATCAAAACCAATACCTTTTTGTACCATTTCTATTTGTGGCGTCATACTCAGCAAAGAAATCTGATTAGATGCTTTATCCTTAGCTTTCTTTTGTGCTTTTGCCACAAGGGTATCAAGCACAGCCAGCATGGAGGCACGTGTTACGCCAAAGCAATCACATGCACCCCCTTTAATAAGCGACTCAAGAACACGTTTAGAAACTTTACGCAAAGAAACACGACAGGCCATATCGAAAAGCGAAGAGTAAGGACCATCAGCCATGCGTGCCTCTACAATTTCACGTATGGCTTCGTCCCCCACATTTTTAATGCCGCCCAAGCCAAAGATAACACTATTATCTGCAGCGGAAAAAGCCCGCAGCGATTCATTAACCGAAGGTTGCAGAACGTCAATATCCATATCTTTACAAGCGGCCACATATTTAAGTAGTTTATCTTGGTTGCCCATTTCTGAGGTCATAAGGGCAGCCATAAACTCTACCTTAAAGTGAACCTTTAAGTATGCGGTGTGGTAAGAGATGAGCGCATACGCAGCTGAATGCGATTTATTAAAGCCGTATTCAGCAAATTTTTCCATTAAGTCAAAAATTTCGTCGGCTTTGGCTTTATCTACATTGTTGGCAAGGGCTCCGTCAACGAAGGTGCTTCTTTCCTTAGCCATGGCCTCAGGGTTTTTCTTTCCCATGGCGCGACGCAATAAGTCCGCACCACCAAGAGTGTACTTAGCAATAATTTGCGCAATTTGCATAACTTGCTCTTGATATACAATAACGCCATAAGTATCGCGTAAGCATTCTGTAAGGGAGTCATGCGGGTAAACAACCTCCACTTCGCCATGCTTACGTTTAATGAACTCATCTACCATACCAGATCCTAAAGGGCCGGGACGATACAAAGCAAGCATAGCAATAACGTCTTCAAAGCAGTTTGGCTTTAATTGGCGCAAATATTGCCGCATACCAGAACTTTCCACCTGAAAAATACCATCGGTATCTCCACGTGCATACAATTCATAAGTGGCAACGTCGGTGAGGGGTAGGGTGTCTAAATTAGGTACTTCTTTACCCTGATGTGCTATGGCATCAAGAGTATCTTGAATAAGGGTCATGGTACGCAAACCTAAGAAGTCAAACTTCACAAGGCCTACGCTTTCCACCATTTTCATATCAAATTGCGTAACAAGCTCGCCTTTTTTCCCCTTATACAGCGGTAGATATTCACTCATGGGCTTATCAGAAACCACAAGACCCGCTGCGTGGGTAGAAGCATGACGCGAAAGCCCTTCCAAACGCATGGAGGTATCTAGCAATTTTTTAATATTGCTGTCAGTATCATACAAGGTTTTTAAATCAGGTTCAGCATCTAGAGCTTTTTTTACTGTTATTTTAGGGTCTTCTGGAATAAGCTTTGCAATGCGATCTGTTTCGGCATAGGGAATGGCTAAGGCGCGCCCTACATCTTTTACCACAGCTTTAGCTTTCATTTTTCCAAAGGTTGTAATTTGCGCTACAGAATCTTCACCATATTTTTCAACCATATAGCGAATAACTTCACCACGGCGGCGTTCGCAAAAGTCCACGTCAATATCAGGTAAAGAAACGCGTTCAATATTCAAAAAACGTTCAAAAAGAAGATTGTACGGGATAGGATCAAGATTTGTAATACGCAAAGCCCAAGCTACCAAAGAGCCCGCCGCCGAACCACGACCAGGCCCCACAGGGATACCTTTTTCTTTAGCCCAGTTAATAAAATCTTGTACTATAAGAAAATAGTCAGGAAAGCCCATTTCTAAAATAACAGAAAGTTCACGTTCAAGGCGCGCTTTATATAAAGCAATGTCTAAGAGTTGTTTATCGGGGTGTTGCTCAATACGTTTTTCTAGACCTTCCTCAGCTAATCGGCGAAATTCCATGGCCGGAGTCATTTGTTCCGGTACTTCATATACAGGAAAAAAGTGCTGGTCAAAACGCATTTCTACTTGGCATTGTTCGGCAATGCGTACTGTGTTGGCCACAGCCTCAGGCACATGCGAAAATTCTTTTTTCATTTGCTCCGGTGATTTATAAAATAAATCTGTAGAGTCAAATTGCATGCGTTTAGGATCTAAAATGTTGGTTTGCGTTTGAATGCAAAGCAATAGACCATGTGCATCCACATCGTCAGCATTTAAATAGTGACAATCATTGGTAGCTACAAGCGGCAGTCCTGTTTTTTCTGCAATTTCCATAAGACCATTGTTGGCAATGACTTGTTGTTTTAAGCCATTGACTTGTAATTCTAAATAAAAGCGGTCGGGAAAAATATGCGCATATTCCTGCGTTATGCTTAAAGCTTTATCCATGTCACCTTGTTCAATGGCTCGAGGTATTTCACCAGCTATGCAAGCGGATAGGGCAATAATACCTTCAGAATACTGGCGTAATAATGTTTTATCAACTCGTGGTTTATAGTGAAAACCTTCTAAATAACCTCTGGTTACAAGACGCACAAGATTATGGTAGCCAAGAGTATTTTGCGCCAAAAGCACCAGGTGATGCCGACGTCGTGCCAGTTCAGATGTTTTATCAGTATGATCATGACATACATACACTTCGCACCCGATAATAGGCTTTATTTCAGCAGACTTACACTGCTTATAAAAATGCGTGGCACCAAATAAGTTGCCATGGTCGGTAATGGCGGCGGCAGGCATGCCAAATTCTTTGGCTCGTGTGCATAAATCTTTAAGACGTATGGCGCCATCAAGAAGGGAATATTCCGTATGACAATGGAGGTGAACAAAATCTGACATAAGTATTTTTGTGGGCTAAAAGGTGCAAAAGAAAGAAATAGCATAAAGCCTTTTTATGCTCAAGTCTACCAATTCCATAAAAACCAAAGAAGTATACACTTGCTTCTCATAAAAAGACAGTGTATTCCCAATAAATGCACAACACTTTACAAAAACATGAAGATTTTTTTAGCGCTTATGCGCTCTCTTATTGTCAACAAGCACAAGCAGAGCAACGCGCCATGCTAGAATTGAAAATAGCCCATACACAATATGTGCTAAACCATATGAAAGTTTTAGTGCAAGAAGAAAAAACGCTCTTTCCTCACGGCAGGGCATGCCTTTTAGCGGCTCTATATCATGATATTGGGCGTTTTGAACAATTTTCACGCTATGGAACTTTTAAAGACGCACATTCGGTAAATCACGCCACTCTTGGCGCAAAAATACTTAAGCAGCAAAGCATCTTAGCAGAAGAACCCCCAGAAATTCGCCATCACGTATTAGCGGCAGTAGGTATGCATAATAGATTTGCCTTGCCTGCTACACTTTCATCTGCTCTAACTTCCATTGCGCTGGCCGTACGCGATGCAGATAAATTAGATATTTTGCGTATTATGGCGGAACATTTTACTTTATCAGACAAACAAGAATCTGCCGTAACATTTTATGCCAAAGATGAGCCTTTGTGCTGGTCAAAAAAAATTGTGGAAGACGTTATACAAAATCGCTTAGCTTGCTATAGCGATATAGTGTATATTAATGATTTTAAAATATTACTAGGCTCATGGGTGCATGATATGCACTTTGATACCACCAAAAAAGTTCTTGTGCGTAGCGGCTATTTATCTGAAATTTTAAAAGATATTCCCCAAGACTCCGCTGTTCAACAAGCCAAATTACATGTAGAAACACTTTTAAAAGAATACACCTGCCTTACATAAAATAATTTTACCCACAAAGTCCCTTTTATCATATGGAAAAAATCTCCCCCCTTATGGCGTATTGTTACGAACCCTTGCTAGGCTCACTCTTGAAGAATATGCGTCAAGAAGTGTGCAGCCTTATGCAAGAACTTTGCAACACGTCTTTGTCGCATGCCCTTGTAACCTATGTGGATTGCTGTTGCGGCGCAGGAGGGCTTATAGATAGTGTGCATAAAAAAAAACTAAGCACTTCCTATCAAATAAAAGTTATTGGCGTTGATTATAGCATAGCCATGCTTAACAGAGCAAAAAAAGACTTTTCGCAAACCCCTTGGGTACAGGGCAATGTCCTACAGCTTCCTTTTGCCACGCAAAGCATTGATATAGTAACTATTTGTATGGCATTACATACCATGGATAAAGAGCAAGCTAAGCACATTATGCACGAGCTTAGCCGCGTGGCAAAAAATGTTATTATAGCAGATTATTGCCTAGCAGAACGAAACATATCTTTACCGGCAACTTTTCTAGCTCATGGCATAGAAGCCTTACTAGGTGGTGAACATTACAAAAATTATAAAATATTTATGAAAAATGGCGCTATCGAAGGACTTTTACAACGGTGCCAACAGACAGCGCGCGCACGTCGTTCTGTTTTTGGTGGTGCCGGCTCTGTTATTTTACTTACATAGTAACTGACTAAAAACCCTATTTAAAGTTTTACTTTAACCCTACAGCTTCCTGTAAAGCACTCAATTCTTTTTCTGTTAGCGGTCTTGCCTTACCCACTGCTAAACGGCCCAATTCAATGGGGCCTTGTGCCACACGTACCAGACGCAAAATGGTTAAACCCAAATCTCTGCACATACGTCGTATTTGTCTATTAATGCCTTGGTGTAAAGTAAGTTCTAAAAGGGTAGAGCGTACATCTTTTTGCAAAACTCGAGCTTTTATAGGGGCAAGCGTTTCTCCTTCACTCAAAGTCATGCCTTTTTGCATGGTAGCAATATGACCATTGTTCACAGCTTCGCGTACAAGTACATGATATACTTTAGGTAAATGATATCGCGGATGCGCAAGCCTTTGGGAAAAGTGCCCATCATCGGTAAGTAATATCAATCCCTCAGAAAAATAATCCAAACGTCCTACAGTAAATAACCGTTTTTCTTGCCATTGGCGTGGCAATATATCAAAAATGGTGCTGCGCCGTTCAGGATCGCTGGCTGTACACATGGTTTGCACAGGTTTGTGTAACATAAGGTAAGAAAATTCTTGCTTTTGCTGCAAAGTTTTTCCATTAACTTTTACGATGTCATGCCTTGTAACTTTATGTCCAAGATTAGTCACGCATTGTCCATTCACAAAAACCTTACCGGCACTGATAAGTTCCTCAGCTTTGCGCCGTGAACATATTCCTGCATCGGCAAGAGCCTTGTTGATACGTACGGAAGGTATGGATGCTTCCATAGTAGCCTCATGATGTTTAGACATAAAAACTCCTCATATAGATGTAAGCAAAGCCATGAGATTTTGTAACGAGCTAGGGTATAAGTCCAAAAAAAATTTTTCGAGCCTTATATGGCTTTATATAAAGTGTCGATTTCAAGGGTGCACAATATGAGCCCCAAGCCGCATGGTTGACTGTATCTCTAGTATGAAGCGGACAAAATGGAAAGAGAAACTTTTTGCTCATCTTTAATAGAGTTATGCACAAAGGCACAAAATATACAAATACATATTGCACAGCAATGTGCGTAACTTAGTTTTTTACTAATAAATTAATAGGTTAAATCGATATAAGTAGAATTACTCCCTCTTTGAAAGTTTACATAATTATCATTATGGGACATTAATAAAGCGCTTTTTTCCTCCCTCCTCACAGCCCATTGCCACGTTGACTAGACTTAGAGATGCATTCAGTTTTGTGCCGCCAAATTTGTGAGCGTGTCCTTTAGATATTTATGCAATGAGATTTAAAATGTTTGAAACTTCCTTTGAAACTTGCTGTGCATCGGTACAAAGGAAAAGATCCATTAAGAATATTTCCTTTCATTTTTGTATGATCTATTTTTCTACGGCAAAAAAATTCCGCCTTTTCGCACTTGCCATGACGGCCGCCAAAGCGTAAAAGTCTTTATTACGTTTTAGAAAACATAAGGAGTTTACATGGGATTAAACAGCGCATCTGTATCCTTTACCCGTTTTCGTATCATGGATGAAATTCCAAAAGAAATCTGGACAAATATTACTGAAAAATTACAGCTTAATGCCTTTCAAGATATTGATAATGTACTTGAAGAAAGTTCCCATGGTTGGACATGCTATGAAGACTTTCTCGATACTGAATGGCGTACAGCACCACCACAAAAAGGTGAATATATTGTATTTTCTTTACGTTTAGACACAAGGCGTATTCCGCCTGCTGTTATAAAAAAGCATCTTGCTTTGGCGCTTAAAGAAGAAAAGCAAAAAATGGCCGAACAAAATAAAAACTTCATCAGCCGCGAGCGCAAAAAAGAGCTTAAAGAGCAAGTGATGATACGTTTACGTCAACGCTTTTTGCCTATTCCTGCAGAATTTAATGTGCTTTGGTCAACCACGCAAAACACCGTCTGGTTTACATCCACACAAAATAAAATGATTGAGCTTTTTACAGAGCTTTTTACCAAAACTTTTGACCTTCACTTAGATCAAATGACTCCCTACGGGCTGGCAAGTACATTTTTATCTGAAAATCAGCTTATGCAGCTTGATACCCTTGAACCTACACATTTTGCAGCGGAGTAAGTATGGCCGGCACAGAAATAACCACAGACGTTGTTCTTGGACAAGAGTTTCTCACGTGGCTTTGGTTTCAAAGCGATACAGCGCCACAGTCCTTTGTAGATAAAAAGAATATGCCTTTTTCGGTAACCATGGAACAGCGCATTGTTGTGCAAGGCGGCGAAGGTGATAGCCTAGAAACGGCCTCTGTTTCCGGTTCTCTTTCGCCCTTGCGTGAAGCACGTTTTGGCCTTGCTACGGGCAAGAAAGTGACTCGAGCTTTAATACGTTTTGAAAAAGACGAACTCGCTTGGCAGCTCGCATTAAAAGCAGAAGATTTTTCTTGTAACGGCTTACGCACCCCTAAGATAGAAAAAGAAAGCGATGATGACGACCCTGATGCTTTCTTGCTTGAAAAAATCTACCTTATGGAATTATGTCTTGACTTACTTGATGCTCTTTACACGCAATTTATAAAATTACGCCTTTCAAACGCATGGCAAGATGAAGTGCGGCAAATTCATGTTTGGATGACCAAACGCGAAAATATTTAAGGATAATACATGACAAGCAGTGTCGCCCAAGGTTCTCATAAAAGCACCCTTCTTTTTGCTCTAGGCCTACGCATAGTGCGCAAGCTTCTTTGGATGCTTGTGGTACTTTGGGGTATCACGGTCATAAGTTTTGTGGTTATTCATTTAGCTCCTGGCTCCCCTACTGACTTAGAAACCACATTAAACCCCATGGTGGGCGAAGCTGCAAGAGAACGTCTTGAAGCGCTTTATGGCCTTGATAAGCCCCTGTATGTTCAATATGGTGATTGGCTTTGGCGTATAGTGCATCTAGACTTTGGCAACTCCATGTCTTCTGATGCACGGCCTGTATTAGAAAAAATTATGGAACGCTTACCTCTCACGGTGGGCATGAATGTAGCAGCTTTGGCTCTTACCTTGTTGCTTGCCATCCCCATGGGGGTACTTTCTGCATGGAAACAAAACTCTTGGCTTGATAAAAGCATTACTATTCTGGTTTTCTTAGCTTTTGCCATGCCCGGTTTTTGGCTTGCGCTTTTGCTTATGTTACATTTTGGCATAGAAAACACCTGGCTGCCCATTTCAGGCATTATGTCACTGGATTATAAAAATCTTTCATTCTTAGAAAAAATATGGGATGTTACATCACATCTAATCTTACCCATAACCATATATACTGTGGGAGGCATTGCGGGTATGTCTCGCTTTATGCGTTCCTCCATGCTAGAGGTTTTACGCCAAGATTATATTTTAACAGCGCAAGCTAAGGGGCTACCTACCCATAAAGTCATTTTTCATCATGCCCTGCGTAACGCTCTTTTACCCGTTATTACCTTGTTGGGGCTTTCAGTGCCCGGCCTCATTGGGGGCTCTGTTATTATTGAATCTATCTTTGCCCTACCCGGCTTGGGACAGCTCTTTTATACCGCCGTTATGGCAAGAGACTATACTATGATTATGGGTAATCTTGTCATCGGTGCCGTACTTACTTTGCTTGGTAATGTGCTGGCTGACATTGGCTATGGCCTTGCAGATCCACGCATTCGCACAGCTAAGGAGGCAGCATAGATGCCTAAAAAATCCTTTTCGCTTCTCTTTAAGAAGTACTTTATGTTTTCATTGGGGCTGTGTTTTGTACTCACTATGTCTGTGGCGGCTGTGCTAGCCCCATGGCTTGCCCCTTATGACCCTACAGCTTTGCACCTTGATTCCATATTGCTTCCCCCTTGCGAAGCCTTTCCGCTGGGTACAGACCAGCTAGGGCGCGATGTCTTGTCTCGTTTACTCTATGGCGGACGTATCTCTTTGTGGGTAGGTTTTGTAGCCGTAGGCATTTCTGTAAGTATTGGTTTAGTTTTGGGGCTCATTTCTGGTTATTTTGGTGGTCTCATCGATGAAGCCATTATGCGCGGTGTAGACATTATGCTCTGCTTTCCTTCCTTTTTTCTTATATTGGCAGTTATTGCTTTTTTAGAGCCTAACCTGGCTAATATCATGATTGTTATTGGCTTTACTTCTTGGATGGGCGTTGCACGGTTAGTGCGGGCAGAAACTCTGAGTCTACGTCAAAGAGATTTTGTAGCAGCGGCTCGTTTAAACGGTGCCTCCAGCGCTCGCATTTTACGTGTACATATTCTTCCCAATGCTTTAAGCCCTGTCCTTGTATCGGCCACCTTGGGTATTGCAGGGGCCATATTAATAGAATCTTCTTTAAGCTTTTTGGGTCTTGGTGTGCAGCCCCCCACAGCCAGTTGGGGGAATATGCTTTTAGAAGGAAAAAAAGTGCTAGAAATTGCCCCATGGCTTTCTTTATATCCCGGTCTTGCCATTCTTATTACCGTTCTTGGCTATAATTTGCTTGGGGAAAGCTTACGCGATATGCTTGACCCACGTTTACGCAATAAATAATCTTAATAGGCAGTAAAAATGTTAGATTTTTTGCGCATACAAGGTCTTGCTCTTATTGATAGCGTTGAAATGGAATTTTCTTCGGGTATGAATGTACTTACGGGAGAAACCGGCGCCGGAAAAAGTTTTATTCTTAAAGCATTAAATTTTTTACTTGGTGAAAAAATGCATGCGGATATGGTGCGTCAAGGCCACGAAAAAGCGCAAGTAGAAGCTATTTTTATGCATCATGGGGAAGAGCTTCTTTTGCGTAGAGAACTCTTGGCAGACAGTGGGCGTAGCCGTTTTTATGTGAATGGTAGTTTAAGCTCTCAAGAAATGGCAAAAGAATTGCGTCCGCAACTTTTTGTACACACCAGCCAACATGCTCAGCACAAGCTCTTGCAAACCAGCTACCAAGCACAGCTTATAGAAGCCAACCTTCCTAAACCTGAACTTTTGCAGCAGCGCTCTACCCTTTTGCAAGAGTTGCAAGCCCTTGCTGAAAAACGTAAAAAGCTTACATCTCGCTACACCACACTTGCCGAAAAGCGTGACCTCCTAGAAATGCAACAGCATGAAATTGATAAGGTAGCTCCTGAAGTCGGCGAAGAAGACAAGCTAGAAAATTTGCGTACGCAGGCGCGCCTTACCAGTACCAAGGCAGCAGATTTTTCTGAAGCCCTCACAATTATTTACGGTGAAGATAGCCCCGGTTTACGTGAACTTCTTGGGCAATTTGAAAAAGCCCTTGAACGCATTGGGCATTATGATAATAGCATGCAAGCAGAACTTGAAAGCATCTCTGCCTTGCGCCAAAGCCTTCCCAGTCTTGAGGCACGTTTGCGCAAAGCCCCTGAGGCTAGTAATATAGACATGGATGCTTTAGAATCTCGTTTGTATGCCCTTGCTCAGCTAAAGCGAAAATTGCGCCGTTCTTTGGAGGAAATATTAGAATTACGTCAGGAAATTGATGAAAACATCTCTTTTCTTGACTCCTGCTCATTAGATATTTCTCTCTTAGAAAAAGAAGAAAGCAGCTTAATAGAAAAACTTAAAGCATGCCTTGAAGAACTTAAACCCATGCGTCGCAACAGTGCAGAAAAATTTGCAAAAAAATTAGAACTCGCTTTAGCAGGTTTGGGCTTTTCCAAGGATGTACACGTTATTATAGATTTTATCCCTCTACAAATTTGGGAAAATATCTTTGACGAAAAAGCCAGAATTCTTTGGGCGCCTAACCCCGGCCAGACACCACAACCCCTCGATAAAATTGCTTCCGGCGGCGAACTTTCTCGTTTTTTATTAGCTCTTGTTAGTATAAAAGATGGCGAAGAACAAGCCACATATATTTTTGATGAAGTAGATGCTGGCATCGGTGGTCTTACCCTCAATATGGTGGCTGAACGCTTAGAAAGTCTTGCCCAAAAAAGACAAATGCTTCTCATAACGCACTGGCCACAACTGGCAGCACAAGGTGATCGCCATTTTCAGATTAAAAAGCAAGAAATAGAGGGCAATACCTTCACTTTATGCAAGCGCCTCAGCCCGCAAGAACGTCAAGCAGAGTTAATTCGTATGGCTGGTGGCGAACAGTGCTCACAAAGGCATCTGTTGGTACAATCTATTAAAAAATAATTTTTTCTCTTTAGGTAAATTGTGCCGTGTTTTTTGCTTTCTTCTATTTTTCATAACTCCCACCCTACTATCTTTAGGAAGTGTATATTTTTTTTAAAAAGATAACTCCCTAATAATAAAGTATATAAACTAAGAATTTTTTTATTTCTCCATAAACATCTGCCAAGCATAATAACTTTGGAACACTCTTTGAATATTTAGCCGTACAAGGAGTGTCACCATGCAAATTATGCCCACCACAAATTCTGCGTCAGTCATATCTGACAATCTTTTTGCAAATTACGATTCCTATGGGGAAAGTGATAATTCTTTTGCTGCGGAACTTGCTCGCCAACAAGAAGCACGTGATGCCGTAAATAATGGTGAAGCACATTCCGTACAGTCAGCTTTAGATGACACAAGCTCTGTAACGCCTTTAGCACAAGCTCCTTATAACTTAACTTCGAACAATGGGGTTACTTATACCACCGAAGAAGTTGTGTTTACAAAAGAAGAATTACAACAACTTGAGCGTGATTTAAAAGAAAATGGTGCCCCCATTGCTAGCATTAATGAAATTAATAAATTAAGCCAACAACCAGGCGGTTCTACCCTTGGTGAAGTCATGGCCGCCGTCAATACTTTTCGTCAATACCCTACTCTTAACAGTAAAGAAGAAGAAGCGCTAAAAGGTCTTGCCAATAAAATTGATCCAGGCGGTAGTCTCTATAATACCATTTCTGGGTATTTGGCTGATGGAAATGGCAAAGGCGCTTTAGATGCCTTAGTACAAGGCATGCAAGGAAGCGGAGTTCAGTTCTCCAGAGATGATATCCTTGTACTTTCCAAAGCTTTAGGGCTTTCTGACACAACTACCCATGAATTAATGGGACAATTTGGAAACTCCAACTCTATTACGCTTAATAAGGCAGGTTTGGCATCCTTTTTAACTCCTGCGTATAATGACTTTGCTTCTGAAGTTGCCGATAGAGAAAAGGCTACCAAGGCTTTAGACGCTTCCTTGGGTGAAATTTTACAAACAGCTAAGGATCGCATGGCCGCGGAAAAAGCTGCCTCAGAACTTTCCTCACGCAAAACAGAGCAAAGTAAAGTAGTTATTGAAAAAACTGTTCTTGAAAATGTAAATAACAACTTAGAAGGCGCGCGCGCATCACAAAATAACCCAGAAGCACTCACTACCGAAAATGGCAAAAATGCTTTCTTAGAAGGCCGCGGCGAAAAAACAGCACTTGAAACAGCAAATAATAAAAGCAGTCAAGATGCACAAAATCTTAGTCTTGAGCAAAAAATCTTAGCTGCCAAAGATGCCGACATGACGCAAAATCAAGGCAAAAATGCGAGAGATAACAGCAATGAAAGCCAAGACAGCAAAAAAGACGCTTGGTCACAAATTTTTGCTAAGACAGACGCACGCGCTGAATCCTCCGTGGATGCACGCGCCGTAGGTGTTAGCGCTAATGCCATCACTACTCCCGTGCTTGGCATTGGTGGTTTTACCCAACTACAAAACATAACACAACAAGCATTGAATAAAGCTCAAGCTGGTCGCGAAGTTCTTTCACAGCGCGCCGCTGCTCAAGTGGAGCAAGCCCTGCTCACCGCCGCTAAAGATGGCAGTAAGAGCCTTGAGCTGCAACTACACCCTGCAGAACTTGGCAGTTTAACCATTACTTTAACAGCACGTAATGGTGAAGTAAGCGCTATGATTCGCTCTGAAAAAACAGAAACAGCCGAAATGCTTAATAAGCAATTAGATCAATTGCGTACTCAACTGGAAAACCAAGGTATTAAGATTGATAAATTAGAAGTGCGCAATGGCTCACAAGAAAATGCTTCTACCTATGACACGTGGCAAGGCACCGATCAGCACAATGCCCAGCAGGAAGAAAATGCACAGCGCGAAATGCTTGAACGCATACGCAATCTTGCAAGGGTACGAAATAGTAATGAAAACCTTGATACTGCAACTTTGGAACGCAATATGCATAATGAAAGATATACGGCAGAAAATGCCGCGCAATCATTGTATATTGTCGCCTAATGGCAGCGTATAAAAAAGGGAGAACATTATGTCAGCCGTCACATCCACAAGTTCAGCAGTAAACAGTGCTATCACATCTCAATCGGGAAGCAGTAGTCTTGATAAAGAAGCTTTTATGCTTTTGCTTGTGACACAATTCCAATACCAAGATCCATTGAATCCTATGGAAGATAAGGAATTTATTGCACAGTTGGCGCAATTCTCCAGCCTTGAACAAATGATGAACATGAATGAAAGCATGCAAACTCTTACAGATGCTACCAAGAGTCAAGAAATGATTAATGCAACTTCATTCATTGGTAAGAATGTGGATATTACCGGCACCACCATTCATAAAGGTACAGATGCCAACGGTAACCCCACAGTAGGCACTTTAGAATACGGCATTGGCGAAACAGCCATTTCTGGCAGAGTGCGCATTACAGATTCCAGCGGTCAAGAAGTATTCTCAGAAACATTGTCTTCTAGATCCGTAGGGCCTCATACCTATCAGTGGGATGGAAAAATGGCCAATGGTGCCGATGCTCCTGAGGGTAGTTATAACATTAATTTGGAACTCTACAATGCTGAAGGTAATACAATTCAATACGATGCCATTGTAGATGGTTTGGTCACAGGTGTTGTTACCAGCGGCGGTATAACCTATCTTTCACTTTCTGACGGGCGCAACACTCCTCTTTCTCAAGTGCGCCGCGTATCTGAACCCGTAACAGTAAATACAAGTACTGACACAGATGAAGATAAAGATGAAGATAAAGAAAACACAACAACTACTACTGATACAAGCACTACTACTACAGATACAGGAACAGCAACAACTGCAGCTACCACAGATACAGGTACAACAACTGCAGCCACTAATACTACAGATACTAAAACCACTGATGCCACAACTACTGGCACAGGAACTACAACCATATAACTGAGCTAGAATAGGCTTTCAAAGCCACTTTTTTAAGACGAATGGAGGTATAATATGGGTTTATCATCATCTTTGTGGACAAGCGTTTCGGGATTGCTTGCACACGGCGAAAAAATGAATGTTGTTGGTAACAACCTTGCCAACGTGAGTACCATTGGCTTTAAATCACAACGTATGGACTTTGAAGATTTTATCTATCAAGACAAATTTAGTGCTGGCGGCACCACACAAATTGGTTTAGGTGTGGGTATCAATGCTGTTCTTGGTGACTTTTCCCAAGGCGCTTTTGAATCTACCAATAGACCTACAGACCTTGCCATTGGCGGTAGCGGCTATTTCCAAGTGCGTGACCAATACACCGAAGAAGTGTATTACACACGCGCCGGCAACTTTGACTTTGACGAGCAAGGCTACTTGCGCTTACCTAGCGGTGAAACTTTACAAGGTTGGAAAGTGGATAATAGCAGCTCTCCTACCCTAGCCACAGGTTCTAACCCCGTTATTTCTGCGCCAAGCCCTGTGCAAGGCTCTGGTGTACCTACAGATATTATATTGGACACCTACACCGTGGCTCCCAAAGCTACCACCAAGGTGCAGTTCACCATGAATCTAACTTCAGATCCTGGTAATGACAAAACTACTAGCGCCACGAACCCACTTTTTGCCATGTCAGACCGTTGGGACGGCACACAGCCTCCAGCTACTCCTGATACTCCGCCTCTTTCTGCGGATGCGTATTCAGAACCTGCGAGTATTACAGTGTATGATGAAGGCGGTTCAGCCCACGACCTTACGGTGTACTTTGACCAAGTGGCCACTGATAATATTGAAGGTTTGCCCACAGGATATCGTGTGTATGAATATTTAGTTACCATGGATCCATCGGAAGATATGCGTAGCTTTGGCGGTACCTATGATGAGACGACGGGTGTGCTCACAGGCGGAACTTCTTTTCAAGATACAAAGGCTGCTGGCATACTTATGAAAGGCACCATCACCTTTAATGGTTCTGGGCAAATGATTAGTCAAAGTGCCTATACCTACATGGGTAATACAGATTATGCTGATGATGAAGCCATTGGAGCTGCTGCTGACGCTACAGTTCTTGGACACCCAGACAATGCAGGATCATGGCAACCCACAGCCGTTTCTAGTGATGGCTACCCTGTGTTTACGGCAAATTTTTCCGGTAACCCCTTGGCAAACTCCGTGCGTCAAGAATCCAGCAACACCTTCCCCGACGCCTCTAATCATTTGATAGAGTTTAACTTGGGTATGAAGGCCACAGGAAACTTAGATGATCCTTGGGGTACTGGAGCACCTGTTACTCCCGGTAACCCCTCATCTTCCATTGGTACTCTTGTCGATGCAGACCCAGCAACTCCTGGTGGTATTGATTACAATAATCTTGCCAATTTTGACATAGCTGAAACCGAGCCCAGCGCCACAGTAAACCAATCTGGTGCTTCTATTACCTATTCTCGTATACAAGATGGGTATATGTCCGGCTCCCTAACAAATATTGATATCGATGGCGACGGTATCCTTTATGGTTACTATACCAATGGTATCAGTTTACCCTTATATCAAATAACCATGTATGACTTTATTAATGAGCAAGGCTTACAACGCGAAGGCGGCAATCTTTTCTCTGCCACGCGTGAATCAGGCAACCCCATGGTGGGTCCTGCCAATGAAGCAGGCTTTGGGGAAATTGTTGCCTACAACATCGAACAATCTAACGTGGACATGACCCGAGAGTTTGTGCAAATGATTGCTACCCAACGCGGTTTCCAATCTAACTCAAAAGGCATTACCACCGTAGATACCATGCTCGAACAAGTTATCAATATGAAACGCTAATATATAAAACTCATTATATTTACTCCGCGTCTAGTGGCGATTGTTCCCGAAAACAATCGCCACTTTTTTCTTAGTTACTTTCTAGGAATAAAAAACTTTACTTATACTAAAATCTTGCGTAGATGTTACTTATCTTTTCTCAAATATAATAGAGAGCACACGACACATTGGAGAAAAAAATGACTACAGCTTCTATGCAGTCTCCTTCCCTTCCCCCTTCCTTTGCTTTTTCACTTTTAGACCAGGTACAAGAATGCATGGTTTGTTGGACAGAAGAAGGACATGGTATTTATTGTAATAAAGCCAGTCTTGATTTCTTTTCTTTGCCCCACGTCGCTGCATTTCAAGAAAATTCTTCCAAGCTTTTTGCACAACTCACATCAGACAACGTATCCACTTTAGAAGATTTTCAACAATGCCTACAAAAAGTTTCCACAGAAGGTATATATAAAAATACGTTTACTTTTCAAAGCTTACAGGGCACCCCTTTACCTTGCCATATAACACTTACTGCCATGGAAGATGACGGTAAAAAATATATTGTGTGCCGTATGTATTGTAGAGAAGCTCCCGTCCGTGCAATAACAACCTCCAATATTGCTACACCTCAAGATGATATTTGCACTAGCGAAACCTTGGCGCGCTACATTATGAATGCTAGCATTTTACCCACGGCTCTTTGGAATGAAAATCTTGAAGTTATTGATTGTACAGCAAAAAGATTACAGTCTTCCAATGCCGTTGATAAAGGCTTAACAGAGTCCTTTTTTTCTCTTTGGCCAGAATTTCAACCCAATGGGCAATCTTCGCACGAATTAGGCCAGATCTATTTACAAAAAACCCTTGAAAATGGCTATTGTCACTTTACTTGGGCTTATTCACAGCCAGATGGAAGTATTTTAGAAGCAGAAGTGCTTCTTGTACGTGTATGCCTCTTAAATAAAAACTATCTTTTTTCTTACACCTTTAAAGAAAGCATAAATGACACCCCTACACTAAATATCATTAATAGCTTTGACCGAATGCAAGTTTTGCTCAAGCACCTTCCCATAGGTATAGATCTTTGGAATAAAGATTTCGAAATTTTTGATTGTAATGAAGCCACGTTACATCTTTTTGGTGTCAAAGATAAAGAAGACTATGTAAAGAACTTTAAAAATTTCACTCCGGAACTTCAACCCTGCGGCACCCCTTCTGCTGAGCTTATTCCTCAGCATTTGCAAAAAGTTTTTGAAAATGGGCACAACACTTTTGAGTGGATGCATGTGACCGCATCTGGCGAAGCACTGCCCATGGAAGTAAGCGTTATACGCACACAACATGCAGGCGAAGATGTGGCCGTTGTGTATTATAAAGATTTACGTGAAGTAAAGAAAAATATGGAGCGTGTGCAAAAAGCAGAACAGCATGTTAAAGACATTTTAAATGCCGCTCCTTATGCCATTAATACCTGGAGTAAAAATTTCGTTCCCATAGGATGTAATGATGCAACGTTATATATGTATGGCTTTGATAGCAAACAAGAATACTTAGAAAATTTCAAAAAAGTTATACCTGAATATCAAAGAGACGGCAGAAAAATGAGCGATGTTCTTGTTCAGCGCTTTAGCGAAGCTTTTACAACGGGATATTCTTTTGACAGCGGGGAACTTATCAATGTAAAAACAGGGGAATTATTTCCTGTAGAAATTACCCTAAAAAAACTTATTTTGGATAATGAAGAGCGTGTTATCACCTACATGACAGACCTCTCTTTGCAAGATAAAATGATGCAAGAAATTCAAGCAAGCCATAAAGAGCTCTCAGTGGCCAGAGACCTTGCAGAAAAAAGTTCTCGTATTAAAGGGGAATTTCTTGCCAACATGAGTCATGAAATACGCACCCCCATGAATGGTATTTTGGGGCTTTTGCATTTGCTTTCACTTACAACCTTACAAGAGCAGCAAAAATTCTATGTAGATAAAATTTTATATTCAGCGCAATCTCTCATGCGCATCATTAACGATATTTTAGATTTTTCAAAAATGGAAGCTGGAAAAATGGATATGGAAAACGTCTCTTTTTCCTTAGAAGATATACAAGAAGAATTGCGTACGCTTTTCGCACCTAAGTTTGATGAAAAAAATCTTCACGGCTGTATTTTTGATGAAAACGTCCTTGATACCAAACTCATGGGAGATCCTTTACGCTTAAAGCAAGTTTTACTCAATCTTGTAAGTAACGCTATTAAATTTACTGAATCTGGTTCAGTGAGCGTTTCTATAGAAAATGTAACTCAGGATAAAGCAACGGAAATTTGTTACCATTTCTCGGTGCAAGATACAGGCATTGGCCTTTCAGAAGAACAATGTTCGCGTATATTTGAGGCATTTTCGCAAGCAGATGCCTCCACTACCCGTAAATACGGTGGCACTGGCCTTGGTCTTATTATTTGCAAACGTATTATAGAAATGATGCAAGGTAAAATTTGGGTAGAAAGCACTCTTGGTAAAGGATCAAAATTTCATTTCACAGCGGTATTTGGAATAGATTCCTCTTCTTTAGCTACAAATATTTTGGACAAAAATATTGATACTAAAATACAAAGCTCTACCACTCAAGGTTCTATTTTGCTTGTTGAAGATAATGAAATAAATCAAATCATTGCCAAAGAACTTATTGAATCTCAGGGACATAAGGTAGACGTGGCAGACAATGGACAAATTGCTATTGAAATGATTGAGAAAAATTATTACGACATGGTTTTTATGGATATTCAAATGCCTATTATGGATGGCCTCACAGCGGTAAGAACGCTACGCAAAAATCCTAAATACACCCATTTGCCTGTTATTGCCATGTCAGCTCATGCTATGGCTGGCGATAAAGAAATTAGTTTGAGCAATGGTATGAACGATCATCTTTCTAAACCCATTCAAACTGAAAAACTTTATGAAAGTATAAACTTTTGGCTACATAATATACGCCACTAATTCTCACATTACTAAAAAAATTGATTAATTCACTTCTTGAGGGGGTAAGGGGGACTTTTGCTAAGGCCAAAAAGTACCCTTACCCCTCAAACTTCCCCCATCCCCTCAAAACACGCTCATAACAAATAACGCGAATTCAAAGTAATTAACTATAACTTGTTCCCTCATTGACAAAAGTTTTAGTTTTGCGTAGGCTACAACCCATACTTTTTGAGGTGGTTTTGTAGTCTATGTCTCTTGCTGATAAATGTATGAGGTCCGTAACGGTGGAAAATGCCATTGGTTGTACCTTATGCCACGATATTACAGAAATTGTTGTTGATGGAAATAAAGGCCCCGTATTTCGTAAGGGGCATGTGATTACTGCTGCAGATATTCCGACTTTTTTGCGTGTTGGTAAAGAGAATATCTATGTTTATGAACCTATGGAAGGTATCTTACACGAAAATGATGCCGCCATACGCATAGCTACAGCCATTTGTGATAAAAATTTACATTTTTCTGATATTTCAGAAGGTAGAGTAAATTTCTTGGCTCATTGCCATGGCTTTTTACGCATAGACACACAAAAACTTATGGAAGTTAATTGTCTTAATGAAATTGCTGTGGCCACATTGCACACATTTCAAGAAGTACAAAAAGGGCAAGCCGTAGGTGGTACGCGCATTATCCCTCTACTTATTGAAGAAGAAAAAATTATTCATCTTGAAAAACTGGCTACAGCTCCTATTATTGAAGTGCTGCCTTTTAAAAAGCCCAAAGTAGGCATTGTAACCACTGGTAATGAAATTTATCATGGTCGTATAGAAGATAAGTTTGGCCCCATTTTAAAAAAGAAATTTGCTGCTTACGAGGCCACTATTTTAGGGCAAAAATTTAGCAGTGATGATGTAGACTTAACTACAGCGGCCATACAAGATTTTAAAGCGCAAGGCGCAGATATTATAGCCGTTACTGGCGGTATGTCTGTAGACCCTGACGATAGAACGCCCCTATCTATACGACAAAGCGGTGCACAAATAACCACCTATGGTACGCCGGTTTTTCCTGGGGCCATGTTTTTACACGGCATGCTTGATGATGTGCATATTTTAGGGCTTCCCGGCTGTGTTATGTATCATCGTGCCAGTATTTTTGATATTATTATCCCGCGTCTCTTGGCAGGGATTGATATTTCACAAAAGGATTTTGCTATGCTTGGGCATGGAGGTTTTTGTGCCTCTTGTCCCACATGCCATTATCCTCTTTGTGCTTTTGGTAAAGGATAATTAGAACTTAACGTGGAATTTGTTCTCCACAAGCCCCCCGTCTCTAGGAGGAAAAAATGCTTTCAAAAACACTTATTGTAAATGGTGTTGCACAAAAGCTTGTTGTAAGCGATGATGAAAAACTTTCTGATGTTTTGCGTACTCGCTTAGGCCTTATTGGTGTTAAAGTGGGTTGCGGACAAGGTCAATGCGGCGCCTGTTCAATTATTATGGATGGCAAAGTTATTCGCTCTTGTATTATTAAGATGGGCCGTGTCGCTGACGGTGCTCAAATTACCACCATTGAAGGTATTGGTTCCGTAGATAATTTGCATCCATTACAACAGTCTTGGCTCTTCCATGGCGGTGCTCAATGCGGTTTCTGTACTCCAGGCTTCATTGTTTCAGCCAAAGCTCTTTTAGATACAAATCTCAATCCCTCCAGAGAAGATGTACGTAACTGGTTTGAAAAACATAAAAACGTATGTCGTTGCACAGGCTATGTACCTCTTGTAGATGCCGTTATGGACGCTGCTGCTGTTATGCGTGGCGAAAAAACCCTTGACGATATCACCTACAAAGTGCCAGCTGACGGCCGCATTTGGGGCACAGGCTTTACCCGTCCAGGTTCTATTGCTAAAATTGTTGGTGCCGCAGAATACGGCGCCGATGCCGCTTTACGCATGCCTTTTGGTGGATTACACCTTGCCATTACCCAAGCCAAAGTTTCTCACGCTAACATCAAAAGCATTGATACCTCCGAAGCAGAAAAAATGCCCGGCGTTTATAAAGTGCTTACCCATAAAGATGTAAAGGGTAAAAACCGTATTACTGGTCTTATCACCTTCCCCACCAACAAAGGTGATGGATGGGATCGTCCTATTCTTAACGATACTAAAGTATTCCAATATGGTGACGCCCTTGCCATCGTTTGTGCAGACAGCGAATGCAATGCTCGTGCTGCCGCTGAAAAAGTAAAAGTGGAACTTGAGCTTTTACCAGAATACATGAATGCTCACGACGCTATGGACCCCAACGCCATTGAAATTCACCCCGGTACGCCTAACATTTACTTTGAGCAAGGCTTGCAAAAAGGCGAAGACACCGCAAAATATTTCAATGACCCCAATATGGTAGTGGCAGAAGGTTCCTACTACACCCAGCGTCAACCTCACCTTCCTATTGAGCCAGACGTCGGTTATGGCTATATCAACAAAGATGGTCAATTAGTATTGCACTCTAAGTCCATTGGTTTGCATTTACACGGCCTTATGATTGCCCCCGGTCTTGGTGTTGAATTTGGTAAAGATCTCGTTATGGTACAAAACACCACTGGTGGTACCTTCGGTTACAAATTCAGCCCCACCATGGAAGCCCTTGTAGGTGTTGCTGTATTAGCCACAGGCAAACCTTGCCACTTGCGCTATAACTATGAGCAACAACAAAACTACACCGGCAAGCGTTCACCTTTCTGGACAACCGTGCGTATGGCCGCTGATAAAAATACTAAAAAAATCATGGCTCTTGACGTAGACTGGACTGTTGACCATGGTCCTTACTCTGAATTTGGTGACTTGTTAACCCTTCGCGGCGCACAATTCTGCGGCGCAGGTTATGGTATCCCCAACATGAGTGGTAAAGGCCGTACTGTTGCCACCAACCACGCTTGGGGTGCTGCTTTCCGCGGTTACGGCGGCCCTGAAATAGAATTTGCTTCTGAATCTTGCGTGGATGAATTAGCCGAAAAAATGGGCATGGATCCATTAGAATTGCGCGCTATCAACCACTATCGCGAAGGCGACACCACACCTAGCCAGCAAACTCCTGAAGTTTTAAGCTTTGCCGAAATGTTTGAGCTTATGAAGCCCAAATACGAAGAAGCCAAAGCTCGTGTTGCTAAAAACTCCACTGCCGAAGTAAAACGCGGTGTGGGTGTTGCTCTTGGCGTATACGGTGCAGGTCTTGACGGCCCTGACAATTCTGAAGCTTGGGTAGAACTTAATGAAGACGGCGGCGTTACTGTGGGTAGCTGCTGGGAAGACCATGGCCAAGGCGCAGACGCCGGTGCCCTTGGTACAGCCCATGAAAGCTTACGCGCCATCAATATCCCTATGGATAAAATCCGCCTTGTTATGAACGATACCAGCAAAGCTCCTAATTCCGGCCCTGCTGGTGGTTCTCGCTCTCAAGTTATGGTAGGTCAAGCCATTCGCGTTGCTTGTGAATTGCTCATGGCTGCCATGAAGAAATCTGACGGCAGCATGCATGACTATGCTAGCATGAAAGAAGCCGGCCTTGATACTCGTTATCTTGGCGTATGGACTGCCAAAGCCAGCGAATGCGACGCCTTGGGTAAGGGCGCTCCTTTCTCTTGCTATATGTACGGTTTATTCTTAGCAGAAGTAGCTGTAGAAGTAGCCACTGGTAAAACACAAGTGGAAAAAATGGTTATGGTAGCTGATATTGGTTCTGTTAATAACATCGTTATTACCAATGGCCAAATTTACGGCGGCCTTGTACAAGGTATTGGCCTTGCGCTGAGCGAAGATTATGAAGATTTGCAAAAGCACAAAACCATGTCCGGCGCTGGTATCCCCACTATTTTGGATGCCCCCGACGATATCGAAATCTTGTATGTACAAACCCCACGTCCCGAAGGCCCCCACGGTGCTTCCGGCGTTGGTGAAATTCCGCTTTGCGGTCCTCACCCTGCCATTATTAACGCTATTGCCAATGCTTGCGGCGCTCGTGTGCGTCACTTGCCTGCACGTGCTGAAAAAGTACTTGCTGCAATGCCTAAATAAAGGTAAATACTAGCTTATATAAGGGGAAAAATATTGCTTTTAGTAGTATTTTTCCCCTCTTTGCAAAATCGCACTTATTTCATTTGCTCTTTTTAAGACTCCTGCATAATGCATTGTGCAGAGGCTTTTGAGCTTTGACATATGTCTATGCGACCAAAAATCAAGAACAAGGGGAGCTTTGTTTTCCGGTTAAGTGATTGATTTTTGTGTCTTATGTCCTGCATATAAAACTTGCTTAGTTAAGTTTTATTTTCATTAATGTTCAAAACTAATTTGAAAAATAGTTGTGCAGGCCCCTTTTTTTTGGAGTATTTCCATGGATCAAAGTACTTTACACCGCATTGAAGCCCATTGTACCCAAGAGGCTATGCCTCGTTGTCAGGCTTATTGCCCTCTTCATTTAGATGTACGTTCTTTTATGAACCATATTCAGGATGGAAAATGGCAAGAAGCACGTAAAGTACTTGACCGTCATCTTCCCGTGCCTAATATTTTAGCACGTATTTGTGATCACCCTTGTGAAGGGCATTGTTTACGACGCGATTTTGGTGGCACACTTGCCATACAAAGTCTTGAGCAGCTTTGTATAGAGCACACGGAAAAACAAGGAAAAATCTTTCCCCGTCCTCCAAAAGCACAAAAAGTAGCCATTTTAGGAAATGGCATTGCAGCTTTTACCGTAGCTTACGAATTGGCAAAAAAAAGTTTTCCCATCACAATGTACTATGCAGAAACTCAAGGAGAAGATGTCACTTCTTTTTTATGTAAACATTTTCCACAACTACAAGAAGAACATGTTAAAGTAGAACTTGAACTTTTAGCAAAGCAACACGGCACTTTTGTCCCTGCCAATCTTTCAAAAGAATTTTTTGTTCAATTGAAGGAAGCACAAGAATATGCTGCCTTCTTTATTGATGCACACAGCGCACCCACTCTTTTTGATTCTACGCACCAAGATGCGAATACGGCTTTTGCCCCTTCTCAAATAGAAGAAAATGTTTGTATCGGCGGTATGTTAGAGATAAGCCCCACGGGAGAACCCTTTGCTTCGCCTGCTGTACAAGCCGGACAAGGCAGACAAGCCGCACTTACACTGGAACGTATTATCACGAAGGTTTCATTACACGCCGGGCGAGAAGAAACCCTAGGCGTAACCAAATTACACACGCCCTTGCAAGGTCTTACATCTAAGGAGGCCATTTTCCCCAAAGAGAAAATGTATTCAATGGAAGAGGCACAAAAAGAAGCCGATCGATGTATACAATGTCAATGTATGCAGTGTGTAAATGAGTGTGTTTATTTACAAAAGTACGGTTCTTTCCCCCGTTCTTATACTCGACAAATTTATAATAATACCGCCATTGTTTTGGGAGACCACAAAGCCAATAGCCTCATCAATGGCTGTATGATGTGCGGACAATGTACAGAAATTTGCCCAGAACGCTTTTCTATGATTGACGTGTGCCTTGATGCTCGTGAAGATATGGTAGAAAAAAATTACATGCCTCCTTCTGCTTTTGAATTTGCTGTGGATGATATGCTCTCTGCCTCACAGTCCCCCTGCTCTCTTTTTATGAAATCACCACACCATGCAGAAAATCCAAGTCATGTATTTTTTCCCGGTTGCCAGCTTTCTGCATTACGCGCAGAGCAAGTTTTTGCAGTGTATGAAATACTCTGTGCTTCTCCTGCAACCATTACAAGTGTGGGGCTTATGTTATCTTGTTGTGGCATTCCGGCCTATTGGTCAGGTCAAAAACAGCGCAATCAGGAACATATGCAATTTTTAGAAGAACAATGGCAAGCCTTAGGAAAACCCACTTTGATTATGGCATGCGCTTCTTGCATGCGCCATTTTGCCACGCACGCACCGCATATTCCCTGCGTTTCGCTTTGGGAAGTACTTTTACCTCTTACCTCTAAAGCACTAGAAACGACACCAGAAATAACCCTTACCATGCATGACCCTTGCGGTGCCAGAAATAACAGCGCATGGCAAAACGCTGTGCGCGTATTGGCCGCCTCACAACATATACATATTGCTGACCATTCGTTGCAAGGTTCCACGACGCCTTGTTGTGGTTACGGGGGTAATGTGTGGTGTTCTCAGCCAGATTTAGCTGAAGAAGCTACAAAGCATATGGTTAAAACAATTAAGACTCCCCTAGAAGAAGACACTTCTTGTCAAGGAGTGCTTGTATCTTGTATTATGTGTCAGGCTCGTTTACAGAAAATCGGGCAAGAAAGTATGCATGTTTTTGATATTATACCCGAACTATCTCATCTACACACAGCACAAGCACCAGTATTGGGCTTGTCTGCTCGTCGAGCTCAACGTGCCTATCTTGTTGAAAAGTTTTTACAAACCTACGGTACAAACTCGCTCTTGCCCATAAGTCAGCACCACGAGAGCCAAGCCAGTAATGATGCCATCCATGGACATAATTTTTTACACATTGCTGCAGATGTTTTGCAAGAAATGGAAAGAAAACACATTTTACATCAAGATGTAGCTTTGGCAGTGCGTATGGTAGAAGAGCATAAAAGTCGCTTTGTGGAGAAAGAAAGTGGTCACTTTATTGGTTCATGGCGTCCTAAAAATGTTACCTTTTGGGTGCGCTACTCACAAGATAGCGCAGGAGAATTTCATCTCCACGATGCATGGTGCCATCGTATGCGTGTACCCAATTCCACAGCAGATTCCATAAAAAACAAAGACTAAGGAAGAGTATCATGAGCAGTATTGGCCCTTCTTACACTCCCGATGCTGGCCATTGGATTTGTGAACAATGCGCGTGCACTTTGGAGCAAAAAAAAATGCAAGTTTTTTACTTGGAAAATGCTTTTGAAGTTTCCCTCCCATGCTGTCCGCAATGCGGCCTCACATTAATTCCCAAATCCTTGGCTGAAGGAAAAATGTTGGAAGTTGAGCGCTTATTAGAAGACAAATAACTCATGGAACAAGTGCTCCCACAAAGACCCGGAGGTCTTGCCCTCACCCAGCATGCCTTAAATTTTTGTCAATTTTCACAGAATGATATTATTATAGACATAGGTTGTGGGCATGGGCACAGCGTACAACTTTTGCGTCAACGGGGCTTTTGTGCCTTTGGTATCGATAAACAGTTATACACTACTTTAGATTGTCAGGCAGATGCCACAAAACTCCCTTTTGCTGCGCAAAGTCTTCATGGCATTATAAGCGAATGTGTTGTATCCTTGCTGCAAAAACCTCAAGTAACACTTGAACATTGGTGGGTTCTTTGTAAAGAAAACGCCTATTTACTTATCCACGATGTCTATGCCCTTTCTAAAAACTCCCAAGCCCTTAAAGCCAGCACACTAGAAAAGTACTTGCAAGAAAGTGGGTGGAACATTATTCACAAAGAAGACTGTTCTCAGCATATGAAAGCTTACGCTGCGCAATTACTTTGGCATGGGGCGTGTTGCCAAGATTTATACCCATGGCAACACTGCGGCTATGGTTTGTGGATTGCACAAAAAAATATATAATTTGTTAGACTATGGGGTATGTATGCATCCTCTACTTTTAGAACTTCTCCCACTTATTCATAAAGGCTATTGCTGTAGCCAATTACTTATGCAAATATTTTTGCAAAGCGTCGGGCAAGAGTATGAAGACCATGCCTTCCTTGTACGAGCCATGCAAGGCCTTTGCGTGGGCATGGGGGGGCAAGAAGGCCCTTGTGGCTTATTAGCCGGTGGCGCTTGCGTATTAAGTTGCGTGGCAGGTCGCGGACGTGATGATGAAAGCATGCATCCTAGTTTACTTCCTATGGTGCAAGAGTATCACGAATGGTTTTTGCGGCATACACAAAGTAATGGGCTGTGTTGTACACTTTTAGCTTCCTTTAATGCACAGCAGCAAGAAAAAGCCAATGCCATGGGTGGCCATAGCTTTTGTGGAAATTTGTTAGCGGATTGTTGGGAAGAAATTTGTACACTTTTAGAAAGTTATCATATGGAAATGGAGCTACGCTCTTGAAAATTGTGCAAAAAACGCAAAGCCTTTGTCCCGTATGTTTTCGTACTCTCGATGCCTACTATGTGAAAAAAGACAATGACATATATTTTGAAAAAACGTGCCCTCAACACGGCTTTTTTTCTGTACCGGCATGGAAACATATGCCACATACCCCCACATGGGAAGACTGGCTTCAAAGGGGGAATTCTTCCTTTAATACGAAAAAAAATCTCAATTTTATACCTATAAATGGTCAAGGATGCCCGCAAAATTGTGGGCTTTGCACTGAGCACCAACAACAAAGCTGTTGCGTCCTTCTAGAAATAACTCAAGCATGCACTATGCAATGTCCTATTTGCTACGCATCTGCCCATCAAGACCTAGAAATACAACAGGATATCTCTTTAGAGCACATTGAGGCACGTTTACTAGCTCTTAAAAAATATGCCGGTCAAGTAAATATCCAGCTTTCCGGCGGTGAGCCTACCTTGCGTGATGATTTACCCCAAATTATTCAAAAAGTTCGAGATAGCGGCTTTAATTTTGTACAAATAAATAGCAATGGTTTGCGCTTAGGGCAAAAAAGCACGGGGGCTAACTATGCAAAAGAGCTTAAAAAATGCGGCTTAAACCTTGTTTATTTGCAATGGGACGCCGCAGGCCCCACGAGCGATACTGTCTATACCACATTACGTGGTGGTGCGTATGCACGCATAAAGGAAAGGGCTTTACAGCATTGCATTGAGGCACAATTACCTGTGCTTTTAGTTGCAACGCTTGTGCGGGGCATTAACGAGACTTATCTTGGTGCCATTGTTACAAAGGCATTGCAAAGTGGCCCTATTGTGCGTGGTGTGCATGTACAACCTGTGGCCTCCTTTGGGCGATATCCGTGGCAACAAAACGAAGCACCGCGCTTAACCATTCCTGAAATTTTGCATATGTTTGAAATACAAAGTCATGGCATGCTTAAGGCTGAACAGTTTCACCCTCCGCAATCTGAACACGCCCTATGCTCCTTTAGTGCCGTCTATACACGCAACGAAAAACACGAACTTAAAGCTATACACGAAGTGCAAGGGGGGTGCTGTTCCCAAGCTTCCTCAACTATAGAACACAAAGACCTTCAAAGCTCAAAACTTTCTCCGGCAAAGGTTGCTTGCGATTTTGTGGCACGGCATTGGAGCGCCACACCGCAAACATCATCAGCAAAACATGCAACAAATGCCCCTGATGATTTTGATCGCTTCTTAGAAAAAACATCCTTAGAGCAGCGCTTTACCATTTCAGGCATGGCTTTTCAAGATGCATACTCCGTAGATTTAGCACGTTTGCGCCGTTGCCATATTCATATTTTACACGACCTGCGAAACACCTATCCAGATCTTAAGCCTTTTTGTGCATTTAATCTTACATCTAGCACAGGCTTTGCCTTGCATCGAGGAAAATAGCATGCGTAATAACACACTGAGCCCTTGTATTTTAGACTCTTGGCTTAAAGAAAAACTTCCCCAGCATACCAATTTTTCTCAAGCCTTATATGCGACACAATGGCATCGTTTTTGCGAAACTATAAGCTATGCAAAACAACATGCGCGCTTTTATAAGCAAACTTTGTCATCTATAAATGTTCAAGGCTTACAACCACAACATATACACACTTTGCCCTTTACTACGGCGCAAGACTTACAGCAGTGGGAACAATTTATTTGTATTTCTTTAGGAGATATTGAACGCATAGTTTCTTTACAAACATCTGGCACTACCAGCACGCCTAAACGTCTTGCTTTCAGTGAAGAAGACCTTGGCGCCACCGAAGATTTTTTTTGCGTGGGTATGAGCCAGCTTATTCAACCGCAACAACGCTTGCTCGCCCTATGGCCGGGGGCTCACTTACCACAAGGAGTCACTGCGCTTTTACGTAAAGCTTTATCCGTCAAAAATATTACTGTCTTTGACGGTAATCCCGCAGTTACGCCACAAACACTTGCCGCAGAACTAAAGCAATATAATCCGCACACCATTGTGGGTGCTCCCAGTCAGTTTGCAAGTTTGATTGAAATAATAAAAAATACAGATCAGTTTGACTTACCAAAGCCTTTAGCCTTACGTGCTGTCTTAAGCAGTGGCGAACATGTGCCCGATGCGTTAATAAATGCTTTACAGCAATGGGGGCTTTTGCACCTTGACCATTATGGAATTACAGAAGCCGGCTACAGCATTGGGGTACAATGTCCGGCAAAAACTGGCTACCATATACGAGAATTAGATATTTTTGTGGAAATAATTTCATTGCATCCCCCCTTCATGCCCTGTAAAGAAGGAGAAGAAGGCGAAGTGGTTATCACCACCTTGGGACGCAAAGCTATGCCTCTTATTCGCTATCGTACTGGTGATGTAGCCACGCTACTTTCTGGCCCATGCCCTTGTGGTAGCCCCCTCAGGCGTCTTTCTTCATTGCAAGGGCGCATAAAAAGAAATGGCACACAAATAACTATAGAACATTGTAATAAAGGAAACTTTTATGAAAGATCTGCTCAAGCAACTTTGTAATGCAGCTATGCAAAATATTCCCATGGTGCTGGTTAGCGTAGTACAGCATCAAGGCTCTACCCCTCGCGGCGGCGGTTCAAAAATGTTGGTTACAGAACAAGGCTTGCTTTGCGGCACCATTGGCGGTGGTTTGGCTGAGGGTTTATGCATAGAGGCCTGCAAAGATGTATTAGTTTCTCAACAATCGCAAATAAAAAACTTTACTCTCACGGGCCATATGGCGGCCCAAAGCGAAATGATTTGCGGCGGCGCATTAGATGTTTTACTCTGCCCCATTCAGGGAGCCGATGATGCCGCCTTTTACAGCGCTCTTTTAGAAAATATAGATGAAGAGCAAGTTTTTGTTGTGCAACATATTTCTCAACAAGGTCGGGTAAGCCGTTCATTATCTGTGCAAGGGCAATGGCAAAATGGCCCTTGGGAAGCGAACTCTCCTTCCCTTACGCTCGACGAAAAAGAGGCACTTTTGCAAAAACTTCCCCATGGCGAAGAAAGTAAATTGTGGCAAAATCCAGATACACAAGAATATTTTGTTATTGAAAAATATATAGCACCTTGGAAAATGATAATTCTAGGCGGTGGTCATATTTCTCGCCCTACAGCGCAAGTGGCATCTTTAAGTGGTTTTCAAGTGACAATTCTTGATGATAGAGAAGAATTTTCACAAAAAGAACGTTTTCCTTGGGCAGAAGCTACCTTCACTGTGCCGGAATTTGAAAATTGCTTTGCCCACTGCCCCCCCACAAAAAATACATGCCTCATTATTGTTACTCGCGGCCATGTGCATGATAAAACAGCTTTAGAACAAGCATTGCAAAGCAAAGCTTCCTATATTGGCATGATTGGTAGCAAGCGCAAACGCCAAGAAGTATATAACGCTCTTATGGCAGAAGGCGTAACGAAAGAACAATTAGACACCGTACATTGCCCTATAGGCTTAAATATCCATGCCGAAACACCGGAAGAAATTGCCGTAAGCATTGTAGCAGAATGCATACAGCATAAGCGTAGCATTTAGACGGGCAAGAGAACACTTGCCAAAAAAGCCATTGCCGCTTACAAGCAGTCTTCTTTGAAAAAATAATTTTTGGAGCACTCTATGTCTTTAAGTATAGGAATTGTTGGCTTGCCCAACGTGGGAAAATCTACTTTATTTAATGCCTTAACCAAGGCACAAAATGCACAAGCTGCCAATTATCCTTTTTGTACCATCGAACCCAATAAAGCCACGGTGGCTGTGCCTGATAAGCGCCTCACTGTGCTTACAGAATTAGCCAATCCACAAAAAACCCTTCATGCCAATGTGGACTTTATTGACATTGCGGGCCTTGTTCGCGGCGCCAGTAAAGGGGAAGGCCTTGGTAATCAATTTCTTGCAAATATCCGTGAATGTGCCGCCATTGTGCATGTAGTGCGTTGCTTTGAAGATGAAAATATCACCCATGTCGATGGCAGTGTTAACCCTCTTCGCGACATTGACACCATTGAGACAGAATTATTGCTTTCAGATATACAATCTGCTGAAAAACGCTTGGAAAGGGTGCGCAAAATTCGCGGTGATAAAACAGCGCAAGCAGTGGCCGCGCAAATAGCCCTGCTTGTAGAACACCTTAACGCAGGAAAACCTGCCATTACTTTTGACCAGCCCGACGGAGATCTTTTTGCCACACATTGGCGTGAAATGGGTCTTATAACGGCTAAAAAAACAATTTATTGCGCCAATGTTGATGAAGAACACGCTGTAGAAGGCAATGCGTATGTGGAAGCAGTACGTGCCCTTGCCGCAGAACGTGGCGCAGGCTTTGCTTTAATTTGTGCTAAAATTGAAGAAGAACTTCAAGGGCTTTCTGACGAAGAACAAGCAGATATGCTTGCTTCTTTTGGCATAGAGTCCAGCGGGCTTGAAACTATTATTCGTACAGGTTATGTTACCCTGGAGCTATGCTCTTACTTTACTGTAGGTGAAAAAGAAGTACGGGCATGGACCATCAAACAAGGTTGGAAGGCGCCACAAGCCGCAGGAGTTATTCACACAGACTTTGAGCGTGGCTTCATTCGCGCCGAAGTTATCGGCTATGAAGATTTTGTACAATATAAAAATGAAGCCGCATGTCGTACTGCCGGTGTTTTACGTACAGAAGGTAAAGAATATGTGGTGAAAGATGGGGATGTCATGCACTTCCTCTTTAATGTGTAAAGCGTGCTTTTCACAGATTAATAAAAGATACCATTATACTATTTATAAGCATAAAAGGTAAGGAAAAGAATCTTATTTTCCTTACCTTTTTTTGTGCAAAAATGCTAAATCATGTTGCAAAATAGCTACATACAAAAAATCCTTTTTTTCACAATCTTTCTTCGTTAAGTACGACTTTTTTACTAATTCTTCCATCTAAAACACAATAACGTAGTGTTTTTTGTGTGATAATACATTTTTGTACTGCTTTTTCGTTATAAAAAAGTTGTTTGTTTTTTTCACAATTGCCATGGTTTTTTCATAAAACATGCTACAATCCCTTGACAGTATGAGATTTTCTTGCCATTGCTTTTCTGTGATTCTACATGGAGGTATAAATGGAAAGTGTGGCTAAAGAAAAACAAGGCGCTCTGGCTGGCATTATAAATGCGCTTCCAGGTCTTGCCCTATTTACAAGTGTTGCTTTAATAGCGTGGTATGTTACTCCTCTCATTAACAACCTACACCCCGTTATCAAAAGCCTAAATCTCAGTAACTTTATCGTGGCTATTATTTTAGGTATGGTGATTCTCAATGTTTTTGGGGTCCCTGCAATTTTTCAACCTGGGTTAAAATTCTCTACAATTTTAACAAAAACCGGTATTGTTGTAATGGGCTGTAAATATTCTTTTGCTGGCCTTGTAAAAACAGGTACTGAAGCCTTAATTATTATTGCTGTTTTCCTTTTCGCCACCGCCTTAATACTTATGTGGGTAGGTCGCAAATTGCACATGTCGCCTGCGCTCAGTGCCTGTCTTGCTGCTGGCCTTTCTGTCTGTGGTGTATCTGCTGCTGTGGCCATTGCCCCTGCTGTTCGTGCAAAAAATGAAGACATGGCTTATACCATTGCGGTGGTCTTGATGTTTGGCTTGATAGCCTTATTTGTCTTCCCTTTTGTGGGTCAATGGTTTGAGCTTACTGGTAATCAATTTGGCGCCTTTGCAGGTGTAGGTA
Source organism: uncultured Desulfovibrionaceae bacterium (assembly GCA_964368075.1). Taxonomy (GTDB): domain Bacteria; phylum Desulfobacterota; class Desulfovibrionia; order Desulfovibrionales; family Desulfovibrionaceae; genus CAYJAD01. The sequence goes on along the minus strand of CAYJAD010000013.1, from coordinate 3,374 downwards.
TTATTAACTCTGCTCAGGTTTTGGCAGCAGGTCTAGCGTATAGCCCAGAAGCAGGCGATGTTGCTGGTGTCTATAATATTGGACGTGTTGTTTTCTTACCCTTCGTAGTTTTGGTTCTTGCTATTATGGTTGCTAATGCCGACGCAGATGTGCAAGCTCAAATGGAAGGTTCAAGCAAAATGAAGCTCATTTTAGACAAATTCCCCATATTTGTTATAGGCTTCTTAGCTATTGTTACCTTTAATACCCTTGGTTACTTAACACAGCCTCAAGTAAAGATGGCTAGCTCTTTCATGAACTGGTGTTTCTTACTTGGCTTTTCTAGCATTGGATTAACTACCCGTCTTTCTGATATTAAGGCTGCAGGGCTTTCTGGCGCTGCCTTGGGTTTTGTGGTAGCTGGTATAAAAGCTGCCCTCACCTTGTGGGTTGTTATCTATTTCTTGAAATAATAAATGAACATCAGGAGAGCATATGTGGAACAAAATTTCAAAAAGCAGACAGCAGGATATCATAGTTATAGCATGCGGTGTTTGCTTGGTACTCATAGCGAAAATCATTGCATAGTCTGTCTTGCTAACAAAGACATACCTTTGACAGAAACAAATATTGCGCAACTTACAGAGCTTGCACAGAAATGTACAAGCCCCATAAAAGCGTACTACTACATAGCCAAAAGCTTAAGCCATTATGGCAATGTAGATCACTTGGCCCCGGCTGGAGCCATGGAAGAGTTTGTAGACTATGTTTACGGACTAGAAAAAGAAGAAGCTGCTACATTTTTTAAAAGCTTAAATCAGCTTATAGAAGATGGAAAAGCAGAGGTGCATATTTTACGCGGAGAACACGAGTGGCAAAAAACGTTACAAGTATTAAAGAAAAATTTTGCAAAAATTCATCTTTTAGCTCCTGAAAATATGTAAAATCTTACAAAACATCAAAAGCCCTCTATGAAGTAAAAATCACAGAGGGCTTATTTTTTTATAAAATATCCATGTGTTACACTTAAAATTTTCAGCTAGCTTCCCTGTCCCTCCCCCATGTAATAATTTTAACCATATTTTTTTACATGTAGTAAAAAACTTCATAAAATGAGTTGACAAAAAATTAAAAAACACATAAGTGGTTGTGACGTTGTTCAACGTGTGGGCTATCACAGCTCCTTTTACTTACAAGCCTCTTTGTTCCAATCAGCGGCACATGCAGCTTGTGGGCCTAGCTTTAACTGCCACGGCCTGAGGATTTCTTCCTCGTCATTTGGTAACTGTTTTACTAAATGCCTCATATCTCCAACTGTCTGGTGTTTTTCACCCCCTGTTTTTATAGTCTCTCTTTTTCGAGCTCTATATAACTTTTTACGAGAAGGATATTGTCATGGCTGACATTTTATTGCAAAAACCCGCTGCAGGCCAAACTGCTACCCTCATCCCACAGGCAAACGATCGTCTAGTTTTTGAATTTGATTCTAACGAAGCTACATTAACACGTAATGGCAACAACCTTGTCATGTCTTTTGAAAATGGTTCCTCTGTGAATCTTGCAGATTTTTACGTTGCTTATACTTCAGAAAACATGCCTTCTTTCCTTATTCAGGGTGCAGAAGTTGACGGTGAAGCTTTTTTTTCTGCCCTCGGTGAAGAGCTTATGCCAGCGGCCGGTCCCACAGCCGGTGCTAACGTGCAAAGCGGTGGAAGCACTGTGGATACTCTAACCGGTTCTTTATTAAACGGCGTAGACCGCTTAAATGGTCTTGACCAAGAATATCCTGATGATAATTTCCAAGATACTATTCTAGACAGCGCCACTGCAAATAATAATAATAGCAATGCCGGTATTGAAGATACAAATCTTACCCCTTTGGCCAATGCAGACACTGCTACTGCTCAGGAAGATGGCAAAAGCATTCTTGATAATCTTATTACCAATGATCAACAGGGCGACAGCAATGATGATCATTCCGGCAAAGAAGTCATTACTATTACCCCACAAGGTGACAATTGGGTACCCATTACTCCAGACGCTTTAGCCGAAGCAGGTGTAAGCCAAGAAGCTTGGGATAATCTGGGCGCTGACTTTGGCTATTGGAACCCTGAAACAGGTGACATTTTCATCGCCAATAAAGAAGGTGATTACGAATTTGTGCCTCAAGACCAAAGCCTTGGTGACGGTGAAAGCAAAGACGTTGTTTTCGAATATACCATTCAAGATAGCAATGGCGACACTTCATCCAGCACGTTAACTGTAACGGTAACAGGCAGTGATGATAAAGCGACCATTACAGTACCAGCCTCAGGTACTGAGGATGCCCTTTCCCTGAGTGACGCAGATCTTGAAGGTGGCTCTTCTGGAAAAGACAACTCTGCCGATACGGGCTCTTTCACCTTTTCTGACCCCGAAGGCATGGAAAATGGCAGTCTGCAAGTGGGCAATATTACCATTACCTTTAATGCAGATGGCGATGCTATTTTATCTAGCAATGCCACATCCCAAGGAGCGTATGGTGACCTTTCAATCACAGCGGTAAGCGGTCCCAACGCCAATGGCGAATATACTGTTAAATATACCTATACGCAAAATGCCGCTTATGAGCATGACGACACAACAAGCCATAGCGAAGCTTCTAAAGGCGCTGCCGATAGCTTTGATATCATTGTTACCGATAGCACAGGCAAAGTGACAGACGGTGCCCAAATTGACGTAAATATTACCGATGACGGCCCCAAAGCCTTAATCACAGGTGACAGTACTATTGAAATAACCGAAGGTACAAGCACAGCAAACCATATCGATGGTTCTCAGTACTTCAAACACGGGGCTGACAAGGATGGCGGTTCCTATGGTATTGAAGGTATGACCCCCAATGCCAACGGAGAATATACCTTCACATGGGGCACAGTAACTCTTGATGCAGAAACAGGCTCTTTTAGCGTAACTGCTAACCCCAATTATGAAGGTAATGAAAGCCCTACTTTTAACCTTGTGTTTACAGATAACGATGGTGACTCGGCAGAACGCGAAATCATCGTTGATATTGATCAAGAAACCTTTGATGCCACCATTACCGATGTTACCTTACAAGAGTCTGATCTTGGCACAGCAGATAATTCTCAAGGCACTACAAGCGCAGAAACCGGCGAAACTTTCATATGGAAAACCCCTGAGGGATACTCTGTAGAGAATTTTGAAAAAAGCATTAAGGGCGTAGACGAAAACGGAAAGGAAATTACCATCGGTACCGTAAGTAAAAATACCAACGGCGATCTTGTTATTACCCTTACCGAAGAGTCATATCATGATAAACTAACCAACGATACAAGTGTTGTCGATAAACTTGACGTAAATTTGAAAAACGACACCACGGGCAATATTTTAAA
>CAYJAD010000012.1:0-53888 GCA_964368075.1 uncultured Desulfovibrionaceae bacterium | reverse complement strand
TCGGTGATGTTAAAGCAATAGCAGGTGGGGCAAATGTAGGTACAAGCGCCGCAAGAAAGGCAATGCGCTGTTTGTCTTTCCCAGAAAGTAGTATTTTCAAACAAAGCAGCTAAGCTGTCCTTGGCGGCAGATAAGTCAGGCGCATCACCAAGGCTGGCGACTGCTTTTTCGTGCAAGGCTGGCAAGGAATCGGCTTGTGCAGCTTCGGCCTTAGGCAGTGTGCATTTTTCTAACAAGGCATTACCTTTGTCGGTGACGCCTTGAAGTACAAAACCGCCTTCTATTTCTGTGAAAAGAATGTCAGAGCCGGTGGTATCCACAGGGCCGGAACCTACCCAATGGCAAAAGCATGTGGAGCAAGTTTCCGTGCAAGCACGTGTGATGACCACAAGATTATCAAACTTTTTACCAAAATAAGGGTCGGCATGAGGGCCTTCTCTGTAGGGACGCTCAATAACAGTAAAGCCGCGCGCATCGCAAGGGCGACAACCAAAAACCGTGGTGGGTGTCACTTCTGCAGAGTTGTCTTCAAGGTTTAGTGTAAGTTTGCCTAAATCTTCCGTGTCTTTCACTTGTTTATAGGTAACCAACTTTTCGCATTGGGGCAAAACGGCACCTTTAGGTGAAATGGAAGCCTTTTCAAGGCTTACTTCCATGCCATTGGTATAGTTTGCAAAGACAATGGCCTTGCCTTCCTTGGTGGGAACAAGCACACGTCCTGCATTATCTTGACCAAGCCATGTCAAAAATTCAGGCATGGCTTCTGTCTTTAAAAAGCGTAAGTTGCTCATTTCCATTCCCTCTCTTTAATATTCTTCTCTTCCACTTCATAGCCAAGTAAGGGCGGTACTGCGTCGGCTTTCATGCCGGCCTTGTAGCCGTCAAAGAGTTGGCCAAGGGTGCGACCTAGCACCTGACGTAAGGCAAGAATGGGAATATTTACAGGACAAGCGCGTTGGCATTCACCGCAGCCGGTACAGCGTCCTGCAAGGTGCATGGCGTGTATGGTTTGGAAGAAAAGCTTTTCAGAAACGCTGTCTTCTTGGCTCATCCAATGTGGGTTACGTGTTTCTGCAATGCAGTGGTCACGGCAAACACACATGGGGCAAGCATTACGACAAGCGTAGCAGCGTATACAACGAGACATATGTCCAGCCCAGAAAGAACGTCTTTCTTCAAGGCTCATGCTTTCAAGTAAGGCTAATTCGCGTGGAATAACCACCCCTTCACCTACAGGTTTAGGTGGCCCGCCAAGGCGTTCGTCTGCCATAACAGCAGCAGGGGTTGTGCAACCATAGCATTTACCTTGAGCATAATCTTGCATGGTAAAGACATGTTCTTTGCCATCAGCCACAATGGTTACTGCATCAGCTGTGGAGCTGACGCTATCAATGGCATTGTAACGTCCAAGGGCTTCGTCTACACGCTGCATATCAAGGGTGCCTTCGCAAGGCATGGAGAAAATGTGCACATCGTCCTTGTTGATAAGATGCTCTTGTAAGAGCTCCACAACAGAGCGTGAGTCACAGCCTTTCACCACAATGCCAACCTTTTTACCTTTCCAAGAAGGAAGATATGTAGCTAGGTTATGCACGTTAAAAGCGCCCCAAGTAAGATTTTCCACATCGCTTTCTTCATACATGAAGTGTGGCGTAGCGTGGGCAGCGTCATGGCCTTGTTTCCAACCAATAACGCATTCTACATCGGCTAATTTAGTTTTAATAGCAGCTTTTAACTCATCCAAAGCGCCTTGTCCGGCTACACCGGTGCCCAAGGGACGTAAGGGGGTTAATGCAGATTGAGCCACAGTGTACAGTGCTTCGGCATTTTCAATGCGCGGTGCAGGGCCAAGCTTATGTACTTGCTCAGTAAATTGTGTGACCACTTGTTGCCACTTGGCGCCTTCTGAAGCAGAAACCCAAGTGTATTCAAAACGGCCTGGATCAATGCCAAGAATGGGCAAGAAATGTTTCAACATCTCTAAGCGACGACGAGCATAGAAGTTGCCGGAGCTGTAGTGGCAGTCACGGGGGTGACAACCAGAAACCAGCACACCATCGGCACCATCAATAAGCGCACGCAGGGCAAAGAGAGGATCTACACGACCAGAACAAGGCAGGCGAATAATCCGCAAATCTGTAGGTTGCGTAGCACGCGCTACACCGGCGGTATCGGCACCGCCATAAGAACACCAGTTACAGAGAAAGCCGATAATTCTCAGCTCTTTATTTACTTGCGACATAGCGCATGCACCTCCGCCAGAATTTGATCATCTGTGGCATGGGAAAGCTGTATGGCACCTTGTGGGCAGGTGGCAGTACATAAACCGCAACCTTGACATACGGTGGCCAGCACTTCTACTTTCGCCTCTCCACGTATACTTGCTTCGCGTATGGCACCAAATGGGCACACACGCATACATTTACCACAACCTACGCAACGTTGCACTTGCACGTTGGCAATTTGTGGGTCGTTTTCCAGCATATCCTTGGCAAAAAGAGCCAACACCTTGGCAGCCGCGGCAGAGCCTTGAGCCACCGAAGCGGGAATATCCTTGGGCCCTTGGCAGGCCCCGGCTAAGAAGACGCCGGCGGTATTGGTTTCTACTGGCTTAAGCTTAGGATGGCTTTCCATAAAGAAACCGTATTTATCGTAAGAAATACGCATCATTTCGGCAAGGTGTGGGGCGCCGTGAGAGGCTTCAATACCCACTGCCAAGACCACCAAATCTGCCAACACTTCCACTTGTTCGCCAAGCAGGGTATCGGCGCCGCATACTACCAATTGGCCTTCACCATTGGGGTATATTTGAGACACACGGCCGCGAATATAATTGGCACCGTATTGCTCTATAGTTCTGCGGGTAAATTCATCATACATTTTCCCAGGGGAACGAATGTCCATGTAGAAAACATGAGATTGAGAATCTGGTATATGGTCTTTAGTTAAAATGGCCTGCTTTGCTGTATACATACAACAGAATCCAGAACAATAAGGACGCTCGATGGAAGGATCGCGTGAACCTACGCATTGAATAAAGACCACGCTCTTTGGTTCTTTACCGTCAGAGGGGCGTTGAATGTGCCCATGTGTGGGGCCAGAAGCATTCATCATGCGTTCGTATTGCAAGCTGGTGATAACGTCGGGGTAGCGACCGGCGCCGTATTGCTCATATACTGTCCAGTCCATGAGCTCATAACCGGTGGCTGCTACTACGCAACCCACTTCTTCGGTGACCACTTCATCTTCTTGCACGTAGTTAATGGCGCCTGTGGGGCACTTTTTAGCACAAATGCCGCATTTGCCCTTAAGGAGCTTGAAGCACTTGCTGCCATCAATAACGGCTTTTTTAGGAATAGCTTGGGGGAAAGCAATGGTAATGGCACCGGCCTTACCTACACCTTCGTTGAAGCTGTCTTCGGTTTTTACAGGACACTTATCAAGACAAGCGCCGCAACCGGTACATTTATCCCAATCTACATAGGCAGCTTTTTTGCGCACACGCACAGAGAAGTTACCCACATAGCCGGAGATTTCTTCCACTTCGGAGTACGCATACAAGGTGATTTTGGAGTGCTGAGCCACGTCCACCATCTTGGGGCCTAAAATACAGGCAGAACAGTCCACGGTGGGGAATGTTTTGTCGATTTTAGCCATCTTACCACCAATGGTGGCCTCGCGTTCTACCATAACAACTTCGGTACCGCCATCGGCACAGTCAAGGGCGGCCTGAATACCGGCCACACCACCACCGATGATGAGTACGCGCTTGTTAATGGCAAAGGACTGGGCGGTAAGTGGCGTGTTGCGACGCAACTTTTCCACAGCCATGCGTACAAGCTCTTGAGCCTTGTTGGTGTTGGCGTCCATATCCTTACCAATCCAAGACACATGCTCGCGCAAGTTGGCCATTTCAAACATATAGCGGTTCATGCCGGCTCTTTCTACCGTGCGGCGGAAAGTAGGTTCGTGCATGCGTGGTGAGCAAGAGCCCACAACGACACCGTCTAACTTAAATTCTTTAATGGCAGCTTCTATGGCTTGTTGGCCGGGTTCGGCACAAGCGTACATAATGTCCACAGCATGTACCACTTCGGGGTAGCTGCGTGCCATGGCTGCCACTTCGCTACAATTTACTGTGCCGGCAATGTTACTGCCACAGTGACAAATAAAGACGCCTATTCTCATGAGCGCACCTCCGCAGATGCCAATTTATCCAGTAAAGCGGCGGGGCTTACACATAATTTGTTCAGGCCCAATTTTTCAGCTTTGTGACCAAAAGCAAGACCCATGATTTGCGTAAAATAGAGCACAGGAATGTTGAACTTTGTGTCCATGGCCTTGGCGGCTTGGCCTTGACGTAAATCAAGGTTCATTTGGCATAAAGGGCATGCCACCACAATGGCATCGGCTTTCATGTTCTGGGCCAATTGCAAAATTTTACCGGAAAGTTTTGCTGTCATGGGACGCTCAGGAATACCGAAAGATGCGCCGCAACAGTTTGTTTTTAAGGGGAAATCCAGCACATCGGCACCGCAAGCTTTTAAGATGTCTTCCATCATTTGCGGATTTTCCGGACTGCCAAAATTCATAATTTCTGCAGGGCGGCTCATGAGGCAACCATAATAAGGTGCCAAACGAATGCCTTTGAATTTTTTGGCAGCACGCTGGGCTAAAACTTCAAGGCCAAAGGTTTCCACAAGGCTTTGCATCACCGAAGTGGCTTCGGGCAAATGGTCAGCCAGTGGCGCATCAAGTAAGCCATTGACTCTTTCTTTAAAAGCCGCATCTTCCACACGATGGGCCGCATGGCGCAAATTGGAAAGGCAAGATGGGCAGCCAGTAGCAACTTTTTCTGCGCCGGCGCTGGCAGCAATGTCTAAATTGCGGGCGCACAAGGCGGCGGAAAGTTCGGTATCTACGGCGTGGGCCGGGGTGGAACCGCAGCAGTTCCAATCGGACAAATCGGTTAACTCAAGGCCAAGGTCTGTACAGACAGCCCGAGTAGACATTTCATAATCTGCCGATGTTCCTACGGCCGAACAGCCTGGGTAATAAGCAAGTTTCATGCTTTTTTGCCCTCCTCACGGCAGCGTTTTTCATAGCGTTGTAAAATACGGGAAATGGCTTCGGCGCTTTCAATGCTGTGCGGCTTGAAAGGCAACTTGTTTTTGCGCAGTGCCGTGGGCGCCAAGTCTACGTCGGTCCATAAACGGCCAGAACGCAACATGTACAGCACCATAACACCCATTTCGTAGGTACGCCCGGTAAAACGGACTGTGTCGAGGAAGGATTGCCAAAAAGCATTAACTTTAGGTACTGCAAAGGTACCCTTATGACGGGCCATATGGCGCAAATGCTCCATGATGGCGGCAATGTCAATGTTGTTGGGACATCGCTGGGAACAGGTGGAACATGAAAGACACATGGCAATGGATTTGGACTTAAGAACAGTTTCCAAATTACCCAATTGCAAATGTCGTAAAATTTGATGCGGTTGCAAATCGTAGACAAAGGACGCCGGACACCCCGCCGTACAATTGCCGCATTGATAGCAGGTGGCTACCTTTTGCCCGCATGCTTCCTCTAACTCTGCAATTTCCTTGCTAAAGTCAGTTTTGAGATGTTTTTGCATTTTACATACCTCATATATTTGCCCTTACTAAATAAGGGGCCAGTTACACATGTTTAACTCTATAAAATTTAGGCATTTATGGCTAAATCATGGTCGAACTTTGTGTAAACGGAGCTTTATGTCCAAAAAATAGACTGAAAAACATATACATGGTTAATCAGAAATGGCAAGTCTTTTTGTTCACAAAATATTTTGCCTCATATAATTAAAAAAGCTGAGGGCAAAAAGGAGCTAAAATAATGTTGCAAAACTGCAAAGTAAACAATGGGTACGCTGTGCCATGCAATGTATTTGAACGCCCTTTAAAGCCTCTTTTCTAACAAGGTAACGAATTATTATCTCTATGCTACATATAGATAATGTCAATATGCGCTTTGTCATGCCATTTTAGGGAGTTTTTTTGCAATCCGTATTTCATCCATGTAGATTCGAGGCTTTTTGCATGTCCCCAAAAATATCCTTGGCATGCATGCGGTAAAGTGAGGCTGTGAATTTTTGCTTTTGCTACTGCTTGCGTAATATACATATGAAGGGCTTGCCCTTGTATGATGCTTCCAAGAGCTGCATGTCGCGGGCCAGCCAAAATATGTTGTTCCAGATGAACTTCAGGGGCTAGCCCCATACGTATGACAGGCACATGAGCCAAATGTGCCCGCAACCAGCCCTGGCTCAAAGCGTCTATTGTGGTCTGTAAGGACCATTCAGAAAATTCCCCTTGACGCCACAAGTTGGCAAGAGGAGTGCCTTCAATAACTTGACAGGGGTAAAATCGTAAAAAATCTGCTCGCATGCATAAGGCTTCATGCACATCTTCTATAAAAATTTGCGGTGAAACTCCCGGCATGCCCGGTAAAAGTTGTATGCCTAAAGAAAAACCATGGGCACGAATGAGAGTACAGGCCTTTTCTATATCTTGCTTTGTATAATGTCTTTGCGCTTGTTCTAAGGCTTTGTTATTAAAGCTTTGGACGCCTAGCTCTATGCAGGTAAAGCCTGCTTGCTGCATGTGTAGGAGTTTATCCTTAGTTATGGCATCGGGCCGTGTGGAACAGCGAGCTTTATTTATATGTCCGCTTTCATACAATTTTTTTACAAAATCACAACAAAGTTCAAAATCTTTCGGCGCAAAAGCAGTGAAGGTACCGCCATAAAAAGCCACTTCCGCGGGAGTTTTTCCACTTTTTGCCAAATCCTCAATATGGGCATACGATTGATTCAGTACCGATTGTGTCACGGGAGGGGGGGTAATGTTTTGCGGCTTGTGCTCCGAGCTAAGATACTGTGCACCACTTTGTAAATGCTGTGCGCAAAAAATACAACGGCGCTCACATCCTGCAAAAGGAATAAAAATAGGCACGATTTTATGCATAAATGTCTTATTTTGCGGCCAAGGAAGGGAAGAAGTTTTTTTTATCATAAAATCGTTATGTGCTTGTTTTTTTTATATTTTGTATGTTGAAAAAATGAGACATGCTTTTTTTTTCTAAAAAATAGGTGAAATTGCAAAAAAAACCTTGCATACAAGGGGGATGCGGAGTATATGCAATAAAAGGCTTCGTTTTTACAAGGTAATGCGTGTTAGCGCAACGCCGTAAGGGCTATGCTATATAAAAGAAAAAAATGCAAGCTTTTATCTCATAAATGCTACTCTTAACTGATACTCATAAGATGTATTTAGGGTGGAAACTTTTCGCTAGAAGTGTTCTGCTTGTGGCAGCTCTACATAAGAGGAAGTATGTAAAGCTTTGAATGGGGATAAAAGCGCGAAGCAATAGACTGTGTTTGCATAAGCATATTTTATATTGGAGGAAAGTATGGGGAAGACATTGACAAAGGCTGAAATCGTTGAAGCTATTTATGAGAAGAGTGACAAAAATCGGGCTGATGTAAAGATTGTTGTGGAAAAGCTTTTGGAAATTATGAAGCGTGCCATTAAAAAGGACGATGCATTATTAGTAAGCGGTTTCGGGAAGTTTGAAGCATATGACAAAAATGCTCGTAAGGGACGCAACCCACAAACTGACGAAACCATCACCTTGGCTCCCCGTAAAGTAGTTGTATTCCGTTTGTCTCGTAAGTTCCGTATGGAGCTCAATGGCAGCTAAGTTTTGTCAAAAAAATTTTATGTAGAGGGTTCACGTCATATAGAGGATGTGAGCCCTTTATTTATGCCTAAGATTCGCTTTCGCGTCTTCAAGTAAAAATAAAAATATAATACACCGACGAAATAGTTTTTTTGAAGGGGAGAGTTCGATAAATGAAGAGTAGGTGCAATTTACTTGCACCGTTAAACGATTGATTTTCGTGCCTTTCTGCCAAGACAGCAACGCTGTCTTAGGCGGCGCAAACACCCAATAGGGAGTTTGTCATCAGTCTGAGGGGAAACTTTTTTTGAAAAAAAGTTTCCCCTCTCAATAAAAAACTCAGTGTTTACTTAGAAAAAATTACTTAGCAAAAAACTTAAAATATTCAATGGTTTTTACAAGACCTTCGCGTAAGGGGGTGGCAGGTTCCCAATCTAGATGCTTTTTAGCCAAACTAATATCTGGACGGCGTTGTTTTGGGTCATCGGCGGGTAGGGGAGTGTATATAATTTTTGAACTGCTCCCGGTCATCTCTACCACGGTTTCAGCCAATTCTTTGATGGTAAATTCGCCGGGATTCCCCATATTCATGGGGCCGGTGAAATCTGGTGCCGATGCCATAAAGCGTACCATAAGTTCTACAAGGTCATCTACATAGCAGAAAGAGCGAGTTTGCGAACCATCACCATAAATAGTGATGTCTTGCCCTTGTAAAGCTTGCATAATGAAGTTTGAAACCACACGTCCGTCATTGGGGTGCATGCGCGGCCCATAGGTATTGAAAAGTCGTCCTACCTTTATGGGAAGATTATGCTGACGATGATAAGAAAAAAAGAGTGTTTCGGCGCAGCGTTTACCTTCATCATAGCAAGCGCGTGTGCCAATGGGGTTTACATGCCCCCAATAGTCCTCTGTTTGTGGGTGTACGTGCGGGTCGCCGTAAACTTCAGATGTAGAAGCTTGAAAAATACGTGCGCCTAATCTTTTGGCAAGACCCAAGGTGTTGATAGCACCATGTACGCAGGTCTTGATGGTTTGCACGGGGTCATGCTGGTAATGTATGGGAGATGCAGGGCAAGCGAGATTATAGATTTCATCTACTTCCACAAAAAGAGGGAAGGTTATGTCGTGCCGCATAAGCTCGAAGCATTTGTGCTCTAGTAAATGTTCAACATTTTGACGGGCGCTGGTGAAAAAATTGTCCACACAAAGCACTTCATGCCCATCGCCAAGCAAGCGTTCACACAGGTGAGAACCCACGAAGCCGGCACCACCGGTAACTAAAATTCTTTTTCGTAAATGCATATGACCTCCGTAATTGCTTTAATACTATATTTTTTTCTGTGGTAAAAAGCAATGAGATTGTTTGCAGTGAGCATATAGGTATTTTAATATAAGGGGCTTGCACAGTTATTTTTTTGTGCTGTTGTAAAAAAAATATACTTTTGCGTAAATCGTTATGCTCAGGATAAAAAATATAAAAATCAGTCGTTTAATGTGAGAACAAGGCTTGCTCTATTCCTGATTTAGCGGCCGTATTGTCTGTCGTAATGCTCTATAAGACTTCGCACAGTGAATTGTGCGAAGTCTTGAATTATTATTAAGATTAATCTGTTTTCTTTAAAGTTAAACTGAGTTGACGGTTATGATAGTATGCGGTATATGTATGACAATTTATGAGGCTGTGCTGTGTAAATGTTTAATTTGTATAGGAATACTATTTAATGTGTATGTGTAAAAAATATATTTTCTTATTTTTTTCGTTGCTTTGTTTGATAATTGTTTGTTTAGCTCAGAATTTAGATGCTCAGATAAGTCTTTTACTTTTTTTTGTGAGCCTTTCGCTTGCTATTTGCGTGAATATCTTTGCAAAAAATATTTTAGTATATGTATTTATCGTTTTGTTTTCTTTTTCTTTTTCTCTTACGCTTATTGAAGGATACTATTATTTTGCCTTAAATGAAAATCGTAATAGCTTTCAACATGATTGGAATCATAAGCCTGTTGCCAGTAAGAAAACATCCAATCAAGAAAAACCTGCACCTGTAGTGGCGCAAACAGAAAAGAAAGACTTAAGAAGCAATCCACAAAAAGCAAGTACACAAGATCATAGTGTTTATATAAAAGTTAAACGCGAGTTAGAAAACGGTAAAGTTCTTTATGATGTTGTATACACGTTTAATTCTCAACATTATCGTATTACGCCAGCTCATGAACATGCTAAAAAGGCCGTTATTTTTTTGGGTTGTTCTTTTACCTTTGGAGATGGATTAGAAGATCATGAAACTTTCCCTTGGCGCGTGAGTGAAAAACTTGGTAAAGATTATCAAGTTTTTAATTATGGATTGTCTGGTAATGGAACGCATCATGCGCTTAATGCCTTACAAGTAAATATGGAAAAGTTTGCGGCATATGATGATATTATAGTATTCTATACAGCTATCGATGATCATTTACGTCGTTTTCGACATGGCCCCCGTTATGAAATAAAAGATGGTCTTGCTGTGAGAAATGGAGATTATGCTCCTATTTCCTATTTTTGGAATAAGCCAGCCCTAGAGCCATGGTTTAAAAAAAGTTTTCTTTTTTATAAAATAGCAGAGCCACTTAAGGATTACTTAGACCCTCTTTTTGATAAAGAAAAAAGAGTGGATTTTATGCAAACTCTTGTGACAACGATGCAAAATAACTTACAAAAAAAATATCCGAAAAGTCGTTTTGTTGTACTGGCTTGGCCTCCGCGTACTTTTGAGCTTTTAGAGGCGTTACCTAAAAATATTTCTCTATATAATGTTGAAGATTGGTTGCCTTCCTTTGCAGCTGAAGAGTTTAAGTCCGGTAGTAAATATGTTATATACCCTGGAGTAGATGCACACCCTACTGCTTATGCGAATGAGTTAGTGTCTGATGCTTTGGCAAAAATGATACGAGAACAAATGGAAAGATAGATAGCATATAAAAAAATATTGCTATCTCTACAGGCTACTGGGCACCAATTCTAGCAAGGTAATTTCGGCAGGCGCGCCAATGCGGATGGGTGGCCCCCAATATCCTGTTCCTCGGCTTACATACAATTGTGTTTTTTCCACTTGATACAAGCCGTGAATATAAGGCTGTACAAGGTCCGTAACATAGGTCCAAGGGAAAAACTGCCCCCCATGCGTATGCCCAGAAATTTGCAAATCATAATCTACTTTTACGGCTTCATAAATATTTTGTGGCTGATGTGCCAATAAAATTTTAATATCGCCATCTTGACTGCCAGCTTGGGCTTTAATGGGGTCAGATATGGGGCTCATGCGAATATCCGGCACGCCACACATGAGCAATCTTTGGCCTTCGCGTTCTATTACTCTGTGTTCATTATCTAAAGTAATAATACCCAGTTCTTTTACCAAGGCCAGCCACTGATGAATATTGGTATAATATTCGTGATTTCCCGTAACAAAGTACACGCCGTCTGGTGCAGAAAGTTGATTTAATGGGGCAATTTCATTTTTTACATGACGAACATGGCTATCGGAAAGGTCGCCGGTGATAACGATGCTCTGTGGTTTTAAGGCATTTACAGTGGCCACAATATCTTCAAGCCTATGCCGCGCAAAGGGTCTGTTGATATGTAAATCTGTGAGCTGTACAAGGGTGTATCCATGAAAATTCTTAGGCAAATTTCGGATAGGCACACGTATATGCTTGGTTTGTGGTACAGCTAAAGCTTCAGTATTACCCAAAAGCACAAGCCCTCCCGCAGCTGTGGCAAGCCCCCCACTGAGCGCATTTTGCATAAAGGTACGCCGACTTTTATTTGATACGGAGGAAGTTGCTACGCTGTCTTGAGACTTTGCTTTGTGAGAAAATTTTCTTCTGAGCCATGCAGCAAAAAGATATATGTCATATGTTACGAGTACCGTCACTAAAAGAGATAGAGCTCCCATAGATATATAGCTGAAAAAAAGAGCCGTATCCATCCACGTGGGAATGGTATTTTCTAGCGAATGGGCACGAATATACATACGCAAAGGAGCATTGGAGATGGGTATGCACAGCACAAGCCAAGCAAGAGCTTTTTGTTTTCTAGAAAGGGACGTGCGCGGCAAGAGCCGTAAACCACTGTAAAGGATGCCAATAAGAAGCATGGCCAACATTATAAAGATAAATATATGCATACTGATTTCTCTTGTGGGGGATATACAAAAATATATCGTCGAGGATTTTTGTCAACGCAGAAATGTAATACTGTGAGATTAAAGTAAATAATATGCGGTGATATTAGAAATTATTCACACTAGCTATGATACCACCGCATAATACATGCCCTTGGGAATTGTAAAGAGTGGCAATTTGTCCGGGTGCTGTAGGGCTTTGCGCTTCTAAGAAGCTGAGGGTAAGACTATGTACACTTTGCAAATGCACCTGAGCAGGGCTAACTTGTTGTCTATGTCGCACCTTGGCAAAAATTTCTTGAGGCCAGTGCTGTGGGGAGACAAAAAAATTCAGCTGTTCCACAATGCAGGATTTTAAAATACATTGCGCCTTATTACTCAAAATAAGGGCATTACGTTCTTGATCTTTTGTTTGCACATACAGAGGTTCTTTCCAGGCTACACCAAGGCCGCGTCTTTGCCCTTCCGTATATTGCCATAAGCCCCCATGTTTCCCACCACATTTTTGAGGAAGGGGAATCTCTTCGCCGTGTTCAAAAACATACATAGGGCCAGGTTTTCCTAAATATATACTGCGTTTTTTAGCTTCATGCGCAACAAAATCACGGTAGGCATCGCTAGGTACAAAGCAAATTTCCTGACTTTCTTTTGGTACGGGAATGCTAATATTTCTTTGCTGTAAATAGGCAATATTGTCAGTTTTACGCGTGAGCGCCAAGGGAAAAAGTACTTTTTCAAAACATATAGCTGGCACCAAGGAAAGAAAATAGCTTTGATCTTTAAGGGGGTCGTTTCCTTGGCATAAGGGGCTTTGCTCTGGACTTGTAGGGCAAAGAATATGGGCGTAGTGCCCAGTGGCAAAAAAATCTGCCTCAAAGCCGCCTTGTTTTTCTTCCCCCATGGCTTTTTGCATAAGCAAACCAAATTTTATGCGCGCATTACATAAAGCACAAGGGTTTGGCGTCAAGCCTGAGGCATAGGCCTGCAAAAATGGGGTAATGACTTGTGTATCAAATTCTTTGCGGAAATCACAAATATGCAAAGGGATGGCATGCTCTTGGCAAAGATCAGTCAGGCTTTGTAGAGCAAGGCCTTGCTCTTTTTCTGTAAGGGGCGATGCCGGCAAAAAAAGACCGTGCACCGCCATCACAGTATGTCCTTGCTCTTGCAAGGAAAGTAAGGCGTATAAAGAATCCGCGCCGCCACTGACGGCTACAGCTATGCGAGCCATTATAGAATTTGATTCAAGAATTGCTTTAAACGTGGAGCACGTGGCGATGAGAAAATTTGGTCGGGGGCACCGGTTTCCATAATTTGCCCATGATCCATAAAAATCACTCTGTCTGCCACCGTACGCGCAAAACCCATTTCGTGAGTTACGCACACCATAGTCATGCCTTCTTCGGCCAAACTCACCATAACGTCAAGCACTTCCCCTACCATTTCCGGGTCTAGTGCCGAGGTAGGCTCGTCAAAAAGCATAATGTTGGGTTGCATGGCCAAGGCTCTGGCAATGGCCACCCTTTGCTGTTGACCGCCGGAAAGCAAGGCCGGGTAGACATTGGCTTTTTCGCTAATGCCTACTTTTTTGAGCAGAGCAAGGGCTTGCTCATTGGCTTCAGCTTTAGGGATTTTTTTCAAGCGAATGGGCGCCATGGTAAGATTTTCCAGCACAGTTTTATGCGGGAAAAGATTAAATTGTTGAAACACCATACCAAGGTCTTGGCGTATGCTGTTGATATCGTGTTCATTACTGGTGATTTCTCGTCCATCTACGATAATACAACCTTGATCCACTTCTTCTAAACGATTGATGGAACGCAACAAAGTAGACTTTCCTGAACCGGAAGGCCCAATAATAACCACACGCTCACCACTGTGTATGTCAAGGCTAACATCTTGCAGAGCGGGCAATTCTCCAAAATATTTCCACACATTTTTAATGCTAATAATGGGGGTATTATTTTCGTTTGTCATAGTAATTTAGCCTGCCTTCCATAATGCTCACAAACTTAGACAAAATAAGTGTAATGATAAGATAAATAAGAGCAATGACGGTGTAAGTTTCAAAGTATAAATAGGTTTTAGCCGCAAAAGAGCGCCCTCTTTGCATAAGGTCTGGCATAGCCATGACAGAAACCAAAGCGGTATCTTTAAGCATGGCAATGCACTCGTTGCCCACAGGGGGAATGATGGTGCGCCACGCTTGGGGTAAGATGACCAGAAACATGGTTTGAAATTTATTAAAACCAAGAGATCGTGCTGCTTCCATTTGGCCTTTGGGTATAGCCAAGATGCCAGCACGGAATACTTCGCCCATATACGCACCGTAGCAAAAAGAAATGGCAATAACAGCAGACATGAGGCCGCTTACATTAAGGAATTTTGCTAGAGCATAATATATATAGAAAATTTGCACCAGCAAGGGGATGCCGCGAATAATTTCTACATAGGTGGAAGCCACAAGATTAAAAAAGCGGTTTTGCGAAATTCGCCCAAGACCGGTAATAAGCCCCAAAGGAATGGCGCAAACAATAGAAAGAACCGTAACTTCAAAAGTAACGATGAGCCCATCGGGCAAAAAGGCCACGATATCTAAATAAGGATCGGGGCTAAAAATACAAAGAGAAAAAAGGGTGATTATGGCGCCGCTAAGGGCAATGGACCAAGCGTTAATCAAGCGCCACTCTTTGGGGTCAGGAATATTAACCCCGTCACTTACAACAATACGAATATTACCATGCTCTTCTGTGCTTGGTGTGGTATTGGTTTTTTTTGGCATAGCATTCCCATAAAAACCCAAGAACCAGAGGTTCTTGGGTTATATTTACTTATGACAGCGACTTATTCAGCGCCCATCCATTTAATTTTTAATTCTTTTTCAATGCCTTTTTCTTTTACGCGCTTAATGCCTTCGTTTAAGATTTTAGCAATTTCTTCTTGGCCTTTTTTCATGGTAAAGCCATAGTATTCCACGTCAGGGGTTTCTAAAACAACTTTAAATTTGTTGCTAAAGTCTTTACGCTTATTGGCATAGTATTTCACCACTGGAGCATCGGCCATAATGGCATCAATGCGGCCATTGAGCATGTCTTGTGCGGCAAGGCCTACATCTTCATATTCTTTGATAATAGCGCCTACATTGGCTTTTTCGGTAACAAAAATACCGGTAGTACCAATTTGGCCGCCCACTTTTTTGCCTTTAAGGTCGGCTAAAGTTTTGATGTCAGAACCCACAGGCACCATAAGGGCTTGGCGAATTTCACAGTAAGGATCGCTGAACAAAAATTGCTTCTGACGCTCAGGGGTAATGGTTACAGAAGAAGCCACAATGTCAAAGTTTCCAGCGGCAACGCCAGCAAAAATGCCGTCCCAAGCTACGTTACGAATCTCAAACTCTACGCCCATTTCTTTACCAATGGCTTTAATATAGTCAGTGGAATAGCCCATAACTTGCTTTTTATCATCAAGATATTCCATGGGGGGCCATGTGCCATCAGAAGCTACGGTAAATTTTTTTTCAGCAGCCATGGCAACGCCACACGCTAAACCTAAGGTCAAGATAGTTGTCATAAGAATACGAAACATGTAAAATTCTCCCTTTTAATATAGAAATATCACTCCTTAGTATGTATGAGCTCAGGCTGTATGTCAACCATCTGTTAAAATCTAGCCCTTTGTGGCGCTCAAGACTACACATTGCATTTTGTTACTAGATATTTTATCCTTCCCTCGAAGACAAATGTATATTTGATGATGTCCGCCTTTGTTTTGTTTTTTGTATGGGGACTTTGATAATATAGTGAATGATTTGAGGATGAAATATGAAAGCAAGTGAAATGCGTGATCATCTCATTAGAGCAAAGCTTTACTACGGACAAAGTAAAACTAAAGAATGTATAGGCCTTGTTATTGTGGTTTTACGTGCCCTTGGAGATGCTACCCCAGCTTCGGATGTGGCGGGAGCCTTGCGCGATTTGATGCTTCTTTTGGGAAAAGATAGTATAGTAACAGATGTGTTAGGTAAGGAACTCGTCTTTGCCCCTGGGCAAGAAAAAAATATTTTGGTGGGGCTTGCGCATGTATTTAAAGCTATTATGTCTCAACAAGAAGACCACGAAACAGCCATGGCTCGTAAATTAAATATTGATAAATACTTTAATGAAGGCCTGCACTGCATTAAGGAAAATAAACTTTCCGAAGCTGTGCAAAATTTTGATGATGCCATAAAGTATTATAAAGACGAGCACAGTCTTTTTATTCTTATTGGGCAAGCGCTTATGGATGCGGAAGCACCAAAACGGGCTTTTCCTTATCTTTCTAAGGGGCTTATAGCTGCCCCGCAAGATGCGCGCATGCAAAGCCTTTATGAGCAATGCGTCGCCATTAAAGATAAGAAAAAATAGTATATATATCTATTTTGAAAAGAAGAAAACTTAAAAAAATGCCACTGTTAGTGCGCTAAGAGTGTATTGCATAAGGCTCTGCATATATATTTGTGCGGAGCTTTTATTTTAGACGGTACTTTCCTTGCTTTTTTTGAGAAAAACCCTAAGCTTTAAAAGGGGTTTAACCAAGCCCTATTGGTATAAAGTGCCTACTATTTACTTTCCTATTACTATGGAGAAAATACTATGTTTTCTTTACGTTATATACATGCGGCTGATTTACATTTGGATGCTTCTTTCAAGGGGCTTCGCCGTCAAAAAAGTCTAAGCAGTCAAGACCGTGGCCCTTTAGAGCATATCTTGCGTACCGCCAGCTTTACTGCTTTAGAAAGGCTTGTGGCTTTATGCGAAAGAGAAAAACCAGACTTTCTTGTGCTAGCAGGAGATGTATATAATGAGGAAGACCAAAGCCTTAAAGCTCAGCTTGCTTTAAGAGATGCGTGTGCACGTTTGGATAAATGCGGCATAGCTGTGTTTATGGTGCATGGCAATCATGATCCACTCTCTTCACGCCTTAAAACATTACAGTGGCCGGCAAATACCACTATTTTTGAAACAGAAATGGGGCATGAGGTGGTGTTAGACAAGCAACTAGGGACACCGCTTGCGGTGGTACATGGTGTAAGCCATGCCAGTGCCAAAGAATCTCGTAATTTAGCTACAGCCTTCACGCGCCTTGGCGGAGAATATGAAAACATATTTCAGTTGGGGGTGCTGCATTGCACTTTAGACGCTGTGCCCTCGGCAGAGCGTTATGCGCCTTGCACTGTGCAAGACCTTGAGGCTACGCGCCTAGATGCTTTTGCTTTGGGGCATGTGCACGAAGAGCGCGTGGTATTGCCGTCTCCTTTTGTGGCGTATTCCGGAAATACGCAAGGTTTGCACATTAATGAAACAGGGCCTAAGGGCTGTTTGTTAGTTACGGTTACGGCTCAAGAGGAATCAGCACATCAAGGTAAGGGAGGGGCACCTTTTACTGTGGCATCCGCTTTTCATGCTTTGGGGCCGGTGCTTTGGGAAAAATGCGAAATTGCCTTGGATAGCATCGAGCACATAAATGAAGTAGAAGAGCGCATTCAAGAAGCTTTGGAAGACATACTTGCTCATACGCCTTTGCATTGTCAGGCTCTTGTGGTGCGAATTTGTTTGACAGGGCATACCCCATTAGACGGAGAATTGCGCTATAAAGATTTTTGTGAAGAGCTTACAGAGCGTTTGCAAAATCAGCAAAATGCAGAACAGCAACAAGGGCAATGCCTATTATGGCTTAAAGATATTGTGGTGGAAACCGCCCCCCTTGTAGCTCTGGATGAAATGCGTAAAAGAGATGACTTGCTGGGAGAAACTTTACGTTTGGGGCTTCTTTTGGGAGAAGAAAGTAACAATGCTGAAGATTTCGTGCGCACAGCTTTGCATCCTCTTTTTGCACATAGTAAAGCTAAACACATTTTAGAATTCCCCAATGCCAATCAAAGCCAAGAACTCATGGAAGAAGCGCAACGTTTGTGCGCTGATATTATGGAGAGTCGCTAATGTACATTCAATCATTTCATATAGATAACTTTGGCGTTTTTTCACATGTTGACGTGGAGGCTTTATCTCCTGGGCTCACCGTTTTTCTCGGTAGAAACGAGGCTGGAAAATCTACCTGTTTAGAATTTTTGCGTACCATGCTTACGGGCTATCCTCATGCACGCAGTAAAGAAGCGCAAGAACGTAACTATGCACAGCTTTTACCGGGAAGAACAGGGCAGGCAGGCGGATCTTTACGTGTGCATCTGGAAGAACGAGGCTTGGTGCATATAACACGACGTCCGCAAAAAGGGCGAGACTCTGTAGTGCTTACCGATGCCGCTGGGCAAGTGTTGGAAGGCACTTTGCTAGAAAGCATTTTATCTGGCGTCACGCGCGAGGTGTACCGCAATGTCTTTGGTTTTTCTCTCACAGAATTGCAAGTTTTTGAAAGCCTAAAAGACGAAGGCGTACGCCATGCTTTGTACGGAGCCAGTTTTGGCATGGGTTTGCGCTCTCCCGGTGAAGTTCTTAAAGAGCTGAATCAAAAAATGGAAAAGCTGTATAAAATGAAAGGCAGCGCTCCTTTTATTAATGAGGCCTTACGCAATCTTGATAGGGTACAAAAAGAGATAGCGAGTATAAAAAAACAATGTGCAACTTATGATAACTTAAGTCAACAACACAGTATACTTGAAGAAGAGTTGCAAAATATTCGTCATACAAAAGCGCAATGGGAACAAGAAAGGCGCGATGCCGAAAGGCAATTGGGCGTATGGAAGCAATGGGAGCAATGGCGCTTGGTGGAAAATCAACTGTTGCGTTTGGTTCCCGTGCCGGAAACCTTTCCTGAAGACGGGGCAGGGCGCCTTGAACGGGCGCAATTGTTACGCCAAGAAGCCGCCCGTAGAATGCATACAGAACAAGAGCGCTATAACAAGTTAGAAGAGAAATTCCATGCGCTTACCCTGGATGAAAATCTTTTGGAACGTAAAGCTCTGCTACAATCTTTGCATGAGCATAAATCTTCTTTCAGGCAAGCGCAAGAAGGGCTCATTAGCCATATGGGGCATATTCAGCGCACACAAAATATTTTGAATCAGCATTTGGCAGATCTTGGCCCACACTGGACATGCGCCCGTATTCATTCTACCAATCGTTCCTTGGTGGCTCGCAGTACGTTAGAAAGAAAGGTGGCTCATATTCAAGCCACCGAACAAGCTCATGTGGCGGCGACATCGCATTTAGAAAAAAGCAATGGTGCTGTGACCAATGCGCGCCATCAGGTAGAGCTGGCACAAAAAACCTTGGAACATCTACCGGAGCCACAAGCGCCGGCCAATAAAGAAGAAAGAGAAAGTATTCGCCAGCAAAAAGCCACTTTAGAAAATGCCACTCAAGGTATGACAGAGAAGGAAGCGCATTTACTTACTACACAACGTACTTTTCAGCGCACCTTGGCGCCTCTTTCTTTGCGCCCCTTAAGTGAGCACAATGCGACAAAGTATCCTGTGAAGGATGTGCTTCCGCAATTGCAAGCCCTGCGTCAATGCCAAGAAGAAGCCTTGGCCTTAGCTTCTACGGCTCAAGAGTTACGCAAAAATACCTTTATGGCAGAGCAGGCCATGGGACAAGCGCAAGAAAAAGAAGATATAAGCAAAGCGCGTTTAGAGCGTTTAAAGCAATACTTACGTTGTAGTGAAGCTTCTTCGCGAGAGCGTATTGATATTCGCGCTCGTGCCATCCGTACTTTGCGCCATATGCACACCATGCTTTCCTTAGAAAAAGAGCGCATAGCAGAAATTAAGGAAAGAATCGCTACCAGCACACCCCCTGAACCTGTAAAAAGTATTGTGCTGATAATTTTAGGTTCTATTATTATAGCTTGCGGCCTTATTGGTTTGGCCTTGCCTATATATTTTGCCATGGATGCATTGCAAGTGACGGAAAACCTTATTATACCTCTTTCGCAATGGACGTGTTACTTGGTGGTATTGACGGGGGCAGGATTTTTAGCCGGAGGTTTGCCGCGTTCTGGACCGGATCGCAAAAAATTTGCACAAGAGATGCAAAGCTTAACGAACAAAGCCGCACAAATGGAACAAGCTCTTCAAGATATGGAAGGGCAAATACAAGAGCAATGCGTTTTGGCAGAAGTGAAGGATGCCGACCCCATTACTTTAGATGCAGTAGAAATTTTATTGGAACGGGAAAGAGAAAAATGCGCCACCGAAGATCGCATACGTCTTGATTTGGAGCAATTGGAAATCGAACATCAAGAAGTCTATGAATTTTCTTTGCAAAAACGTCAAGAAGTTACAAGTGCGCAACAGCAGGAACAGCAGGCTCTCTTACGCTGGCATGAATGCTTGCGTGGTCATGATGTGCAAAATATTCCTTCCCCTGATGCCGCGGCTACATTTTTTGCTCGAGTAGAGGCCGCCTTGGTGGCGCAAGAAGCGGCGCAAAACTTAGAAGAAGATATGGCTCTTCTTTTACAAAGCAAAGAAGAGAGCGCGCAGAAATTATGTGCCATACCTGCCATACAGCAAGCACTGCAAGATATGGATGCTAAGGCTTCTTTGTCTCAAGAAGGCACGGCCACCATAGTAACAGAAGAAAGTCATGGGCATGAAAGCTTAGCTGCTTTGTTGCCTGTGCAAGGCGATATTGATTACACCACGTTTAGCGAACAAGAAATACTTCAAGCTGTGCATGTCGTATTAGAAGCTTGCCGCGAAGCCGACGAGGCGTTGGCGCAACGTGCCAAGGCGGATGCTGTATTGCACACGGCTACGCATAATTTGGAAACGGCCTTGCAAGAACAAGTGCAAAGTGTGCAGAATTTGCAAAATAATGAACAAGAAATGCAAGATGCCGGACACGCCCTGTCTGATGCATTGCGCGAAATGGGTTTAGATAAAGATATTTCACCCACCATGTTGCGCTCTGTTTTGGAATGCATGGAAAAATGCTTAAGCGTTGAAGCTGAGATATTGCGTTTGCAAGAAGAAAAAGATCGTATGGAAAAAGAGTGTGCTCACTTGGTACATCCCCTACGTTCTTTGTTAGAAGAGTTGCAACTTCCTTTGCCGGAAGTAGCGCCCTCTAGTTGTACAGGTGAAAACTTTGTGCCCTATCAAGAAGACTGGTTGCAATCGTTAGATAATATACTGCTACAGTTGCATAATGCTCAAGAGGCTCAATTGGCCAAGGCTCAATTGCAAGAGCAATTACACACGCAAGAAGAAGAGCTACACGAAGCGAGCACCGCGCTTAATGATGCGGAATTTACCATTATGCATTTGTTAAAATTGGGGCAAACAGAGCAGGCTGAAGACTTTTTCCGCCTAGCCCGTGTGCGTGCTGAGTATCAAGAGTTGGAAAAACGTAAGCATGACTTGGAAGATGCTTTGCGTCTTGCCGCCGGTGATAAAGAGCTTGAAGCATTTTTACAATCTTTTGCCACTAAAGAGCAACATCAATGCGAATTGTTCCTACATAGAAAAGAAGAAGAGTTGCAAGGGCTTGTGGCGCAAGAACAAGAAAAAATGCATGACTTCGCTACGCTCTCGGCCACTTTGCAAGGCTTAACGTCCACCGATACTCTTGCAGCTTTGCGCCAAGAAGAAAAAGACATTCAAGAAAGTGTGCAAGATGCGGCGGCTTCTTGGGCTAAATTCGCCGTGGCACGTCAATTACTTTTACAAGCTAAACAACGCTTTGAGCAAGAGCGTCAACCGCAAGTCATTCGCATGGCATCGGATATCTTTGCTGCCATCACTCAAGAAAAATGGAAAGGACTTACGGCCTCTTTAGAAGATAGTCATTTGCAAGTTATTTCGCCCTTTGGTGAACCTCTTTCACCCCATGTGTTGAGCCGTGGTACACAAGAACAGCTCTATTTGGCATTGCGCTTGGCGTATATTCGTAATCATGCGGCGCACGCTAAGGCTTTACCTGTAATTATGGACGATGTACTGGTGAACTTTGACCCAGAAAGAGCAGAACGTACCGGTACAGCCCTCGTGGATTTAACGGAAAGTGGCAAAAAACATCAGGTATTATTTTTCACTTGTCATCCTCATATGGCAGACATGTTACAAAAAGACAGGCCAGAAAGTAAAAGATTTCTTGTGGAAAATCACACCATCCGCGAAGATAGAGGGTAAATATGCTAATGCTACGAGGGGAGATGCGCGGGCATGCCGTGGCCTTAGCCACTGTTTTTGTATGGGGTTTAACCTTTGTTTCCACCAAGGTATTGCTGACAGACTTTACCCCTTTAGAAGTGCTTTTTACGCGTTTTGTGCTAGGTTATATCACCTTATTGGTGTTTTATCCGCAAACGTTGCCTTTTCGTTGCTTTAAAGAAGAAAAACTCTTTATGCTTGCAGGGTTAAGTGGAGTTACATTATACTTTTTACTGGAAAATATAGCCTTAAATTATACCTTAGCTTCCAATGTGGGTATTATTGTGGCCATCGCGCCTTTTTGTACGGCACTTTTGGCTCAAGTTTTTTTACGCAATTATACTAAAGAAACACTTAACTGGACTTTTTTCGCGGGTTTTGTCGTGGCCATGAGCGGCATTGCCCTCATAGTTTTTAATGGTACCGTACACTTGCAACTGAATCCTGTGGGTGATATTTTAGCCGCAGGCGCAGCGCTTACATGGGCATTTTATTCTATAAGTATGCGTATGATTGGTGAGTTACGGCTGAATATGGCCATTTGTACGCGGCGTGTCTTTTTTTATGGGGTGCTCTTTATGTTGCCTGTGGTGGCTTGGCAAGGAGTGCACATAACTTGGGCCTCTTTTAGTAAGCCTATAAATATTTGTAATTTTCTATTTTTGGCCGTCATTGCCTCCGCAGTGGGTTTTGCCACATGGAGCTGGTCGGTAAAGGTGCTTGGTGCCGTGAAAGCCAGTGCTTATATTTATCTGGTTCCGGTGGTGGCTGTTTTTTCTGCAGCTACAATTTTAGAAGAAAAAATTACTCCTTTGGCTGTGCTAGGCACGGCTTTAACATTGATAGGTTTGGTTATCTCTGAAATAAAAATAAAGGAAAGGAAGCAGGAAAAGAATTATGAATAAATCTGTGAGTGGTAAATCTGCATTGACCAGTTCTGGTACCTTACTATTTTATTATGCCTGTGGTCTGCTAACATTTGTTTTAGGCTTCCCCGTTTTGATTGCAGCCGTGGGCGCCTTGCTTTCGCGCTCTGCGGCTAAAAAGGAAGGGGTGCTCTTGGTCAGGCAGCATTGTACTTGGATTTTTCGCAGTATTTATATGTCATTGGCACTTTTAATTACTGTCACCTTTTATACTTTAGTTATCTTGGGGGTGGCTTTTCCTACTTTTCCGGAGGTATCTCATATTCAGACTTTTAGTGAAATATGGGAAAACCCTGATTTGCGTAGAGCTGTGCAATATTCGGCAGCCTTTGTACTTGCCATTACTGGAGTATTAGTTTGGTTTCTTTATAGAATGCTGCGCGGCGGTTATACATTGTTATTATTGCGAGCGCCCAAGAAAGCTTAATAATCTGTCACTGTATAATGGAGTGTAATATGTATGCTATAGCCGCTCCTTCTTGTGTGCTTCCTGCCAATGTGGCAGAAAATGCACAATTTTTAGCCCATAAGGTTCAAGAGGTGGGTTTGTGCTTCTTTGAAACTAAGGCTTGTCTTGCCTATACTGAAGAAGACCTTCCTTTACATTTACAGTCTTTGCCCTTGCGCTGGCATATACATTTGCCTGTAGATTTGCCATGGAAAGTAGGAAGCACTTTAAAAGGCAGCCATGCCGCGCAAAAAGCTTTGGCATTGCTTACTAAAGTAGCCTACTTGCGCCCAAGATATGCCGTGTTACACCCTCCCACTTTTTTAGATGACCCTGTGCAGCAAGGGTTATTGTTACAGGAGTTTTTGCAAACCTGGCATAAGGTGAGTTCTTGCCCTGTGCTCTTAGAAAATTTACAGCATATGCCTTTACATACTTTGCCTGAATCGCTGTTTCAAAATGTTACTCATAATAAAAAACAGGAATTTGTTTTTGGCATTTGCCTTGATGTGGGCCACATGTTAGCCTTTGAGCAAGAGATACTAATAGAAAAACAAGCTTTGCTTGATAGAGTGCAGTTGGTGCATTGGTCTGCGCCGGGTAATTTTGACGATCATAAACCCTTATCGGCCTTTACAGTGCGGCAAAAAAATATTCTCATGCAGCTTGTGCCTTTGTTGCCGCAACACTGTACGCATATGGTAGAGGTGTTTCACTGGCAAGGGATTGAAGAATCAATACCTCATTTACAAAAATTTCTGGCCCACGGTGGAATGAAAAATGGCCATAAAAAATAAATTATGTCAGCGTTTACAAGGGTGGATTGCAACCTTGCCTCGAGATGAGCGGTGGTGCATTCTTATCACGGCCGATCCCGACGCTTTAGGCGCAGCCATGGCCTTAAAGCGCATTTTATCTCGTAAAGTGCGCGACATTACCATAGCCAGTACCAACCGTATTACGCGCCCCGACAATTTGGCCATGATACGTTATTTGCGTATTCCTCTTGTACAATGGGAAGCGCATATGCGCTCAGAATTTCACCGTTTTGCCATAGTAGATTCTCAACCTCATCATAACGAAGCTTTTAGAGGTATTCCTTTTTCCTTGATTATTGACCACCACCCTATGCCGGATAGCTATTGCCATTTTGCAGAATATTTAGATATTCGCCCTAAATTGGGGGCAACCTGCACTATGTTTTATCAATACTTGCGTGGTCTTAATATACGCCCAGGAAAGTTGCTGGCTACAGCTATGCTTTATGGCATCAGAACCGACACGGCGGCCTTTGAACGTAGCGGTGAAGAAGCAGATTTTCGCGCGTATCAGTGGCTTTCAAAGCATAGTGATACCATTGTGTTGCGTCGTATTTTGCGCTCAGAATACTTAAAAGAATGGTTGCCTTTGTTCAGCCATGCTTTTCGCTCTTTGCGTACGTGCAAAAGAGGGGCTCATGCCCATGTGGGCAATGTGCATACTCCAGATCTTTTGGTGGCCATAGCAGATTTCTTTACCAGAGTACACGGTTTGCGCTGGGTGGCCGTGAGCGGTGTTTATGAAAAAACCTTGGTGATTATTTTTCGCGGAGACGGTTCTCTTAATTTGGGCGACATAGCTTTTCGGCGATTTGGTAAGGATGGCTCAGCCGGGGGGCATAAGGTTATGGCTAGGGCGGAAATTCCTTTAGATGTCATTGGGGAGAAAAACCTTGCTGACTATGTTTATTCAAGGCTTAATGGCATTGTAAAGCAGGCTGTTGATAAAGGGTGATTTGCTGGGGAAAAACAAAAAAGCAGCCCATCTATGCATGTTTGCATACGCTTTTTGTGTAAAAAGCTTTGTCTTTCTTACAGTTTACGAATTTTGAGTAAACTACATTTTAAAATGCTTTTAAAGATATTTTATCAAGAAATTTTTTTACTGGCTGCTACCTAGCCACTTTTCTAAAGTGGAAAAAAGCACTTGTGGGTCTATGGGCTTGGTAATATGCTCGTTCATACCACTTTCTAGGCTAAGCTTGTGGTCTTTTTCCATAGCATGGGCCGACATGGCAATGATAACAAGGTCTTTGTATTGAGGCGATTGACGTATTTTTCTTGCAGCAGTAAGGCCATCCATAATTGGCATTTGTATGTCCATAAGTACAGCGGCGTAGCTTTTTTTATCGAGCATTTCGAGAGCTTCTTGACCGTTGCCAGCCACATCAATGGTGTACCCAACGCTTTCTAGCAATTCTTGCGCAATAATCTGATTTATTTCATTGTCTTCTACTAATAATAAATGTTCATGACGCTGATTTTGTGTCGTAGGTATGCGTATTTCATCATCTGGCACGTCTATGTCTTGGGCATTGTGTATGTCTAAAGTTAAGGTAAATGAAAAAATACTTCCTTTTCCTTCAATACTTTGCACAGAAATTGTACCGCCCATGGCTTCTACAATATTTTTACTAATCACCAGTCCAAGGCCTGTACCCCCGTATTTTCTCGTGAAGGAAGAATCTGCCTGAGTAAAGGCTGAAAATAGTTTGCTTTGTTGTTCTGTGTTTAAGCCAATGCCGCTATCTTGTACAGAAAACAGACATTGCAAGCTTTGTGAGCTTTGCTCTGTGCACTGCATGGTGACATTAATTTCGCCTTGTTCTGTAAATTTTAGCGCATTACTTACAAAATTAAATAAAACCTGTTTAATGCGTAGTGGATCACCTAAAAGTTGCGTTTCTGCACAACACTCTGTAGTCACAGTAAGGTGTAAGTTTTTTTCTTTAGCTCTGGGGGCGTACAGATTATTTATTTCAGTTTGAATGCTGTCTAAGGTAAAGGGGATGTTTTCAAGTTCTAGTTTTCCGGCTTCCATTTTAGAAAAATCTAAAACATCGTCGATGATGCGCAAAAGGTTTTGCGCAGAGAGCAAAGTTTTTTGTACATAGTCTTCTTGCTTGGCATTGAGCTCTGTTTTAGAAAGTAAATGTAACAATCCCAGAATACCGTTCATGGGGGTGCGTATTTCGTGGCTCATATTAGCCAAAAATTCACTTTTTATCTGTGCGCTTTTATTGGCGTTTTCAATATGATGCTTTAAAACTCTGACCATGGTAAGTATATCTTTGTATACACCATAATGCGACTCGTCTTCTACAATATTATAGTCGCCAGCTATAACTTGTTCACTTAGCTTAATAAGCTCCTTAGGGTCTTTTCCTAATTGCTCTTGAATGCTTAAGATGACATAGCCGCATATGCATGCAGCTAAAAGAATAATCAAAAGTATGCTTAAATAAATGAGATCCAAGGAATGGTGATATACATTATTATTTTTTTGAGAACCCGCCACCCCTTGCTCTCTATTAAAATTTACTGCCATGAGTAATTCACTGGAAGCCGCATCAAAGAGCTCTCGAGAGTCATTTTCTAAGTATTCTATAGCTAATGTAAGATTTCTGCTTTGTGAATAGACAAGTATTTTTTCACTTACTTGTAAGTATTTTTCCCATAATATGGAAAATCGCTTGTATATATAGTTTGCCTCTTCGCAAGAAATAAGTTCTTCGTAATTTTTTCTAACAATGGCTAACTCATGCAAGATGTTAGCCATAAGTTGCTTATATTTTTTAATATCTTCTGCGTCAACACTGTAAATATAGCTTATTTCATAAATTCGGTAGTCGGAGGTAAGTGTATTGATGCGCTGCACATTCACAGTGGAAGGTAACCAACGGTTTGATATTTCAGAGGACTGCTTGTTAACCGCATGAAGTTGAGCAATGCTAAAAAAACCAAGCCCTGCAAAGGCGAGGAGCAGAATAAAAGTCATAAAAATCAACTTAGTAGATAACCGCATGGTATTCCTTTTCCAAGCTTAGTGTGTAAGTACATACAAAGCCATTGTGCAAGCGGGTTGCCTCTGTGGTGAAATGACATTATAAGTTTTCCACTTCCATTTTTTCTGTACTACTGAATTTTTTCGATAAAAGCAAGTGGTTAAAAAATTGTTCTTTATGAGCTTATTCCCACCACCAAGCGGCTCTTTGCACTAAAAGATCTATATCTCCGCCGGCGGCAATATTTAAAAAAGAAGAATATTTTCGCACAAGCTGTTGGCTGTGCTCATTGGCTTCATAGAGGCCGGCAAAAAGTGGCGCGTCTTCTGTGAGCAGCTTTTGCGCAGCATTTTGACGTCGAATAAAGGACGGCGTTAAAAAAGGGAGTAGGCTTTCATCCTGTGCCAAAGCGGCAAAATAGGCTAGGGAAGTAATGAAATTTAAATTTTGAATGGCAGCCATGGCTTTATCATGCTCTTGGGCGCTACAGCGAAAAACGCGACATTTAAGGTGTAAAAAAACTTGCTCCACCCACTGAACTTGCTCTTCGTTGCATGAATGGGTGGGGACAATGGCCACAGGCAAATCCGTACCCTTGGGGGTATTATTACCAAAGAGGGGATGGGTACCCACAATGGCCCCATCCCAATGTTTGTGCATATTCTCTAGCGGTTGCTCTTTAACAGAAGTAATATCGCTTAAAATACAATCTTTGGGCATATGTGGTACCAAAAGCGATAAAACTTGTGACATGGCATGAGCGGGCACACAAAGTAATATCATAGTAGTTTGCGAACATGCTGTTGATAAATCTTGTGTCTCTAAGGGGATATCAATACCATGCACAATGTAATGCTCTTTAGCCTCGGGTAAGGAGCGCAACCGCCGTAGTAAGTACGACCCCATGCGCCCCTTGCTGCCCACAATAAGAATTTTCTTAGTCATGAATTTTTCCCCAAACATTCCAAAAATGTGGAAAAGATTTTTGCACAACAGTCGTATCATCAAGTTTCGGTTTTTGTCCATGTAAACCCAGTAATGCTAACGACATGGCCATACGATGATCGTTATGAGTGCAAAAAAGGGTGTCGGGCGCAAAAGAGGGGGCTTTGCCAAGCCCTTCAATGCACAGGCCATCATCTAATTCCTTTACGCGCACTCCTGCTTTGCGTAACTCAGCCGCAGGAGCCGCAATGCGGTCGGACTCTTTAATGCGCAGGTGGGCGCAATTATAGATGGTGGTTTGCCCTTGGGCAAAAGCTGCCAGCATGGCCACGGTGGGTACAAGGTCGGGGCAGGCACCCATATCAATATCAACACCGCGTAATTTTGAGGGGTGTACGTGTAAGTAGTTGGTTTTTTCCCCTGTGCTTGTGAGAACTTCTTCCCAAGAAAAATGGCCACCCATGGCTTGTAAAATATCAAGAAGGGCTTTGTCTCCTTGCAGGGATTGAGCATATAAACCGCCAACCCTCAAAGGTTTTGTGCCCAAAATTCCGGCGGCTATAAGGTAGGATGCCCCCGACCAGTCGCCCTCTACCGTATATTTTCCTGCACGGTAGGGGGCTTGTTGCACACAAAAGCGCGTGGCCTCAGGTATGGCCTCTGCCATGTTTCGCCACGAGACTTCTTGCCATTCATGATCAATTTTTTGCTCTACGGTGAAGGGGATCCCAAAGTTTTCGAGCACTTGTAAGGTTAAGCCCACATAGGGCCATGACACCACTTTTTTTCCCCCAAGGGTAATGCACAGTCCGCCTTGTCTACGCGGTGCTGCTAGTAACAGTCCGGATAGGTATTGACTGGAAGCATCGCTATTTATGGTAATGGAGCGCATAACAATAGAGGAAGAGGTGTTCTGCTTGGCGCTTTGCGATGCAGGCGCATGCCCTGTAAATTCAAAGGGGGCATGATTTTCTTTTTCTAGAAAATCAATGTGTATATCAAGCTCTGTGAGGGCATGGGTAAGGTCTTGCATGGGTCTTTCGTGTAAGCGCGGGGCGCCGTAAATGCGAAAGCGCCCTTCACAGGTGCTTAAAAGCGCTGTAAGTAAACGACAAGATGTACCCGATTCGTGCATGTTGCAAGCTAGGGGGCTAAGATTTTTTACGTGCTCAGCAGTGGAGGTATCCATGCCGAGGACCCGAAAAGATTGTACGCCTTCTTCAGGGTTTGCAGCCTCTTCCGCCAGTGGAGTAAATTGTGCCCCAGCTTGGCGTAAAGCCATCATGGTGCATTCAATATCTTTACTCATAAGCACACGGTTAACAAAGGACTCTCCAGTGGCGCATGCGGCCCCCATGAGCATACGGTGGGACATGGATTTAGAAGAAGGCGCTTGAACGGTTAACATGAAACACTTCCCTTATTTTCATTATGATGTTGTTGCATGGCAGTGGCATAAGAGCCGAGTATTCTAAAAGAACTGCACATTTCACGTAAAACATGCAAGGCCTGTGCGTATTTCGCTTCGTTTAAATTGCATTCTACATCGGCAAAAAATACATAGCGCCAGCATTCTCCTGCAGATAAACGTAAAGGCCGTGATTCCAATTTGCGCATATTGATGTCATGCTGCGCAAAGGTAGAAAGCACCGCGGAAAGTGTGCCCGGCTTATCTATAAGGGTAAAAAGTAAGGATGTTTTTTGTGATGCCGTGTTGGTGGAGTCCGTAGTTTTTTGCGAAAGGGGCAAAGGATTGTCATTTTCTTTACGACGAATAATAACAAAACGTGTCCAATTATCTGTGCTAGACTCGATGGAAGAAGCCAATATTTGAAAAGGATACATATCAGCCAGGGCAGCATTGCCCACGGCGGCGGCATGTGTCTCCTTAGCGGCTTGGCTGGCGGCAGCGGCGGTGGATTGCATGGGCACCAACTCTGCCCACGGAAGATGGGTGCGCAGCCACGTATCGCATTGAGCCAAGGCTTGGGGGTGTGAGTATACTTTTTTTACTTCGGCCAATGTCGATGCCAAACTTAATAGATTGTGGTTAATATGCAAAAAAAGCTCTGCTTCAATGGATACATCATAATTATAAAATAAATCAAAGCATTGCCCCACAGTACCTTCTAGGGAATTTTCTAGAGGCACCACACCTAAACCACAGGTTCCTTCATAAACCGCATGAAATACTTCATGAAAATGTGAAAAAGGTAGCATGTGTACACTTTTGCCCAAGTATTCTAAGCCGGCAAAATAGGAAAAAGTACCTTCGGGGCCTAAGTACGCTACCTGTTGCGGCCGTTGAAGAGCACGAGAAGAAGAGAAAATTTCTCGCCAAATAACATGCACATGTGATGTAGGCAATGGGCCTGTATTGTGCTTGGCTAAACCCTCTAGCACTTGCCTTTCACGTTCAGGTTTGAATATGGCGGCACTGGTGAAATTTTCTCCCATACTGGCAGCTTTAATGCGGCCCACCTCTAAGCTGAGCTGAGCGCGCACATTGAGCATGCGCAAAAGTTCTTGATCTACCGCGTCAATTTCTTTGCGTACTTGCCCCAAACGCTGTGACGTTGCATCTTCTGCGCTTTCAATCTCTTGTTCAAAAAATGCTTGTTCGCTTGGCTCTAGCAATGACGTTTGTAATTTTTTGTTTTTGGTATTTTTCATGCTCTTCAACAGCCTGTTATATTTCTTGAATGTCTTCTTCTATTCGCATGCCAAAATGACGACCGGCACTGTCGGTATGGCATAAAATAGCATCACCTTCTTGCAAGTCTACCACGCTGATGGGCTGACCTTGAGGGTCGGTGAGGCGTATGGTTTCGGCATTTTGCAAAAAAACCGCTCCTTTATGCCCATCTTCTGTGCAAGCCTCCACCAAAAGCATGGGGCGTACTTCAATTTTTACTCGTCCCACGCAGGCTAAAGAGCTGCTGCCATCAGCATGGACAATAAGTACATCTTCGCCGGCACGTAATTCGCCTAAATAGGTGGTTTTATCTTGCGGTAATTGTGCATAGGCATGCACAGCTCCTGCATTAACTCTAAAGGGACGCGCTGCTACATATTCATTATGTTCGGTTTCGCCATGTACCAAGAAAGTAAAGGCACTGGAATTTCCCACCAACATGCCTTGTCCTTGACGTAAAACCGAAAGAGTATCTACGCATACCCTATGCCCAAGACCCACGGGGAGTACCTTGGTAATGGTCGCCTTCACTAAGGAAATATTTCCTTGTGAAACTTTATGTTCGTTAATAATGGCTTTCATATGGCTTACTGCTTCTGGTAAAAGAACCACAATGGACACGCCGCGCTGTAAAATGCCCGCAGCAAGGCGCACTTCTTCAGGATTACGTGCTTCAGCAGCCACCAAGGGGCATTGTGCTAAAATGTTTTCCACAGGAATAATTTCCCAGCCTGCGGCCAAAACCCCTTGTTTTCCTGCCTGTAAATGTTGCACAAAGGCTTCTTCATCTTCTTTTTTTTGCAAAACAAAAGAAGGCATGTGGCTGTCGCTGACCACTTGGCAACGGGCAAGCCCTGCCACACTGTGAACATGGGCTTCGGGAACAATAAGGCCGTCTATGCCAGATTCAAGGGCAAGGGTGACATCTTCTTTAGAAAAAGGAACACTTTTTAACCAAATCTGTGCCATGATTATTTGCCGCCCGCTTGCATGAGTTCTAAAGCAGAGTCTACAGAAGCATCTTGGTGTACGATGGTGACGAGGGCACGCATAAGGTCTACACGTTGAGGATGTTGGAACACGTTACGGCCAATGGACAGTCCGGCAGCACCGGCGCGTATGGCACCATGAGCCATTTCTAAAATATCGCGTGTGGAATCCATTTTTTCGCCACCGGCAATAACTACGGGAATGCAGCACCCGTTAACCACTTCCGCAAAGCCTTCTGTTGTGCCGGAATAGACCACCTTAACAATGTCTGCACCTAATTCAACACCAACTCGAGCGCAATGGGCTACGCGCTCTACAGCATAACCATCGCGAATTTCTTGCCCACGAGCGTAAATCATGGCTATAAGAGGCATGCCCCATCGTTCGCAATTTTCAGCCACCATGCCAAAATCACGCAACATATGCGGTTCGTCGGGATTCCCTAGATTCACATGAATAGAAACGGCGTCGGCACCATAGCGCACGGCTTCTTCTACTGTGGCTACAAGAGCTTTTTTATTACCCACAGGGCTCATGGATGTAGATGCCGACATGTGAATAATGAGACCCACATCTTTACCACTTTTGCGATGGCAGCAACGGATAAGACCTTTATGCATAAGTACAGCATTGGCACCGCCTTCTGCCATATCGTTGACGGCTTCGCGCATATCCACAAGGCCAGCTATGGGGCCAAGGGTAGAGCCATGATCCATAGGGACAATGATAGTGCGTTTACTACGACGGCTGATGATGCGTTCTAAGCGAATTTGTTTTCCTAAAGTCATGATGTGTTCCTTTTTTATGACAAAGTTACAAAAAAAAAGGCCGCTGGTGTTTATACCTGCGGCCTTCAAACATTTACAATTAAAATACAATTATAAACGTCCTTCACCACAGGCGTTTCTAAAATAGCAAAAGCTAAAGAATTGACC
The DNA here is from genome assembly GCA_964368075.1 of uncultured Desulfovibrionaceae bacterium. Classification (GTDB taxonomy): domain Bacteria; phylum Desulfobacterota; class Desulfovibrionia; order Desulfovibrionales; family Desulfovibrionaceae; genus CAYJAD01. The sequence continues at coordinate 21,091 of CAYJAD010000012.1, read as the reverse complement.
AAAAAATTGGCCAAACACTTTAGTTATGGTATAAGAAATGGAAGTGGGAACGTTTTTTTGCATTGTATTTCCTAAAATTTTTATCAAGAGAGTTTCTACGCTTCTTTGATGAGTCTGTCAAGGCTTATTCTGCATAAAATTCTATGGGAGCGTGTTTACATAAAATACGATTCCTGCACAATTATTTTTTTGTGCTGCTGTAAACAAAGTATACTTTTGCTTAAATTGTCATGTGCAGGACAAAAGGCTCGAAAATCAATTGTTTAGCGGGAAAATAAAGTTCGTCCTATTCCTGATTTATCGGTAGCATTGCCCGTCTTTAACGCTCCATAAGGCTCAGCACAATGAATTGTGCTGGAATCTTAAAATGTTGGGTCGGTAATAAAAAACTTCATCTTGACAGTCGCTTGCTTCATATAATAGTTTTGTTACGAAAATAATAAGTAGAGTACATAAAATGATGACAAAAAATATATTATATCTCATAGGCTTTCGCGGGTGTGGTAAAACCACATTGGGGAAAATGTTGGCCCAGCGTTTACAATGGGCTTTTGTGGACACTGATGTCCTTGTAGAAGAAAAGGCGGGTTGTTCCATTGCAAGCATGGTGCAACAACATGGCTGGGATTTTTTTCGCCAAGCAGAAAGTGAGGCTTTACACAACATAGGAACAAAGCCTGCAGTGGTGGCCACAGGGGGCGGTATAGTTTTACGCCAAGAAAACTGCGAATATATGCGGCAACAGGGCTTTGTATATTTCTTATCTGTTCCTGCCTCTATTTTGCATGACAGGCTGTATGCAGACCCTAAGCAAGAGCAGCGCCCTGCTTTGACGGAATTATCGCCCCTGCAAGAAATTGAAAACCTATTGCAAGAGCGCTTGCCTGCGTATTTAAGCACGGCACATGCCGCCATAGATGCTACGCAATGTATAGAAACAGTTGCAGACGAAATGTATATGCAGTATGTGACTATTCGTAAGCACGCTGAAAAACTAGCATAGTTTGCCTAGTGAGCTGTTTAGTGTAACAAACTTTCTCAAACAATTCCTCATATGCCACAATTTTTCTTTCTAAAGGTAAAGTATTGCCAAAAAAGCTTTTTTGAAAGGGGAGCGTGTGATATCGAGGGCTTTTTTCAAAAAAGTTTCTCTTTTCAGAAAAAGAATTAATCAAGGAATGAATTATGATAGGAAGCACTTGGGGGCACGTATTGCGGTTGACCACCTTTGGAGAATCTCATGGGGTTGGTCTGGGGGGTATTTTAGACGGTTGTCCTGCTGGTATAGCGCTGAGTGAGGCTTTTATTCAAAAAAGACTTGATGAACGGCGCCCCGGACATACGGTAAATCCTGCATCTGCTGAAGCCTTGGCAGGAACAAAGCGTAAAGAGCCGGATTCTATTCGCATACTTTCAGGTGTCTTTCAGGGTAAAACTACCGGAACGCCCATAGCCTTTTTGGTGCTTAATCAAGATCAACGCTCGCAAGACTATGATGCGCTTACGGCTGCATACAGACCTGGTCATGCTGATATGAGTTATGACGCTAAATACGGTTTTCGAGATCATAGAGGGGGAGGGCGAGCCTCTGCTAGAGAAACTCTTTCTCGCGTAGCAGGCGGAGCCATTGCAGAATGCATACTGGGGCAAAGCGGCATAGAAGTATTGGCAGCCACTGTAGAAATAGGCGGCATAGCACTAGCCCCTGAACTTATAGATATGGAAGAAGCACAGCACCGTGCTTTTTTTGCTGCTCATGATAGTGTCATTGATGCATGGGGACAGCGTATTATAGCTGTGCGTGGTGCGTGCGATACCTTGGGAGGCATTGTGCGTGTGGTGGCAAAAAATGTTCCTGCCGGCCTTGGAGAGCCTGTTTTCCAAAAGCTTGACGCCATGTTGGCTGCTGCGCTTATGAGTGTGGGGGCTGTTAAAGGTGTAGAAATTGGCGATGGTTTTGCGGCTGCGCGCGCCCTTGGTTCCGAAAATAACGATGCGCTATTGAGCAAAGATGAACAAGGCAAGGTTACCTTTGCTACTAATCATGCCGGTGGTATTTTAGGTGGTATTTCTTCTGGACAAGACATTGTGTTACAAGCAGCGGTTAAACCAATTCCTTCCATTGCAAGCACGCAACACAGCATAAGGGCAGATGGAACTCCCTGCGACTTGCGCGTAGAGGGACGCCATGATATTTGTGCCATTCCTCGCATAGTACCAGTGCTCAAGGCCATGACAGCCCTGACTTTAGCAGACGCTTTGTTGGCACAAAAACGTATGTAAAATACATTCTGTAAAGTATACCACGTCGGGGTTGACGGAGTGGGTAAGCCTGCCAAAAGGCAAAATATCTTTGCCTTTATCGCTGCGCCATTGTACTTGATTGCCATCTCGGATTTGGTGATGTTTTTTTATCTCTCATATATTTTTTTCTACAGAAAACATAGAGAGCCTTATAAATAAAAACGCCCAAAAGCATATTATAAAATATACAGTTTTGGGCGTATACGGAATGTTAAAAAGTTAAGCTAAACGTCTTTCCCAAGATTGCACGGTGTTTTTCAAGAGCATGGCAATGGTCATGGGGCCCACGCCTCCCGGTACAGGAGTAATGGCGCCGGCTTTGGGGGCCACACTGGCATAGTCGGCATCGCCCACAAGCCCTTGCTCAGTACGATTTATACCTACATCAATGATGACCGCACCTTGCTTGATCATATCTGCGGTAAGGAAGTTCGGTTTACCTAAGGCCAAGAAAATAAAGTCGGCTTCGCGGCACTCTTTGGCAATGTCTGGCGTGCGGCTATGGCACATGGTGACAGTGGCATTGGCAAAGGCGCCGTGCTGGCTAAGCAATAAAGCCAGAGGGCGTCCCACAATATTAGAGCGACCTACGATAACCGCTTTTTTGCCTTGGGGGGACAGGTTATAACGCTCTAAAAGTTCCATAATTCCTGCAGGTGTGCAAGAAACAAAACCTGGTAAGCCAAGGGAGAGGCGTCCCACATTTTCTGGGTGAAAGCCGTCCACGTCTTTGGCAGGATCTATGGCCAGCAAACAAGCATCTGCATCAAGGCCTTTGGGCAAGGGTAACTGTAATAAAATGCCGTCCACGGTGCTATCGGCATTGAGCTTGCCAATGAGTGTTAATAATTCTTCTTGGCTAGTGCTGGCAGGTAAGCGATGCGGTATGGAAACAATACCCACATCGGTACAGGCTTTTTCTTTATTGCGCACATAAACTTGTGAGGCAGGGTCTTCACCCACTAAAATAACTGCAAGACCAGGGGCCCGTGCTCCCTTGTCTGTACTTGTTTGTACAATGGCTTGTAATTCGCTACGTAAAGCGGCGGCCGTGGCTTTGCCGTCAATGATGGACATACTCTCTCCTCAATGTATATTTCCTAAAGAGGGTTTTTTAAAAGAAAACTAAAGTTCCCTAGTTAAAAAACCCACTTATATATGTGATTATTCTTCGTCTTCGCTTAAAGCAAAATATTCTGCCATCATGGGGCCAAAATATGTGGCGCTTTCTTCAAGCTCTTCTTCGATGCGCAGAAGTTGATTGTATTTGGCCACACGGTCAGAACGGCATAAAGAACCGGTTTTAATTTGACCAGCATTAACGCCTACGGCAAGATCAGCAATGAAGGAATCTTCTGTTTCGCCAGAACGGTGAGAAATAACCGTAGTGTAGGCGGCTTCTTTTGCCATTTCAATGGTGTCCATGGTTTCTGTTAAGGTGCCGATTTGGTTTAGCTTAATAAGAATGGAATTGCCCACGCCTTCAGAAATGCCTTCGGCTAAAATATCAGGGTTGGTAACAAATATATCGTCGCCCACAATTTGAATATTTTCGCCCATATTAGCACTGAGTAAGCGCCAGCCGTCCCAATCAGATTCAGCAAGGCCGTCTTCAATGGAAATTAAGGGATACTTTTCAGTAAATTCACCCAGCCAATGTACCATTTCTTCATTGCTGAAGGTTTTATTTTCACCGGCAAGAATGTACTTGCCGTCTTTATAAAATTCGGAAGCAGCAGCATCAATAGCTAAAGCCACTTCGCTACCAGGAATATAACCGGCTTCTTCGATGGCACGCATAATATAGCTGAAAGCTTGGTCATGATTTTTAAGGTTTGGGGCAAAGCCACCTTCATCGCCCACGCTCGTCACGTGACCATCGGCGGCAAGTAAGGTTTTTAGGGTATGAAATACTTCTGCACCCATGCGCAAAGCATCGCGGAAACTATAGGCACCCACAGGCATAATCATAAATTCTTGAATATCTAAGTTGTTAGGAGCATGTGCGCCGCCATTGATAATATTCATCATGGGCACAGGCAATACTTTTGCATTAATACCACCAAGGTATTTATATAAAGGTAAGCCTAAAAAGCCGGCAGCAGCGCGTGCAGTGGCCATGGAAACACCAAGCATGGCATTGGCGCCCAAACGAGATTTGTTATCTGTGCCGTCAAGGTCTATGAGGGCATTGTCCAATTGTACTTGGCGTAAAGCATCAAAACCCAAAATGCCTTCGGCAATTTCGCCATTAACATGGCTTACGGCTTTACTTACGCCTTTTCCAAGATAACGCTCGGCGTCGCCGTCGCGCATTTCAAGGGCTTCGCGCGAACCTGTGGAGGCTCCGGAAGGTACGGCTGCACGACCAATATGGCCGGATTCTAAATTTACTTCTACTTCTACGGTGGGATTACCGCGAGAATCTAACACTTCACGGGCGTGAACAGCTACAATGGTACTCATGACATCTCCTAATGTTTTATTTTTTGCGAGTTGCGGGTTTTATAACATTTCTTGCGTTTATTGTATTGAAGAATAAGCGTCAAGAAAAAATATACTAAGCTCAAGACTGCGCCAACAAATTTTTACAAAATTTTGTAAAAAAGCAATACGTGCGCTTGCATTTTAGTTTTCAAGCTTAAGTTATGGTAAACGAGAAATGCGGCAAAAATACAGCACTTTGCTGACATTTATGCTTGTTCATAATATAATTGACGCAAACCATCTAGAATTAAATTTGGTAAAATATCATGAAAGCACGAGCTTACCCTTGCAATATCCTTGGCAAATCCACCGGTGCCTACTATATGCACAGGGCCTGGCATTTGCTTAGCAAGACGCGAAGAAAGCCCTTCCACCATGGCGGCAAAACCAAATAAAATACCGTGTTGCATGCTAGAAGCTGTATCTCTTCCGGGCACGGGCTCTGTGTCTTGCGTTTCTAAATGTATGCGTGGTAACTTGGCAGCCTTGGCACTGAGAGCCGCTGCGGCTGTATGTACACCGGGAAAAATAATACCGCCAAGATAGTCTTGCCCTTGAATGCAATCAAAGGTGGTGGCTGTGCCAAAATCTACCACAATAAGCGAAGAGGTTTGCGGAAAAAGCTTACGGGCCGCATAAGCACAAACTAGCCTATCGGCGCCCACTTCGCTGGGTTTGCTATAGCAATTTTTCAAAGGCACAGGCATGTCATGAGGAACTTGTAAAAAAGTGGCTCCAACAAAACGTGCGCAGGCTTCTCGTACGAGAGGAGTCATGCTTGGCACTACAGAAGAGCACACGCAAGCACGCACAGCATCAGGCGGGCAGGCGGCATGCTGTAGCGCAGCGTAAAGATGTAGGCCAAGACTATCGGATGTTTGACCGGCATCTGTGCGTAAAGTATAGGTGGTATGCACAGCCTCTTCATGGGCTAGCCCCACCTTTATGGAAGTGTTGCCAATATCAAAAAGAAGAATTTGGCTTTTCATAGACGTCTCTAAAATCATAAAAATATGAACCTCTGCAAAGAGTTTTTGCAGGGCTTGCAAGGAGGCATTGTTTGCATTTTCACAAGATCATACGTGTAAAACAGGGCAGATGTGCTTGAAGATTTTTTCTTTTGCACAATACTGCTTTGCAAACTATGTGTGCCAACTTGCTATAGCGTTAATAGTGCCAGAAAAAAAAACTACAGACAAGCAAAAAATAGGTCAAAAATTATCTTGACGGATGAAATAAAAGGCTTTAATAAGAGTTATTCCTATTAAGAAAAAAAGGAGAAAAGTATGCAAGAGCAAGTATTAAAAGCCATGGAAGATGCAGGCAAAGCTGTACGCCCTGGAGATGTAGCTAAAGCATTAAACGTAGATAGCAAAGATGTATCTAAGGCTTTGGCAGAATTGAAAAAAGAAAATAAAGTGCATTCACCAAAGCGTTGTTATTACGCTGCTGGCCCTGCCCCTGTTTAAAAGCGTAGAAACGAGGAAGGCAAAAACTTCCTCGTTTCTTTTTGTCTTAAGGTTTCTAAGCAAAAAATCCTAGTAGCATTTCTTTAGTCGATGCTGAAAAATACATTTCCACTCCAAATGCCCATTTATGTAATCACTATAAGTATTTGCTGTACTAAAATGGTTGTCTCTGTTTCTTCGTTACTATATTCCATAAAACGAGAATCATAAGAATTGCTTATGCTTTGCCCACTTTGTTCAAGGTGGGTCTCTTTATCCGTGTCCTCATTTGGCATTATTTCGTGCAAAAAAGATGAATTTTTTTGTTCTTGTACGGCATCTTGAAAAGCTAATAGATGTTCTGGAATTTCCGTGCCGTGGCTAAGTACATCTTCTAGAGCAGGTAGGGGAGCGGTGCTATCATTAGATGTGTACGTACTTTGTAAGAAAACTTCTTGGTGTGCCCCCAGCTCATAGCTATCCCCGTAAAGACCATCATCAAAAGAAAACGACATAGGAAAAAGGAAGTCTTTCTCTGAAAAGGATTCCGCTTTTGTTTTGCTGACCTCAGTAAAAGAAAGAAAAAGCTCATCATGATGTAAAAGCTTATCAATATATGTGTGCTCAGTTAAAAAATCAGAAGAAAGTGTGTTTAAAAACATATCGAAACTCGGTTCTTCTGATACATCTGCGTTGCGAGCTGTTGCAATGGAGCCACGAGCAGGCTCTTCATGACTCTCTGTTTCGAGGCGTGCAAAGAAGTCTTCTGCTGACATAAGCTCTTCTTGCCAATACAATTCCGGCAATATTGATTGGGGCTGACCGTAGAAATTTGTGATGGTAATGCTAGAGTCATCTTCAAATATAAAAATAAAATTTGCCCCATCTTTTTTTGGCGTGGCCTCAGAAGTGTCAAATTTAATGACAAAACGTGCGCCAGCATGGGCAGGCACTGTAATGTGTTCGCCTGCTTTAGGTTTTTCTAAGGTGATGTCAGCCATGTGTGACCTCTTTGTGTACTATATTAGATGACTACGGCTTATACAGTATACTTTCCTTCTTGTCCATGTAAGCTATTCTGCGGCAATAGTGAGACCTTCTCGTCACTGTCAAGGGTGCGATGCTGGGTCAGTAGTGCTTTAAAAGTATGTAAAGTATCTTCTAAAGAGCCTGAATTTTCAATGGTGGTCACGCTTGAGTGCTTATCCAGAAGTATATTTCTGTGTAAGCGTTCTTCAATTTGCTGAGCACTTTCACGGCCTCTTTGCCACAGGCGCTCTTGTAAAATATCATAGCGTACATGCAAAAGCACGGGGAGAAGGTCAGGGAAAAGCTTTTGAGCTTGCGGTAAGTACGCCCGTGAACCATTCATAAGCACTATGCAATTTTGGGCTAAAGCGACGTTGACATCCTTACCAATACCGTAAAAGTGACCGTGGCTTTGCCAATGTAAAAGAAAGTGCCCCGTGGATAAAAGATAGAGGAACTCTTGTTTGCTTACGGAAATATGCTTTTCGATACTCTCGGAAGGGGGGCGTGTAATATAACGCGTGGCCACGTACAAAGGACGCAAATGCGGCGCGTCTTCGTGGCAAATTCCCTTGGCAAGACTAAGCAATGTGTCTTTTCCGGCCCCCGATGGCCCCATAAGATAGAGAATCCGTCCATTTTGCATAGCTTTTCTCCCATATGAAAAGGGATTTACATTTCTTAAGAAAGTTAAACGTACATAAATTGCATGGGCACCTATTAAGACTGAATGTCCCATAGTCTAAGATGGCAAAAGAGAGGGGAGGGGACAATTCAAAGATAGCGTAAAGTCAATAAAAAAGCAAGACCTTAGAAAAAAACTTTCGTTGCGGTGTTTACTAAGTATGTTCGAAAAAGCAGATTAATGACTTTTTCTGAAGTAAGCCTGTGCTTGCGCCAAAAATAAATATCCTACGGGCAGCCTGCAGGTAGTTATTTCTCGTGTCGCTTTACACACTGTTGACAGAGAGCCGAGGTGGGGTTGCCCTGCGCATGGCATTGACGAAAGTGGACAAAATCTTTTTTACTCCAAATGTCAAAGGCATCTTCTTTGTTCACATTGCCAAAAATTTCACAATGCTGTGCGTGCTGCGAAGGGACGTTAAGGTATACACAAGGTGAAATGCTTCCTCGCGTGTCAATATATAAACTTTTCTGAATGTTTTCGCGGCAAGTTCCGCCTTCGATGGCTGTGGGTAAGGTGTAATGCAGGTGTACATCATATTTTTTTGCCAAGATAACAGCTTGCTGCAAATATTCCTGAGCCTTCCTGAGAGTTTCTGTATGTGTAGGTGCGATGGCTAAATGGGCTAGATGGTCTTCAGCTATATAATCCATAGTGCTGATAATGGCTGTGGAAATGCCTAATTTATGCATAAGTTCAGGCAAGGCCAATACGGCTTCCATGCGATCTGCTAAAAGAATATAGGCGAGGTGCAATTCTAAGTGCACTGCCAGATGTTTTTTGCGAATTTTTTGTAAAAGCAGTATATTTTCACAAACTTTAGTAAACTCTGCCCCTTGGCGTACAGCGTTGCTGGCGGCATCGGTGCCGGCTAAAGAAAAGGCTAAAATATCTATGCCGCTTTTGATAATTTGTATGGCTGTTTTTTCCGTAAGATGTAAAGCGCAAGATGTAGATGACACTAAGCATTCAGCTTTTCTGGCAAAGGCTACCATGTCGAAAAAGTGCGGATGTAAAAAAGGCTCACCCCATCCTTGCAGGTGTACGCGTGTGCTTTGTTGCATGAGAGGCCATAAATTAGCAAAGGTTCGCGCTTGCATATGCTGTCCCTGCCATGTGTCGGCATGTGTTGTGTGTGGACAATAGCTACAGCGAGCGGCACAATGCGAAGTTACCTCTATTTGTAAACAGTCCATGGGGCGGGCTTGAGGGCGCACAAGTTCTTTGAATAATTGCCACACAGAAGCCTCTTTAAATCTTTTGTCAGAAAATATTTCTGGCCCCATGGGTTCTGTTGCAGGCAAGGGAAATTGCAAGGGGGGAGACATTTTTACAGCCCTCCGAGCATACGTGCCCACCAACTTTTGGCGGAAGATGGTTCTTGTATGGCGTGTTTTTCCCAGCTACATTGCACCAAGGGAAGATGTGGCTTTGCTCCCCATTTTTCTTTAAAAAAGCGTATGCCCGCATTAATACCAAGGCCTAAGTTGCATTGCGAATAGCCGCGGTTTTGAGCCTCTTGTAACAAAGAATACAGTAAGGTTTCTGCAACGCCGGGAACAGCGGTGGGCAGGCGCAGGGCAAACATATAAAAAGCCATATGCCAAGAGTTAAAATCCCCCACGGTAAAACCTTGTAGGGCGCCGCTGGTGTTGTCATAGGCAGAGAAAAGGCATACGTGCTGCGGTTGGCGGCAATATCTTTCTAAGCACTGAAAAATGCTTCCCATGGCGGCATTTATTTGAGGGCGGCGTATGTATTGCAATAAAAGTTCTTGATGCTCTCCTGTCCAAAGCTGTTTTTTTTCAGTGTGTTGCTCTTGTTTGCCTCCTTCTGTTATTTGTATTGAGATATGCTTTTGCGCTCGATGACACATGGAAGCAACATTTTTTTGCTGAGAAAGGGACAAGGGGAGGTTGAGTATATAATAGGCATCTTTCGTGACGGTAGCATGTTCTGGGGTGAAGCGTGAACGTGTAGGGGCAAGCACTGTAATGTGTTCCACAATTTCTAGGCTGAGCAGGTGAGCGACTGCTTCATCTAAGAGGCTGGGTTTATCAACTCCAGAAAAGCTATAGCCCACCAAAATTGCATGAGAACCGTTCATGTGCACTGTGTAATCCCCCAATATATAAGACGTAACAGTGCTCACCGCATGTACGTAGGGGAGCAATTGATCTGGTGTACGTGCTTGCCATGTGCTTTGTTCAAGATTATGCGTGTTGAGTGCGAACATGGTGGTAGCCTTTGTTTGGTTATTTATACTATAAGGGGTCTGTACAAGTATTTTTTTGAAAATACTGCCTAAAGTCTGCCCAATAAATGTGTATCATGAACGGAGTTTATGTAGAGCGCGCAATTTATGACTTAGTGTAGGGTATACTTGCGTTACAGTAAAGCCATCTTCTACTAACATATTGCGTAAATTCAGCATATGGGCTGTACCTACAAAAACAGCCGCACGGCCTTCTTCTAAAAAGGGGCGCATACGCCGTCGAAAGCGCTCATCTCTTTCATTAATAATGGTATGGGTTCGTGTGGGAAATTCTGCACTAGTACCCATAAGTTGCAATAAATCACCACGCAAATAAGCTTTAACATTTTGCTTAATCATGCGCGGCCAACGGTGACAGTTTTGAAAATAGCGCACTACACGTTGTGAAGGCACGGAGTTAAGGGAGGCAAGCTGCTCTTCCAAGCTTTCCATGGCTACTACATTTTTTGCCATATCATGAGCAAGAGTCCATGCTTCTAAATCCACGGACTGTTGCCAGCCCTGTCGCTCTAAAAATCCTGTCCATAAGGTAAAAAGCGCTGACCATGGTCTAGCATGGGCTAAATACCAGCGCACATCCACACGTCTTTGCGCTTGCATATTTAACATGCGCGCCCACCAACCTTCCGGGCCACGCACGCAACGCTCTAATCGACGGATATGATGCTCTTGTAAATGTGCAAGTAAAGGCTGCTGTGTAGGAGTGATGGTTTTGCCTTCTGCTTCTACCACTTGCAAGCTTTGGGCATCTAAAGGGCCTTCAAAAAGGACATGGTCTACCTGTGCAAACAAGGCTCGGAAAGAGCGCTCGAAGGAATAACAAAAAAAGTGTGCTGCTCCCCCAATCCACGAAACACGAGAGCTTTTTTGTACTTTCCAGAGCATAGCAAAAGGGCGTTGCTCGGGAAAAGAAGCGAAAATTTGCCGCTTAGATTGGCCTATAAAGGCATGCATGTCTTCTTGCTGCGATGTTGCCTTTACACCCACTGCCGCAAAAAGTAAGGATTGCATATCTTGTTTAAAAGCGCTTTGCGCCATACTTTCTTGCCATGCCGCTCGCACAAAGGGGAGGGTGGCTTGGCCTCCCCATTTCTTTTTAAAACGGGTAATACCTTCATTAACGCCAAGGCCAAGATGTAGAAACTCTTTGCCTTCGAGAAGGCTGAGCTCTAACATATAAGCAAAGAGGGCATCCGCCGCATGGGGTGTATAATGAGCGCGAGAATGTGCGCCTAGAATATACGCACTAAAAGCTTGAGGGGCAAAATCTACTAAAAGACAAGCTGTAAGGTGGCCTTGCGCATCCCATGCATTGAGTAAACGTAAATCTGTGTGCGGGGCTTGCAAAGCTGTGGGGGTAGCCATAAAAAGTTTTTTTACCATGGAAGACATGGCAGGTGCGGCTCCCTTTATGGTGTTGGCTTCGTCTTCTGTAACTTCTTGGGCTAGCATTTTACGGCCTAAAAATTCTGTCCAAAGGCGTCGATGTTCTGGAGTAAATTGACGCCCTTGCTCTAAACGCAATAAACCTTGCGCTTTTTTTACAATGCGTCGTAATTTGGGCGGCACGGCGCTTGTGGCAGGCAAGGTATAAAAAACGTCTTCTTCTTGAATATGTTCTTGATGTAGCGGTGGCATTTGTGGCCCTATGGCAAAGCATTGTGTGGCCTGACACTGTGCCAAAGCTTGTTTTTTTGCTTGCAAAAAGCTTTCATGGCTATAAGCACCGCGCAGGGGATAGCCTATGAGTGTCAACCAGTCATCGGCATGAAAGCACAAATATTCAACCGTGTCCGTGGTACTTTCTACACTTTGTATAAGAGGTGTTCCACCAGATACCGCTTGCATAAAGGCCGCAGAATGTTCGGGCACGCGGGCACGTTTTAGGAGGTCATTGAGGTCGATGGGGGAATGTTTCATGGCTTCTTCCTCAGCTTTTTGTTGGGGCGGTTGCGCATAGATAATGGCTTGCACAATTGTTTCGTGCAAACAGTTTTCTAAAATCTTATACAAAATAAAAAAGACTGTACAGAGCAATAAGGCATTTCAGCTTGACAAATATCCGAGATTTGAGAAGGTTACATAAAGTAACGTTATGAATTAATTTTTCCCATATCTTACCTAGAGAGTGCCGTTAAAGGGAAGTATATGCCAAAAATTTCATTTATTATACCTGTTTGGAACCTTTGGGACATGACAAAGGCCTGCCTTGAAAGCCTAGTACGTTGTTGTGCCAAGGATGGGCTGTTGGATCAAATAGAGATTATTGTAGTTGATAATAATTCCAGTGATGCCACAGTCACGGAATTAGCTTCAACGTTGCACGCTCTTGTGTCAAAAACAGGGTATAGTATTGTTTTGCCTGAAAATCTAGGTTTCGCAAAGGCCTGTAATATAGGCGCTCAAAAAGCGACGGGGTCATTACTTTTTTTTCTTAACAATGATACAATAATGATGGAAGGATGTGTGCCCCCTCTTTTGCATACCTTAGAAAGAAATGCAAAGATAGGCGCTGTGGGGCCTTTATTGCTTTACCCTGATGACAAAGTGCAGCATGCTGGTATTTGCTTTAATCCAAGCCTCGAATTAATTGATGCTTATCATCTGTTGCCGGCTAATTATGTGGCAGCACAAAAACAGCGTTTTTGGCAAGCCATTACTGGCGCAGCTTTCATGGTGCCCAAAGAGCTTTTTATACAATGCGGTGGCTTTTATGAAGAATACATAAATGGTTTTGAAGATTTAGATTTATGCTGTCAAATCCGTAAAAAAGGCTATGTGCTCACCGTAGTTCACAAAAGCCGCATGTATCACTACACTAGCCAAACTCCCGGGCGTTTTAATCATAATGCAGCCAATGAGGCTCTTTTGAGCAAGCGTTGTTCTGGCTTATTTGCGCCGGACCAGCACAAGATTGCATTAGAAGCAGAGCTTTGCCCGCATTTAAGCCCTGCTTTAAAAATTTATATCCGCCTTGCTCAAGCTAAAGAAAAAGCGCTTGATTGTGCTTTTATGCAAAATTTTGATGAAAGCCGATGCCTTGCCCGTCTTGAAAAAGAGCCTTATTGGCTAAATGGTTATGAACTTTTAGCGCGTTATTATGAAGAAAATCAGCGCTGGACAGAGGCTTTGGATATACGATTGCAGCAGACACGCCTTGAGCCTTGTGGCAAGAACTTTGCCTCTTTGGAAGTGTGTGCCGCCCATACCGGCGATACTGATGCTATGATGCATGTTAAACAATATGTTATTGATTTTGAAGAAAAAACGCAAGATAGAGGCGCGCTACAGCGTAAAGCCGCACGGTTGCAACAATGGGCTGTAAAAAACAATGATATAGCTTTGGCAGAGCTTTTTGAAACATGGCTACAAGAACATTCCATGGCTTAGAGGTCTAAACGTAAGGAACTACTATGAACTACTGGCTTTTTAAAAGTGAAAGGGAGTGTTTTTCTTGGCAAGATTTAGCCAGCGTCCCCAATCAAACCACTTCTTGGGATGGTGTGCGTAATTATCAGGCGCGTAATTTCATGCGTTCTATGAAAATAGGTGATAAAGGTTTTTTTTATCATAGCGGAAAAAAACCTGAAATCGCTGGTATAGTGGAAATTGTGCGAGAAGCCTACCCCGACCACACTTCTTGGGAAGAAGGCAATGACCATTTTGACCCTAAGTCTACCCCCGACCGTCCGTTGTGGTATATGGTGGACGTGCGCCTTGTGCAGGAGTTTTCACCGCCTTTGCTTCGCAGTGATTTGCGCGAAGAACCAGAGCTAGCAGGCATGGAGCTTATGAAAAAAGGGAGCCGTCTTTCTGTGCAAGAGGTCACGGCAGAAGCTTTTGTGTATATTATGGCTTTGACAAAATAAATACAGTAAGCAAATTTGCTTAGGCTTTTATCTTATTGAAAGCTTTGCCAATCTTTGGTCACGGCTTGATAGCCTTGCTGCGCCAAAGCTTCGGTCATTTGTAGTACAGAGCGGCTATCAGAAATTTCAAACTGGCCGGTTTCGCCACCGTCTGTGGCTCTTCCGCCCACCAAGGTTGATACGCCTGCCGAAACACGCGTGACGCCCAGTGGTACCACATGATCGCGCATAAAAGCACTTTCGCGACTAGATACCGTAATTCCCACACGTGGTAAAAAGCAGCGAACAGCGGTGATATATTGTACAAAACGCTTATCATCAAGGGCATGGGGGACATCAAAGTTTCCTTCATGAGGGCACATACGCGGTACAGAAAGGCTTACCTCTACACCCTGATGTTGTCTTTGCAACCACCACGCGTGTAAACCTGTGCAAAAACCGTCATTTTCTAAGGTATTAAGTCCTAACAATGCGCCTACATTAATACTATACATGCCGCCTTGCACTGCCCGTGTGGGAGCTTCTAGACGATAGGTATAGTCGCGTTTGGGGCCAGCAGGGTGTAGCCATGCATACAGTTCAGGATCGTATGTTTCTTGAAAAAGGGTCATGCTATCCACTCCATGAGCCACCAGCATGGCATATTCTTCTGAGGACATGGCATACACTTCTACACCTACAGAAGCAAAGTAAGGCTTAATGCGTTGTGCAATACTGCCAATATACTGGGGAGACGCTATTTTTCTGGCATCTCCTGTAAGTAGTAAAATATGTCCAAGGCCAGACTGTGCAATAACGCGAGCTTCAGCCTCGGCTTCCGCAAGTGAAAGGTGGCGTCGAGCTTGCATGTTTTTTGCGTTAAAACCACAGTAGCGACATTGATTGGTGCAATGGTCAGAAAGATACAACGGCGTAAAAAGATGCACAGCACGTCCAAAATGCTTACGCGTTTCGGCCTGAGCACGACGTGCCATGGATTCTAAAAATGGCAAAGCTGTTGGGGTGAGTAGGAGTAAGAAATCTTCCAAAAGTAAACGCTCACGCGCCAGTGCCGCCGAAACTTTTTCCGGTGTAGAAGAGGCCACAAGGGCATTGCGTCGCTCTGCGGGCCATTGAGCCAATATGTCAGAAAAATTTTGCATGGTTTTATTAATCCGCGGGTAGAGCACCCTTAAAAAATATTTTTTTGCAGCAGGTTTTCGTAATAGTCTATGAGCGCTTATTAGCGATCTAAGAAACCTGTTAAAGGAGATGAAGCCACAGCTTCTCCCGTAGAGCTTGTGGCGCCAAGTCCTGCACAGTAGGCTTCACGTCCGGCACGCACTGCTGCGGCAAAAGCGCTGGCCATAATTGTGGGCTGCGCAGCAGAAGCTATGGCCGTGTTCACAAGGCAAGCAGCAGCGCCCATTTCCATGGCTTCGCAAGCTTCAGAGGGTTTTCCAATGCCTGCATCAACAATAATGGGCAGTTCCATTTCTTCTATGAGAATGCCAATCATTTCCTTGGTGCGTAGTCCTCTATTAGTGCCTATAGGAGCTCCTAAGGGCATGATGGCAGCGGCTCCGGCATCTGCTAAAGAGCGCGCTATATATAAGTCTGGATTCATATAAGGTAAAACCACAAAGTCTTCTTTCGCCAATATTTCTGTGGCTTTAGCTGTTTCATAGCCGTCTGGCAAAAGGTAGCGCGTATCACTGATAACTTCAATTTTTATCCAATTACCACAGCCTGCAGCTTTAGCTAAACGTGCCAAGCGAACGGCTTCCTGGGCTGTGCGAGCGCCAGAAGTGTTTGGTAAGAGCTTCATATGCTGAGGAATGTGACTAAGAATTCCTTGCTCATGCGTATTTTGCGATGATACGCGGCGTAAAGCCACAGTAATGACATGCGCCGCTGACGCCGTACATACTTGTGGAATTAGTGCATCGGCACCATATTTTCCCGTTCCAATAAAAAGGCGACTGGGTAAAGTCTCACCACCCAATTGCCAACTATGCATGTCCATTAACCGCCTCCTACAAAGTGTAGCACTTCTAAGACATCATCTTTTTGTAATATCGTTGTGGGGTATTTTGCACTAAGAATAATATTCATATTCAATTCTACCACCACTGCTGTTGAATCAACATTTTGTAATTCAAGACATTGTAAAAGGGATATGTCATCAGGGATGTCAATTTTTTCCCCGTTAAATATAACTTGCATAAAAAGCCTCTTGGTAAACCCATATATAATATATGGGATTTGGCCGCGCCATGGACGCATGCATCAACGCTAAAAAAACACAGCTTTACTGTTGTAAAACTGCTCTTTAAGTATATTATCACAAAAGGTTAATAGGTCTTTTTGAATAAGCAACTACATAGCTTGCTTAAGCTAAAAAGGCAAGGAAAAGCAGGCAGAATAAAGCGTTATTGTTGACAATGAGAACAGTACACCGTAGTACGCCCAGCCACCTTAGCTGTATGTAATACAAGGCCACAAGCTTTGCACTCTAAACTACTGCGTCCATACACAAGAAAAGTATTTTGAAAAGAACCGGCATCACCATGAGCATCGCGATAGTCACGAATGGAGGAACCGCATTGCTCTATGGAAAGAAGTAAAACCTCTTGCACAGCTTGCATAAGTGTAGTGATTTGAGCCAAGGTCAGCGTATTAGCTTTGCGCTGCGGGGCAATACCTGCACGAAAAAGAGCTTCGTCGGCATAAATATTACCAATACCTACCACCAAGGACTGGTTAAGCAATAAAGATTTTATGCCTGCCTTTTTTGCCATATAGAGCTTGGCTAAAGTGGCAGCAGGGTGGTCTAAGGGCTCTAAACCTAAGTTTTGCCAAAATGGCCAAAGCTTTAAAGAATCAGGTGAAACTAAGCGAACATAGCCAAAGGTGCGTGCATCGTCAAAAAAAAGCTGTTTCTCTACATTGTTTTGTGTCAGTGATACTATAAGTCGCGTATGCTTTTGTGCTCTAAACTGTGCATCATATACAAAAAGGCGCCCCGTCATTTTAAGGTGCACTGCCAGCATATGCGCGTGTGTGGAGTCCTGCTTTTCTAAGGGGGTTAGATGCAATAATGCTAACTTTCCACGTCTGCCCACCGAGGCTATGCGTCGCCCCTGTAATAAATTCAAATCCAACGAGCCTCCACCGCTAGTGTCAAGAGTTCGCGGCAAAAGTAAAGAAACAGCATCAATACTGGCATGGGCTATGAGTGGCTCTAGGGAACGAACGATGGTTTCAACTTCCGGTAATTCTGGCATGATGTAAAGCACGCAAGAGTGCAGACTTTAGCTGCGTTGCTCTTTTTTAGCGGAAGTTTCGGTATTAGAGTTTTGCTTTTTTGAAGATGCCGTCGAAGCTTCACTGGCCTTCTTGCGTGGACGTGAACCTTGAGGCTTTTTTACAGGTTTTTCAGGTTTTTCAGGTTTTTCTTCTAGGTATAACTCAAGTAAACCTTCTGGAGGAAGAATAAGAACTCTTTCCCCTGGCATATCAAAAGAATGGATAAATTCTTCCACAGCAGGAAAAAGAATCTCTTGTCCGCCCACTGCTTTAATGCTCCAGAGCATTTGCTCGTCGGTGGGAAATTCCAACCCGTCTAAAATACCAATGTCCTTTTCTGTTTCAGCATGTACTACGGTAAAACCTATAATATCATGCAAATAGACTTCGTCGTCTTCAAGGTTTGGCATATGACTACGGTCTACATAAATACGAAAACCACGCAAAGCTTCGGCTTGTGTGCGATCTTGAACATGGGGCAAAGTTAAAAGCGGACGCCCCTTATGCATGCGTATTTTTGCGCCGGAAATTTCGCGCATGGGTTCGCTACCTACTTGCAAGAAGAAGGTATTCCGTAAAAGTTCAGGGGAGTCTGCGTACCAATCTACACAAATCTCCCCCTTAATGCCATGGGGACGTGTTATCGTCCCCATATGAATACGCGTTGTAGCCATAGCCCTCGTCACACTGACTTCTACTGTAATACTACTCTAGAATTTCTAACACAGTACGCTTTTTTGCCTTAGTAGCAGCTGCACCAAGAATGGTACGCATAGCACGGGCTGTTCTGCCTTGCTTGCCAATGACTTTACCAATATCTTCTTTAGCTACTTTCAATTCGAGAACAGAAGTTTGCTCTCCTTCAACTTCTCTCACCTGTACTTGATCAGGCGTGTCTACTAATGCTTTTGCAATGTACTCAATAAGATCTTTCATATGCACCTCCTAGAAGTCAATAATATGGAGGGCGTGTGCTCCTAGCCCATATGCTTTTTGATAAGCGAACGTACAGTATCTGTAGGTTCAGCACCAAGATTAAGCCACTTTTTGATGTTTTCTGCGTCAAGCTTAACATCGGCAGGATCAGTCATGGGGTTGTAATATCCAAGATATTCCAAAGCACGACCGTCACGGCGTGTTTCTGCATTAGCAGCTACTACACGGTAGAAAGGTTTTTTCTTGCTGCCCATGCGTGTGAGTCTAATTTTCACAGCCATTTAAATTCTCCCATTCAATTTTTTACATGATATATATCTTGCACCAAAAGGGCAAGAATTATTCATTAAAATTTTAGTGTTAAAACAAAGTAAAACTAGCGCAAAGTTTATAAAAAGTAAATGTAAAATATTACAGTGTAAAAACAGATACTTATTTTTTCTTTTTAATGCGCTTCACCTTGGGGGCACGTTTTTTAATTTTTTTAGTGGCACTTTTTGCGGGGCCGCCGCCCATGCCTCCCATACCTGGCATTCCACCCATGCCGCCCATCCCGGGTAATCCTCCCATGCCGGGAAGACCCCCCATGCCTGGCATGCCACCTAGTGCAGACATATCCGGCAAGGCGCCACCCATGCCCTTGGGCATTTTAGGCATCTTAGGCATTTTACCGCCACCTTTGCCGCCAAGCACACCCTTCATCATTTGGCGCATTTGCTCAAATTGACGTAACATCTGGTTTACTTGCTGAACAGAAACTCCGGCACCCTTGGCAATACGCGCCCGACGACTGCCATTGATGATGTCAGGGTTACGCCTTTCTTTCATGGTCATGGAGTTGATGATAGCCTCGGTTTTGGCTAGCTCTTTTTCCGGTACAGCGCCACCTGCTTCAGCCAACTTTTCACGTAAACCACCAAGGCCAGGTATCATTTTTAAGATGCTGTCAAGAGAGCCCATTTTTTTGATGCTACGCATTTGGGTGCGAAAATCTTCAAGGTCAAATTTGGCC
Organism: uncultured Desulfovibrionaceae bacterium; assembly: GCA_964368075.1. Classification (GTDB taxonomy): domain Bacteria; phylum Desulfobacterota; class Desulfovibrionia; order Desulfovibrionales; family Desulfovibrionaceae; genus CAYJAD01. The sequence continues at coordinate 1,758 of CAYJAD010000012.1, read as the reverse complement.
TTTTGCATTTTCAGCGCCATGGCTTCGGCTTCTTTGCTGTCCATGGTCTCTTGTGCTTTTTCTACTAAAGAAAGCACATCTCCCATGCCAAGAATGCGTCCGGCAATACGATCTGGGTGAAAAACTTCCATGTCGGAAAGTTTCTCGCCAAGCCCTACAAATTTAACTGAGGCTCCAGTTACCGATTTAATGGAAAGAGCTGCACCACCACGAGCGTCGCCATCCATTTTGGTAAGTACCACACCGGTAATGCCTAGCTTGTCATTAAAGACCTCAGCCACGGTAACGGCATCTTGCCCTGTCATGGCATCGGCTACAAATAAAATTTCTTGCGGATTGACGGCTTCTTTTATAGCTACCAACTCTTGCATAAGATTTTCATCCACATGCAAGCGACCAGCGGTATCGATGAGTATCACCGTAGCACCGGCTTCTTTAGCTTCAGCATAAGCATTTTTTGCAATATCCACCGGGTTCATGGCCGTGGTGGAGGCATAGCAAGGCATGTCTAGTTGTTTGGCTAAAGTTTGCAGTTGATCAATGGCCGCAGGGCGATACACGTCGGCGGGCACCAAGTAGGGACGCATTTTCTGCTTGCGCAGTACAGAAGCTATTTTACCGGAAGAAGTGGTTTTACCAGAGCCTTGCAAGCCTACCATCATGATGACAGCCGGCTGTTGCCCACGTAATTCCAAGCCTGTAGTTTCACCACCAAGCAGGGTCACAAGTTCATCATGAACAACCTTGACCACTTGTTGCGCTGGGCTTACCCCTTTTGTAACAGCCTGGCCAAGGCATTTTTCGCGCACGGTCTCCACAAAGTTTTTGACAACTTTGAAATTAACATCGGCCTCAAGCAAGGCCAAACGTACCTCGCGAAGCCCCTCTTGGATGTTCTCATCCGTAAGTTGTCCCTTGCCGCCTATATGGCGTAATACGCTGGAAAGTCTATCTGAAAGGCTCTCAAACATGCCTACCTCAATGCTTTATGAACAGTTTGCAAAAGAAGCTCAATAAAAAATCGTGTATACTTTGTCAAGGTAAAATATTTTAAAGGCGGTAAATTACGTGTAATTTGCAAAGCATATTTATGTCATGTATCTTTGTAATAATTTGATTTTGTGAAGTTTTAATAAATGCTTTAGGTGAAATTCTGTACTCAGTAGGCACAAGGGGGGGGGGATAGTGGGCAATGACATGATGAATTTTGAATGCTACTACATTTAGTATGGGATAAATTTTTATTGAAGGGTTGATGTAAGTAAAGACTAGGAAAGCGATGCCCATCGTGCGAATATAATACACGTAAAATACGGCATGAAGCAGGTGTTACGGGGAATCTAAAAAAAAGTAAAAATAGTGCTTGACGTTGGTGGCGCTTTCGTACATATTGCCGTTCCGCCGTTTGAGACGGCGAGCTGATCCACAGCGCAGGCTTCTGTAAAAAGAGGTTTGAAAAAAATAAATGGAAAATTGAAAAAAACGTTTGACAAGGGATGCCGATTACTGCATAGTGCGCTTCCCGCAAACGGGAGCTGAGCAAACAGCGGAACACGAAAGTGTGGCAAAAATAAAATTGCAAAAAAGAAAAAAAGTTGTTGACAAGTTCGGCGACTTGAGGCAAATTGCCTCTCCGCGCTTCGGAAAGATATTCGAGCGTAGGGCTGAGAAAAACAGCCGCAAAGACTCGAAAGAGTTTTTGAAAAAAAAAGAAAAAAAGTTGTTGACAAAGTTCACGACTTGAGGCAAATTGCCTCT
>CAYJAD010000011.1:0-66378 GCA_964368075.1 uncultured Desulfovibrionaceae bacterium | reverse complement strand
GTATTTGTTACATGATGGAACTTGACCCTAAATACGTTGATGTGATTATAAAACGTTGGGAAAACTTGACAGGCAAAACAGCCGAGTTGATAAGTGAGCATAATGCATGAATAAAGAGAATATAACTCCACCTACGATATTTAATTCTATAAACGACGTTATGCATTTTGGTGCTAATAAATACGAGGTTGACGGTTGGAAAAAAGTAAATATAGAGAAGTATATTAAATCGCTTGATAATCATTATAAAAAAGTCGAGAAAGATATATTATCTGTAGATAGCGAGAGCGGGTTACTTCATCTTGAACATTTAGCTGCGAACGTTGCAATAATACTTGAAAAGATAAAGGGTACATTATGACACAAGAAAAACGAGGCAGAGGCAGACCAAAAAAAACAAAGTACAATATAACTACCATGTGTCAAGCAATATCTAAATATGTAGATAGGAATAAAAAGGGCATACCGATACTAAAAGAGTGTTGCCTTGAAAACGATTGGCATTATGATTATGTCATGCAATTACAGCGAGATAATGAAGATTTATCTCAGTCCATTAAAAAACTACACTATCAACGAGAGGTAAACCTTGAAAAAGGAGCGTTGACAGGGCAATTCAATAATACAATGGCTATATTTATATTAAAACAGCCTGTTCATGGTTGGACTGATAAACATCAAGTATCTATAGACACGGAAGAAAAGCTTATTCAAGAAACAAAAGACCATTTAAAAGCAATTAGAGAGGGTGCAGTTGAGGCTGACAGCTAAACAAAAAGAGTACATCAATCACTCTAACAAAAAGACATGGAATTTGAAAGGCGGTGCAACTCGTTCAGGCAAAACGTATATGGATTTAATATATACCATACCTAACGAGATATTGCGTTTAAAGGACAAAGAAGGGTTGTCTGTAATGATTGGCACGACTCTAGGCAGCTTGACGCGTAATATTATAAATCCTTTGCGCAAAATCTATGGCGATATTATAATAAGTGAGATGCGCTCATCAAGCAAGGGTAATATCTGTAAAATGTGGGGCGAAGAAGTCCATTGTTTTGGCGCTGAAAAGGCAAATGGCGTTAATGTGATAAGAGGCTCATCAATTAAGCTTATCTATGGCGATGAGGTGGCCACATGGCATGAAAGTATAATCAATGATATGCTTATTTCAAGGCTAGATAGGGAGTATAGTGTTTTTCATGGCACATACAACCCTGCCCAACCAACACATTGGTTAAAGAAGTATATAGACGATAACGCCGATGACGTGTTCCACCAGCAATACAGCCTTTTTGATAACGACTTCTTGCCGATTAGTGTACGTGATAGGCTAGTTAGACAGTATCAAGGCACAGTATTCTATGATAGATATGTTCTAGGTAATTGGAAGCGTGCAGAGGGTGTTATATATCGTGCATTTGCTGATAATCCTGATAATTTCATAATAGATATTGACACATATAGAAAAAACTATAATATTAGTAATAGCTACAACGTTGGCGTTGATTTTGGTAAATCCAAGAGTGATAACGCACTGTGTGCAACAATTATCGACAACACCATGCTCACAGCATTGCACAGTCAGTCAATAAGCGCAGAGAATAAGATATTTGACGTTATGGAACGTGAGATTGTGGACTTCTTAGATAGGAGCGACACAATTTATAGCGATATGTATATTGATAATATATTATGTGATAATGCCGAGCCTACTTATATACATACGTTGAATGGGCATTATCCAACGAGAAGTTTCAGAGGTTGCATGAAAGAGGAAATCAATAATAGAATAAGAGCGACAAATATCTTAATGGGGTTGGGTAGGTTTAAAGTTATCAAGGGGTATAACGACAGTTTAATAGAAGCATTACAAGAGGCGGTTTGGGACGATAAGCACGCCGATGATGTGCGTTTAGATGACGGTTCAACAAATATTGACATATTAGACGCATTTGAGTATAGTTTTGAAAGGAACATAAAAAGATTAGTGAGGTTGACTTGATGAACATTTTTCACACATTGGGCTACATATGGGATATAGTGCTAAAAAAGCTAGGGTTTACACGTGCAAGTGCTTACAGAGGCAATGACGGGCATAACGATTATGACGATACGGATAAGATAAACTTCACGGCGATGTTTGCGGATAAGCTAAAGAATTTGACGCTTGCAGATAGCAATATAAACGTATCAGGTACGAGCAACCGTGCAACATTGTTAAGTAATTTAATGAAAGATATGCGTATCAGCCTAAACAAAGCCGTGAGCAATATATATGGCTATGGCGGTACTGTTTTACTCCCTTACGTGCAAGAGGGCATGTTGGTTTGTGATATAATTAATCAGGATAACTTGCGTATTGATAAAATTATCGGCAACAAGATACTTGATTGTGTTTTAATGGTTGATGTTAAGGTCGACGCTGCAAACGGGCAAATATATAAGCGCTTCATACGCTATCAGTTGCAAGGCAAGACGCTAACAATAACTAACTTTGCATACAAGGATAGTAACGAGATTGACTTATTAAGTGTGGCAGAATGGGCGAACATTGTGCCGATGTTGACATTTCAAGGCTTTGACAGAATACCACTTGCATATATAAAATCACCTAAAGACAACAGGAAAGATAAGCAGATTATGGGCGTTCCTATCACGTATGGTTGTCAAAAAATCATGGACGATATACAAAAGACGATAAACGAGATAAATACAGAGTTTGAATACAAGAGATTACGCATTTTCATTGATGAACAAATGATACGCAGAGATGAACGCGGTAAAGTTATTCTTGAACAAATGTTTTATGCTACAAACGGCGGTGGGGTATCAGAAACGCAAGGCATACATGAATTTTCCCCCGCGTTTCGTGAAAGTTCATACTATGCGCACTTGAAAGAGCAATATGCACTACTTGAAAGACAGGTTGGCACATCACAAGGCATTTTGACAGTTCCAACAACTCGAGGCGCTACAGCAACAGAAATCAAAGCTAACATATTCGACACATACACAATCATATCGGACACACGCATAATGATTGAACAAGGGCTTGATGAGTTTGTTGAGGCGTGTTCAAAGTTGGCTGATGCTTACAGCTTAGGCAGTTATGGCGATTATGAGTTAAATATTGATTGGTCTTACTCTATGATTGAAAACAGCACAGAAAGTTTTAACCAACTAACGATAGCACATGATAAAGGTGCGGTTGAAACGGCTGAACTAAGGCAGTTTGTCCGTCCCGCTGAAACGTTTGAAGAAAGTAAAAAGATAGTTGATGACATAAAAGGCGAAACGCCACCAACAGCACAAGAGTTAGTCGGGATAGCATAAAATGCTAAAGGAAGAACAACTCGAATTAATGGCTGACCGTGTATATGAGCGCGTGAAAGCCGTTAATACTGCTTATTTAGAGCGAATAGGCGAACGCTACAAGCAACTAGGCGAAATAAGCCCCACCGATGTGAATAGGCTAACACGCATATTGCAATGGCGCACTAGCGATGTATCAGAGTTGCAAGCGTTATTAGCTAAAGCTATGAATGAGAACATAAAAGACGTTGAAAACATACTAGAGGGTATTGCGAAAGATAACTATAACTTTGCAGAGCCTTTTTATGAAGCGAAAGGCGTTGAATATGTGGCATATGCTCAAAATGCTATGTTAGTTGATTACGCTAACGAGATAATCAAGCAGACGCAAGGCACTCTAACGAATATATCAAAAACAACAGCGATACAGTCAAGCTATATTGAAGCTATCGACAAAGCCGTTACAGCCTCGACACTAGGTTTAGAAAGCTATAGCAGTTCAATACGTAGTGCGATACGTGAAGTCGCCGACGCTGGCATAAATCAAGTAGAATATGATAAGAATGGCAAAGGCTATAAACGTAGAGTTGATACGAGCGTTAGACAAAACGTGTTATCGGCTATGAAACAAGTCAATCTAGGCAGTAGCGAGCGTATAGGGAAACAGTTCGGCAATGACGGCTGGGAAATATCTTATCACAGTAACCCTCGACCAAGTCACAGGGATATGGGTGGCATGAGGTACAATTTATATCAGTTTGAGAAAAAAGGCATAGGCGACTTGTTGAACGATTATAATTGTTTGCATTATAAATATCCTGTTGTAATGGGTGTATCACAGTCTGCATACGATAAAAAAGAATTGACAGAACTCAAACAGAAAGATATATTAAAAGTGGAGTATAACGGCAAGCAATACGACCGTTACGAGATGTCACAGATACAGCGTAGACTTGAAACAGCGATACGCAAAGAGAAAGACGCAGCGGTTTTGGCAAGTAAAGCTGATAATATGATTTTAAGGCGCGAGGCGCAAACAACTATTAATAGGCTCACGGCTCAATATGAAGAAGTTAGCAAAGTAGCGGGCTTGCCAACAAAGGTTGAGCGAATGACTGTAGCGGGATTTAGACCAGTTAAAGGTAAAGCCGTAAAAGTGGAAATTCCAAAGCCTAAGCCGAAAATAGAACTTAAAAACACTTATTATAAAGATTTCAACACAAGTGATTTCTCTGTTTATGCTAAGTGGCGAAAAGATTATTATGCGTTGAACGCAGATAAGGTTGACGAGGCAGGCAAAAAGGCTATTTTTGATTATAGCTATAAGGGCGATAAAGGCGTAAACGCGGTAGAGCGTTTTGAAAAGAACTCGAAAGAGTATTTAAAAGCAGGCTTAACAAGTCGAAGTTATAACAAGTGGAAGAAAAGGTCTGACGAATTGTCGGAAGTTTTATCAAAATTTGAGTTAGATAGAGATATTACAGTTTACAGAGTTGTTACAAATATAGATTATATAACAGGAGCAGGCTCTGACTTAAAAAGTATTGAAAATGTTATTGGCAAAACTTATGTTGAAAAGGGTTTTTCAAGCACATCAGTATTGTTAAAGGGAACTAAGGATTTTGGGGAAGCTACACCAATAAGATTAGAGATTAAAGTTCCTAAAGGCGCAAGAGGTGCTTATATTGATGAATATAGTAAGTTTAGAGGTAAAGAGTACGAGTTTCTTTTAGATAGGAATACTAAATTTAAGATTATAGACGGCAAAGAGGGATTTTTAACTTTGGAGGTACAAAATGATTGATAAAGCAGAAGAAATGCAAGCTACTTACGAACCTTACGTTATTAAAAACGAGCGTGGCAGTATAGTTGGCGTAAAAGATAATATCACGGAAGAAGCCAAGGAAGCCTTAATCGAGCAACTTGAAATAAACCGTCGTTCAGATGATATATCAAACGCTAAATATTGGGAAGATTGGATTGATAAAGTAGAAGCGATGTAAGATTATACAAATTACGTCATGGCTAGACGTTAAAAAGTCAAATAGTAGTCGACGCAACCGACTTAAAACAAGCGTAAAACTATCAAGGAGCGTAACGCATGAAAAGGGAATTTTTAAAGGCTATCGAGGGTTTAACAGATGAACAGGTTAATTCAATCATGGCGGAGCATGGCAAGACCGTTGAAGCACAGAATGCTAAATATGAAGCTAAGCAAACACAAATGCAAGCTAAGTATGATGAGGTATCTGAAAAAGTGGCTGAATTGGAAAAATCGAAAGGCGACCAAACAAAGCTAAATGCTACAATCGAGGAATTGCAAGGGAAGCTGAAAGCTAACGAAGAAGCACAAGCTAAAGCAAAGGCAGACGCAGAAGCTGAAACTATCCGTCAAGGGCAATACAGCGAGTTAGACACTTACAAGCCTGAAAATATGGAGTTCTCAAGTGCATACGCAAAGGAAGCAATATTTAACAAGGCTATTCAAGCACACGAAGCGGATAAATCTAAGACGTTGAAAGTGCATTTTGAGCAGCTTATCAAAGACGACAAAGGCAATTACGCTGACGATATATTCAAGTCAAGCGTGACACCTGCTAATATGGCTGGTGTGGGGAACACAACGGGCGGTGCTACAAGAGTTGATGAGTTAGGCAAAATGGATATGGCTGACTATATCAAAGCACGCCAAAATGAAGGAAAATAAATATGGCTAATACATTTTTAACACCTGATATAATCGCTAGAGAGGCACTAATGGTGCTTAGAGCGAATGCAGTAATGCCTATGTTAGTTCATAGAGATTACTCACAAGAATTTAACGGAGCGGTTGGCGATACAATCACTATCAGAAAGCCTGCAAAGTTTAACGCAAACGAGTTTACAAGCGCTATCACAGTTCAAGACGCTACAGAGGGTAGCGTTCAAGTTAAACTTGACAAGTTCCTTGATGTTTCGTTTGCAGTTACAGCAAAACAACAAACGCTTGATATCAAAGACTTTTCAGCACAATTACTAGTGCCAGCAATGCAAGCATTTTTGAACAAAGTTGATGGTTATTTGATTGCGCTAGGCGCTGGAGCAACTAACAGGGTTGCAGTTACCGCACCTATGACAAAAGATAGCTTGATTGCAGTTCGTAAAGGTTTACAAGCAAACAACGTGCCTTTAACAGAAAGACGCTTTGTGACTAACGTTGACGCAGAAGCAGACTTATTGAAAACTGACTTGTTTTTAAATGCAAGTGCGGTTGGCGATAACGGCACAGCTTTACGTGAAGCGAGCCTAGGGCGTAAGTTCGGTTTAGACATCTATACTGACCAAAACGTGCCAACTAACACATCTTTAGCGTTTCATAAAAACGCAATGGCGCTGGTAACAAGAACTATTGCACCACCAAAAGGCACAGATAAGTATTCAATCGTGAATTATGACGGCTTTGCGTTGCGTGTTGTTCAAGGTTACGATATCACTAAAAAGACTGACACTATCTCTATTGATATGTTATGTGGTGTTGCACTACTTGATGATGATTTGATTGTCGCAACTGACGAAACACGCTCATAAAAGGGGGTTTTATGGCTAAAGAAACTTTAGTTAAGCTTACAAATGGCGATAAAGTACATAAGTGTCCAGAGTGGGCAGTTGAGAACTTTGTGGCTAAAGGGTGGACGGTTGACGACCCAAACTATACAACAAAGGGTGTGAACACTAGTGCTAAGTTTGAAGAAATGAAAGCACAGTTAGACGCAGAGCGTGAGCAACTAGACGCTGAAAAGGCAGAATTTGAAGAAATGAAAGCCGAGTTTATGAAAGCGCAAGGTGCTGATATTGTGAAGCCTAAAACGGCTAACAAATAATTACAAAAGGGGTTGGTATGGCTTATTTAACGCATGAAGAATATATTTCTATGGGTGGTGCTATTGCTGACCCCTTACTTTTTGAGCGTTTTGAGGTTAGAGCGAGTAAGAAAGTTGACAACAACACGTATAACAGGCTTATCAGCATGGTTGAGCGTGGTTTTGAATTGCCACCTATACTAAAACACTTGATGTTTGAGTTAGTGGGGTTATACGACACGAATGCTAAAGCTACAAGCGAGTTTAAAAGTGCTAATACTGACGGTGTGAGCGTAACATATAACACACTTAGCGAAACTGAACTCAGTCACAAGGCTAACGCATTGATTGTGGACTATCTCACAGGCGTTGTTGATGATATGGGCGTTCCTTTACTCTATAGAGGTGTTTATGCTACCGTTTGCGAATGATACAATCACACTATATAATAAGTTCGAGTACAAGGACGAATACAATAAGTATAAGACGATATACTTGCGTAAAGAACTGAATAGTTGTTCATGGCGTCAATCTACAAGCACAAGCCTTGTTGATGGCTCAAGCGTTACAAGAAAGGCTATAACTGTGAGAATACCTAAAAGCAATGATTATGTAACACCTGACGTTTGGAGTAGTGCAGAATTAGAGTTGTTACTTGAGCGTGAAGAAGAATTGCTTTATGTGGGTAGTGATATTCCCACTATTATTACTATTGAGCAAAAGTTCACACTACAAGAGGGCGATTTGATTATAAAAGGCGTTGTGACGGACGAAACAACTGACTTAACGCTATTAAAGGATAAGTACAGCGATAGGGCGATACTTATTCAGAGCGTGACTAATAATGCAGATAGAGGGCAACCTTTGCCGCACTACAAGGTGCAAGCATGAAGATAAATGTTAAGGCTAGTTTAAAGCTAGATGCAAGCGCCATAGCGGGCAAGTTGACGCGTAACAACAAGGTTGGTACTTTTCTAGCTAGCGAGTGGCACAGGCTTATATCGCCTTTTACGCCTAAGCAGACAGGCAACTTGATTGAGGGTAAGATAATCAAGCCTTACGCTATACAATACACGGCGCATTATGCTAACAGGCTATATTATGGCAAGAAATTCAACTTTAGAAAGGACAAGAACGTTAAATCAACTAGTTATTGGAGCGAAAAAGGAGAAGCGACAGAAAAAAGCAAGCTGATAGACGCGGTAGGCAAGTTTATTGAACGTGAAAAGGTGTTGAAATGAACGCGAGCGAGTTATTAGAACTAGCTACTAGAGACGTAGCCAATAGCAGACACTTAGCGGTGTGGGAATGGTTTTACAACTGTCCGCTATTCACAAGATTGTTTTTTAACTTTGACGACGGCGAAAACGGCAACGTGATTATCGCACCTGTTTCAATAGTCAAAGATGAAGTTGTTAGCGAGTACGTGAACGGCGACAGTAAGCGAAACTATGACTTTACAGTTATAATCATTCTGCCTATTTCGGTGGCTACAAACGACCTTAGCAATCTCAAATGGGTTAATATTGTTGAGGGCATTGCCGAGTGGGTAGACGAGCAAGAAGATAGCGGGAATTATCCGTTATTTAAAATGGGGCAAACACCTGATATGGTTGAAGTTATCGACAACCAAGAGGGCGCTAGCGCTATTGACGAGAACAGTGTTAAATATCAATTCACTGTTAGGATAGAATATTTTAAAAAAGGAGGCTAACATGCCAAAAGTAGTAGATTACGCCAACTATATCGGGGCGACAAGCGAAGTGCCTGACGGCTTCGATTTAACGACAGGTGGAACGATTGACCTAGCGACAGCGGGGTTTGTGTTATTCGGGAACAGGGTATCACAATTTGATTATGACCCTTCACCGCAAACGGAAACAAAGAATTGGATAACTAACGCCAATGAGACGGAAGAAATTGAAAGCTATAAGCCAACGTTTAGTGGCAATGGTGAAAATGACGGAAGTGATTTAGGATTGAATGTCGTCGTTGATATTTCAAAAAACAGAGAAACGCGCGACAAGGCGAAACGTCCATTTATCCGCGTTGATAAATCTAAACAGACGGGCGAAACATATGCTGCAGAGTTCTTTTATTGCGCGTGGACTGCTTCGTTTACGGGTGAGGGTACAAAAGTTGAAACAGTTGACTTTGAGGGATACTCTACAACTGACCCGCTAAAAGGCACTTATAACCCTACAACAGAAACGTTTACGACTGTTGTGACGCCGTAGTTTAAAAGGGGGAGTAATGGCTTACAAGGTTAAATTAGATAAAGGCGCTAGTATTGATATTGAAATTGGTGGCGTGGTGGGTAACATCACGCCTAACCATATAGATATACGTATCAAGGCAGAGTTTGACGAACTAGCTAAAAAGCTAGATACAGAGGATACGGGCGACATGTTGTCTGACATTGAAAAGCAAGTTGAGCTATTTGGCAGAATGTACAACACGGGCTTTGTTGATGATGTAATCGCTAAGCATGGCTTAACAATGAGCGTATATAAGGCGATAGTGCAAGGTATAGATTACGCGTTTAAAGAAATAAAAAAGGCGTAGTATGAATATATTAGACGGACTACCAACACGTATTGCTATAGGTGAGGAAACATATCAAATACGCACGAATTACAAGGCGTGGTTACGCTTCATGGCGGATATGTCGAAAGCTGATAGTGATACTGAAATAGTCCGTCTACTTCCAACTATGTTGCTTGACGACATAGTGTTGACGGAAAGCAATGTGCTTGAATTATATCAAGCATTGACTGCGTTTGTTGGTGGAGCAAGTAGCTATGTAAATAAAGTTACTAGCAATGACGACACAAGCACAAGCGATATATCAGTATTCAATATTGAATATGATAGTAATTACTTATACAGCGCTTTTTTACAGCAATATGGTATAAATTTAATTACAAGCGATATGCACTATTATGAGTATGTAGCGCTATTTGATTGTCTTGACGAAAATACGATGATGAAAAAAGTAATATCGTATCGTTCGGCAGATGTTTCAAAAATCAAAGACGAAAAACAGCGAAAAGCGGCAAGAAAACTCGAAATGATGTTTAGACTTCCGCAAGATAAAAATATATACGACAGTCCTGAAATGCGCGAGCATGTCGAAAAATGGAGTATTAAAGGCAATGGCAAATCCAAAACTAACGATTGATATTGATGGTAATAGCAAACCGCTAGAGGCTGACCTTAAAGGCTTAACATCACTAGCTAAATCAACAGCTAGCGTTATGGCTGGTGCGTTTGCGGGCTTGACAGCTGCGTTTGTGGGTGTTTCTAGCAAAGCTATTGGACTAGCGAGTGATTTACAAGAGATACAAAACGTCGTCGACGTAACATTTGGCGATAGCGCTAAAATTGTTAACGAGTGGGCAAAGACTGCACAAGACGCGTTTGGTATATCTGAATTACAAGCGAAGAAGTACAGTTCAACACTTGGAGCAATGTATAAATCAATGGGCTTGACTGCCGACCAAACGTTGGCTATGTCAACACGTATGGCGGGTTTGACGGGCGATTTAGCCTCGTTCTATAACCTAGACCATGAAGTCGCATTTCAAAAGATACAATCGGGTATTAGTGGCGAGATTGAGCCGTTAAGGCAACTTGGTATCAACTTGAGTGTTGCTAACTTAGAGGCATATGCGTTGGCGGAGGGGCTAGAAACAGCGTTTGCAGATATGAGTGAAGCCGAAAAGGCTACATTGCGTTATAATTACATTCTACAGCAGACGGCAGACGCTCAAGGCGACTTCACGCGCACAGCAGACGGGTACGCCAACCAACTAAGAAGCGCTGGTGTTGAACTAGAGAACTTAGGTAAATCGTTTGGCGAATTATTATTGCCAGTTGCTACAGAGGCAGTCGCAGGCGTTAGAAGCGCCATAGATAGTTTAGCAGTAGCGTTTAATAATCCCGAATTGCAGCAATCAATCGTTACTATAGGCGAAAACTTAGGCGAAATGATGAGCGAATTGAGTGAGTTTGTAGCCAACGTTATACCTAGTGTTATTAATGGATTTTCAACGCTGTTAGAAAACTTAGATATGGTAGCATTAGCGTTAGCAAGCGTTACGGGCGCATTTGTAGCATTGAGAGCGCAAGCGGTGCTAACAACAGTTGTAACAGCGTTCATAAACTTGACAAAGGCGATAAAGGGGGCGGCACTTGCTCAAAACTTATTGAATATTGCAATGGCGGCTAACCCTATTGGCTTGGTTGTAACTGCTATAGGGGCGGTTGTGGGCGCTATCACGTATCTATGGAACACTAACGAACGCTTTAAGTTGAACTTTCAAAAGTTATGGCAAGAGTTAGTTTATGATTTTAAGCAATTAATAAACAGTTTAATTGTCGATATAAATAAGCTTGTAGCTACATTCAACAGCGTTACAGGCAGTAATATAGCGCCGCTAGGAAGATTGGACGTTAAACCGCAATTACAAGCTATTGAAAGCCTTGCCTTTGCGTTATCTGATTTAGATGTTGCGAAAATCAAAGCCGAAGAGGGCGGAATTGTAGCGCCTGACGCAATTCAAGATGTTAAAGACTATCGAAACGAGATAAATTCACTATCAACAACACTTGATAGCGTTGGTGTTAGTGCTAGCGTTGAAGATAACCTAGTTGGGCCAACGATACCCGCAGAGATACTTGCAGAGCGAGTGGCGAGTGAAGAAGCCACTAGTCAAGCGGGTAGTATCATTGCAAACGCAATAACGAACGGGATACAATCCACATTTGACAGTGAAAAATCCGTTATGGAAAACATCGGGCAGAACTTGATACAATCGCTAGCAGATAGTATGTTGAGTTGGGCTAACACGTTACTAGCGGACACTATATCAGTTATCGCTAATAGTATCACATCGGGCATGAAAGGTGCGTTAGATATTAACAGTCCATCAAAGGTATTTGCTGAAATAGGTAAATTTAACATGCAAGGCTTGGCAGAGGGCATGTCAAGCAATGTTGGCTTAGTCACGGGCAAATATGCTGGTATACGTGACGGCTTAGTTAATGCGTTTAGCGGTGTTGGTGCTGTTGGTTTATCAATGGCGGGTGCTGGTGGAGCAGGCGGTGGCATTGTAATTAACAATATCAACCAAGTGCCTAACACAACTGTGCAGACAACACAAAAAACTAACGCAAGCGGACAGACGGAAATCACTAACTTGATTGTATCGACTGTGGCAACAGATATTGCACGCGGTGGCGCAATTTCGCAATCAATAGACTATCGAAGCAGTTCAAACAGGAGAGTGAATAGATGATATATTTGCCTAGCATAATACCTTTTAGAAAGACAGCGTCAGACTACTCAATACAAGATATTGATACGCGTGTAATATTTGAAACGGATATTAACGAGCGTGTGCGTAGTGGTGGCACGGCTACATATAAGTTGATAAATATGTCTATCGAGATGAGCAACCTAGAATTTAATACGTTCAAGGGTTGGTTTGAGGCGAACAATATTAATTCATTTTATGCGCCGTTTCCTGATATTGACTATCCAAACATTGACCCTAACAAATACTATTGTTTTAGGTTTAACGATACGGCTTTGACTTATACCAAACTACACAGATACGGCTATAAAGTATCGTTTGTGTTGCGTTGGGAATATCTAGTGCCTGCGAGGTAGTATTTATGAAAATTTTTGATAAAGAATTATTTGAAACGACATTTATTACTAGCGAGCAGATAAACACTCCACCCCAACAGCGAGCGCATCGGGGGTTGTCGCAAGAGTTGATTGAAGAACTATCGGACGAAGTGACGGACGGTGGCATAATTAACCTTGTATCAATCGAGTTAGAGCCAAACAAGTGGTATAATTTAAGTTCAAGCCCTACAGAGTTTGCAGGCGTTGATGAGCGAGGCAACCCGATATACAAGCACGTCTACAACGGCGTTGATTATCTTGCTTATCCTTTCAAATACATTATGGTTAGTGAGCGCGCTGGTGGCGAAATTGTCGCAGGTAGCTTGCAAATTGCGAACTATGATGAAGAAATTGCACTTGCGTTAGAAAATCCGATTGAAGCGTTAAACGTGATTGTGCGTTCAGTATCACGCAAAACAGGCGAACTGATAAACGAAACACAGAACTTGAAGCTGACAAGCATAACGAATACTATTAGCGAGATAACGGGCGATTTGACCAATAATGATATATTGAACGAGCCGTTGCCAACAGCGCGCTACTATAACACTAATTTTACAATGTGAGGTTGCTGTTATGAATATCACTAAGTATTTAGGCATACCTTTCGAGTTCAACAGGGCAACGTTTGAAAGTTGCGATTGTGCGGGATTGGTGTTGCTATTTCTCAAGCATGAATTAAATATTGACATAAATACAGATATAAGCGATATTAAGACAGAAAGGGCAAAACACGTGGCTATCGAACAGCATATAAACTCCCTCCTTTATAACAATTTGATAAAAAAGCAACTAGCGCCAGAGACCTACAGTCACGTGTGCCTTTTCTTTAACAAGCAGAATGGTTTATACACTCATTGTGGTTTGATTATTGGGGACAGAGCGTTACACGCTATAGAGGGCAGGGCGACAGCACTAACGCCTATGGTACACGTTATGGATAAAGAAATTGAAATATACGAGATAAAGCATGCAAAATAATACACAATTTACAGTTAATAACAATCAGATACTAATACGTTCAGTTATTGAGCATGCTAAGCGTGAGAATATCCCGTTAAACGCACTCAAGACGGCAGAAATATATCTAAACGATGTTATTGTAACGCCTGACGATTGGGAAAGCGTAGAGGCGAAAAAAGGCGATAATATCGTTGTGTATTTTTCAATCAATGCAACAGGGTTAGCGGTAGCGGGCGCGATTGGTAGCGCTATTAGTAGTTTTGCAGCAACCACTATCGGCGGTATAATTATTAGCACGGCGGTATCGGTTGGCGTAAGCTATGTAGTATCGTCAATAATGAACTTTTTCACACGCGAGCAAGAGCAGACACGCGAAAATCAAGCAGGGAAGATGTATACACTTACGTCTTCAAGCAATTCACAACGACCATACGAGTATTTACCTATAGTAATCGGGAGTACTCGAGTGGTACCTGATTATGCAATAGCGCCGTATCAACAAGTCATTGACAATATCCAATATATTAATCATTTATTTGTGGTATCTGTAGGACAAGTCGATGTGACGGACGTTAGGCAGGATACTACACCAATCATATCATCAGTTGGTGGGGATATTGAATATTACGTTTATAGCGGTTGGAGCGGACAGCCATTCAAGTGGGTAAATAAAGCAATGGCGACTACTTCATATAACTACAAGCTAGACGCCGTTATTTTCCCTCACGAAACACCAGCAGATACAGAATTAATTAATATCGTGTTAAACTTCCCGTCAGGCATCTACGCGCAATACACGCCATTATTGATGAAGCCTTATATTAACGACTTGAAAGTTATAAATCTAGACACACAAGAAATTGTAATTAATGCATCAGAGGGCAATAGATATGAACTTGAGCAAACAACACTAGCTGGTTACACATATACACTAACATTAAGCAAATATAACACCGCTACAAACACGACTAGCGCATTGCCTAAAGGGCGTTATCGCGTTGAGATAGGTGCGTTAAGATATGAATTATGGTATATTACGACAGGCGTTTACATAGGCGATTACAAATTAATAAATGGCGAAATAACTTACTATATCGCAGGATTGAGTGGTAACACAAAAATATATGGCGATAGTTACGTTGTTGAGGTGCAAGCGCAGCAGGACAAGCCACCAATCACGTACACAGGGCAAATATACACGCTGATAGAAATGCGTGCAAAGGCAAGCGAGCGCTTAAACGGTGCTTTAAACACAATAAATTGTTTAGCTACATTACAGGGCAGAAACGAAGATTATTCACTTGTAACAACAAGTAATATTGCCAAATTGGCACGCAGATTACTCACAGATAAAAATATCATACAAACAGCGGGCGATGTGCCTTTAAATGCTGAAAGTTTTGCTGCGTTTGAACAGCATTGCGAAAAATACGGCTTTTCAGCTAACGGCGTTGAAACAGGTGGCAGAACGCTAGGCGTTGTATTAAGCGAGATGTTGGAAGTGGCGCAAGCGTATATATCAATGAGAAATGGCGAATATGTAATTACATATGACAATCCTGACGGCGACACAGTAGACGTTATTACGTCAAGAAACAGCGCTAATATGTCAATTAAGCAGTCTAAACAAATCAAGGCGGTCGACGGCTTGAGAGTGATGTTTTATAATAAGAACAAAGATTATGCTCAAGATGAGATACTAGTTCATGAAGACGGCGTTACGCCAGCTAATATTGAAAAGTTAGATGCACTTTGGGTTGATAATTACGAATTAGCTTATAAGATTGGTATGTTGACGCTTGCAAGAGTGCGTTTACGCAGTAAGATTATAGCGTTTTCTACTGATTGGCGCGCGATTGATTACGTTCCGGGCGATAAAATACTAGTTCAGCACCCTAGTTTTTTCTTAGGTGTTGGCACGCAAGGTAAGGTTGTTGGCTATCAATATAACGATAATAACTACGTTGAGGCGGTTATTTTAGACCAATTTTACAATACCGAGTTAGGCAAGTTATATTCATTGAAAGACGGAACTAAGTACAGTGTTACATTTTGGGATATTCGACCATACGCGAACGAAGAAACACAAGTATTATATTTTCAAGTGCCAATACTAGAAGCACAAGCGCCAAGACTAGACGCTATGGTAACGCTAGGCGAAAGTGGTAAAGCTGGCATTGAAGTGTTAATCAAAGAAATAACGCGTAACGCTGACTTTACAGCAGACATATCATGTATCCCAAGCGCTAAAGGCTATTACGACGTTATTGATGGCGATATTCCGCCGTATGAAAGTGCTTTAACGTTCCCAAGTTACTACGACAGAGGCAAGCCAAATAAAGCGGAACTCATTAACTATGTTGCAGATGAAACAACAATGACTATTGACAGCAGAGGCGAACTAGTTGGCAATGCAGTATTATCAATGCGCTTGCAAGATAAGACGGGCGTGTATTTTAGTTATTATCGCGTGATGTATTATGAAAGAGGAACACTTGGTTTTCCTGTAAGATTTCCAAAAATAATTAATGAGTATGACAAATATACAATTACGCTTCCTGAGCTTGTTGATAAAAAAGAATATGGAGCGACCGTTTGGGTCGTCTCAACATCAGGCGTATGGAGTGAGCCTGCCTCGTTTACAATTTATAACGAGGGTGCGACCAACCCACCACCACCACCTGATGAACTATATCTTAACGGCAATTTGTTAGAAATTAAAAACAACACTCCGCCTATTGATTTACGCGGTTATGAGGTTAAAATTGCTACGAATTTAATAGATAGCTACGACCAATCGGCACTGATTACTAATCCTATTAATTTAGACGGTATAGTTGATTTGACGCCATATATTAACATAACTAAGCGTGTCTATGTGAAAGCGGTTGATGCTATTGGGTTAAAAAGTGAAGAAATATTTATTAATATCAACTTAGGCGAAGATGTGACGCGCAATTTATACGACACTATATCAGAGGTATCAAAAGGATGGAGCGGTAGCATTGTGGACGGCAATATAAATGCAGGTAATCAGTTAATTAGCAATCTACCAATACAAACGCTATATAATGGCGTAGATGTTGAGACAATCTATAATGGTATAGATATTAAGACAATCTATAGTAATATGCCGTTAGCAGTTAGCTACACTTATGAAATAGATATTAATGAGTTATATCACGGCTCTTTTATGCGTGTTAGTGCTGATATTGTGCAAGGCGAAATAAAAAACGTTTATTATTCGAGATGTGTTTATGTTGGCGATGAACTGGTTTACAGCACGCCCGTATTGCTTACTAGCTATCGCATAACGTCTGATGATGTTAAAATACGTATTACGGTTAATTTTGATAATCAAGTAGCGTTAATTTGTAATGATATAAGCACCTTGATTGATTTTGACGATAAGCCGTTAATGATTATTGAAGATGTGAAAGTCGTAGGCGCTAACTTTCTTGTTGAAGTTCCACAAAACTACTTCAAACGCATTAGAAATGTAAGTGCGTCAATACAATATGATGAAGGTTTTAATGACGCTTATAGCGTGAAAGTTGTTAGCAAAGGAACTATTGTGAACGGCTATGTTACTGACGGCGTGCGAGTGACATGTTATGACGCTAACGGCGCGGTTGTGAACGGTATTTTAGATTTATCAATACAAGGATTTTAGGAGGAATATATGGCAGTAAATAAACCAAGCGAATTTGTAAAACCGAACAAGTTTGACCCGCTAGACCCTATATACACAGGGCAACCTGGCGAAGTAACGAACAAATCATTATTTGAGTTATTACAAGCGCTATCAGGCGCGATACAGACGATAGAGGGCGCGCAAGAGCCTTTGAACTTGACTATAACTAATAACTCAATAGCGGTTGATAGGTATAGAAATAACGTCATAACTACAGGCACGTTATCAACTGTAAGTGTTGTTAATGTTAATGGCGGACCAACTATCAATGTCGGCGGTATTGTTGAATTAGTATTGAAAGCTGGCACTACTGTGACGAATAGCAGTAATAATAACGGCATACAGACATTGACAGGTGCGAACTTCACGACAGAAAGCGAGTATATAATGAAGTTGGTGCGTATAGACGGACGCTGGCAAGAAGTTGAGGGCGCAGGTTCACTAATTAACGACTTGCGCACTTATGTTGAAGATGTTGAGGCGACCGCGAATAGCGCAAGAACTACTGCAATTAACGCGCTGCCTAAATCAGGTGGTACAGCTGAATATTTAAA
The DNA here is from genome assembly GCA_964368075.1 of uncultured Desulfovibrionaceae bacterium. GTDB lineage: Bacteria > Desulfobacterota > Desulfovibrionia > Desulfovibrionales > Desulfovibrionaceae > CAYJAD01. The sequence continues at coordinate 48,318 of CAYJAD010000011.1, read as the reverse complement.
CGTTACTAGCAATTTATATGTTGGGGGCAATTTATGGCTAGGCAATGATGATGTTAATGTGTTGAATAAGCTGAACGAAAACACAAGTGCAATAAATACTGCCATGTCTGTAGCTAGCGGAGCGCTGCCAATAACAGGTGGAGCTATGACAGGCGAACTTATCGGACGCTCAGACACTGACCTACCTACTAGCTTCATAGTTCCTAACAGACCAAACACTTTGTATAGTTGCCAATATTCCTTTAGTGGCGATGACGATACGGGAGCAGGCGCTACAAGAACATACAATGTAGGACAGCGAATGTCTTATGCTGGTTTGAGCGGGTACACATTGCCTGCGTTTGAGATTTTAAGTAATATGTCACCATTTAGCAGTATAGTTAAGATACATAACGAACTTGGCGTAGCGGTAGGTACTGATAATTATGTTAATCTGTCAGACGTTAAGTCTATAGCGAATACAGCAGATGCAAATGCAAGTAGTGCTTTGACAAGGTTGCTTGAGTTAGTTGGTTTAATGGTGCAGGGTGAGACCATAAGTGTTGGTGGCAGACATTACATCAATATATATGACATACCTAGCGCCGACAATGTTGTTTTAAGAAATGGTAACAACTCGATGACAGGACCGCTTGATATGGGCGCTGGCTATCAAGGCGTTAATGATAAACTATCCGTGCCTATTAAATTCAATGGTAGAACTGACCGCAATCCTTACCACGATATTAAGATTAGAGCGGTTTATAATGTAGCGTCAGACACTTCGCTTTTGGAATTTTATAACGACACGGGCGGTTTTTTAAATTATTTACAAATAAGAGCAACGGGCATATCGGGAAATAACTTTGCGACAACAGTACCAGCACCGCGCCCGACAGCAAGCGCAGGATTGGGGCAAATATTAAATAATGAAACATTGGTGCCATCTCAAGATACAACAAGTAGTTATACTGTTCCTAGTGGCACATGGGTAGTTATAAAAGCTGTTATTAACTATTTGTATCCAAACGGCGTAGTAAAGACGACATATCCTAGCATAGATTTTAGTCATCCACTCGTAAGCGGTGGCGATGCTATTGACTTTGTTATAGATAGTGATTATGCGTTCGCAACGATTCCAACAAGACAAATCTCATTATGGAGAGTGCAATAATGGAAGGACAAGTAAAAAATTTCACATTTACTGACGAGCAAATTATAAAAAAAAATAATGGCTATTATCAATTTGCCCGCAATGGCATGATGTTTGGGGTTTCAGATACAGATAACTTAACAGATGAAGAACAACAATTATATCAAGATTTAATGATTTATATTAAAAACAATCCCGACAAAGTAACAGTAGAACAGCCGTATGTTCCGACCGTATTAACGCTTGATGAAGTAAAAGCTAACAAAATTGCAGAAATTAATAAAACTTATGAGCAATACGCGAAACAAGCACAGATAGATACTCCTGATAGTGAAGTCATCACATGGGATATTCAAAAAACGGAAGCGGAAGCATGGCAGAAAGATAATACTGTGGCAACGCCTTTTATTGATATGTTAGCGTTAGGGCGGAATGTTGACAGGGTATATTTGTTGGGTAAGGTACTTGAAAAAACACAGGCATATCAAAACTATATAGGCTATCTGACAGGTATGCGTCAAGGTTGCGAGGATAGAGTTAAAATAGCGACTACAACAGCAGAAGTTCAAGCGGTGGTGTTTGTATTACCTGATAGTCTATCTCTCGGCTAAGGTGGCAAATATGGATAAATTAAAGCATAATTTATGGCAATTACTGATAGCGATAGACCAATTATTAAACGTAATTTTTGGTTTGATAATATTTGATAAGTCAAGTGCTGACGAAACGTTATCGTCACGTGCGTATCGTAGCCATATGGCTGGTTATTGGTATGGCACTCTTGCAATGAGAGTTATTGATACGATATTCTTTTTTGATAAGCAAGGCAACGTTAAACATTGCGAGTTATCGTATTGGGAAGAACAAGAGAGGTATACGCCACAATGATTACAATAATTTCAATTCTAAGCGTTTTTTTGCTGTTTAGGTACACTTATTTGCCTTACGTCCTTATTTTGCAAATTTGGCGTACTAGAGCAATCACAAAAGGCATAATTCAACCTTTTTTGCATAAGGTTGTGTATATCACGAGTGATAGACCTTTAGACAAGATACATAATCACGAGATGAAACATCTTGAGCAAGTAGAGCGCATGGGAGCATACACATTTTGCTTTACATATATATTAAATCTGCTAAGATATGGTTATAGGGATAACCCTTTAGAGATTGAAGCGCGGAGGGCAGAATATGAAAATTAGCGATAAGTTCAAAAAAGCACACGAGTTTACAAAACAATACGAGGGCGGTTACGTAGATCACCCAGACGATAAGGGCGGAGCGACAAACTACGGCATTTCTATTCAATTTCTCAAAGATGTAGACACACATGTACTTAAGCGTGTTGGTATTGACACACCAATCACGAAAGAAACAATTAAACAGTTGGCGGAAGTTCAAGCAATGGAACTAATGTACATTGAATTTTGGCTTAAGTTAAAGCTAGAGCAGCATGTTGATAGTATCGCGTTTGCTATTTATGATATAGCGGTTAACCATGGTGTTTATGGCGGTACTCGTATAGTGCAACGTGCTATAAATAAATATAATGGAGAAGATGTATTAAGAGTGGACGGCATAAAAGGCGAAATAACAGATAAAGCTATCAATGTTGCCGGCGAAACACTATTCCCAGCCTTGATACAAGAGCGATTAAGATATTATACTGATATAGTGGAAAGCAACCCGAAACAACGTGTATTTTTAAAAGGTTGGCAAAACAGAACGCTTGCAATGGCGGAGTATAACGAGGACATGTATAATGCTTAAACAACTAGTATCTAGTGCAGACGGGGCGGTATCGAGTAATCGGGTATCGCTTTTATTGATTGTTTGCTTTGTTATTGGTATAGGTATATTTCATGCAATCAATGACAGTTTAACTGACACGTGGGTTATGTTCTTATTAGGGTTGATTGGCGCAGGTTACACAGGCAAGGTTACTCAATTTCACAAAGAGGTTAAAAATGACAACGTTAAATAAGTACGCTTATATTGCTTTTATCGCCGTCATTTGCATTTTAATTGCAAAAACATTGCTTTTAAACAGCAAGATAGACACTTTAAACGCAGAAATTGAGCGTTTGAACGCTAATATTGAAGTTTTAGAGCAATCTAATATCAGTATCGACTTGCAGCAAGACCGATATAAAAATCAACTTGTACAAGCAAACGCAGAGATTGAAGCATGCTATCAATCGAAAAGCAAATTGGCTGATGATTTAGCTGTAGTTGAGCAGATGTTTGAGGATATAGAGCCTGTTATAATTGACAAATGCGAAATAGGAGTAATACCTGATGAAAAACGCGATTATCTTATTGATACTCTTAACGACAATATCAGCATGTAGCCCTAAAGTAGAATATATTACACAATATATTCAAGTCAAACCTACATACTGCCCTAGTCCAACAATTCCAACGCTTCCAAAGCTACACTACGAACTGTTGACGACGCCACGTAACGCAGAGATATTACTTAAACGTGAATTAATAGTTGACGATTATATAAATAGTCTACATAATACTATTAGGTGTTACGATAAACAAGTGGGAGACTAATATTAATGAGTGATAGACGCAGCACAGACCCATTATTAACAGACCTCAATACAAATGTTTTAAACTTGAGCGTGAGCGTAGGGCGGTTGGACGCTAATATAACGAACTTGCACGACAGGGTGGACTTGTTAGCCACAGGATTAGTTAAGATGGACGCACACATTAACAATAAATCATTACATAATTGTGAGGAAAGGCTAAAACAATTACAAGAATTAAGCAGTAAAGTATCAAAGTTTGAAGAAATACACCAAAATATAAGTGGGGTTAGGAAAGGCGTAACAATGTCATATAAAGTTATAGCATGGGTGGTTGCTGGTGCTGTTGGTTTTATTGGCTTTGTTATTAAGTATATTGATAACATTAAATCATTATTGGGGGCGGTATGAACGACGATTTACAGAAGTTTTTAACAGTTGAAATAATGAAGTCTTGCGTACAGAATGGTGATAACGCTATGAAAACATCTCAAAACAACGTGCGTGTTGCGTTGTTGATGTTTGCGTCAAGCGTTGTTATGTTCCTATGTTGTCTTTGTTTTATGGCTTACATGTGGTTTTTCAGCATGGATATCGAAACGATAGAAGAGGAAATCGAAGAAGTCACAATCACGCAACAGGTTGAAAACGTGGGCGATAACAGCACCAATGACATAAATAATATCAATATTGAGGGTGGTTTATAATGGCTAAAGCAAAACAGACAATTAAAAAGACTACTACAAAAAGAAAGACAACAAAAGTATCATCTAAACCTAGAAAGACTAAAAAGTCATAAGTATGTCAAAATTGTTATCTAAGCTATGCAAGACGTTGCACAAACCGCTATTGCGTAAAATAGCTGATGTGGGCGAATTTAATGCAACCGAACGTGAATTATTGCTTGAATATTACACGGGAGAAAAGAGCCTTACAGGCTTAACACATAGCAATCATAATAATTATAAAAAATTTTCATCTATCCTTGAAACAAAAGTCGTTTCAGTTATCACGGAAAATAAAGACGTTATCCCATACGAACAAATGTTTGCGTTATTTATGAACATTTGTAAATAAAAACCTATAAACATCTAATACAATTCAATAAAAATAGTTAAATCAAAATTAATGCGTGTGCTTGTGAACGCTTGTAAAATTAATCATACTCAATAGAGTAAATTTATTTTATGAGGTGTATTCATGGATACAACACACGTTTACGACCATAACAATGGTTGGGGTAGTGGCGCAGCTGCTGGTGTAGGTGGTTTTATCGGTTCGGCTTTTGGCAATGGCGGTTTTGGTTTTGGCAACAGAGGCGGTTACGCTGCCGAAAACACACTACTTGACGCTATCAACACTAACAGGGTATCAAGCGATATTCAGGGTGTAAGTGCAGGCATTACAACTTTGCAAAACTCAACAAACCAAGGCTTTGCGGGAGTTAATGCGACTGTAAACACTACAAGTTCGGCTATTCAGAACTCAACAAATCAAGGCTTCGCTGGCTTACAAACGTCTATCCTAACAACAGGTAAAGACGCACAACTAGCAAGTTGTCAATCTACAGGTGCGATTGTTTCAGCAATTAAAGATTGTTGCTGCGCAACGCAAACAGCTATCCGTGAGGAAGCTTGTGCAACACGTGAACTAATTAATCAAAATTACTTACGTGGCGTTGAAACAGCACTTTGCGATGCTAAAGCTAAAAACGCAAGTCTAGAGGCTACTCTTGCAAACATTGCTGTAAACGAAAAACAAACAAGCACAATTTTACATCATTTAGGGGCGTTAGCGTCTCAATTTGGTGGCAAGTAAGTGTTTGCTCACTAGGGGGCGTTTACGCCCTCTTTTGTATAACGAGGTAACCATGAAACCAACAAAAACAATTGTGCGTAAAAAAGGCTATTATAGCACAGATAACGCACTTAAAGACTATAGACGCATGAAACATCATCAATCAGAGTTATCGACGCATGATGAGGCGATAGATCGCACTATGCAAGAGATAGCAGAAGTGTTACACAACCCGCCTGAAACGTGGGAAGCGTATAGCGGACAGCCAAGCGAACATTATTCTATTATCCAAATGGAGTATAAAGAGATGATTGACGCGTATAACAAAATGAAAGCAGGCACAGGCACACATGCTGACTTTGTTAAGTCACTGATACACATGGGTGCGGCAGTATCACACGCATACGCAGACATGACATGTAATAACTAATGAGGTAAAACAATGAGCAAACACGGACTAAATACAGAGTTTCAACTAGCAGATGCAATATACACTATGGTGTATTATCCTGACCCTAACGACGCTACACAGCTACAGCCTGACTACTCAAAGATGTTTGTACAAACTAGTGGCAGTAAAAAAGTGCAACTCCCTACAGCTAGCGGAGTTGTTGAACAGTATTTAATGTGGGTTAAAGCGAACGTTCCAAGTATTCAAGGCAGTATGCAACCGCCTAAGGAATACTTCTTGATACGCTTAAGCGATAAGGAAATTCCAGCGGAATTGTTACAACCACATACAATGATATGCTTTGCAGTTCAACCACTAATGCAGGTTTTGAACGTAGAGCAACAATTCATCAATACGCTTTTAAATATACCACAAGCACAGACTGTTGAAGAAATAAAAGAAACGGACGATTGGGCGGTTAAGATGTTTAATAGCGAAAACACTACAGCGATAGTTGCAGATGATGACGACGAAACAGACGCTTGACATCAAGCAGAAACGCAATCTTGATAGATTAATTGATGAAGCCACAGAAATGGCGTTAGACGCCAATTTGAAAGCAATAAATGTGCTAAAATCAACAATCAACCAGGTAGCACCAGCATTTATATCATTTCAAACTACGGGCAAGTTCCCAAGTATTGACTTGATAGGATTGATAGCTAAAAACACGCTAGCTTTGTATATAGCGTTATCTAAACAAAAAGAGGTATAACATGTGTAAATATCCGAACGTAAGCTACTTATATTGTGGCACATCAAAGAAAAAGACATGCAAATGCACAGACTGTAAGTGTTCAAAGCCGAAGCCTAAGCCGAAACCGAAAACACAACCAGCAGAAAACACAGACACATCAAATATAGAGGGGTAACACCCTCTTTTTTTATCAAAATTACTCAACATTATCAACACTTTACAATACAATTAAAAATTTATTAAAATTATTTACATTTTTTATTGACAACAAATAAAAATAGTGTATATTAAGTATATAAGGCAAACACAGCCAATAAAAAAAACGAGGGATAACATGAAAAAATTATGGATTGAATTTTACAACAAAAGAACGGTAGCGAGATTAAGGCAAATGATGTCAGAAAGTGGCAAAATCCACACAGGTCTAAAAAAAGCTGAAATGGTTGAGATTTTAGCGTTGCAAGAAACTTTAAGATTTAATCGTTACGGTAAATAAAAACAAGGGCTTAACCGCCCTTTTTAATATTGGAGGAATATATGAAAATGGAAGAATTAAAAGAACAAGTAACGGAACAGGTATCACAAGCACATGACGCAGCATTTATACTGCACAAATTAGGTTATCTAATGACTGATGAATACAGTCAGCTAGTTGACTTAATAAACAAAGCACAGCAGAGGCTAGACAATGAGAGGTAGACCAAAAGGCAAAACAAGTTCTAGCAAAGTTGTTTATGCTAGGCTGACAGAGGCAGAATATGACCTATTTCAAGCATTATGCGTTGAAAGGGGCTTGACAACTACACAACTATTAAAATCGCTCATATTGGGCGAATTGGGGGTTAAAAATGGATAAACAGTTGATACACGAAAAAATCGTTGATATTATAGGTGATTTAGAGGCAATACCAAAAGCACAGGTGAATGCTACGCAGAAATTCCCGTATAGAGGCATTGATGATATATATAAAGCGCTTAACCCGTTATTATCAAAGCATGGTGTTTTTTTTACACCTAAAATTATAGATAGCAAGTATCTTGAAGTATCCACATCTGGTGGGCGACCTATGCAACGTGTAATACTGTTTGTGGAATATACTTTTTACGCAACGGACGGCTCAAGCGTTACATGTTTGGTAGCGGGCGAAGCTATGGACTTGGGCGACAAAGCAACAAGTAAAGCTATGTCTATCGCATTGAAATACGCATTGTTTCAAACTTTTTGCATACCGACCGAAGAAGAAGCGAAAAACGACCCTGACAGACACAGTCCGCTGATTGAAGAGCCTAAACAGCCTAAGCAACCTAAACAAGAAATTGCTCAAATATCAAAAGAGAAAGCGTTGTTCTTGCGTGACAACCTAGACGAAGAAACAGCAGTAAAATACAGAGAGCAGTTCAATGTGAAGTTTTTGAGCAAAATCACAGACGCTGACTTTGAAAAAATAATCAAAGAAACAAATCTACAATGGGGTAAATAATGAGTGAATTAGTAGAAATCAAAACACCACAGTTAGTTTTAAGTGTAACGGCTATCGCAAAGATAGCACACAACTTAGACATCATCATTGATGATAATTTAAAACCCATGTTGGCTAACTTATCTAAGATTGATATAACAGGCGAAAATAGGTTGGCAATGGCTAAACATGTAATATCAGAATGTAATGCGATCAAAAAGGACTACGACAGCGGTTTTATATCTTTCAATAAAGATTATGAAAAGCCTAAGCTTGTGATAGACGAAAAGCGCAAGATAATCAATGAACTTATTGAGCAATCGAAGAAAGAAGCAACAATCGTGCGTGATACTGTACTTGCTGAAATGCTTGCAGAAAAGACGAAACAAGCCGAAGATTATTACAATACGTTGCCTATAGCTAGCCTTGTTGATTTTTCAAAACTAAAGGGCGATAAATGGAAAAACGAGGGTTGCAAGTTAAAAGATATCAAGAAAGAACTTGACGAAAAGGCTGATAAAATCCAAAACGAGTTGAACATATTGGGTGGCATGCAGCACGCAGAACGATATAATATTCAAGCGTTTTACGTATCTTGTTTGTCACTTGATAAGACGATTGAGCATTTAAACACGTTGATTGAAAATGAAAAGCGTTTGAAAGTCGAGCAAGAGCGAAAAGCAGAAGAAGAGCGACAGGCTCAAGAGTTGGCAGAATGGCAAGCAAAGCAAGAAGTTCAAGAAGTTGTTGAAGTGGCTGACGATGCAATCGTAAACACGGATACGGGCGAAGTTATCGAAACAGCAAAGCCTTACAAGGAATGGAAAGCAGAGCAAGCAAAAGGCGTTTACATCATAACGCTTGAATGCTCTATCGCTCAAAAAAACAAGATTGAGCAACTGCTTGAGAGCGAGGGCATTGTTTACGATATTGAAACAGGCATTTAGCGTGGTAACGTTGTTTGACGGCACGATAGTTGACTTTGATTATCGTGCTAATGAAATTACAATCAAGGCACGTGTGCCAAGTCACAAGCTAATGACAACAGGCGCTGAAACATGCTTTATACAGTTGCATGACGGGCGTTTGATTAATCGTGAGCAACAAAAGATTATTTATGCGTTATTTGGCGATATAAGAGCGTATACGGGCGAAGACGTAGATTATATTAAAAGTTACACTAAAAGCTTGTTTATGACGTATTGTGATGTTTTAGGCGTACACCACAAGCCTTTCAGCTTTGCCACATGCACACGTGATGAGGCGTCAAGCTTTATTGATTTTTTGCTGCAAATGTGTATTAAACTCGGAATACCTATATCATGCACACCAGCAGACGTTGCTGACGATGTGAAAACGCAAATATATGCTATGATACTTCAAAAGATGTGTGTGTGTTGTGGTGATGTAGCAGAATTACACCACGTTGAAGCGGTTGGTATGGGTAGAGATAGAACGACTATAAATCACATAGGGGTGCAATGTTTAAGTCTATGCAGAAAACATCATACAGAGGCTCACACAATAGGCAAGGACGCATTTTTTAAAAAGTATCATTTAGAAAGCGTTGCGATTGACGAAGAAATCGCAGATGTGTATAATTTAAAAGGGGGTGACAATGGATAGTTTACACACAACATTACAAGAGTTGCTATCAAGCGTGACGGCTTACAGAATAGCCGTTGTTTGCAACTTTTCACAACCTACGGCATGGAGGTTCAAAAAGGGTGTAACAATGCACCCTGAAACGCTAAAACATATTGAGGATTGTTATTGTAACGGGTTGTTTGATACGCACATCAAGATTAATAAGTATAAATTTTCAAACCAAGGGGGAAGTTGTGAAAAGGTTTAAAAAAGAACGCTTTGACGATGTATTTTCGAGCATAGCGACAGGGTTTATCGCACTAATAGCATTATATTTTTTGTATCATTTTTTAAGGTTTAAAGGGGTTGTATAATGTGCTACATGACAATTCAAAAAGCTAATGCTTTAGCTAGGGATAGAGCGGACTTTGTGAAATTCTGTTTGTTCTGCAATAACACAAAAAAGCTACCAGCTAATGAAAAATACATATGTGAAGATTGTGAGGCTAAAGGTTTAACAATAGACGATTTTAACAAGGAGGCTATCAATGGCTAATTTTAACAAAGTAATACTTATGGGACACGTGACACGTCCTATTGAAGTGCGCAACATTCCAAGCAACAACACGGCGGTTGCACGAACAGGACTTGCAGTCAATCAATACAGGGGCAAGGATAAAGAGCAAGAAACGATGTTTGTTGATATCGTTGCTTTTGGCAGAACGGCCGAGATTATGGGCGAATACGTCGCTAAAGGCAGTAACATCTTGATTGACGGGCGTTTATCTTTCAATACGTGGGAACAAGACGGACAACGCAGAAGCAAGCACGAGGTTATCGTTGATACATTTCAAATGGTTGGCAAGCGTGATGAAGCGGACGAAAAGCCGACCACTTCAAGCTACAGGAACGATAACGAACTAGATGAAGATGATATCGCATTCTAGGAAATTGCAACAATTTAAACACAAGGGGGCGTTCTGCCCTCTTTTTTATTTTTTAAATATCAACAACTTACAACTATGTGTAAAATAATTTAAACTTTTTTTAATTTATAGCTTGACTTTTAATTTAACTTATATTATATTTACATCAGAGGGCAAGAGAAACCCTAAATAAAAAAAGCGAGGAACTATTATGATTTCAGAAGCATTCCAAAAAAGATTAGAAGAAATGAGAGCGGCAGAAAAAATTAAAGAGGAAAACACTCCTAAAGAAATGACTGATGTTATCTGTCCTAAATGCGGAATAATTCACAATGTCACTATCTCATCTGTTAGAGTGGGATTACTAAAAGACCAAATAAGATGTGATTGTGGTTTCAATTCAACTCCATCTGATTTTATACATAACATCAAATTGCCTAAATTTATCCCTAGTAAATATATGTTCGGCGAAGCATGGAGCTAACACAACTTTTCAAAGGGTATTATAAAAAATACCCTACCCGTCCTTTACCTTTCGCAAAAATGGCCTTTTTGCAACAACACGGCGTGAAAGGTTTATCAATAGCTAATATATTGACAAATGGGCTTAATACAGCAGACTTTGTCAAGTTCGACAGCTTGGCAGAGGGCGATGTGGTGATTTACATCACAAGGGCAGATTATCAAAAAATTATAGGTGAAAGCGATGAAAACGATAAAAGTAATGAAAACGAGATTGCGTGACTATGTTCACAGGGAAGATATCGAATTTTATGATTTTGCAATTGCAAATATAGGCTATGATGTTTTGATAGTTCGTAAACCACTGAATGAGATTGGAAGTTTTGGATATGAAACGTTTTTTTATGCAATATCTAGATATTGTAGTGAAAACGAACTGAGCCAATTTATACAAAGTTTAAAACTTGGCGCAGATAATCTAATTGAATTAAGGAAAAGCTCGCCAATGACGGCGGAAGACTTGATAGAAATAAAAAAATTAATAATCAGAAAGGGTAGCAACGATGAAAACGATTTTAAATAGCGGTTGGAAAGAGGTCGCTAAGCGTGCAAAAAGCAACTACTTGACTGTAATGGCTTTGTTAAACAACAGCCCCGTCAACTATAGGCGTGGTGACGCTATCGAGAACATCAAGAAAGCTATTGCAGAAATGGAGCTTGAAACGCTTGATAAAGTTAAGTGGATAATGCTAAGTGAACTTGATGTGCAAAAAGACTGCTACAAGCTAGACGGCAGAGCATACACGGGTTTAGCGGTTGAGATTGCGTCAACTAGACAATTCCACATCTACCGCTTAATAAACGGTAGAATATACAACTCAAAAGGCTTAAGTGCTGATAAAGAGTAAAAAAATGCTTGACTTTTATCAAGGTATAGTATAGCTTAATATTACCAATACAAACGGAGGTTAAAACATGAAGCATGGCGAATATGCAAAAAGAAAGAAGTTAGCTAATCGGCAGCGTGTCCTTGAGTGGATAGCGAAGAATGGCGACAACAAGGCACAATGCTCAAGGGATTTGGGGTTGTCAAAACTTACAGTCTATAGGCATTTTGCAGAAATTGAAAAGGAGCAAGAACAATGCAAGAACTAGCAAGAATGGAAAGTAAAGGAACAATGACAAGCCTACAGCTTGTAGAGGTGATTAATAATGAGCGAGCAAAAATAGACAATAAGAAGTTGTTAAGACATGATGTGTTGCTTTGTATAATTAGAGATGAGTTCACGGACGAATTAGGAGTCCAGAATATTTTGGAGTCCTCTTATTTGAACTCTCAAAACAAGAGATTACCAATGTTTGAACTTACGTTGTCACAATGCAAACAGGTATTAGTTAGAGAGTCTAAGAATGTTCGCAGAAAGGTTATTGCACGTTTAGAGGAACTAGAAAGTAAAACACCAATACCACAAACTTATCTTGAAGCATTAAAAGCGTTAGTCGTATCAGAAGAACAAAAACAACTAGCAATAGCTGATAACACTAAGTTACACAAACACATTGAAGAAACTAAACCGCTGGTGGTGTTTGCTGAAAGCGTGCAAGTATCAAGAACTAACATATTGGTGGGCGAATTAGCAAAATTAATTAAGCAATCAACAGGCGCTGATTTAGGGCAACAACGCATGTTCGTATGGTTGCGTGACAATGGTTATCTGCATAAAGGCGGGGAGCAGTACAATTTGCCAACACAAAAAAGTGTTGATATGAATTTAATAAAAATCAAAGAAGGCTCACGGATAGACCATAACGGCGTTAGCCACTTAACACGCACGCCAGTCGTTACTGGCAAAGGGCAAGTATATTTCTTAAACAAAATAAAAAACGAGGTGGAAAATGAACACTAAGCAAGAGGACACTATTGCATTCAGTATAGCAAAAATGGCAAATAGTAAAAAATTTGTAAAAGCAGTTAATGAATTGATTGTTGATAATTCAAGTCTTGAAGTAAAGACGAATATATCTAACACACATACCGTTATCGTTAAAATTATTCCAAAGGGGGCTAACAATGGATAAGTTCAAAGTAGGCGACAAAGTTGTTGCACCGACAGTGTTTAATGGCGTAGGGGAAGTGATAAACGTATCTATTGATACAGTTAAGGTTAAAGATACTAATGACGTATGTTACAACTTCACAACTTGTGGTAAGGTTAGTATTTATGCTGAACTTCCTGCCTTACACCACTACAAAGAACCTAACACTAAACTTAGTTTCTTAGAAGCAATGCAAGCGTTGCAAGAAGGGTTTATTGTACAAACACCATCTACACCTAAAATAGTATTTCTATTAGACTGTGAAAACGATATAGTATTTACAGGTACCGATAACATACTAAACGGTGCAATACTTGACAGTAGTCTTTGCTACTGTACAGACTTCATAAAAGAGAATGTACAAGATACTAATTGGAGTATATATAACGAAAAAGAACAGGAAACTGTAGAATGGACACCGAAGAAGTACGAGAGTGTGTTATACAGAGATACTTATACTGACCAATGGGTTTTAGATTATTTTTTACGTATGACTTATAGAACTAAAGCATATCCGTATAAAACTGTATACGGGGAACGTTCTATCTGTATCCCTTTCAATGAAAGCACAGAACACCTCTTAGGCACTACAGACGAGCCTAAGGTTAAATATGTGATTAAGGAGGCAAACAATGGCTAACGTTGATAAAATCGAAGTTCTAAGCGAAGATATCGCAGAAAAACAGGTTGATGTTATCGTTCAATCTGAAATACAAGAGCAAAAAAAGCGTCCAACCGCTGACCCATTGTTTTATAAAATGCTGGCGGATGAAAACAAGTTCTATCAGAGGTATTAAGCATGACTATTCTAGAGATATTAAAAAAGCTTGATAATTGCCACTCTGACGACGATTTAAACAAATTAAGTGCTGACGTAGCGAAGTACACAAAAAGCATGTCACAAGGCGATTTAAACAAGCTACACACGGCATTTATAAAAAGGCAACAAGAAATAAAGCTTGAAAGGCAGTAAAAAAGGGGTAGCTGGCCTGCCCCCCTCTTTTAAGTTTATTGATAAATTCGTTGAGAAATAACATACGCTACACAAGTAAAGTTGAGTAGATGTGTTGCAGATTTATCAATATGATAGTATCATATTTTAGCGAAAAAGCAAGGAGTTTTTTTATGACTGAGAAACCAGCAGAAACCAACCCTAAGATGTTAGTGTTTTTGTCACACACGCATTATTTCAGGGTGGAATTAGACCACGAAACGAGCAAATTTATTGTGGTGAAACATGCTAATTTAAAGCTTTTAAAAGACGGTAACGCATACCGTTCAGGCAACTACTTCCAAGACGCTGATAGCGCTCAAAGCGTAGCAGACTATATAAACTATTTGATGTCAAAAAATACTGAATAACGGGCAGTATCAAATAAAATAAACATATTTATTAAACTAGCCACCCCCCGAGCCGTTATCTTGGGGGGTATTAAAAAATAAAATATTTTTTTTACTTGACAATGTGTAAAATAAGATATAAGATAATAAAAACAAAGAGAGGTGTAAAGATGTTTAAACAAAAAAGAGGCTCATTTATGAAGCAGGTTAAAATCAATAATCTTGAAAAAATCAAAGAGTGGATTAAGTCAAATCCTGATGGTACTAAAAAAGAGTGCGCCATTGCGTTAAACCTTAGCTATAAAACTGTTATTGATTTATCAAAGGAGTTGTAATATGGCAGAAAAGCGCATGTTTTCAAAAAGTGTAATTGATAGTGACACATTTATAGATATGCCATTATCAACACAGGCTTTATATTTTCATTTATGTATGCGTGCTGACGATGATGGTTTCATAAATAACCCTAAAGTTATAAAGCGTATTATTGGTGCTAGCGATGATGATTTACGTGTGTTGTTTGCTAAAAACTTTCTTCTTGATTTTGATACAGGTGTTATTGTTGTTAAGCATTGGAGAGTTCATAATACTATACAAAAAGACAGGTATAAACAAACATCTAATATAGATGAATTTAAACGAATATCTGTTTTAGAAAACAAAGAGTATCAACAACTTAGCGAATTGGATACAAAATGTTTACAAAATGTTTCCAATTTGGATACACAGATTAGGTTAGATAAGATTAGTGTAGATAAGGATAGAGAAGAAGAAAGCAGAGAAGATAAACAAATAAATTTTTCTTCTTTTGAAAAGTTCTATAATTTATATCCTAGTCACAGAAGACATGAACAAGATTTACGTTCGATGAACTTGTTTTCTGATATCATAGCTAGTCAAGAATTTACACTTGATAGTTTGATAGAACGATTAGAACAATTCAAGGCTAGTGATGAATGGCAAGAGCCTCAATATGTGCCAAAGATGTATAAGTGGCTTAATGAGGGTGTTTACAAGCGTGAGCCAATAAACAAGGCTTCTAAAGCTTCAAAAAAAGAAAAGGTTGAGAAAAAACAAATTGACTACACTAAGGGGGTTATATGGTAATTGCAGATGTCGCAGCGAAAAGCGCAATAAATAAAACAAAAGAAGACGCTAAGCATTTAAAAGGCGCTAACGCTCAATTAAACGAGCAGATACATGATATTCAAAAGGTTATATTCAAAGACCCATTGTATTATGAAAATATGGTTGAGTGGGTTAAGAAATACGATAAAGAGTTAGATATGATTGACGAATTAAGAGAGCAATTAAAAGAGCCACTTAAGAAAAGTTATGATGAAATGCTTCAAGTTACTAGATATTTTGAAACAGAAAAAGCGCTTGCGTCTTTCCCTCAAAGGACACTTGAACAAGCTGAAGATATTGACTCTTTGCGTTTTAGTGATTTTTTTTATAACGATAATTCTGTGTTAGTTCTTATTGGTGCTAGTGGTATAGGTAAAACAAAAGCTATTTGCGAAGACTTCAAACGATACGTTTACGAGTATGCGATGAGCATTGATACAAAAAATAAATCAGTATCAACATATGGCGCAGAGTTGTCAAAACTTATAAGTGGGTTGTTTTTATACACTACTCAAAATAAATTTATCAACGATAGTCGAAAATCTATGCAAGATAAAAAAATAGATATGACTAAGTATGTTGATACAGAATATTTGATAATTGATGATTTTAAACCAAACACAGACTTCACAGCCACGCAAGCAAATGCGTTAGAAGAATTATTTAGCGAGCGTTACGAGTTGAATAAAAAAACTATTGTTGTTTCTGTAGACAACGATTTTAGAAATCTTCCTGAAAACGTACGCTTGAAGTTAAATAAGAATTCAATGTCTTACGAGATGAGAGGTTAAGCAATGGGTAGAAAGGCAGGAGCGCCACACAGATACAGAGCCACGGAGTTTAGCAGAAAATGCACGGATTGTGGCAAGCTAACCAATGACTACAGGTGTAAAGAGTGTTGGGCGAAGATACGAAAGGGCGATAGTTCGATTAGTTTAGATTATGATGTTAGTTCGTCACGTGTGAATATCACGAACAAGCGTGCAAGGTTTAAAGATTAGCCGTTTAGTGTGGTTAAATGCCACTCTAACGAGAGTTATTTAATAAAACGATAAAAGATACACTAAGCGATGAAAAGTTGCTTAGAATTGAAATAAGGGGGTGTTTTATGAGTAAAGCAAAAACTAAAGATGAAGATTTGACACAAGAGCAGCTAAAGCGAAGATTGGTAAATAGGAAAAAAAACAAGGATAGAAAACGTAGAAAGATAGGTTTGAAAGATGTAATGTTTGAGTATTTACTTAATCACGAGAGCAAAGACCTTTCGGTTTCTTTTAATGATTTTTTTAAATTGTGTGCAAACAACCAGTACGCAGATATAGATGTAGGGCGATTTCAAGATTATGCAAATGAGTTTATGGCAAAATATCCTGAATATTACTCAAGCGTTAAACAGCCACCACTAAGGGTGGTTAAGAGTAAAAAGAATATTGAAAATCATTTAGAGAGGTAAATTATGAATATTTTTGGCGATAAGACGTATGAATTGTATTTAGAGGTTACGGACTGGCAACACAATACTTTTGAAGATACAGGGCTTAGCAAACAAATTGCAAAACTAGCCGAAGAAATGGCAGAGTATGAGGAAGCAGAAGACCAAGACCACGCATTACAAGAAATTGCTGATGTTTATATATCTGCTTGCGGTTTGGGTGAAACGCTATATAATGCAGTATTAAGCGAGATTATATGCATGCTTGATGATTGGGGTATTGCGTTTAGACGTATGGAGGAAGTGCTTATCGAAGCCGTGCAAGCTAAAATGAAAATCAACCGCTCACGCACTTGGGTAAAGGGCGAAAACGGTGTGTATAGGCACACAGAGCCGAGTTGTGATGAAAAGTTGCACAACCCTATAGAAGCAATCGAAAAACGCAGTATAGAGCCGATAATGGATGAGTTAAAGCCTATGTATGACAAGTTTACAGGGAGGACAGGGAATTATGAGTAATGAAGTGCTTGATGTGTGTTGTGGTGGCAAAATGTTTTATGTGGGTGACACGAGCAATGTATTGTTTATTGATGAACGTAATGAAGATATAATTTTGTGTGATGAACGCATTTATAAAGTACGTCCTGATGTGGTTGCAGATTTTCAAAATTTACCACTTGACGATAATTCCTTTAATTTAGTTATATTTGACCCACCTCACTTGTTAAAAATTGGCGAAAACTCTTATATGGCTAAAAAATATGGTAAGCTTGGCCAAGATTGGCAAACGGTAATACGCAATGGTTTTAATGAATGTTTTAGAGTATTGAAAAGTGGCGGAACTCTTGTATTTAAGTGGAGCGAGCATGATATAAAAATTAGTGACGTTTTATTATTATTTCACACTAAACCATTAATTCTTGACCGTGGGCGTGGAAAAAATACAGTATGGTGTATTTTTTATAAGGGGGGGGAATTATGAGTAAAATCAAATACAAAAATCTATCAATGCGAATAACCGAAAAACTGTTAAAAGAGCAGAAAGTTGTTGATATAGATAATGCTGTTCAATGTCATTGGTGTGACACGTTGGTTAATAGTGATGTCGGTGTATGGCGTTATGCAGACGGAATTAATATATGCGAATTATGTATGGATAAGTCAATTATTAACGATTACAAATGCGAGGTTTGCGGTTTGAATTTTCAAGTCAAAAACAATGATGGTTACGTTGACGGCGACTTGCGAGAGTTGCAGAATGGCGGTTATCTTTGTGATAGTTGTGCTGACGATTGTACCGATATTGACAATAATTCAATCGTATTTTGCGAAACTTGCGGACAGCCTTTTGACTACTCAAAGCAACCAAGCAGTATTGTAGATGAGGCGGATATGTGGTATTGTGAAACGTGCGTTGAGAAAGCCGAGCAAGAGCAAGAAGAAGAACACAAACGAAAAGGGTTTAAACAATATCACGTGTATATCAATGTGAACGTGAAAGGTAGCTACCTTGTTGAAGCTAACAACGAGCATGACGCTTTTGTGTTGGTGCAAAATAACATCAAAGAGCAAGTTAAGCAGGGTGATGTTGAGATTAAAGAAATAACCGCTAAGGCGGAATAGGAGGTTTACAAATGCAAGTAAACTATTATTTATTAATCGGTGCGATTTTGATAATCGCCGGTGCTACATTAGGCACAGTTATAGGTGTTGAGTTGCCTATTATGGTTGAGTTATCAGCCGTTGTTATTGGTGCAGTTGTTGCTGTCATAGGTGTGTTGAACAAACACGAGGGGGAACGAACTAACAAGTTCTACTTAACCGTTAGTTTAATTGTGTTAGGCGCTATAATCGCAGGTATTGGCGGAATGAATGAAAGCATAGCAACAGGTTTAATCGGCGCTGCTGCTTTAATTGCGGGTGTTATTTTAAGTGCTTTTAAAAGTGGGGTGTGATATGAAATAACTTGACAACCGTTGTTTATTATAATAATTTACATAATCAGTTCGGGCTGATGACTAAATAATTAAATATATCTCAATATGAGATTGCGAACCCTCTTGACGCTCCCGAAAGCTGATAGAGGGTTTTTTAATAGGTGCGAAATGTCTTACGATAAATTAAAATACTTGCAGTCGTTGCCACTTGAAATAAAGATTGCCAAGACACAAGAGCGTTTATATGAATGGATAAAGCATTTTGGCATTAACAACGTCTATATTTCGTATAGCGGTGGTAAAGATAGTGAGGTTTTGCTTGATATCGCTAGACAAGATTACCATAACATTAAGGCGGTTTTTTGCAACACAACAATGGAGTTCCCAGAAACAGTTAAACAAGTATTAAAAAGGTGTGAACAAGGCTATAATATTGATATTATCCGCCCCAAGATGTCTTTTGCAAAGGTAATTGAAAAATATGGCTACCCAGTAGTGAGTAAAGAGCAATCGAGATACATATATGACGTTTGTAATTCAAAGAGTGAAAAACTTATAAAAACACGTTTAGAAGGTAGAGAGTATAGCAAGTTTTGTATATCAGATAAATGGCGTCATCTTATACATGCAGATTTTAAAATCAGCGACAAATGTTGTGATGTCTTAAAAAAAAGACCTTTCAAAACATACTTAAAAGAAACAGGCAGAACGCCTATTGTTGCAACTATGGCTGGCGAAAGTAAATTACGTCAAACGGAATGGGGTAAAAACGGCTGTAATGGCTTTAATTTAAACAATCCAACAAGCAAACCTATATCATTTTGGCTTGAAAGCGACATTTGGCAATATATAGATGAAAACAGTCTTGAAGTATCAGAAATGTACACAGAACATGGTGCAAGACGCACAGGTTGTTATGGTTGCCTTTTTGGTTGTCATATGGAAGAAAAAGAAACAGGCACTAACAGGATTGTACAATTAAAGCAAACGCACCCTAAGCTATATAATTACTTGTTTGATAAACTGAATTATAAACACGTAATGCAGAAATTAGGGTTAAAAACAGGCAATGAAGTAACGATAGAGAATTTTATAGAAGAGGTGTAACCATGGTTAAAACTATCCAACCGACCGAGCAACAAGAGCAGACATGTGTTGTTAATTGGTTTAGAATGCAGTACCCACAAGAGTTGATATTCAATATCCCTAACGGCGTGTATATCAAAAGCCACTCTGTGCGTGGTATGATGAAAAAGAGCGGTTTAACAAGCGGTGTGCCTGATTTATGTGTAGCGGTAGCTAACAGGCATTATAACGGCTTATATATCGAAATGAAACGCAGGAAAGGCGGTGTAGTGTCACAAGAGCAGAAAGACATTATTGAGCATTTAAACACACGTGGCTACAAAGCGGTTGTGTGCAAAGGTGCTGATGAGGCGATAAAGGTTATAACGCAGTATATGGGGGATAGATGAAATATAGAAAATACAGAGATACGTGCCAACACTCTACGGGCATGACGATTTGTAACCACCCTAAGCCGAACATAAGCTATGTCGCTGATAGGCAAATTTTAGATTGTAGTAAATGTTTGTGGTATAAAGCTATAAAAAGTAACAAAAAACACATAAAATCAGCAAGTAAAGGCTGATATTTAACCCCATTTAATCTATTTATTTGGGGTTTTATTTTATTTAATTTTGTTGAACGTGTTTAAAATGCTTGCATTTACGGGGGGTTTGAATTATTTTAATAATAGGTATTTAATTATAATTAATGGGGTAATTAATGCAGATACACACAATTAATATAAAAGACATCACACCTTACGAAAACAACCCGCGCAAAAACAAAGAAGCAGTTGAGTACGTCGCTAACTCAATACGAGAGTTCGGCATTAAACAGCCGCTTGTTATAGATAAAGATAATGTTATTGTTGTAGGTCATACTCGCTATCAAGCATGCAAGAAGCTTAAAATAAATAAAATACCTTGCGTGTACGCTGATGATTTAACAGATGAGCAAATAAAAGCATATAGGATTGCAGATAATTCAACAGGCGCGGTTGCTGAATGGGATTTAGATTTATTGAAAGTTGAGATTGATACATTGCCCGAAATAGATTTTAAAGTTGAATATGCGTTAGATGTACTTATTGAGGCAGAAGAAGAAACCGAGATTATAGAAGACGAAGCACCCGAAGTCGACGAAGATAACGAACCAATAGCAAAGTTGGGCGACATATGGCAATTAGGCAAGCATAGGCTTATGTGCGGAGACAGTACGGACGCAGGAAGTGTTGCGTTATTGATGAGTGGGCAACTTGCCGATATGGTGTTTACTGACCCGCCATATGGGGTAGATTATAAAGGGATTAATAATGATGATAGAAAAGGGTTGTACGATTTATTGCATGATGTTTTTCAAAATTATAAAGACTGCTCTAAAATAGGTTCTTCGTTTTATTGTTTTCATAGCGATAAATGTGCTGATATTTTTCAAACAATTTATAGAAAATTTTGTCATTTTTCCTCAATGATTATTTGGAAAAAAAAATCTCTAGTATTATCGCAAACAGACTTTCAAAGCATACACGAGCCTTGTCTGTATGGTTGGTTTATAGGAGGAACTCACAAGTTTTATGGAGACAGGAAGCAGACAAGTGTATGGGAATATGAAAGTAAAAAGATAAATGGGCACACTACGCCTAAGCCTATTGGTTTTATATCAAAGGCAATAAATTTAAGTTCTAAACAACAGGATAATATTATAGACTTGTTCGGCGGTAGCGGTTCAACTCTTATAGCTTGTGAGCAAACAAACCGTATTTGTTACATGATGGAGCTTGACCCTAAATACGTTGATGTGATTATAAAACGTTGGGAAAACTTAACAGGCAAAACAGCCGAGTTGATAAGTGAGCATAATGTATGAATAAAGAGAATATAACTCCACCTACTATATTTAATTCTATAAACGAAGTTATGCACTTTGGTACTGAAAAATACGAGGTCGACGGTTGGAGAAAGGTAAATATAGAGAAGTATATTAAATCTCTTGATAATCATTATAAAGAAGTCGAGAAAGATATATTATCTGTAGATAGCGAGAGCGGGTTACTTCATCTTGAACATTTAGCTGCGAACGTTGCAATAATACTTGAAAAGATAAAGGGTACATTATGACACAAGAAAAACGAGGCAGAGGCAGACCAAAAAAAACAAAGTACAATATAACTACCATGTGTCAAGCAATATCTAAATATGTAGATAGGAATAAAAAGGGCATACCGATACTAAAAGAGTGTTGCCTTGAAAACGATTGGCATTATGATTATGTCATGCAATTACAGCGAGATAATGAAGATTTATCTCAGTCCATTAAAAAACTACACTATCAACGAGAGGTAAACCTTGAAAAAGGAGCGTTGACAGGGCAATTCAATAATACAATGGCTATATTTATATTAAAACAGCCTGTTCATGGTTGGACTGATAAACATCAAGTATCTATAGACACGGAAGAAAAGCTTATTCAAGAAACAAAAGACCATTTAAAAGCAATTAGAGAGGGTGCAGTTGAGGCTGACAGCTAAACAAAAAGAGTACATCAATCACTCTAATAAAAAGACATGGAACTTCAAAGGTGGCGCAACTCGTAGCGGTAAGACATATATGGACTTGATATATACAATACCTAACGAGATATTACGATTGAAAGATAAAGAGGGACTGTCTGTTATGATTGGCACAACTCTAGGCAGTTTAACACGTAATATCATAAACCCATTGCGTAAAATCTATGGCGATATCGTTATTGGTGAAATGCGTTCGTCAAGCAAGGGTAATATATGCAAGATGTGGGGCGAAGAAGTCCATTGTTTTGGTGCTGAAAAAGCTAATGGTGTTAATGTAATAAGAGGCTCATCAATTAAACTTATCTATGGCGATGAAGTGGCAACGTGGCATGAAAGTATAATCAATGACATGCTCATATCAAGGCTAGATAGAGAATATAGCGTGTTTCATGGTACATACAACCCAGCACAGCCGACACATTGGTTAAAAAAGTATATAGACGATAACGCCGATGATGTATTCCATCAACAATACAGCCTTTTTGATAACGACTTCTTGCCGATTAGTGTACGTGATAGGCTAGTGAGGCAGTATCAAGGCACAGTATTCTATGATAGATATGTGTTAGGTAATTGGAAGCGTGCAGAGGGCGTTATATATCGTGCATTTGCCGACAATCCTGATAACTTCATAATAGATATTGACACATACAGAAAAGAATATAAAATTAGTAATAGCTATAACGTTGGTGTTGACTTTGGTAAATCCAAGAGTAATAACGCATTATGTGCTACTGTGATAGACAACACCATGCTCACGGCATTGCACAGTCAATCAATAAGTGCAGAGAATAAGATGTTTGATGTTATGGAGCGTGAGATAGTAGATTTCTTAGATAGGAGCGACACAATTTATAGCGATATGTATATTGATAGTGTGTTGTGTGATAACGCCGAGCCTACATATATACACACATTAAACGGACATTTGCCAACAAGAAACTTTAGGGGTTGCATGAAAGAGGAAATCAACAACAGAATACGTGCAACAAACATCTTAATGGGGTTAGGTAGGTTTAAAGTTGTCAAGGGTTATAACGATAGCTTAATAGAGGCGTTGCAAGAGGCTGTTTGGGACGATAAGCACGCTGATGATGTGCGTTTAGATGACGGCTCAACAAATATTGACATATTAGACGCATTTGAGTATAGTTTTGAGAGAAACATAAAAAGATTAGTGAGGTTGACTTGATGAACATTTTTCACACATTGGGCTACATATGGGATATAGTGCTAAAAAAGCTAGGTTTTACACGTGCAAGTGCTTATAGAAGCCATGACGGGCATAACGACTATGACGATACCGAGAAGATAAACTTCACAGCGATGTTTGCGGATAAGTTAAAGAACTTGACGCTTGCGGATAGCAATATAAGCGTATCAGGCACTAGCAATAGAGCCACATTGTTAAGTAACTTACTTAAAGATATGCGTATAAGCCTAAACAAAGCCGTGAGCAACATTTATGGCTATGGCGGTACGGTGTTATTACCTTACGTTCAAGAGGGCATGTTGGTTTGTGATATAATCAATCAGGATAACTTGCGTATAGATAAAATCATAGGCAATAAGATACTTGATTGTGTATTAATGGTTGATGTGAAAGTTGACGCCACAAACGGGCAAGTATATAAGCGTTTCATACGTTATCAGTTGCAAGGCAAGACATTGACAATAACAAACTTTGCGTATAAGGATAGTAACGAGATTGATTTATTAAGCGTGCCTGAATGGGCGAATATTGTGCCTATGTTGACATTTCATGGTTTTGACAGAATACCACTAGCATATATCAAGTCGCCTAAGGATAACAGGAAAGATAAGCAAATAATGGGCGTTCCTATCACGTATGGTTGTCAAAAAATCATGGACGATATACAGAAAACAATAAGCGAGATAATCGAAGAATTTGAACTTAAAAAAGTACGTGTTTTTGCTGATGAGTTGTTGTTAAAAAAAGATGAAAAGGGCAAAGCTATCATTGAGCAACTGTTTTATGCAGTTAACTCGGTAGGTTTATCAGATAGCCAAGGCATACATGAATTTTCGCCAGCGTTTCGTGAAAGTTCATACTATGCACATCTAAAAGAACAATATGCGCTATTAGAAAGGCAAGTAGGCACATCACAAGGCATTTTAACAGTTCCAACAAGCCGAGGCGCTACAGCAACAGAAATCAAAGCAAACATATTCGACACATATACAATCATATCAGACACACGCATAATGATTGAACAAGGGCTTGATGAGTTTGTTGAGGCATGCAATAAGCTTGCAGACGCTTACAGCTTAGGCAGTTATGGCGATTATGAGTTAAATATCGATTGGTCGTACTCAATGATTGAAAACAGTACAGAAAGCTTCAACCAACTAACGATTGCGCATGATAAAGGAGCGGTCGAAACGGCTGAACTAAGGCAGTTCGTACGACCAGCTGAAACGTTTGAAGAAAGTAAAAAAATAGTTGATGACATAAAGGCAGAAACACCACCAACAGCACAAGAGTTAGTCGGGATAGCATAAAATGTTAAAGGAAGAACAACTTGAATTAATGGCTGACCGTATATATGAACGTGTGAAAGCCGTTAATACTGCTTACCTAGAGCGTATAGGCGAACGATATAAGCAACTAGGTGAGATAAGCCCCACCGATGTGAACAGGCTAACACGCATATTACAATGGCGAACTAGCGATGTAGCAGAGTTGCAAGCGTTATTGGCTAAAGCTATGAATGAGAACATCAAGGACGTTGAAAACATATTAGAGGGTATTGCTAAGGATAACTATAACTTTGCAGAGCCGTTTTATGAGGCTAAAGGCGTTGAATATGTGGCATATGCTCAAAATGCTATGCTAGTTGACTATGCTAACGAGATTATAAAACAAACACAAGGCACGCTAACGAATATATCAAAAACAACAGCGATACAGTCAAGCTACATTGAAGCTATCGACAAAGCCGTAACAGCCTCGACACTAGGCTTAGAAAGCTATAGCAGTTCAATACGTAGTGCGATACGTGAAGTCGCTGACGCTGGTATAAATCAAGTTGAGTACGACAAGAACGGCAAAGGTTATAGACGTAGAGTTGACACAAGCGTTAGGCAAAACGTGTTATCGGCTATGAAACAAGTCAATCTAGGCAGTAGTGAGCGTATAGGGCAACAATTCGGCAATGACGGGTGGGAAATAAGTTATCACAGCAACCCTCGACCAAGTCACAGAGCAATGGGTGGCAAGCAATACAGTATAAAACAGTTCGAACAACAGGGTATAGCAAACTTACTTGATGATTACAACTGTTTACATTACAAATACCCTATAATTATGGGCGTTTCGCAACCCGCATACGACAAAAAAGAATTGACAGAACTCAAAGAGAAAGATATATTAAAAGTGGACTATAAGGGCAAACAGTGTGACCGTTACGAGATGTCACAGATACAGCGTAAACTTGAAACAGCGATACGCAAAGAGAAAGACGCAGCAGTTTTAGCGGGCAAGGCAGATAATATGCCTTTAAGACGTGAAATTCAAGTAACTATAGACAGGCTAACGGCACAATACGAAGAAGTTAGCAAGGTTGCAGGCTTGCCAACTAAGGTTGAACGTATGACGGTTGCAGGATTTAGACCAGTTAAAGCGAATGTTACAAAGGCGAAAGTGCCGAGTGGTAGTGTATCGAAAACACCGCCGAAAGTTGAGCCTAAGGTTGATAAGTTCAAATTTGAAAGATTTGAAAATATTGATGACGCAAAAAAATATGTAAACAAACATTTAGGTTTAGACACTGTGCTTTATAATCAAATCAATATAGATGTAGCAAATGAGTTCAACTTAACTGTTACGGAGATATTTAATGAGTTTACAGAATTTGCAGATGCCAAATATTTTGATGGTGTTCTTGTTCAGTCTCGGAAGTCAAGTGCTTATGCAGCTTATGCCTCACCATTGAGGCAGATGTGGCTTTTTAAACAAAACGTCGGGTATAAAAGTTCTATAAAAAAGTTAGCAGCTGACGCGAAAGAGATGAAAAATATTGGGTTTTGGTCGACTAGTGATTTAAAGGCAACTTTTAGACATGAAATGGGGCATAGTATTCATTTTTTTTATATGCAAAACTACCCTGAACGAGCGAAAAAAATACAACAATATTTTGATGAAATATTTAAAAAAACAGGCATAGGCACATTTAACAAAGATGTTTACAATAAAGAAGACTTTGAAAAAGCTGGTGCTTATTTATCGTACTACGCAATGATGAATGACAAAGAGTTTGTCGCAGAGGCGATTGCAGAGTATATGACAGGTAAACCTAGAGAGGTTGCAGAGACTGTTGTTAAGATACTAAAAGGGGAAAAATAATGATTTTAACATTGGAACAATTTGAAGGTTTAATAGATATTCCAACACAAGACAAGCCTTATCAAATGAAAGCTGATGTAGCTAAAATAGAGGGCATGTCGGACATTGAAAGAATAGTTGATATACACGAAACATATACTGATGTGTATGGTTATCCAATTATTATGAATATTGAAGATGTTTTGAAGTTAGAAAATAAATTACGTCAAGGCTAGACGTTAAAAAGTCAAATAGTAGTGGAAGCAACCCACTTAAAACAAGCGTAAAACTATCAAGGAGCGTACACGCATGAAAAGGGAATTTTTAAAGGCTATCGAGGGCTTAACAGATGAGCAAATCAACTCAATCATGGCAGAGCATGGCAAGACCGTTGAAGCGCAGAAAGCTAAGTACGAAGCTAAGCAAACAGAAATGCAAGCTAAGTATGATGAGGTTAGCGAGAAAGTGGCTGAATTGGAAAAATCGAAAGGAGACCAAACAAAGCTAAATGCTACAATCGAAGAATTGCAAGGCAAGCTAAAAGCTAACGAAGAGGCGCAAGCGAAAGCAAAGGCAGAACAAGAAGCCGAAACAGTCCGTCAAGGGCAATACAGCGAGTTAGATACTTACAAGCCTGAAAATATGGAATTCTCAAGCACGTACGCAAAAGAAGCAATATTCAACAAGGCTATTCAAGCACATCAAGCGGACAAATCTAAGACGTTGAAAGTGCATTTTGAACAGCTAATCAAAGACGACAAAGGCAATTACGCTGACGATATATTCAAGTCAAGCGTGACTCCTGCTGATATGGCGGGTGTGGGGAACACAGGAGGCACAGAAGATACTGCACTTGCTCAAATGATGAGTGCGGCAGGAATAACACCTCCTACAGATAAAAAATAGGGGCTAAACAATGGCTAACGCAATATCATTAGCGTCAAGGGCTGTCG
This sequence comes from uncultured Desulfovibrionaceae bacterium, assembly GCA_964368075.1. Classification (GTDB taxonomy): domain Bacteria; phylum Desulfobacterota; class Desulfovibrionia; order Desulfovibrionales; family Desulfovibrionaceae; genus CAYJAD01. The sequence goes on along the minus strand of CAYJAD010000011.1, from coordinate 20,396 downwards.
CAGTCATGGACGCAGTATATAAGGCAAATGCAAAATCAAATGTATTTGCTACACCAGCGGGCTTAGTTAGAGAAACTAACAATGTCGGCGAATTTCAACTTTACGAGATTGAAACATCAGGCTTGAAAGATTATGACCGTGCAAAAGGTTATGGAGAGGGCTCAATCACTGGCGTGTGGAAAACATACGACTTTGACTATGACAGAGGTATTAAGTTTAATCTTGATAAAGCTGACAACTTAGAAACACTAAACATGACACTTGGTGCAACATCAGGTGAATTTGTAAGAACTCAAGTTGTGCCTGAAGCAGACGCTTACACTTTCGCTAGCATTGCTGGCACAGCAGGTATTCAAGGTGCAGTTGCTACACTAGCAGATGTTGACGCATTTTTAAAAGCATTACTTGTCGCTAAGAATGCACTTGATGAGGCAGAAGTTGACGAAACTAACCGTGTGTTATTGGCTACACCAACACTCATGAATGGTATTTTAACACTTGATACAACTAAAAGCCGAGAATTAATAGCTTCTTTTGGTACAAACATAGCAGTACCACAAACACGCTTTTATGATGCTATTAATATGACCCCAACAGGCGACGCTGGCGGTTGGGCTAGAGCGACAACAGGTGCAGAAATCAACTTTATAGCTTGCGATAAAAACGCAGTATTGAAGCATGATAAATTCAATGAGATGACTATCATTGACCCAATGGCTAACCAATCTGCTGATGCTTGGCTATTGAAGTTTAGAAAGTATGGATTTGTTAAAGTTCTAAACAAAAAGCTAAAAGGCATTTATGTTCATAAAAAAGCAGCACCATCAGGAGGCTAAAACATGGCAGAGAGAATTGTAGGCGTAGGGGCTAAAAAAGACGGCTTAGACGCTAAAACTATGGAACAAGTCAAGAAGATGAAAGCAACGCTTGAGGCTGAAAAAGCAGAGTTACAAGCAGAGCGTGAAGCGCTTGAGGCTGAAAAAGCAGAGTTTGCAAAAATGCAAAACGCTGCTAAAAAATAATTACAAAAGGGGTTGACAATGGCTTATTTAACGCATGAAGAATATATTTCTATGGGTGGTAGTATTGTTGACCCCTTACTTTTTGAGCGTTTCGAGGTTAGAGCAAGCAAGAAAGTTGATAACAACACTTACAATAGACTTGTTAGCATGGTTGAGCGTGGTTTTGAGTTGCCACCGATACTAAAACACTTGATATTTGAGTTAGTGGGGTTATACGACACGAATGCTAAGGCTACAAGCGAGTTCAGAAGTGCGAATACTGACGGCGTAAGTGTAACATATAACACGCTTAGCGAAACTGAACTTAATCACAAGGCTAACGCTTTGATTGCGGACTATCTCACAGGCGTTGTTGATGATATGGGCGTTCCTTTACTCTATAGAGGTGTTTATGCTTCCATTTGCAAATGATACAATCACCCTGTATAGTAAGTTTGAGTATAAGGACGAATACAATAAGTATAAGACCGTGTATTTGCGTAAAGAACTGAATAACTGTTCATGGCGTCAATCGACAAGCACAAGCTTAATAGATGGCTCAAGCGTTACAAGAAAGGCTATAACTGTGAGAATACCTCAAAGTGACAACTACATAACGCCTAGTGAGTGGCAAGCAAGCACACAAGAGGCTATAGTTGACAAGTTCACACTGCAAGAGGGTGATTTAGTTATAAGAGGCGTTGTAACAGACGAAACAACCGATTTAACACTATTAAAGGATAAATACAGCGATAGGGCGATACTTATTCAAAGCGTGACTAACAATGCAGACAGGGGGCAACCTTTGCCACATTACAAGGTGGAAGCATGAAGATAAACGTAAAAGCTAGTTTAAAGCTAGACACGAGCGCTATAGCGGGTAAGCTGACGCATAATAATAAGGTTGGTACTTTTTTAGCGAGCGAATGGCATAAACTTATATCGCCTTTTACACCTAAGCAGACAGGCAATCTGATAGAGGGTAAAATAATCAAGCCTTACGCTATACAATACACAGCGCAGTACGCTAATAAAATGTACTTCGGTAAAACTTTCAATTTTCGTAAGGATAAAAACCCGAAAGCAACTTCTTTTTGGAGCGAAAAGGCAGAGGCTACACAAAAATACAAGCTGATAGACGCAGTAGGACTGTTTATCGAGCGTGAAAAGGTGTTGAAATGAGTGCAAACGAGTTACTGACGCTAGCTACTAGAGATGTAGCTAATAGTAGACATCTAGCCGTGTGGGAATGGTTTTACAACTGTCCGCTATTCACAAGGTTGTTTTTTAACTTTGACGACGGCGAAAATGGCAATGTTATTATAGCGCCCGTTTCAATGGTTAAAGACGAAGTGCAAGACCAATTCATAACAGGCGATACATACAACTATTATGACTTTACGGTTGTAATTATTTTGCCTATTTCGGTAGCAACAAATGACCTTAGTAATCTCAAATGGGTTAATATAGTTGAGGGTGTGGCAGAATGGGTTGAGCAACAGGAAAAAGCGGGCAATTACCCCGTGTTTAAAGAAAATCAAACACCCGACATGGTTGAAGTTATCGACGACCAAGAGGGCGCTAGTGCAATAGATGAAAATAGCGTAAAGTATCAATTTACTGTACGCATAAGTTATTATAAAACGGAGGCTTAACAATGGCTTTAACAAAAACAAAAATGAGCAGATTAGAGTATTATATCGCTACTGCTAAAGACATTCCCGCTGATTACGATTTAATCGCTGGTGGCACGCTTGTTTTAACAACAGGCTTTAACAGATTAGGTACAAAGGTTACTAATCTTGATTTTAACCCAAATGCTACTGTAGAAACAGAGGCATACATTGCCAACGATAACGAGGTTGAAGAAACTACAGGCTACAAGCCTACATTCAGCGGTACGGGCAAAGACAGCACGGGTGACGCTGGTTTAGATGTGATTATCGCAGTCGCTGACAATCTCGAAACGTATGACAACGCTAAGCGTTTATTTATCGAAGTTGACACAGGCAAAGAAACTGCAGCGGGTATTTATTCTGCTAAGGCTTACTATGTATCGGTTGCGGTTGATAGTTTTACGGGCGAAGCAACAAAAGAACGTGAAGTATCATTCACATTATCGTCTGCAAGCGACCCTATCAAAGGCGATTACACGTTAGCAACACAGACGTTTGAAAGTATCTAAATAACAAGAGGGAGCGTATCAAATGGCACATAAGATTAAATTAGCAAGTAAACAAGGCTATGACATTGAAATCGGAGGAATAACAGGAACAATCACGCCTAGTGATGTAGATTTAAGGTTACGTAGTCGACTACAAGATATTGAAAAAGGCTTGAAAGCAAATAACGAGCCTTTCGAGATTATCGAAGAAGCCGTTGACGTATTCTCTAAAATCTATAACAAAGGCTTTGTTGATGAAGTTATCGCAAAGTATGGTTTAACAGAAAGCGTTATCAACGCACTTACGCAGGGTGTTGTGTATGCGTTCACAGAGTTTAAAAAAGCTAAGGGCAATTAATGAATATACTAGACGGACTAATTGATTATGTATGGATTGATGATAAGCGACATAAAATCGACACTTCATTCAAGAAGTGGGAGCGGTTGTATAATGCGTTTAAGCGTCAAGATGACATAGCTGATATAGTCCGTCTAATTCAAGATATCTTGATTGATTTAGAGGTTACAGAGGCTAACATTGAAGAAATACACAAGGAATTTATATCTTTTATTGTCAATGCAAAGAGTTATATTTACGCAACACCTGACGGCGATAATTCAGAGCCTACACGGCAAGTTAAAGACCATGATATAGAATTAGACAGTAACTATATCTATGGTGCATTTTTAGAACAATACGGCATTGATTTAATTGATACCGATTTACATTATCACAAGTATATAGCTTTACGAGATTGTTTAAGCTATGACACGTTATTCAAAAAAATAGTTGGCTATAGAACGGCTGACATTACAAAAATCAAAGACGAAACACAAAAGAGAGAGGCTAACAGGTTGTATATGTTGTTTAAACTGCCTGATGATAAGCCTGAAGAACTGACACAAGAAGAAATTGAACACAACTTAAAATGGAGTTTGCATGGCTAACCCAAAATTAACGATAGATATTGACGGCAATAGTAAGCAGTTTGAAAGTAGCTTAAATAGCCTTGAGAGAATAGCGAAAGCGAGCGCTATAGCTATAGCGGGTGCGTTTGGCGCAGTAACAACAGCGATAGCAGGCTCAATCGTCGCAGGTAGCAACTTTGAACAGCAAATGTCAAGCGTTCAGGCTATTTCAGGCGCTACAGCCGATACAATGGATATTTTAACGCAAAAGGCTAAGGATTTAGGCATAGAAAGCGCTTTTAGTGCTACACAAGCAGGGCAAGCGTTCGAGTATATGGCGTTGGCAGGTTGGGACGCTAACGACATGTTGAACGGCATTGAGGGCGTGATGAATTTAGCCGCTGCAAGTGGTGAAGATTTAGCACTTGTTTCAGATATCGTTACTGACAGCATGACGGCGTTTGGGTTAAGCGCTAGTGACGCTACTCATTTCGCTGATGTGTTGGCGCAAACGTCCGCTAAGTCAAATACAAACGTGGCTATGTTGGGCGACGCATTTACATACGTTGGCTCTGTAGCAGGCGCATTGAACTACTCTATCGAAGATACAGCCGTTGCATTGGGCTTAATGGCTAATAGTGGTATTAAAGGTAGTCAGGCAGGTACAGCATTAAGAGCGACACTAACAAGACTTGTTAAACCTACAGATGAAAGCGCACAAGCTATGGAGTTATTAGGCGTTGAAGTCGCAAACGCAGACGGCACTATGAAGCCGTTAAATGATGTATTGCTACAGTTACGTGACGGATTTAAAAAGCTTACACCTGAACAGCAAGCAAGTACAGCAGGCGCATTGGCAGGACAAGAGGCTATGTCGGGATTGTTGGCAGTTGTTCAAACTAGCGATGAAGATTTTAACAAGTTATACACTTCAATAAATGACGCCACAGGCAAAGCGCAAGAAATGGCTGATATTAAGCTTGATAACCTCACAGGGCAAATAACGCTGATGAAATCATCTATCGAGGGCGTTGGTATTACCATTTTTGATAGCATAAAAGCGCCACTAACGGACGCAGTAAAAGGCGCTATTGAGAATATTAATGACCTTAATGCAAGCTTGTCAAGTGAGTTACAACCAGTTCTACAGGACATGGGTAAACAGTTGTCGACATTTATAGGCACACTTGCGAGTTCGTTGGCTGACTTGTTGCCTACATTGATAGAGGGTTTTGTTACATTATTTGAAAACATTGACAAAGTCGGCTTAGCACTTGCAAGCCTCACAGGTGCATTTATAGCGTTCAGAACTCAAGCGGTACTAACAACAGTTATCACAGCGTTTCTTAACTTGACAAAGGCAATACAGGGCGCTTCACTTGCTCAAAACTTACTGAACTTAGCAATGGCGGCTAACCCTATTGGCTTACTTATAAAAGCTATCGGTGCGGTTGTTGGTGCGATTGTTTATTTATGGAACACCAACGAGCGTTTTAAATTGAACTTTCAAAAATTATGGCAAGAATTAGTTTATGACTTTAAACAACTTATAAACAGTTTAATTGTCGATATAAACAAACTTATAGCTAAGTTTAATGCGGTTTCAGGTAGCAAAATTGAGCCGTTAGGTAGATTGGATATTAAACCTCAATTACAAGCTATCGAAGAATTAGCCTTTGCATTATCTGATTTAGATGTTGCTAAAATTAAAGCCGAAGAGGGTGCAGAACTTGTCTCCCCTGAAGAAATTCAAGGCATAAAAGACTATAGTAATGAAATTAACAACTTATCTACATCACTAAATAGCGTTGGTGGTGGCACAGGTATTGCTGATGATTTAGTCGGGCCAACTATCGCACCCGAAGTTCTAGCCGAGCGTATCGCAAACCAAGAAACAGCCGACCAAGCGGGCAGTATTATTGCAAACGCAATTAGCAGTGGTATTCAAGACGGTTTTGACGAAGATACTAACATCATGGAGGCAATCGGGCAGAACTTAATTCAATCGTTGGCTGATAGTATGTTGAATTGGGCAAACAGTTTACTTGCTAACGCAGTATCAGATATAGCGGGAATGGTTACGGGTGGTTTTTTAAGTGAATTTGATATCAACAGCCCATCAAGAGTATTTTGGGATATGGGTAAAGATGATATGGTTGGCCTTAGAGACGGCCTTGTTGACAATGCTGGTTTAGTTACAACTAAAATCAAAGGCATAAGCGACGGCATTATGAACGCATTTTCTAGCGTTAATAGTCCTAGTTTAGCTATAGCTGGTGCGGGTGGTTATGGTGGTGGCGTGGTTATCAATAATATCAATAATTCATCATCTGCACAGGTGCAAACAACACAGTCAACCAACGCTAACGGACAGATTGAGATAACTAATTTGATTATTGACGCAGTAGCTAAGGATATATCCAAAGGTGGCACAGTATCACAAGCTATAGATTTTAAGAACTCTAAACAAGCAAAGGTGAACAGATGATTTTTTTACCCGACAACATCAAAATACATGGCAAGGTTAAGAACTACAACGTTGAAACAGTAGATACACGTGTTGTATATTCTGCTGATAGTAACGAACGTGTTAGAAGCGGTGGAGAGCCTACATATAAGCTATTGAATTTTACAATCGACATGACGAACGCAGAATTTGCCACTTTTTTAACATGGTTTGAAGCAAACAATTTGAACGCTTTTTATGCTTTATTCCCTGATTTAGATTTCCCAAACATTGACGTTACTAAATACTATTGTTTTAGATTTAACACAACACAGCTGACATATAACAAACGTGGGCGATATGGCTATAACGTAGTGTTGCAATTACAATGGTATTATTTCGTGCCACCAACAGAAAAGGTGTAATATGAAGAAAATCAACGTGTTTGATAAACAACTTTTCGAAACAACTTTTATCACTAGCGAGCAGATAAATACGCCTCAGCAGACACGCTCACATTCTGGACTATCACAAGCGTTGATTGATGAGTTATCAGCAGAAAACACCGATGACGGTGTAATAAACCTCGTATCAATCGAGTTAGAGCCAAACAAATGGTATAATCTAAGTTCTAGCCCTACAGAGTTTGCAGGCGTTGATGAGAAAGGCAATCCAATATATAAACACGTGTTTAATGGCGTTGATTATTTAGCTTACCCATTTAAGTACATCATGGTTAGTGAGAAATCAGGGGGCGAGATAGTGGCAGGCAGTATTCAAACGTCAAACTATAGTCCTGAAATTGCTCAAGCCTTAGAAAATCCAAAAGAGGCATTAAACGTCATTGTGCGTGTTATTTCACGTAAAACTAATGAGGTATTGTCGGAAAGTTTACATCTAAAGCTAACAAGTATCACTAACACGATAAGCGAAATTACAGGCGATTTAACAAGCAACGATATATTAAATGAGCCATTGCCAACAATGAGGTACTACAACACACATTTCAGGTGGTAAAACATGGATATAGTTAAATACTTAGGCATACCATTCCAATTTAATAGAGCGAGTTTTGATAGTTGCGATTGCGCAGGACTAGTTCTGTTATTTCTTAAACATGAATTTAATATTGACTTAGGGTTAGATATAAGCGATATTAAGACAGAAAGGGCAAAGCACACAGTTTTCGAACAATATATTACATTCCTCCTTAATGATAATCGTTTGATACGGACTTCCCTCCCTCTAAAAAAGAACTGTGTGTGCCTTTTCTTTAACAAGCAAAACGATATATACACTCATTGTGGTGTAGTTGTTGGGGGTAGGGCATTACATGCAATAGAGGGCAGAGCGACAGCATTAACGCCACTCGTGCATGTTATGGACAAAGAAATCGAATTATACGAGATAATACATGATTAAAAACTATCAATTCAAAGCCGATGACAACTTGATATTAATTAGAGCAGTAATCAACTACTCTAAAAGCCAAGATATACCACTAAGCACACTTAAAACAGCAGAAATACACCTTAACGGCGTCATTGTAGCGCCTTGCGATTGGGAAACAATCGAAATCAACAAAGGCGATGTAGTGGACGTTTATCCTCGTTTAGACGGTGCGGTTATAGGTATAGCGGGTGCTATCGGTAGTGCAATTAGTGCGTTTGCTGCAACCACAATAGGTGGTATTATCGTAAGTTCTGCTATATCTATAGGTGTAAGCTATATTGTATCGTCTATTATGAGTTATTTTACGAAAGATGATGAGCAAACAAACGTTACAGCTGGTAAGTATTACACACTTGACGGTGGCAATAATCAACTTAGACCTTATGAGCATTTACCTCAAGTTGTAGGTAAGTACAGAACTACGCCTGATTATGCAATCACTCCGTTTCAGTCAATCGAAAATAACGTGCAATATTTAACGCATTTGTTTGTTGTATCAGCGGGCGAGGTTGATGTTCTTGATGTACGTACTGACACGACACCTATATCAAGCGTTATTGACGGTGACTATGAATATTATGTTTACAGCGGTTGGAAAGGTGAGCCTTTTAAATGGATAGGCAACTCAATCATATCTAATCAAATGAACTACAAGCTTAACGAGGGTGCGGACTTTATTTATGAAACAACAGACGAAACAAACGAAATATCTATAGTTTTTTCGTTCCCGAGTGGATTATTTGTTGGAATATCTTATTTATATCCTATTTTGCAACTAAACAACTTAAAAGTTATAAACACGCTTACAAATGAAAGCGTGATAGATATTAACACAACTTATGATAATACAGGTGTAGAAGCGATTGTCACTCGTTTAGGTGGTGTGGAGTATGATATTCCTCAATCGTATGGCGCAGGCTATAGGCATGTTTTAACACTTAATAAATATAATAATGGTGGTGATAAAGACGGGCAAGATATCCCGAGTGGGCGCTATCGTGTTGTCATAAACCAAGCAGTTATCACAATTAGAAGCACTAGACAAGCTTCAAGAAATATATATGATGTTCAACTTGCGAAAAATGGCGTTTACAACAAAATAATAGACGGTATTTTTATGGTTGAGAATTACACAGCTTATGCTGATATATACATTATCGAGGTACAAGCGCGTCAAGATTACGAGCCTATAACATACACAGGGCAATCGTTGACTTTGTTAGAGTTGAGAGCAAAAGCAAGTGATAGACTAAGCGGTGCGTTAGATACTGTGAATTGTCTTGCTCAATTAAAAGGTATTGATAGCAACGGTAACTATACCACATCAAGCAATATAGCATGTTTAGCTAGACGATTGCTCACGGATAAAAACATCATCTTGACAGCGGGCGATGTGCCTTTAAATGCTGAAAGCTTCCTTGCGTTTGAGCAACATTGCGACAGATACGGCTTTACGGCTAACGGAGTTGAAACGGGCGGGAGAACACTAGGCAAGGTACTAGGCGAAATGTTAGAGGTTGCAGAGGGGTATATATCACAGTCAAACGGCGAATACATAGTTGTTTATGATAACCCTGATAGCGACATTGTGGACGTTATAACGCCTCGTAATAGTTCCAATATGAGCATGGTGCAGTCTAAGCCAATAAAAGCGGTTGACGGGTTACAAATACTATTTCAGAACAAAGACAAGGACTATCAACAAGACCAGATACTTGTGCATGATAAGGACATAACACCAACAAACGTTGAGAAAAAAGACGAACTATGGGCGACTGATTATGAGTTAGCATACAAGAGAGGCATGCTCACACTTGCTAAGGTTATGCTACGTAGCAAAGTTATATCGTTTTCGACAGACTGGCGTGCTATAGATTATAAACTAGGGCAAAAACTACTTGTTCAACACCCTAGCTTTTTTCTTGGTGTAGGCGTTCAAGGGCAAGTGTGCGGTTATCAATACGATAGTAACGGCTATGTTGAGGCGGTTATATTAGACCAATTCTATAATATTGAAGTTGGCAAGAAATACACATTGAAAGACGGCACTAAATATTCTCAAAGGTTTTGGGATATCACGGCAAGAGTGAACGAAGAAACGAACATTTTATATTTTACTGTGCCAATATTGGAAGCGCAAGCACCTGAACAATTCAAAATGCTATCGTTGGGCGAAACAGAAAGACAAGGATTAGAAGTGCTTGTTAAATCAATTACACGTAATACAGACTTCACGGCTGATGTTGAGTGCATACCGAGCGCCACAGGCTATTACAGCGTTATTGACGGGGATATTCCACCATATGAAAGCGCATTGACATTCCCTAGTGCATTTGACAGAGGTAAGTTGAATAAGCCTCAACTACTCAACTACGTTGCTGACGAAACAACAGCCACACTTGATAAGTTCGGCAATATCGTTTTAAATGCAGTTTTGTCAATGAATATTCAAGATAAGTACGGCGTGTTTTTTGACAAATACAAAGTCTACTATACAGAAAGTGGCAGTTCCGAGAGCATACAGCTAGAAACACGTGAAAAGTACGCTATAACGTTGCCTGCTTTGAAACAAGACGCATATTATAACGTTACAATTCAAGCTATATCAACGACAGGCGCTTCAAGCGAAATATTGACAAGTCAAATACATGTTACGGGGTTGTTAAATCCACCAGCACCCGTTGATGAATTATATTTAAATGGCACTAATTTAGAAATCAAAGTAAACGCTAAGCCTATTGATTTTGCGGGTTACGAAGTTAAAATCTCAACCAACTACACAGATAGTTATGAACAATCTATATTAATAACAAATCCACTTAATTTAGATGGGATAGTTAGCCTTTCAAGCTACGTAAACACGGCTAAACGTGTTATGGTTAAAGTCGTTGATATCGTGGGTTTAAAAAGCCAAATGATAGCTATAAATGTTAGCTTGGGCGATGTAGTGCAACGTAATCTATACGAAACACAATCGGAGTTAGCGAACGGTTGGAACGGTACTATATCGAACGGATATATTGAAAACGATAAATTATACAGCAGTCTACCAATTAAAACGTTATGGAATGGTACAGACGTTCAATCTCTATGGAATGGCACAGACGTTGAAACAATCTACTCTAGCAAGCCTTTAGCAGTCACGTATATGTATGATATCACTATCACACCTTTGCTGCATGGCGCATACTTAAGAGTATCGGCAGATGTAACGAGTGGTAGTATTAGAGATGTATTTTATAGCAGATGTGTAGACGTTGACGGTGTAAAAACTTATAGCACGCCCGTTTTACTGACTGATTATAGAATAAGCGAGCAAGACACGGATATAAGAATATTTATTTATTTTGAAAACATTGAAAACCTAGTATGTAACGACATAACGACTATGTTTGACGTAGAGGACAAGCCAAACATGATTATTCAAGATGTAGAGGTTGTGGGTGATAATTTTCTTGTTAGTGTGCCTGAAAACTACTACAAGAAGATTAAGAATGTCAATATGTCATTGCAATATGATAGTTCGAAGCCGAGTTTCAACAACGCATACACAGCTAAGGTTATAAGTAAAGGCACTATCGTAAATGGTTACGTATCTGATGGCATAACTATTGCGTGTTACGACATAAACGGAAATACAGCAAACGGCATAGTTGACATTTTGATACAAGGGTATTAATATTATATAAGGAGTTGAATATATGGTAGAGAAAAATAAATTTGTTAAAGCGAACGAGTTTGACCCGTTAGACCCCATTTATGAGGGGTTACAGGACGAAATAACAAACAAGACGGCATTTGAGTTACTACAATCACTAGCGGGTAGTATTCAGACGCTTCAAGGCGTTCAATTACCCACAGAAACCGAGATTGTGGGCGATAGTATCACGGTTGACAGGTACTACACCAAGATAACCACAGCAGGCACGTTATCAAGCGTAAATGTAGCTATAATCAACGGCGGTGACGCTATTCTTGACGGCGGTGTTATTGAGATTGTTTTACCTACAGGCACAACCGTTGTAAATAGCACGGATATCAACGGCATACAGACGTATTCAGGCTCGAATATAGTTACAACTGACAACTATGTATTAACTTTGATTAGAAACGGCGGTAAATGGCAAGAAACGACCAATGCAAACGTGTTTGTTGACACGATTAAACAAATAGCCAACCTTGCGCAATCGACAGCTAACACGGCAAACGCAACCGCAAATAATGCTTTAAGTGGGCTGAATGGCAAGTTTGATAAAACAGGTGGTGTTTTAGATGGTGACATTGATGTTAAAAGTCAAGGTAGTAATGAACAACATTTTAGCAATAAGTACAGGTTTTTAGACAACAATGGAGTTCCTTTCGCGCAGATTGAAGCGGTTAAATATACAGGCTTGCACCAATTATGGTTAACTCTCTTATCTCACAATTTACGTTTTGAATTCAATCAAAATGGACAGATAGCATGTGTAGGTGGCGCTAACCCATTTTCACCATTAACACCAGCCCCAATCCCAACCAACAATGCAGGCTTAGGGCAAATTGTAAACGTAACAGGGAATAGCTATACTGTTCCAAGCGGAAAATGGTGGTGCTTTATCAATAATATAGACGGTGGCGGTGGATATTTTATATATGTAGCAAATGGCGTATATAGTGCTGGTACTACATTTAATAGAATAGCAGGCGGTGCTTTAAACGGCTTTGCTATAAAGCTTAAGGAGGGTTAAAAATGACAACATACAGTAACATATTTAAAACAATTAGTGGGTTTTATCGTTTTAATAAAACATCAGAGCAAAAAACGGAGTTTTTGAACGATAAAGGTGAACTAGAAGTGAACACACAACTAGTGACAACTAGTCATGCAGTAGGCGCAAGTGAATATAATACAGAGAATGAAAACGCATTACTTGCGGAAATCGAAGCGTATACACTTACACACCCTGATGAAGTCGAATACGAACAAGCTTACGTTCCTACACTAACAGAGGTTAAAGCTAATAAAATGGCAGAGTTGAACGCTACTTACGAGGTTTACGCTACACAAGCGAAGGCAGACACTCCTGAAAGTGAGGTTTTGACGTGGGATATCCAAAAGACAGAATGTGAAGCATGGTATGCAGACAATTCTGCACCTACACCATTTATTGATAAATTAGCACTAGGGCGTGGCATTGATAGACTTGTAATGATAGAGAAAATATATGCTAAACTCGTTCAATACAGGGAGTTTACAGGCGTTTTGACAGGGATATTACAGGGATATAAAGATATGCTCGAAGTTGCAACAACAGTTGAAGAAGTTGAAGCGATTGCGTTTGTAATTCCTAACACGTTTAGTCTGTGAGGTTGGTATGGATAAATTAAAACACAACCTATGGCAACTAGCTATAGCGCTAGACCAACTATTTAACGTGATTTTTGGCTTGATTATATTTGATAAGTCAAGTGCTGACGAAACGTTATCATCACGAGCATATCGCAGTCATTGCGGTGGTTATTGGTATGGCACTCTTGCAATGAAAATCATTGATACAATATTCTTTTTTGATAGGCTGGAAGATAAAAAGCATTGTGAATTATCATATTATTCTGAAATAGAGTGTAACGTGTTCGATGAATATATAAAAGCAGATATAAAAAATATACTTTCAGAGAGTATGAATTGTAATTACGATTGTCGTTATAATAATTCAAAAAAACTTGATAGAATGCTAGACAGACAAACTAAACAGATATTAAATTATCTTGAGGGGAAATAATGAAGCTAGGCGAAAAACAAGAATTATTTACATCATACGTTGCGGAATTGATATTTAAAGCTACTGAACTAGGCTTTAAGTGCAGAATGCGTGAAGTTCAGCGAACAGTAGAGCAACAGCAGATTTATATTGATGAGGGGCGTTCAACCACCATGAACAGCAAACACTTAAACAGCTTAGCCGTTGATATGTATTTTACTAAAAATGGCAAGCTTGTAGAGGGCAAGGACGACTTGCAAGAATTGGGCGATTATTGGGAAAGCATGGACAATAAAAACAAATGGGGCGGTAATTGGCATAGCTTCACAGATTGCCCTCATTTTGAGTATGGCGGTTAAGATGTTAAAAGAGATGCTATCAGTCAATGGCAAACTATCGCTTAAACGTGTAGCCTTTTTTATTAGCTTAATCTTTGTTATTGTTGTTACGTCCGTTTTGCTCATTACAGGCAATTTTAACGCAGACGTAGCTAACTTCTTGATTAAGTTGCTTACACTAACAAACAGCGATACAGGGGCGGAAATATGACGAAATACGTTATATATATACTACTAGGCTTACTTGTGGTTAGCGTTATAACAATATTACTAATGAGAAACACGATAACTCAACTTGTCGGAAATATCGAACAGTTGGAAAACAACATTAAGCAGCTAGAACAATCGAACACAAGCATTGATTTGCAACAAGATAGAATTAGAAATCAACTACTTCAAGTCAATAACGAACTTGAAGCTTGCTATAGCTCTAAAAATAAGTTAGCTAATGACCTTGCAGACGTTGAAGAAGCTTTCAAGGACATAGAGCCTATTATTATTAATCAATGTGAAATAGAGGTAATACCTAATGATAAACTTAAAATGCTTGTTGATACTCTCAACCTTGATAATATCGGCATGTAGCCACGTCGAGTACGTCACGCAATACGAACAGATAAAGCCGTTTGTGTGCCCTAGTCCTGCTGTCCCCAAGCTTCCTAAGCTACATTATGAATTATTAACAACACCACGCAATGCAGAAATACTGTTAAAACGTGAATTGTTACTTGACGATTATATAAATTCGCTACATAATACAGTAGAGTGCTATTTTAAGCAAACAAAATAAAGCCCAACGGAGCATAATCAATGGCTAGTGAAAACACTTTTAATGACAGACGAAAAACTGACGCAGACATTCGTGAAATGCGAGGGGATATTAAACAGTTAATAAGTGTTACATCAAAACTATCGGCAAATGCTTCTGAATTATTTAATAGCGTTGAAAGATTAGTTGGAGGTATGGAGAAAATGGATAAACACATTCATGATGACAACATGCACCACTGTGTCGAAAATGCAAAGATTATCAGAGAATTAAAGAAGTATTATGAAGATATGCAGTTAAAACAAGCAGAATTTTCAGGCGTTAAAAAAGGTGTAACCATGTCATACAAGACAATATCAGCTATTGTTGCAGGTATCACGGCGTTTGTATCGTTCTTAATCGCTAATGCGGACAAAATCAAAGGCTTTTTTGGAGTGTAAAATGGCAAAAGACGAAGATTTAAAAAGGCTTGAATTACTTGCACAAGGCACTTTTGCACAAAGACTGGTATACAAGGTTGTTATGGCGTTAATTGCTATGTTTACAGTCTTATTTATCGTTGGCGGTGGTTTAGGTGGCTATGTTGCCTTTAAGACGTTTGAGTATATCAATAACACAGAAACATATATTGTTGAAGAGTACGAAACAGAAGAATATCACGCAGGCAACGGCACTATCATAAACGACACAAACATAAATAATTCGGAGGTGGCGACAAATGGCGACAATGAAAAAGACTAAATACAAGAAAACAACCGTTCGCAAGCCTAAAGGCACGAAAACGGCAAGCACTAAAAAATCAAATAAAAAATCATAGTTACCTATGACACATCAAGAAGCAAAAGCGTTCTTCAAAAGCTTTGCAGATAAACAATTATTACTAGCGTCCGTTAGTGGCAATCTCACACGTGTTCAGCGTGAAATCATTAAACTTGTTGATATAGAAGGACTTACGCTAGATGAAGCTAGCGAAGAACTAAAAATATCACTAACTCCACTTAAAACTAAAAGAAACAAAGCGTTTTCAATCATAGGGCAATTATTAGAAAGCCCATTTTCGACCTTTTAAAAGACTTTTTCAAGCCTTTCACAATCTAAATATATCGCTTATCATCTAAATATAGGCGGTGTAGAATGAGCAATCAAAACAACTTTCTAGGTACATACCGAAACTTACGTATAGACGGCGAATTTATCATTGGCACAAGTTACGAGGGCGACAATCAAATCGGCTATACTTTCGAAGCATACCAAGAACTTGAGCAATTAGCGACAGAGGCAGTCAATAAGCTAGATGAATACGAAAAATTACTTATTGAAAACGGCTTGATTGAAGTTGAGAAAACTCAAGAGGAAATCAACGCAGAACTGCAAGAACAACTAAAGCAATCAATCAAAAAGAATGAAGATTTATCAAATCAAATAGACAATTTAACACAGGCAGTTACACAATTAATTAACAATCAACAACAGGCGGTGCAGAATGAGCATAGCGGACAAGATGAAAGAAAACCTACTCAAAAAGTTGGGACTAAAGCAACAAACAATCCAAAACATAAAGAAAGCGTCGGAACTGTCTAAAAAATACCCGATGACAAAGCAAGGTGCTATGCAAGCAGTAAATGACTATGGCGGACGTGAAACGCTATCAAAAGGGCTAGACTTTGCACGCAATACACCAATGGTTGCGAAAGCGGTAGCTATGTTAGGCTTTGATATAAAACAGCTTGAGGGGCTTGCTGATGATATTTTAAACGACAAAACAAGCAGTCAATATAATTCGTTTAAAAGCACACCCAAAGGTACTACAAGACCAACTGACACAGGTTTAAAGGATAGGTTGAGGCGTAAGCTTTAATCTAAATAAAATAAAAGAGGTGCTACTATGCACGAAAAAACTTACGTAATGGAAGATAGCTCTTCAAATTGGGGCGTTGGCTTAATCGGTGGATTTATCGTCCTACTAATTCTATTTAGCCTTTTCAGCGGCAATAGCTGGGCAGGCAACAACTCACGCACATGTGCTGACGTTTCAAACTGTGATGTTAAAGTTCAAGAAATTATTGATACAGCGACAACACAAAACTTGATTAACACAAACGCAAACCGTGTTATCGAGGCTGATAACGCTAACACAGCTAGGTTATACGACCAAGCGGCTAGGCAGTTTGACGCTAACCAAGCTGAAAAGCTATTTGATTGCAAAATCAATGCTCAAACAACAGCTATCTTGAACGGCCAAGCACTTGCTGCAAAAGACGCTGAAATCGCAATGTTAAAACAACGTGTTTACACAGACGCACAGTTCGCTGAAATCCGTTCAGAACTTTGCCAAATCCCTAAATCGCCACGCTTTAACGCTTGCGTTACAGTTTGCGACCAAAAAGACGTCGGCTAGTCAATAGCTGATTGTTGATATAAGCCCTCGATATGAGGGCTTTAATTCTATTGGGGGCTATATGAACAAATTTATATGGGTTTTATTGGGTTATGGTATGCGTTCAAAAACAGGACAAAAACTAATCAATCAGGCTATGGAAACAGGCATATCAGAACTTAAAAAAACATTTAAAAAAGGGGCGAAACATGTACAAAAAATTGAGGAAACGAATAGTCATGCAAGAGGGATACGAGAGCCCGAGCCACTCGACACACCCAAACACAGGCATGTATGCGAGTGTGACGGGAAATGCGACACATGCACATGCGAGAGTTCTTACGGAAGTTGCTCAACACATGGAAGCTAGCGAAAGCGAAGCAACCTTTGAACACGCTAAATTGATGTTTCAGAAAGCAGAACGTGACTACTTAGGCATGAAGCAAGGCACAGTCGCACACAAGGACGCTACACAGTCGTTACTTATGGCAGGCGTTACAATGTTATCTGCTTACGAAAAAATGACTTGTGACTAACACGAAGCACTCTATCAGGGTGCTTTTTTCTATTGAAATTACTCAACATTATCAACCATTTACAACACAATTAAAAATTTATTTAAATTGTTTACATTTTTTTGTTGACAATAAATAAAAATAGTGTATGTTAAGTACATAAGGCGAACACAGCCAATAAGAACAAAGAGGGAAACATGAATAAGGAAGAATTAAAAGAACAAGTGGGCGAACAAGTTTCACAAGCACATGACGCAGTATTTCAGTTGCATAAGTTAGGTTACTTAATGACTGATGAACACAGCCAATTAGTTGACCTGATAAACAAAGCACAGCAGAGGCTTGAAAATGAACAGAGGTAGACCAAAAGGCAAAACGAGTTCTAGCAAAGTTGTTTATGCTAGGTTGACAGAGGCAGAATATAACCTATTTCAAGCGTTATGCGTTGAAAGGGGTGTAACAGTAACACAGCTATTAAAATCGCTCATATTGGGCGAATTGGGGGTAAAAAATGTTAATTTATGAAAAAATAAGCGATATAATGATGGAACTCAAGCCAATAAACAAGGGGGCGACAAACGAGGCACAAGGCTTTAAGTTTAGGTCGATAGACCAAGTTTACACGGCGTTAAATCCTTTATTAAGTAAGCACGGTGTGTTTTTTGTGCCACGAGTTCTTGAGCGTGAGTTTATACAAACTCCAACAGAAGTATATGACAAATACAACAAAGTGACTTTGAAAAAGGTAATGAATAGAACTATTTTACTTATTGAATACACTTTTTATGCGTCTGACGGCTCACATGTGAAATGCGTTTCAGCGGGCGAAGCAATGGATAGTGGCGACAAAGCTACAAGCAAAGCTATGTCGATTGCATTGAAGTACGCGCTGTTTCAGACCTTTTGCATACCAACGGAAGATGAGGCGAAGAACGACCCTGACGCATACAGTCCACAGGTTGAAGCACCTAAGCAACCTAAACAAGAAATTGCTCAAATATCGAAAGAGAAAGCGTTGTTCTTGCGTGACAACCTAGACGAAGAAACAGCAGTAAAATACAGAGAGCGGTTCAATGTTAAATTCTTGAGCAAAATCACAGACGCTGACTTTGATAAAATAATCAAAGAAACAAGTTTACTATGGGGGAAAAAATGAGTGAATTAGCGGAAATCAAAACACCACAGTTGGTTTTAAGTGTAACGGCTATAGCAAAGATAGCACACAACTTAGACATCATCATTGACGATAATTTAAAGCCTATGTTGGCTAATTTGTCAAAAATTGACATAACAGGTGAAAACAAACTCGAAATGGCGAAACAGGTTATCAAAGAATGTAACGCTATTAAAAAAGACTATGACAGCGGTTTTATCTCTTTCAATAAAGAATATGAAAAGCCTAAGCTTGTTATAGACGAAAAACGCAAGATAATCAACGACCTTATCGAGCAATCGAAAAAAGAAGCAACAACCGTGCGTGATACTGTGCTTGCTGAAATGCTTGCAGAAAAGACGAAGCAAGCCGAAGATTATTATAATACGTTGCCTATCGCAAGCCTTGTTGATTTTTCAAAACTCAAGGGTGAAAAATGGAAAAACGAGGGGTGCAAGCTAAAAGATATCAAGAAAGAACTTGATGAAAAGGCTGATAAAATCCAAAACGAATTAAATATATTGGGTGGCATGCAGGACGCAGAACGATATAATATTCAAGCGTTTTATGTGTCTTGCTTATCACTTGATAAGACGATTGAGCATTTAAACACTCTGATTGAAAATGAAAAGCGCTTGAAAGCCGAGCAAGAGCGAAAAACAGAAGAAGAACGACAGGCACAAGAATTGGCAGAATGGCAAGCAAAGCAAGAAGTTCAAGAAGTCGTTGAAGTGGCTGACGATGCAATTATAAACACGGACACGGGCGAAGTTATCGAAACGGCAAAGCCTTACAAGGAATGGAAAGCAGAGCAAACGAAAGGCGTTTATATCATAACTCTTGAATGCTCTATCGCTCAAAAAAACAAGATTGAGCAACTGCTTGAAAGCGAGGGCATTGTTTACGATATCGAAACAGGCATTTAGCGTGGTGACGTTGTTTGATGGTGCGATAGTTGATTTTGATTATCGCACTAACGAAATTACAATCAAGGCACGTGTCCCAAGCCACAAGCTTATAACAACAGGTGCTGAAACATGCTTCATACAGCTACATGACGGACGTTTGATAAATCGCGAACAACAAAAGATTATTTATGCGTTGTTTGGCGATATCAGAGCATACACGGGCGAAGATGTAGACTATATTAAAAGTTACACTAAAAGCTTGTTTATGACGTATTGTGATGTTTTAGGCGTACATCACAAGCCTTTCAGCTTTGCGACATGCACGCGTGATGAGGCGTCAAGCTTTATTGATTTTTTGCTACAAATGTGCATTAAGCTTGAAATACCTATATCATGCACACCAGCAGACGTTGCAGACGATGTGAAAACGCAAGTGTATGCTATGATACTTCAAAAGATGTGTGTGTGTTGTGGCGATGTGGCAGAACTACACCACGTTGAAGCGGTTGGCATGGGCAGAGATAGAACAACTATAAATCATATAGGGTTGCAATGTTTGAGTTTATGTAGAAAACATCATACAGAGGCTCACACAATAGGCAAGGACGCATTTTTTAAAAAGT
>CAYJAD010000010.1:0-67326 GCA_964368075.1 uncultured Desulfovibrionaceae bacterium | reverse complement strand
TGGGCCACAACCAGGTGCTCTACCTACTGAGCTACATCCGCCGTCCGTAGAAGAATGTGTTTATACTGAACGCTTACTTTTGGCAAGTCTTTTTTAGCATGGATAAGAATTTTTTGTAAAAAAATATTAATTTTTCTAGTAAGTCATTTTAATCATTCTTTTTTATTAAAAATGGTTTTTTTGAAGAATATTTTCTGGAAACAGTACTAAGCAACTATGGATTTTTTTTGTAAAATTCTATACAAGAGTTTATCAAAAACAATTCATGGAGATTTTATGGATAGTCTGGTTATCGAGGGTGGCATACCCCTTACAGGGGAAATAGTTGTCAGTGGTTCTAAAAATGCAGCCCTTCCTATTCTTTTTGCATCTATTTTGGCTGAAAGCCCAACAACTTTTTATAATGTTCCCAATCTGCGCGATATACATACTACTGTAAAGCTTCTTAGAATTTTAGGGTGTGAAACAAATTTTGATAATGGGGTGGCACATATAAGCCCTTCCACTTTACACCCTGAAGCTCCGTATGATCTTGTTAAAACCATGCGAGCCTCCGTCCTTTGTTTAGGACCATTATTGGCACGTATAGGAAAAGCTAAAGTGGCTCTTCCCGGTGGTTGTGCCATTGGTGATCGTCCCGTTGATCAACATTTGAAAGGTTTTGAAAAAATGGGGGCGCGTTTTGAGCTTGAAGACGGCTATATAATAGGGCATTGTACCAAATTGCGCGGGGCGCATATTAATTTTGATATGCCTACAGTGGGGGGCACAGAAAATGTGCTTATGGCTGCTGTGCTTGCCGAGGGCGAAACCATTTTAGAAAATGTAGCGCGCGAACCTGAAATTATAGATTTAGCAAATTATCTTATTGCTTGTGGTGCCAAAATTGAAGGTGCCGGCACAAGCTCTATACGTGTGACTGGTGTTGCAAAGTTACAAGGTGTTTCGTATACCATAATGCCAGACCGCATTGAAGCCGGAACTTTTTTAGTGGCTGCTGCCATTACAGGTGGTGATTTGCTGGTGAAGCAGTGTCCACATGAGGCTTTAGAAAAAGTTTTTGATAAACTAGAGAACATGGGCATGCACTTTGAGCACAGCGAACAAGGCACGCGAGCCTATT
The DNA here is from genome assembly GCA_964368075.1 of uncultured Desulfovibrionaceae bacterium. Classification (GTDB taxonomy): domain Bacteria; phylum Desulfobacterota; class Desulfovibrionia; order Desulfovibrionales; family Desulfovibrionaceae; genus CAYJAD01. Next base: position 66,203 of record CAYJAD010000010.1, on the reverse strand, counting down.
GTCCCCATGGGGTAGCCAGCTTACATGGCACAGATATCCGCACCCAGCCATACCCTGGTTTTCCCACTGATATGCAAGCTCAGCTCATGGCGCTGATGGCTTTAGCAAAGGGCAATTCCATTGTGGAAGAAAGTATTTTTGAAAATCGCTTCATGCATGTTCCTGAATTGGTACGCATGGGAGCTGATATTTCTATTTCCGGGCGCAGTGCTACCATTCGTGGTGTAAAAGCTTTGAAAGGTGCTCCGGTTATGGCTTCAGATTTACGTGCCAGTGCAGCTTTTGTATTGGCCGGCCTTGCGGCCGCAGGTAAAACGCGAATTCAACGCATTTACCATTTGGATAGAGGTTATGAGCATATTGAGAAGAAGTTAAGTGCCGTTGGTGCCCGTATTTGGCGCATGAAGGATGAATAATTATATATAATAATATATTATATAATTAATGGTGTTTTATTATGTCTTTTATAAGACAAGAGTTTTTTAGGAGTTGTTATGAGGTTTTCAACGCGAACCCGATATGGTTTACGTTTTCTTGTTCATTTGGCGTCAAATCCCAGTGGGAAGCTGATACAGCTAAAAGAACTGGCTAGAGAAGAAAGCATTTCCGCCGGATATTTAGAACAAATTGTTCGTTCCCTAAAGCCCCTAGGTATTATGGATTCGGTACGGGGTGCAGCAGGGGGCTATATGCTTTCTAAAAACCCCAAGGATATTAATTTAGAAGACATTTTTACACATCTTGAGGGTGATATTTCACCTGTAGCTTGTGTAAACGATGAATTGCATGCTTGTCCGCGTTCTAGCGTATGCACTACGCGAAACTTTTGGCAAGATATGGATACGCACTTGCGCAAATTTTTGAAAAGTATGACACTTTATGACTATATGACAAATTATGGTATTGGTGAAAAGTGCAAAAAATAAGACTTTTTTTTAAAGAAATATTTTTTACTTAAATATAGCATTTATACCTCTTGCATTTCGCAAATAGTGCGCTATATATCTTGAGTTGATTTTAGCACAGAATCGCTATTTATTATATGAAAGTTGCGTGCTTTACTTTTTTTACTTTGTTTTAAATAGCTAGAATGAATACAGACTAGAAAGCAAGAGTGCGAAACTTTTATTTAATTTTTCTCCACTTTGTGGGTATTGCGCCGCTAGTGTTGACATAGTTGCCAAGGGGCAAGGCGTGAAATTAATTATATTAAAAAACTTTAAACATGTATAAGAAGATATTTTAATATATTGATAGAAAGTTTATGGTAAGGAGTAAAATACCATGTGGGAATATACAGATAAGGTACACGAGCATTTTATTAATCCACAAAATGTTGGAGAAATCAAAGATGCTAATGGTATCGGTGAAGTAGGCAGTCTTGCTTGTGGTGATGCATTAAAATTGTATCTTAAAATTGATGATGACCAACGCATTGTGGATGCTCGCTTTCAAACTTTTGGTTGTGCTTCTGCCATTGCTTCTAGTTCCATGCTGACAGAAATGATTAAAGGGCTTACCGTTGATGAGGCTTTGGCCATAACAAATAAAGATATTGCTGAAAAGCTTGGTGGTTTACCTAAGGAAAAAATGCATTGTTCTGTTATGGGGCAAGAAGCATTAGAAGCTGCCATTCGCCACTATAGAGGGGAACCTTCTGTGCCACATGCTCATGAAGAAGGCAAGTTGGTGTGTAAATGTTTTGGCATTACCGATGCGCAAATTCAACGAGCCATTCGTGAAAATGGTTTAAAGACCACAGAAGAAGTGACCCACTACACTAAAGCTGGTGGGGCATGTGGTGACTGTATTGAAGAAATAGAAAGAATTTTGGCTGCGGAACTGGGTAAACCAAAATTAGAAGAAATAGTGCCTGTAGCTGCGCCACGCATGAGTAATGTGCAGAGAATGCAACTTATTATTAAAATTATTGATGAAGAAATTCGCCCGCAATTAATACAAGATGGCGGTGATATTGAGCTTGTAGATGTGGAAGGTTTCAAAGTTTTTGTAACTTTACGCGGACGTTGTGCCCAATGTCGTTCCAGCGAAGTAACTATCAAAAATTTGGTGGAAAAAACATTGCAAGAACATGTGGATGCGCAAATAAGCGTGCAAGAGGCATAACATGAAAACAGTGTATCTTGATAATAATGCCACCACGCAAGTGGCCCCAGAGGTTTTGGAGGCCATGCTTCCTTATTTTGGTCAACTCTACGGCAACCCTTCCAGTATGCATACTTTTGGTGGGCAGGTAGGGAAAGCAGTGCAAGATGCTCGGGCACAAGTGGCGGATCTTATAGGCGCATCACCAGAAGAAATTTTGTTCACTTCTTGTGGTTCTGAAAGTGATAGTACAGCTATCATGTCAGCTTTGCAAAGCCAGCCCAAAAAGAAACATATTGTAACCACAAGGGTAGAGCACCCCGCAGTGCTGAATTTGGCGCAACATTTAGAACACAACGGGTATGAAGTAAGCTATATTCCTGTGGACTTTAAAGGTCGCATAGATATGGACGCTTATGCCGAGGCCCTGCGTAAAGATACTGCTATTGTTTCTGTTATGTATGCCAATAATGAAGTGGGTAATATTTACCCCATTCAAAAAATGGCAGAAATGGCTAAAGAAAAAGATATTGTATTTCACACAGACGCTGTGCAAGCAGCAGGTAAGGTAGATATGAATATGACTACTTTACCCGTAGATTACTTGGCCCTTTCAGGCCACAAGTTGCATGCGCCAAAAGGTATAGGTGTTTTGTATATTCGCAAAGGTACACGTTTTCGCCCCTTATTGCGTGGCGGTCATCAGGAGCGTGGACGCAGAGCAGGAACGGAAAACGTGCCCTACTTTATAGCTCTTGGCAAAGCCGCTCAAATGGCAAAAGAGCATATGGTGGCTGAAAATAAAGAATTGATACGCCTGCGTGATATGTTAGAACATGGGCTTACTTCTGCCATTAGTGATAGCGTGGTTAATGGAGATGTGAGTAGCCGCTTGCCCAATACTTCAAGTATTGCTTTCAAGAATATTGAAGGCGAAGCTATTTTGTTGATGTTGGATAGATTTGGAATTTGTGCCAGTTCTGGTTCGGCGTGTACTTCCGGCAGTCTTGAGCCTTCGCATGTTTTACGCGCCATGGGTATTCCTTTTACCTATGCGCATGGATCCATACGCTTTTCATTGTCGCGTTATACCACGGAAGAAGATGTGAAGTTTGTTATAGAAAAAATGCCTCCCATTGTGGAGCGCCTACGGGCTATGTCTCCTTTTAGAGACTAACAGGCAAATAAAATTATAGGGGAAACCATGGGGCTTCCCCTTATTTTTTATATAAAAGAAATCGATTTTATTTAAAGAATTTTTTTGAGAGGTGAGTATGGATACAGAAAAAACGTGCACAGAGATTGATGCTTGGTTACAAGATTGGAAAATAGACCCTTTACATGCTAAAGAGGCCTTTATTACCTTCTACTCATGGCTCAAAGAGCAAGGGGTTTTATTTGAATTTAAAGCACGCCCCGGCATAAGCTATTCTTTACGGGCGCGCCACACCTTGCAAAAAGACAGGCCATTGTTTGTGCTTATAGATGTTGTAGATGATGATGCCGAAGAACGCTGGCTTTCTGTGTGTTTTTATGCTGATATGGTACAAGACCCGAAAGAAATGGGAGATTTTGTACCTCAAGGGCTTATGGGGCAAGATGCTTTGTGTCTTAATTTAGAAGAAAACGATACGGCCATGCAAAATTATATTTCTGAACGTATTAGCGAAGCAGCTAGCATGGCAAAAAAATTCTAGAGTAAAAATCAATTAATTACTTTTTCTGGGGGAAACTTTTGCTAACGCCAAAAAGTTTCCCCCAAACCCCCTTCAAGAAGTGAATAAACTAACCTTTCCATAAAATACCCATCTGCTCTAAGAACAGATGGGTATTTTATGTGACAGAGAAAATTTAAAGCTTTAAATTATTGTCTACATGTATTTTCTGTTAGGCTAAACAACAGAGTTAACACCGGTAAAGGAAGATAAATCTCCACTGGAAAAAGAACCAATATTGCTTGTACCTGTGTTGGCCCACCATGCCACCATACTTTCCATTTGAATGCGGGTACGCATGGTAGATGGATCTACCTGCATGGATTTTCTGGCGCCTTCAAGACCGGCAAGAGCGTCTACTTGTAGATAATCCTTAGTGAGTTCTTCATTGGCATCTATGAGGGCTTGCACTTTCACAGCATCGGGGTGTGAACTGTTTACAACCACTTTGCCATCCTCTACCGTAAGACGAAAATCAATATTTGGATCAATTCCAACACTGGATAGAGCATTTTTCATGGTATCGCCAACAGAATTTTCCACTAGGAAATCGTAGAGGGCGGCATTATTTTCCGCCTCAGTTTCAGGTGATGTGTTACCTACAACCTGTTCTACATTTACTTTTCCTTCAGAATTTACATAAACACGCACTTCACCAGTAATACCTTCGGCATTAATGGCAGCTTGAATTTCTTGGGCAAGATTAGGGTCATCGGTAAAATATCCAAGTATGGCTTCACTATGCTTATGCCCCGTGCTGTCATCATCTAACTGTACGGCACCATTGTTTATAACTATTGAAAATGGTTGAATTTCAACATTTTCATCATCGCTAGTGCTTGCAATATGCGCAAGAATATCTGTACCTAGAGTACTATCTTCAAGCTCGATGCTTTTTGTGCCAGCGCTAGCGTTAACGCCAGATATATCACCAGAGCCACTAACCGTAAATTGCACATCGCCTTCAAAGCCGGCGGTGTCTAGCTGTGCACGTAAATTGTTAGTCATTTCAGGGTAAGTATCGAAATAGGCTTGAATTTTCGCACTGTCTTCATGGCTAGAATCAATCTTTATGGTGCCATCGGCGGCTAAATTTACCGTAAAACTTGCATCCGAACTGATATTTAAGCTTTCAATGCTGGCATTGAGATTTTTGCTAAAAGTCTTTTCAAGCTCTTCTTTATATTTCTCAATTTGACTAAAAGTGACTCTCTCGTTGCCTGCCACGCCCATAGATTCCATAGCATACATGGCAAGTTCTACCATGGAAGAAACAGTGCTTGTACCCTGAAAAGCATAAGAACTTATATTGCCACTACTTGATGTAGTAGAACCTTGCAATTGCTGGTTATTCCATTGATAACTGTATAAAGAAGAGTTACTTGTGCTTATACTTGAAATACTCATAGCTTTCCCCTTTTTTTGGAGAGTGGAAGATATATTTTCCTACTCAAGTATGAAATAGTTTGTAATTTTATTTAGTAATTTCATATATATAATGTAATTACTAAGGTTTTATTTTCTAACTGATACTGTATTTTATGCAATTTGAGTGCCAAAAGTCTTTTTTTAAGCAAGTGGAGAAAAAAATGGACAGCTTTATAAAAAAGGAGTAGATAAAATCCATGGTAGATAATACTGCGCTATGCGAAACCGTAGCCTTTGATGATCCCACCCTTGCCAATGCGCTTTTTGGTCCACATAATGCGCACCTTGAAACATTAGAAAGGGTAAGTGGGGCATACATTTGTTCTCGTGGAGCAAGTGTTACGGTTAAAACATCCGACCAACACGTCTTGCAAAGGCTTTGCAATCTTTTTGTGCAACTTTATGCGCATGTACAAGAGGGCAAGGTCTTAAACAGTCAAGATGTCACTTCAGCGTATTCTATGCTGGAAAAGCAGCCGCAACTTTCTTTAAGCAAAGTCTATAAAGATACTGTTTTTGTGGCAGCACCGCGAAAAACCATCATTGCAAAAAATCTTGCGCAAAAGGCGTATCATGAGGCTTTAACCTCTAAAGAAGTTGTCTTTTCTTTAGGGCCTGCGGGTACAGGTAAAACGTACCTTGCAGTGGCCATGGCGCTTTCTATGCTTTTTCAGCAAAGGGTTAAGAAAATAATTCTTACACGACCTGCTGTGGAAGCCGGAGAACGACTTGGATTCTTGCCGGGAGATTTAGCTGAAAAAGTAAACCCATACTTACGTCCCCTATATGACGCTTTGTACGACATGCTGCCTCAGCCCAAAGTTCTCTCCATGCTCGAAACAAATATCATTGAAGTGGCGCCCTTGGCTTTTATGCGTGGACGCACGTTAAACGATGCTTTCATAATATTAGATGAAGCGCAAAATACTACCCCTGAACAGATGAAAATGTTTTTAACTCGCCTTGGCTTTGGTTCAAGGGCTGTTATTACAGGAGATACCACACAAATTGACTTGCCCCCGCAATGGGGAGATAATGGGCCTACGTCTCGTTCTGGTCTTGTGCAGGCTGTTTCCATATTAAAAAATGTAAAAGGTATTGCATTTCATACCTTTTCAGCAAAAGATGTGGTGCGACATAATCTTGTTAGTGCCATAGTGGCAGCGTATGATAGTTACCAAGAAGAAAAGAAGTAGCGAAAACTCCATTCAGGCTCTTGTGCGTTCTTTGCGCAGCCAGCATCAATGGGGCTATGGCCTCGTTGTGATGATTATTTCATTGCTGGCTTTATCTTTATTTTCCGGCATTAATTTTGATAATAAACCAAAGCTGTTTACGGCAGGTACTGTGGCCGATGCCGATGTGGTGGCCAGTCGTGAATTGCTTGTGGAAGATATTTTAGCAACCAATGCCAGAAGAGAGCAATTACGCAATGCTCAGCCTTTAGTGTATGATTTATCTTTGTCTGCCTACGAAGACTTTAGCCAAAAAATCATGGATATTTTACGCGAAATTAATGGCTTAAATCTTGGTGTAGAATACGTGGCCATTAAAGAGCTAGAAAATGCATTAACACCTGAAATTGCAGAAGAAGTATTGGAACAATTGGCAAGCCCAACTTTGCAAACCTATGTTTCTTCGCATCTTTTGCCCATGGTACGCAGCATACTGACAGATGGTCTTGTCACAGATATGCGTGCGGGACGAGTGGGCAAAGGTGGCGTTATTATACGTGTTTTAGAAACAGGCGAAGAAACTTTGCGCCATGACGTAACGACATTGCCCGACGTACAATCCACTTTAGTGCAATTAAGCGGTGTTATACGTAAAGATCTTGCTTTAGATGAACTAGAAAAACGCGCTCTAAATATCTTGCTTTCTGCTTTTATGCCCTCATCCCTTTCTTTTAATGGGCCTCTTACTGATGAAAGGGCAGAAGCCATAGCAAGCGACGTAGACCCAGTCTTTTATAGCCTGCATCGCGGCGAGGTTATAGTGCGCAAAGGCGATGTAGTTACCAGAGAACAGCAAACAAAATTACAAACCTTGCATAATAGCGGCGGAGACTGGATTCAGCTACGCTATTCTTTCGGTCTTTTCATTTTAAGTTTTCTAATCAGTGCAGGGCTTGTCATTGCACCTAGTGGTAAAGCCGGCACGCCGTTACGCAACAAAGACTTTTTGTTCATGGCTTTTCTTTTGGCAGGGTGCACACTGGTAGCAAAATTGGTGTACATTTTAGCCGTAGAAAGTGGTGATTCTAGCAATGTTTCACTTTTAGCCTATGCTTTCCCTGTTTCGGGCTTGGTGGGCATTGTGGCTATGGTTTTTGCGGCGCGTCGTTATTGTACCATTAGTTTACTTTTGGCACTTTTTACTACAATCATGTTTAAAGGTGGCATAGCTCTATTTTTCTACTATTTCCTTGGTGGTATGGTAGCAACCTTATTGGTAACGCGCACTCAAAGCCGACAAGATGTGGTATGGAGCATTATACCGCTAAGTATTATGCAGCTTTGTTTCTGGCTTGGTGTAAGCCTTATAAATCAAAGCCCTATTCAACAGTATCCCATGCAAATGATAGGGGTTATTTGTAATAGTATTGCGTCGGTATTTATTCTTTTTGCCTTCAGCCCTGTGCTTGAAATGCTTTTTTCCTATACAACACGCTTTAAGCTTATGGAATTTATGAGTTTAGAGCATCCTCTTATGCAAGATATGATGGTAACCATGCCGGGTACATATCACCACTCCTTGGTTGTAGCCAATATGGTGGAAGCCGCTGCTAAGGCCATTGGTGCCAATTCTCTACTCTGCAAAGTAGGGGCTTTATATCACGATGTAGGTAAGTTAAGCCATCCGGATTATTTTATTGAAAATCAATTTGGTGGACGCAATAAACACGATAAATTGGCGCCTTCCATGTCGGCACTTATTTTAACTTCTCATGTGAAAAAAGGGGCTGAACTGGCTGAAAGTCATAAATTAGGTGAAGAAATTACCGCTCTTATTGCACAGCATCATGGCACGCGGCTTATAAGCTATTTTTATCATAAGGCTGTAACCATGGGAGAAAATGTCCGTGAATCTGACTATTGTTATGCAGGGCCGCGACCACAAACAAAAGAAGCCGCTATTTTGATGTTGGCTGACTCTGTGGAGGCTTCAAGTCGCACTTTAACAGACCCCACACCGGCTCGCTTAAAGACGCATATTGATAAAATAGTAAAAGGAATTTTTTCTGAAGGACAATTGGACGAATCCGCATTGACATTTAAAGATTTACATAAAATTAGTGAGCAATTTTTACGTATTTTGACAGGAATTTTTCATCAGCGCATTGCTTACCCTGCAGGAAACCCCAAAGACCCTGTTAAGGAAAATGGGGTTAACAAAGAAGAGAAAAAGAGCAATGGTAAGGAAAAAGCCAAAGCTGAAACAGAAGGAACATCTATGCAAGATGCAAGTGCCACTTCTTCTGCTATGCAGGGTGTAGAAGAGGCTCAAGCAAGTAAAGAAAATACTAAAAGTTAATATGTTACAGGTATCAGTACATAATGAAGTGGCGTGGCGATGTCCTTTGCCCAGTGCTATATGTAAAGCGCTTATTTCATATATGCTTAGCCCATATGCGCACCTTTTTGCAAAAGAACAATCACATATTGTCTTGCATATAGTAAGCGATGCGCGAATAATTTTATTGAATACAAGCCACATGCATTGTATGGGGCCCACCAATATCTTATCTTTTCCTGCCCACGAAGAAAGTGGCCATACTCCTGTACCTGCGATAATGGAAGACGAGCCTAAACATCCTGATATTTTAGTGCTTTCTGTAGACACTTTACAGCGAGAATGTATCCTGTATGGGCAAGATATTCAAGAACATGCGGTGCGTTTATTGGCTCATGGCCTTGGTCATCTTTTGGGTTATGAGCATAGTGAAGAAATGTTTGCCTTGTGTACTGAAATGGAAGAGCTCGGTAGGGAATTTCTTGTGCAAGAAGGCTCGGTTTTCATTTAATATTTCAACAGTCTGTTAAGCAATAGGTACTTAAAACGTACTAATGATTTTAAATAATATTATTTCAATATATTATTAATTTTTTCAGCATCAATTAGCAATAACATGTAACTCTTCTAAAGCTTTACATTGTAACTCTAAAAGCTTCTTTCCTGAATCTATTCCTTTATTACGCCATTTTTGTGGTAAATGTACACTTAATATGGCTTGTAAAGCTTGCACTGCATACATGTCTGAAAATTTTGTTTTATAAATATGGTCTATGGCTTGCCAATAGCTTTGGCTTATGCCTAGGGTATGTGCTTTGTGTAATATGTGTACCTGCCTGTCTAAGGGGAGTTGCGATAGATTTTGTGCTTGTATACATGTGCTTGCGAAAAAATATGCGGCTTTGGCAAAATGCATAGGTAGGTGTAAACGTAAAACAAGTTGATAAAGGGGATGTTCTGTAAAAGATACATATTTTGTTTGTGAAAAAAATGCCCCCCAAAGCAAGAAACGTAAAAGCCCTAAATGTTCCTTATTGTTTTGAGATGTTGAGCACTGTATACTGTCCATCAAGTGCCCTAAGCGGATAAAATTTTCAGAAGAGAGTGTGGTGCATTCTAAAAACCAAGGGGTGAGGGCCTGTATTTGTTGCAGGCAGCCTAGAAAAAGTGAGGGTTTTTCTGCTTGCAAAGCTTTCAGGAATTCTCTACCTACTCTTTCTGCAGGTAGCAGTGTGTGTGCTTCGGTCTTGACCACAGTCTTTGCTTGTCGTATGGCCTCTTGGTGAATAGAAAAAAGGGGAAAAGTGGCAGCAAAGCGTGCTAAGCGATAAATACGTGTGGTATCTTGAAAAAAAGCTTTTGCAGAAGCCGGACGCAAAATGCCGTGGCGTAAATCAAAGAATGCAAAAGGATGGGCGTGAATAAAACCTTGTTGATCCAAAGCCAAAGCATTAATAGTAAGATCTCGATGTAGCAAATCAGCTGTAATATCTTGAGCATAGAGAGGCATATATTCTCTACCTTCTACAAGATAGACATGAATTGTTTTTCCCACTTTTTGAGCCATGGGAAAATCTGCAAAAAAATCTTCCTCATGACCACAAAAGGCCATATCAGCATCTTGGGGTATGCGCCCCATAAGAATGTCACGCACAGCGCCACCAACAATATAATAGAGCATGGAGTAAGTGTTGCATATTTGCGTTGAAAAAAAAAGCTTTTTACACAAAGAAAATGTTTGGCAAGGGCAAGCATTGCCTGGTTCTGTTTTTACCGTGGGGCATACAGGCTCTGTCTTAGATGACGCTTGGGATCTGGTACAAGAAAATATTTTTCCGGTAGGCAGTTCCGTTTTAGCCTTAAGTCAAAGCAAAGGACGCGGGCAAACACGCAGACTGTGGCATTCTCCTGTGGGTAATATCTATGCCGCTTTGCGTTTACCTCTGGAAGGGGCTTTTTTAAGCACAGCTGCTGCACCGGCTTTATCTGCATTTATTATTAAATCCTTACAAAGAAAAGGAATTTTTTTACATTTAAAATGGCCTAATGATCTTGTATATGTAGAGCAAAGCCCGCACAAAGCCTTTAAGGTAGGGGGGGTTTTGCTGGAAGAAAGACAAGGGGTGCTTATGGCCGGCATTGGGCTTAATATAGTGCAAGCGCCGGATGTAGGCGCACTGCGTGAAAAGCATGCCTTGCCTGCGGGGTGTTTACCCATGCCCACAATGGATCAGCACTACATAAGATTATTAAATAAAAGTATTTTTTCTTCTGAAAATCCAACGGCGGAATGTTTATGGTTGCATCTTGTAAGTGAACTTGATTTTTGGTACAAGAATAAATTGCCCATGAATGTAACTTGGAAAGAAGATGCTGAGCATGTTTTGTTATGGAAAGGGCATTATGTGGAGTTGGATGATGGCCGTGAAAAAGTATATGGTATTTTGCAAGGTGTTGGAACTTTAGGCGAAATTTGTATTCAACAGCAGGGTCAAATGCACTTATATACCAGTGGAAGTCTTCGTCTTGTACAACAGGGCGAAATGTAATGGAAGGATTACACAGTATGAGTACTCAGGAAATGAGAAGTTTTGAAGAAGTCCAAGAATTTTTGCGTGGTAAAGCCATTTTGGTGGCAAACAGAGGTATCCCCGGGCGTCGTATTTGCCGTTCCATTCGTGAACGCTTTGATGCCACTGCCGTTATGACGGCTACCGATGTAGACAAAACTGCGCCTGCGGCCTCTACAGCACAAGAATTATTACTGCTTGGTAAAGACCCCCGCGCTTATTTAGATATTGATAGAATTATATCCTTAGCCAAAAGACGTGGTATTGTAGGCATTCATCCAGGGTGGGGTTTTGCTTCTGAAGATTCTCTTTTCCCTAAAAAATGCGAAGAAGCAGGTATAACCTTTATCGGTGCTACAGCCGAGGCTATGAACAGCTTAGGCAATAAAGTTCAAGCTCGTGAAATTGCCATGAAGCTTGGTATTCCTGTGGTGCCAGGTTCTGAAGGTGCTGTGGATATTCCAACTGCGCGAAAACTTATTAAAGAAATGGGCTTGCCCATTATGCTAAAAGCCGAAGGCGGCGGTGGCGGTCGCGGCATTTTTGCTATTTTTAATGAAGCAGAATTAGAAGATGCTTTCTTTAAAGCTTCGGCCATGGCTCAGGCTTCTTTTGGTAATCCTCGTCTTTTTGTAGAAAAGTATCTTTCTAAAGTGCGCCACATTGAAATTCAAGTGATTTCAGACAAACATGGCAATGTTTTTGCTTTTGATGAACGTGATTGCACAGTACAGCGTAATCACCAAAAGCTTATTGAAATTACACCTTCTCCTTGGGAAGGCCTCACACCAGAATTGCGTGAAACATTAAAAGGATATGCTGCGCATCTTATTCGTGAAGTGGGCTTCCATTCATTGGCCACAGTGGAATTTTTGGTAGAACCAGATGGTACGGCATATCTTATTGAAGTAAATACACGCTTGCAAGTAGAGCATGGTATTACTGAATGCCGCTATGGCGTTGACCTTGTAGAAGAGCAAATTGCCATTGCCTTTGGTGCCAAGTTGCGCCTTGGTGAACAGGCCACTCCGCCTATGCATTTTGCCATGCAAGTGCGTATCAACTGTGAAGACCCACAAAGCCAGTTTAACCCCAATTCCGGTCTTGTTACGCGATATGTATCGCCAGGAGGCCCCGGGGTTCGCTTAGATACCAACATGACAGCAGGGTATGAATTTCCGCCCAACTACGACTCCGCGGGAGCCTTGCTTATAACCTATGCTCGTGATTGGGACAAAACCGTGAGCATTATGGAACGGGCCCTTGGGGAATATATCATTGGCGGCATTAAAACCACCATTCCTTTCTTTAAACAAATTTTAAAGCATCCTTTGTTCCGAAATGCTAATTTTGACACTAATTTCATTGCGCAAACACCGGAGCTCATGTGCTATACAGATATGGCACCCGAAGGGGAGCGTTTAGCAAACCTTGTGGCAGAAATTTCTGCTAAAGGATTTAATCCTCATGTAAAGCTGGGTACCTATCGCAGTGCAGATACACCTCGCATGCCTGAGTTTGAACCGGTATTACCTCCTATTATAGCTGCGGAGCGTCGCGCTCCATCGCCTTATCCTCGTGGTGACAGGCAAGCTTTATTGGATTATGTGCGCGACAGTAATCGTGTGCACTTTACCGACACTACTCCACGTGACTTCACCCAGTCCAACAGCGGCAACCGTTTTCGCTTAGCTGAAGATAAACTCATCGGGCCATATTTAGATAATGCCGGATATTTTTCCATTGAAAACGGCGGTGGGGCACATTTTCACGTGGCCATGCTCGCCAATATGACCTATCCTTTCACGGAGGCCAAAGAATGGAATTCTTTTGCGCCAAAAACCATGAAACAAATCTTGGTGCGGTCTACCAATGTGCTTGGTTACTCTCCGCAACCTCGTAATCTTATGCGTTTAACCGGTGAAATGATTTGTGATCATTATCAGGTTATTCGTTGCTTTGACTTCTTAAATCATGTGGAAAATATGCTTCCTTTGGCAGAAGTGGTTATGTCTCGTAAAGAAGTTATTTTCCAACCGGCTATTTCTCTTTCTTGGGCTAAGGGTTTTGATGTTCCCCACTATATGGAAGTCACCGAAGCTATTTTACGCATGGTAGGTGGTGCCATGGGGGCTAGTATGGAAGAAGCTTCCAAAAATATCATCCTTGGTCTTAAAGATATGGCTGGCGTGTGTCCGCCGCGCTTTATGACAGAGTTGGTAAGCTCTTTGCGTAAACGCTGGCCAGAACTGGTCTTGCATTATCATAGACATTATACTGATGGACTTTTTGTACCTGCCTGCGGTGCCGCTGCCAAAGCCGGCGCGCATATTTTAGATGTGGGTCTTGGTTCTGCTGTACGCTCGTATGGACAAGGCGACGTTTTGTCCATGGCAGCTTATGTTGAAGGCGAAATGGGCTTAGAAACCCAACTAAATAAAAATGCTATTCGCGATGCTAACTTTGTTTGCAAGCAAATTATGCCTTACTACGATCGTTATTGCTCGCCATATTTCAATGGTATCGATTATGACGTGGTAGAGCATGCCATGCCTGGCGGCGCAACGTCTTCCTCTCAAGAAGGCGCAGTAAAACAAGGTTATATTCATTTACTGCCTTATATGCTGAAATTCTTGGCCGGTACACGCAAGATAGTACGCTATCATGATGTAACCCCAGGTTCTCAAATTACTTGGAATACCGCGTTCTTAGCCGTAACAGGTGCATGGAAACGCGGTGGGGAAGAAGAAGTTCGTTATTTACTACAAGTTCTTGAAGAAATAACGACGCATGATGAAAGCGAGTTGAGCAGCGAAATGAAAAAAGCTCGCTTGAATATTTATCAAGATTGTAACGATGCCTTCCGTAATCTTTTGTTGGGTAAATTTGGCAAGCTTCCTTTGGGCTTTCCTCCTGATTGGGTGTACGAAAGTGCTTTTGGCAATGCGTGGAAAACAGCCATTGCGGATAGAGTAGAAGTTTCTCCTCTTGAAAATCTAAAAGATATTAATCTTGTAGCCGAAGAACAAGCTTTCATTGATATTATACGACGCAAACCCACCGATGAAGAGTTTTCTCTTTATTTAAATCATCCCGGTGATGCTATTAAAACCATAAAGTTTAAGCAAGAATACGGTGATCCCAATAATTTACCTTTACACGTATGGTTTGAAGGATTGAAAATTGGGCAAGATTTGTATTTTGAAGATAGCAAAGGTAAGCCGCACCATCTTGTAATTTTGAGTTTTTCAGAGCCCAATGCAGCCGGAACTTCTGTGTGTCGCTATGTTCTTGATTCAGAAATTATGGTGACCGATGTACAGGTGGCTGAACCAACAGGGCATAATGTTAAAGGTGTGCCTAAGGCTGACCCGCAGAATCCTCATCATGTGGCTGCCCCCAGCAATGGTGACTTATGGGTAATGTATGTGCACCCCGGAGATATAGTGAAAAAGGGTGAAGAGCTTTTCAACGTTTCCATTATGAAACAAGAAAAAGCTGTGCTTGCTCCTATGGATGGAATAGTAGTGCGTGTACTAAAAACGGCTGACTACAAAGAAAGCAAGCAAATGATTTCCGTTGTGGAAGGGGAGCTTATTGTAGAGCTTGGGCCTGTGCCTAAAGTGTGCCCCAATGAAGCATGTGCCCATCCTATACCTATGAATGATATAACATTTTGTCCGTATTGTGGCGAAGGGTTAGGTTAATTATTGTTACAAAAAGCAATCTGTTTTTTAAAAATAGAGCTTATTAGCCATATTTGACTGTTTACTTTAAAACCTCTTCAAGTTTTTCTTGAAGAGGTTTTTTACAAAGGAGAGTATAACGTATGACAGATAAAATTGCATATATTACCGGTGTTAAAGGTTTTTGCGCTATAGCTGTAACCTTATTACACTATTTCATTGCCTTTGGAGATTTTGGCTTCATAGGGTGGCAATCTGGGGTAGAAGAAAGTCAAAAAATTGCTCATTATTGGGCGCATTTCCCTTTTTCTCTTATAGCTAATGGCAATTTTTTTCTTTACATCTTTTTTGCCCTTATTGCTTTTATTCCAGCCATACGTTTTTTTACTGACCAAGATGAAGCATGGGTAAAAAAGCAAGTAATTATTAGATATTTTCGCTTTTTACCCTATACGCTTATTCTAACAATTTTTTCGTATTTTCTATATACATATGGACTTTATTTATATGATACTTTGGGAGATGTTTTACAAATTCCGTGGAATAAAGCCATGCTTGACGGTAATATAACCTTTTGGGATGCTATGCTTTCGGCCTTTTTAAGGGTGTTTTCCGTGGGTGATGACACCTATATTTCAGCATTTTGGTGTTTGCATATCATCTTTATAGGTTCTTACTTAACCTATGCTTTGCTTCTTTTCTTTGGTACGTCATCTTGTCGGCTTTGGTGTTATACATTTTTTTTAATTTTATTTTTTTATATGCCATTTTATTCTGCTTTTATTTTTGGCATTATGGTTGCGGACATTTATTTGCGCTATAAAGATAAAAATTTTCCACGTTTGAGTATACATATTTTTGTTTTAGGGCTTCTTTGCGCATGCTTTGGCGAACTTATTCTTTTTAATGTCAATGTAAAGTTGTTTTTGCAAAATTTTGGTGTCTTTCTTATAATTTTGGCTATTTGTTTTTCAAAGCATCTTCAGTATTTTTTTGAACATCCGGTGCTCTTGTGGTGTGGGCGCTACTCTTTTGAACTTATTTCAATTCATCTACCTATAATGTTTACATTGTCAGCATGGATATTTCTTGAATTGCACGCTCTGGCAGGCTATCTTATAGCACTTTTAGTGACCTTTTTCGCGTCAATTCTCTTAAATATTGCAGCGATGCTTGTTTTTGCAAGAGTTGCCTCCCCTTTAAGCAAAAAACTGTCTTCCTTTGTGTATGCTTTTATCGTAAAATAGCAAAGAAAATAGACTAAAAGTTTAAATTTATTACTATGCGCTAATAATTTTATAGAGACATTGTACTGGACAAAATTTTAAAAAATTGTTATCAAACATAGGCTTTTTAGATGTAATTTTTCATTTAAAATAGCATGATTCCGCAAGTGTTTTTTTGTTGAGAGTATATTATCCTTGCTTTTTATTACGGATAAATGCACAGAAAATATTTTAGACGGTGTTTTACTGACCCACGGAGGACGGAATGAATAAGAAGCAGCCTGCAACAAAGTCTGCAAACGCAACTAACAAAGCGCTACCGAATGATAAGCTTATACTTAATGGGGCAGATATTGTTGCCATGGGAGAAAGTGCTGAGCTACTCGTAGGTGGAAAAAACTATAATACGGCTCTTATTTCAGAAATAGCAGGTATACAAGCTCCTCATTTTAGAGCGATTTCATCCGTCGCCTTTCATAAAGTGTTAGATGAAACCAGTGTTATTGCTTCTGTAATTCGCTCTGTCATTGAAAAAGAATATAAGCGTATTGATTGGATGGATTCGGAAATCAATCAAGACCCTGAATTCTTACAAAAATTTGTACGTAGTCTTGGGCGCATGGTGCATGAAGCAAGCGCCACGTTAAGCGATGTGCGCATTCCTTTGCGTACATTTATTAATAATGTGGTAGAAGGTTTTGCTACATCCCCCGAAGGTATTGACCAATTGCGTCAGCGCTCTGTCATGGTGCAAGCAGCCATTTTATCAGTGGAACTGCCTAAAGATGTACGTGTCGCAGTGTGCAGTGCTTATCAAGAAATTTGTAAAGATAATGACGGCGAAATTGTGCCAGTAGCTGTGCGCTCTTCTGCCGCTGGTGAAGATTCACGCAAAAAAGCTTTTGCAGGTTTACAAGATACCTACTTAAATATGGTAGGTGACGATAAAGTAGCCATGGCCTATCATTGGGACTGCGCTTCTGCGTATAATCTACGTTCCATGACATATCGCCGCGAAGCCATTCTTGATGCTCTTGCTAAAGCCGAAGAAGTGGGCGATCAAAAGATTGCCGAAGATGCAAAAAAAGAATGGGCTATTGAAAATACCTCTCTTTCTGTATGTATGATGCAGATGATTAATCCTGTAATTTCAGGAACAGCTTTCTCTGCGGACACCGCTACCGGTTGTCGCGGTACGGACCGTAAAGATTTAGTAAGTATTGACGCAAGCTATGGCCTTGGTGAGGCTGTGGTAGGTGGTAAAGTTACCCCTGATAAATTATACGTTTTCCAAAAAGATAACGGATCTGAAGTGGTTATACGCCAAATGGGCTATAAGCATATGAAGATTATTTATGATGAAAAAGGGGGCACCAAAGAAGTTGAAGTGCCAGAACTTGAAGCGCTTCGTTGGGCTTTGTCTATTTCACAAGCTGAAAGAGTGGCCAAAGGTGTACGCGCTGTAAGTGCTGCCTACGATGGCATGATTATGGATACAGAGTTTTGTATTGATGCCAAAGATAAACTTTGGTTTGTGCAAGCTCGTCCTGAAACTCGCTGGAATGATGAGCTTGAATTGCATCCCAACACCATTTTCATGCGTCGTAAAGAAGTGGACCCTAAAGCCGCTGCTTTGGCAGAAGTTGTGGTAGAAGGCAATGGCGCTTCACGCGGCGCAGGGCAGGGGACAGTTAAATTTTTGCGTTCAGCACTGGAATTAAATAAAATTGAAAAAGGCGATATTCTTGCTGCAGAACGTACAGATCCAGACATGGTGCCTGGTATGCGCGTTGCTTCTGCCATTATGGCAGACGTTGGCGGTGATACCAGTCACGCAGCTATTACATCTCGCGAGCTTGGTATTGCTGCTGTTATTGGCATCCAGCGTGTGGACATACTGCGTGCCCTTGATGGTGCAGAGGTTACTGTCGATGGCACCACAGGCAAAGTTTATCGCGGCCTCTTACCCTTACATGAAGTGGGCGGTGAGATGGACCTTTCTAAATTGCCACCAACGCAGGCAAAAGTGGGCTTGGTGTTGGCAGATGTGGGGCAATCTCTCTTTCTTTCCCGCTTGCGCCAAATACCTAAATTTGAAGTAGGTTTGTTGCGTGCAGAATTTATGCTTGGAAATATAAGCATACATCCTGGCGCCTTAGAAGCCTATGATAATGGTACTTTAGAATCTATTGTTCAAAAACAAGCCCGTTCCTTAGAAAATAAACTCTCTAAGATTTTACGCGAACAAATTTCTGTTGGCTTGATTGTTTCAAATTTAAACTTACGCGAACACGTTGGGGAAATTACTGGTCTTGCTGATGAAGTAAAAGAACTTGCTGCCCAAACAGCCACTTCTGTTCCTGAAGATTTAATTTTCATTCACCGTAAGATGCGTGAAATTGAAATGAAAATTGATAACTATTGGGAAGCTGCCACGCGTCGCTTAGATATTCTCAAAACCAGTTCTGATTTGCATGAACATGTACGCATTATTATGGGTTTTGATGATGAGCTTGCCATGCTTTCTCCTAAAGATTCAGAAGATGTAAAGCGTCGTGCAGAAATAGAAGCTACCATCGATGCCCATGTAAAAAAAATTAATACCAATGAAAAGGTATTGGCTGTCATCGAAAATATTGAGAGATTGCGCGAAGAAGTGGGCTTACGCACGGGATTGAAGAAAGAAATGGATGAGGTACATAACCTTATTGAAAAAATCCGTATTATTATTCAAAGCCGTGGTTTCCGCACCGGTAAAGAACATTATATTCAAACACTGGCGCAAAGCTTGGCTCTTTTTGCTATGGCTTTTTATGGTAAAACCATTGTTTATCGTACCACAGACTTTAAGAGCAATGAGTATCGCAACTTACTTGGTGGGCACTTATTTGAAAGCGTAGAAGATAACCCCATGCTGGGCTATCGCGGTGTTTCTCGTAATATTCATGACTGGGAAATTGAAGCTTTCAAGCTGGCTCGTGGTGTGTATGGTGGCAATAATTTACAAATGATGTTGCCCTTTGTGCGTACTTTAGAAGAAGCGCGTTCTATGCGTCGTTACTTGGATCAGGTACATAAATTACGCCCCGGTCAAGATGGATTAAAGATCATTTTGATGGCTGAGATTCCTTCCAATGCTATTTTAGCAAAGCAATTCATTGAAGAATTTGATGGTTTCTCCATTGGTTCTAATGATATGACACAAATGGTATTAGCCACAGACCGTGATAATGCCAGTCTTGGTCATATTTATGATGAAGAAGATCCCGCTGTTATTTGGGCTGTGCTTGTCACCATTTTTACAGGCCAAAAATATGGCAAAAAAGTGGGCTTCTGCGGACAAGGCGTTTCTAATAGCTTAATTTTACGCGGTCTTGTAGCCATTGCAGGCATTGCCTCTGCTTCTGTTGTGCCAGATACGTATTATCAGACAGTGCAAGATATTGCTGCCATTGAAGCCGAAAATATTTGCACAGCTGATCTGGGTAAATGGCTTATTAAACAGCACCATGAGCGCTTAAGCAAGCTTATGGAAAAAGAAGGCTATGGGCATATTTTAAAGAAATACACCCAACCAGAAGATGTGAAAGAGTGGTATGAGGGAGAGTTGCAACGTCGTCATGAACAATTGCGCGAGCATTTAGACACTACGACGGAGTCTTTCTACCGTACAGAACTCGGTAATTTCCGCGATACATTCCATAAACCAGTTATTTATGCCACATGGGATTGGAATACCACAGTAAACGATGCTTTGCGTCAAGCAGGATTTGAGAACTTCGAAGAGCAACAAAAAGCCTTAGAAGAATATCGCCAAAAAACATGGTAGTCATATAAGACTTCGTAATACAAAAAGCCTCTGAATAGTTTTAGAGGCTTTTTTTTTGGAGAAAATTTTTGTTCGTGTCTTGTATAAAAAGTTCCTATACTTTTTTTTCAAAGCTTTTAAAAGTGACGCACTATTTAAAGATGTGGACAGGTACTAGCTAAAATGCTATAAGTACCTGTGGTTTGTCGTATAATGCATATGTTTTTCATGGCGTATGACATCTATGCAAAGCTGGCTTTGCTTTTGTTATAAAAAAATGTAATTCTTAGTAAGAGGCTTTTTGTCATGGCACAATCGATACACTCAGATACGCGTGAAATTCCAAAAAATGCTACTACACTGCCCTTAGTTTCCGTACTTATGGCCACGTATAACCGTCGTTATAGGCTTGAACAGGCTATAGAAAGTGTAAGAATGCAAACCTATCCTCATTGGGAATTGTGCCTTGTCTGTGATGGTGGGAAGCCTGTGGATGATATTGTTAAAAAATTTAACGATCCTCGTATTGTTTTTCAGCATAATCCTCAAAATAAAGGGTATGGACATACTGCAAATACAGCCTTTTCTTTAAGTAAGGGTAAATATATTGCTTACCTTGGTGATGATGATATTTGGATGCCAGATCACTTAGAAAGTCTCATGGTTGCCTTGCTAGAGCAAAAACAATGTGGCTTTGCGTATTCAAATTCTATATGTTTTCGTCGTCGCAAAAACGAAAATGGGGACTTTATTCCTATTGATGAATATATCCCTTGTCATGGTCATGTGAATATTGCCAATCTTTTAGAAGTTAATCAAATAACAGGCATCTCGGCGCTACATGAACGTGAGCTTTTTGAAAAAGCCGGTAAGTTTGATGAAAAATTACGTTGCCTTATTGATTTTGACTTATGGCGTAGAATATTATGCTTTACAAATACAGTGTATGTGGACAAGGTCACTTCAATGTATTACGAAGATTTAGAGTGCTCTAATGATCACTTAACAAATTTAGTTTTTCAAAATCCCTTGCGCTATAAATTGCAACAGTTACGTATTTTTTTTAAAAAACTTCCTAATGGCATGGAAGAACGATTTAAGCATACCTTAAAGTATTTGCGCGAGAAACAGTTTTTAGTCTACGCCATGGCTAGTAGAAAAGTTGCACAAGAGCAAAGAGATATAAAAAGAGTTAAAAAGTTTTCGAAGATACTCAGAAAAAATACGTGCATAATTCCTGCTGGCAAGTATGTAGACGTGGCCATATTTCTTATGCAAGATGGTGAAATGCACGTCGCATTAAATATATTTAAACAATCTCTTGGTGAATCAAATAATGGTCCAGGAGTGTATTTTATTGCTTTGGAATGTGCTATTTTATGTAAAGATGAATGGGCTTATGAAGTTTATGAAGCTTTATGGCAAAGTAGGAATAAATTGCGAATAGAAGATCAACAACACCTTGAAAACCTTGCTTTACAGTTACGGAAAGAAGTAAAAGTGACAACTGATACAGTAAAATAAGCTGTTAAATTAGCGGTGTTACATTATTAAGAATACATCTCATAATTGAGTAACTTGTCGGAAAATTTTTTCTGAACAGGTTGCTATGGTGTGATTGTGTTAATCTAGCTACGAGAAGAACTTTTTTGTTAATTTTTACATAGTAGGTGGAAAATGTTTCCAATTATCACCGGTAGAAAAATTAAAATTGCCATTGTTGGATGTGGGCGTATTTCTAAAAACCATTTTGGTTCTTTAGAAAAACACGCGGATGATTTTGAACTCGTGGCTGTGTGCGATGACAACCAAACTGTTTTGCAAGAACATATGGATACATATGGGGTGCAAGGGTATACTTGTTTCAATAAACTGCTTTTAGAATGCGACTGCGATGTCATATCTTTATGCACCCCTTCCGGTTTGCATGCAAACCAAACCATTGCCGCTGCCAAGGCTGGAAAGCACGTCATTACTGAAAAGCCCATGGCAACGCGTTGGAAAGATGGCCTTGCCATGGTAAAAGCGTGCGATGATGCAAGTGTGCGCCTCTTTGTTATTAAACAAAATCGTCGTAATGATACTTTGCAGCTTTTAAAGCGTGCCGTGGATGAAAAACGTTTTGGCCGTATTTTTATGGTTCACTTAAATGTTTTCTGGACTCGCCCGCAAGAATATTATGATTCTGCTAAATGGCGCGGCACATGGGAAATGGATGGCGGCGCTTTTATGAATCAAGCTAGTCACTATGTTGATTTGCTTGAGTGGCTTATTGGGCCCATAGCCGATGTGCAAGCCATGACAGGTACTTTGGCTAGAGACATTCAAGTAGAAGATTCTGGCGTGCTCAATGTGCGTTGGCGTTCTGGTGCTTTAGGTTCCATGGCAGTAACAATGCTTACCTATCCTAAAAATCTCGAAGGCTCTATTACCATTATTGGAGAAAAGGGCACTGTGCGCGTGGGCGGAGTAGCAGTAAATGATATTCAAATATGGGACTTTGCCGAAAAGAAAGACTATGATGCGCAAATAAAAGATGCCAATTATCAAACAACGTCTGTGTACGGCTTTGGGCACCCTTTATACTTTAAAAATATTATTGATGTCTTGCGTGGTGATGCTGAGCCTGAAACCGATGGCCGTGAAGGACTAAACTCTTTAGAGGTACTTATTGCAGCGTATTTAAGTGCTCGCGATAATAAAACTATATCCTTGCCTCTAGAGTATTAATTGTAGACCTTTACTATAGTAGCAAATAGAGCAGACTGCTAAAGGGGAACCATGCAATTTATTGATTTAACAACACAGCAGAAACGTCTTCGCAAAAGTATAGATGCGCGCATTAAAACCGTATTAGATCATGGTCAATATATTATGGGGCCAGAGGTTCAAGAGTTAGAAAAAAATTTGTGTCAGTATACAGGGGCAACATATTGTATCAGTTGTGCATCCGGTACTGATGCCTTGCTTATGGTATTGATGGCTTGGAATGTTAAAGCAGGTGATGCTGTATTCATGCCACCCTTTACTTTTTTTGCTACGGCTGAAATGCCTTGCTTATTAGGCGCAACCCCTATCTTTGTAGATATTGACCCACAAACATTCAATATGCGCTCTGATCTTTTAGAAAGAGCCATACAAGCGGTGCAAAAGCAAGATGCAAGCATTTATCCTCTACCGAAGGCTGCTTTGGAAACAAAGTTGCAGCCTAAGGTTGTTATTCCTGTAGATCTTTTTGGACAGGCCGCTGATTATGCAGAGATTTTAGCTGTAAGCAAAAAGTATAATCTTCTCGTATTAGAAGATGCTGCGCAATCCTTTGGAGGCTCTCAACAAGGTGTGAACACTTGCAATCTTTCCTGTCATGCTGCGGCCACAAGTTTTTTCCCCGCCAAGCCCTTAGGAGGCTATGGTGACGGAGGAGCCATTTTTACCAATGATGCAGATCTTGCCCATGCTTTACGCTCTATTAGAGTGCACGGTAAGGGGGTAGATAAATATGACAATATACGAGTGGGCATCAATGGACGATTAGACACGTTACAAGCCGCCATTTTATTAGCAAAGTTAGAAATTTTTGCAGAAGAAGTGCAATTGCGTCAGCAAGTAGCCACGTATTATGCCGAAGCACTTGCAGGATGTGAACATGTGATTTTGCCTTATGTACATGCTAAAAATATAAGTGCTTGGGCGCAATATTGTATTTTGCTTCCCAAAGAAAAAAGAGAACTTGTAATGCAATACTTACAAGAAAAGGGCATTCCTACGAATATCTACTATCCTAAACCACAACACGCGCTCACGGTGTTTACACATTTAGGCTATGCTTTAGAGGATATGCCCCATGCCTATGAAGCGTCGCAGTGTATTTTAGCTTTGCCTTTTCATCCCTACCTAACAAAAAATGACGCGGAAATTGTCGCTGCTGCCATAGGGGAAGCTTTAGCATGAGCATACCTAATGTACATGAGAGTGCGTATGTAGATGAAGACGTCAATATTGGTGAAAATACGAAAATTTGGCATTTTTCTCATATATTATCGCGCACAACCATAGGTAAAAATTGCAATATAGGGCAAAATGTAGTTATAGGTCCCGATGTATACGTTGGTAATGGCTGTAAAATTCAAAACAATGTTAGTGTATATAAGGGCGTTACCTTAGAAGACGATGTTTTTTGTGGGCCTAGCATGGTGTTTACCAATGTGTATAATCCTCGTGCGCATATTCGCCGCATGGAAGAAGCTCTCCCAACTCTCGTACGCAAAGGGGCAAGTCTTGGAGCCAATTGTACCATTGTATGTGGTGTAACCATTGGTGCATACGCCTTTGTGGGCGCTGGCGCCGTGGTAACCAAGGATGTTCCTGATTATGCTCTTGTGTATGGCAATCCTGCACGAGTGCATGGTTATGTGTGTCAATGCGGTGAAAAATTGATACACATGATTTGCCCAGCATGTAAATTACATTATACCAAAACATCCGACGGTGTGCATGTGTTAGATGAGAATATAAACTCATAACAACAAATAATAGTTATAATGAAAAGAGATGTGCCTATTATTCTCCTACCCTTTCTAACTGAACTATAAAAACCAGTGCCCCCTTAATATCTTAGAAGTATGCACATCTCCTGAATGAGCTGACAACAAACTGATACATTTAAAAGGAAAAATACTCTATGCGTATGCTCAACCTTGGTTGTGGTGCCACCTTTCATGAAGATTGGGTTAATGTGGACTTTATTGACCATGGCGGTAAGGTGCTCGCGTATGATTTGCGCTTAGGTATTCCTTTTGCGGATGAAAGTTTCGATGTTGTGTACCATTCACATGTATTGGAGCATATGCCCAAGGCTTGGGGGGAATTTTTCATTGCAGAATGTCATCGAGTGTTGCGTCCCGGTGGCCTCTTGCGGGTGGTAGTGCCTGATTTAGAAAATATTGCTCGGGCTTATTTGGAAAATTTAGAGGCCGCACGCCGTGGTGAACAAGGAGCCGAACAACGCCACCAATGGATGGTGGTGGAACTTATCGACCAGCTTACGCGTAGTTATAGCGGTGGGGAAATGCTTAATTGGTGGCAACAACCTTCTGTACTTCAAGAAGATTTTATTATCGAGCGTTTAGGCAAAGAAGCAAAGCTTGGTATGGCTCATGCTAAAAGGCAAGTACCCTTTAAACCTAAAACGGCTTTACCCCCTGTGGATACAGGCTTTCTTTTGGGTGGTGAAACTCATAAATGGATGTACGATGCCATCTCTTTGAGGGCATTGTTAAGTCAACATGGTTTTGATGATATACAGCAAGTAGCTCATAATGAAAGTGCATTACCTGAAATAACACGCTTTGGTCTTGATACTCAAGATGATGGATGCATACGCAAACCCGACTCTTTTTTCATGGAAGCTAAAAAAAGAGTTAGATCGCAAAAAAAGACTGTGCGCGTAACTATGTTTTCCACCACCGATAATGGTGGCGCGGCTATTGCTGCTTTGCGCTTGCAAGAAGCTTTACATACAATTGATGTTAAAAGTCACATGTATGTGGCACATCAACAGTTTTTTCAAAATAGAGTGCATGTTATTCCGTCACAGCCTACACCTGCGGGTGGGGGCATCTCTATAGATGGTCATCAAGCTGAAAAATCTGTTCGTAAAGAATTAATTGGTTGTAAGCAAAAGCTATCTCAAATGATGAAACAATATCCACAACGTCCGCAAGGTTCAGAGTATTTTTCCATTCCGGGACAATGCATTCCCTTAGAGTCTGTTCCTTTTTTAGAAGATACAGATATTATACATCTGCATTGGGTAGCAGGCATGCTCGATCCATCGCTTTGCCTTGAGTATTTGCGCGGAAAAAAAATTGTTTGGACTTTGCACGATATGAACGCCTTTACGGGAGGATGTCACTACAGCAATGGATGCCGTAAATTTGAAAAAATGTGTGGCGCTTGTCCTGAGTTAGGTTCAACACAAAAACGTGACCTTGCCTTTAATACATGGCGTGCTCGTATGACGGCCTATCGTGAGCTGGATATTCATGTGGTAACGCCTAGTGTCTGGCTGGCAGAAGAGGTTAAGAAAAGCGCTTTGTTGGGGCGATTCCCTGTGCATCATATACCTTATGCTCAGCCTTTGCATGTATTTCGTCCTTTACAAAGAGATTTAATTCGCCAGCAGCTAGGGCTTGAATCAGAACACTTGGCTTTAATGTTTGCTTCTCAAAGCCTTACTAATACAAGAAAGGGCGGGGGATACCTTGTAAGGCTTTTACAAACTTTAGCTAACACAGCCCTAAAAGAAAAAATAGTAGTATTTATGTTGGGAAATAGTGCTGCACCAGAATTCACTAATACTGGAATTACGGTAAAATGTCTTGGACACGTTGATGATAGAGAACAAATGGCAACCATATATAATGCAGCGGATGCTGTGCTTGTACCTTCATTGGAAGACAACCAACCCAATGTTATTTGTGAAGCTCTGGCTTGCGGTACACCTGTAGTGGCTTTTGCCAATGGCGGTATCGGTGAGATGATACGCCATGAAGAAACAGGATATTTAGCAGCTTCTCAAAACGTAGAACAATTGTTACAAGGCATTCTTTGGGCTTATGCGCAAAGTACCAAGCCTTTCACTCGCAGATTATGTCGTGCATACGCCTTAGAGCAATTTTCCCTTACCAAGGGAGCGCAAAGGTATGCAGAGTTGTATGAAAGCATCACAAACTTTGAGCGAATATCTACATATAAATGGTAGCAAATCTATGGTTTTTTCATAGTAACCTTGACAAAGTTGGCAAGTATTAATATTGTGTTTTTTTTGTGTGATTTAGCGTAATTTTTATAGAAAACACTGTATACCACCATTTTAGTTTCAAAACTTAAAGGATTTTCTTATGGCCAATCTCTCTTTACAGAAACCTGCTGCTCTACAGGTAACAAACTTGGTTCCTCAAGCTACGGATCGCTTGGTTTTTGAATTTAAGCCCACTGAAGCTACGCTTGAACGTAGAGATGATATGCTTGTCATTTCCTTTGAAGATGGCTCGCGCATTGAGCTTGCGGATTTTTATACAACATATTCAAGCGAAAATATGCCAGAGCTTGTTATAAATGGGGAAGCTGTTTCCGGAGAAAGCTTTTTTGCAACTTTAGGGGAAGAGCTCATGCCAGCTGCAGGTAATGAATCTGTAACTGTGAACAGCGGTAACAGTGTTGGTTTAGAATCCGGTGAGTTATTGGGTGGCGTAAATCGCATAGGGGGCCTTGATTCAGAAAATGACTCGTCTGCCCCAAGTCCAGCATCTGCCAGTCCTCTCAGTGTTGCTAGTGATGGCGGTAATGGTGAAAGCCTTATTGTTAATGACTTAGGTACGGCCGGTCAAAGTGAACCGACTGGCAATAATGCGGATAATAGTGGCACGGGAAGTAACGATGCCGGTAATAATGACACAGGCAATAGCAACGCAAGCAACAGTGGTTCAGACAACAGTGGCGCAGGCAATAATAATGCCGATAACAACGGCGTTGAGGGTGAAGCATCTCCTCCTGCTCCTCCTATAGCTCCGCCTCCTGTAGATCACGAGGTGACTCTTGGCGGACAAGCAGAAAATGTTACCGTTACTCCCATAGAACCATATTATGCCGGTTCGCTAGACTTTTCTGGTGACACATGGGGAGGGGGAGATAAAACAAATAAAGATTTAGACGATCCTTCCAAAATGGGTGGCATTAGCATAAGGGGTGGCAAACTCATGTATAAGGACGTTGGCGGGGTTGAAGTGGAGAATCCATATCTTTCCTTTGAAAGAGATGTTTCTGATACGCGCCCGGGCCAGAGTTACTCCTTAGATGTGCATCAACGCAGTGGTTGGAACGGCGCCGAAAAAGGGGGTGGCGGCATAGGTGTAGCAGGCGGTGACGAAAGTTGGAGCGAGCTTGGCTATGAACATAAAGATGATGGCTCAGAATTTTCAGAAGCTATTATTTTTGAATTGCCTCCGGGAGAAGTGGCCTATGGTGTGAATATAGAGCTTGATAATTTATATTCCACGGCAAGAGGTCATGACGACGTTGATGAAGGAGCTCTTGTACAATTTTACCTTAATGGTGTTTTACAAACATCTATTACAGTTACTGGTAGTGCCGATGGCTATGCCCTTGTGGAAAACCCCAATATAAGTTTTGACAGTATTGTTATTTCGGCTGTGGATAATGGTGCAGGTCGAAGCGCAACGAGTAACTGGCATTTAGATAATAATAGCGATTTTTTTGTTAGAAACTTAACTTTTTTGACACCTCATCAAGATGTGGCAGAGGCTTCCGGTCAAGTGAGCGCTACTGCCATGGACGGCTTTGAACAATTTTACTTTGATGGCCTTTCGATAGACGGAACTAAGGTGAATATTGGTGCAGATGGCACTGTAAGCACAGAAACCAGCATAAGCATTAATGGTCAAGAAGTGGCATTAACTCTAGATCCGGCCACCAATACTCTAGTGGGAGAAGCCGGAGGTAAGGCACAATTTACTTTTACTTTGGATTCAGACAGCGGTGAATGGACCATGGTACAGCATGAGGCCTTTAGCGAAGAAATTACCTTAAGTGTGGGCGGCGTAGATAGCAATGGTAGCACAGCTTCTGTAGATATTAACATCACGCCTGCGCACTCTGCCAATACCCTCATGGGGGATTCTGCTAATGACACCATTGATGGCGGTATTTCAGATGAAATTCTCATGGGCCTTGGTGGCGACGATACCTTGCTTGGGAATGAGGGGAATGATTTCTTGTATGGTGGAGAGGGGGATGATGCCCTCTATGGCGGCTCAGGAAATGACTTTCTTGTAGGCGGTGCAGGGGCAGATACTCTTGAAGGTGGCCTTGGTAGTGATGTCATTAACTTTGATGCCAGTGATGTTCTTGTGCTTGGTGGAACCGATGACGATGGCGGTGGCGGCGATTTAAACCTAGATGTTCTTTTAGGCAGTCAGAGCGATAAAGCAGCAGTTATTGATAAAATGGAAGACGGTTCCGTTTCAGGTATGGAAATGGTGGTACTTGGCGAAGGTGTAGAAGGGCAAAGTAGTGCTGAAATACTTCAAGAAATTGGCATAAGCAAGAATGAAAATGATGAAGTGGTTGTTCCTAAAGATGGTTGGTCACAAGGGACAACGCAAAATATTGGTGGTAGAGATTTTGTAGAATTTAATAACTCCGATAACGATATTACTATTTTGGTGGAAAGTACAAAGCTGGAAAGTGGAGTTGTATAACACTATATATTAAAATGTTATGAAATAGCTTTTAAAAAATATATACCTATTTCATAATTTTTTCTTAGCTTGCTCAAAAGGTGTACAGTACTTGAAAGACGAATCTGACGAAGTACAGTGCACCTTTTGAGCAGCTTATTTTATAAACTACTGGTAGTTGCTTCTTTTTTTTCCAGCCAATAGCGCAAAGTATTATATAAAATCTCTGGAGAGATTGGCTTGGTAATATGATCATTCATACCACTTTTAAGACTTTTTTCTTTATCTCCTGTCATAGCATGGGCAGACATGGCCACTATGGGTAAGGAGGAAAATTGTGGCATTTTACGAATATTTCTTGTGGTGGTAAGCCCATCCATGATTGGCATTTGAATATCCATAAGGACAATATCATAAGGCTTTTTTTCTAGCATATCGAGAGCTTCTTGTCCGTGGTTGGCAATATCTAAAGTATAGCCAAAACTTTGCAACAGTTCCTCTGCAATGATTTGATTTATTTGATTATCTTCTACTAATAAAATATGTTCAGTGCAATTTTTTTTCTCTTCAATGCTTTCGCCAAAAGTAGATTCTTGTTTGCTGTTTGTATCTGCCAACTCAAAATACGCAGTAAAGAAAAAGCTTGAGCCTTTACCAAGGGTACTTTCTACCCAAATATTTCCCTGCATCATTTTTACAATGTTTTTAGAAATGGCAAGCCCAAGTCCTGTACCGCCATATTTTCGAGTAACAGATGTATCTGCTTGCGTAAAAGCAGTAAAAAGATGCTCTGTTTGTTCAGCACTTAAGCCAATACCGGTATCTGTAACTTTAAATTGGCACTCTAAGGTATTCCCCTGCTTTACAGTAGAAACCTCTACATCAATACTTCCTTTTTCTGTAAACTTAATGGCATTGTTTATAAGATTAAAAAATACTTGTTTTAACCGTAAAGGATCGCCCAAAATGGGCTGCATAGGAAACTCACCTTCATTTATATAATATTGAAGTTTTTTACCTTTAATAGTTTCCATAAAAAGATTTTCCATGTCAGAGCAAATATCATGGATAGTAAAAGGGATAATCTCCATTTCAAGCTTGCCGGCTTCAATTTTTGAAAAATCAAGAATATCATTAATAATGCGCAAAAGTTCATTGGTGGAAAAAAGAGCTTTTTGTATATAATCTTTTTGCTTTAAATCAAGGTCAGTGCCAGATAAAATACGCAATAAACCTAAAATTCCGTTCATAGGAGTGCGAATTTCATGGCTCATATTTGCTAAAAACTCACTCTTGGCATGAGCACTTTTTTCGGCATTTTCTCGTGCTAACTCTATATCTTTAAGCATTTGTTTTGTTTCACGTAAGTCAAAACAGTAGGCAATATAAATCTCTTCGCCTTCAAGATGTGCTAGAACAAGAGTAACATCAAGAGTGTACAACTCATCATTAGCGTCAATAGCTACAAGTTCAAATCGGCTTTTTTCATTTTGTGTAGTTTGAGCAAGATGTTCTTGAAGAAAAAGAAGACTTGGGATTCCATTTGGTTGTACTTCAGGAAAAGAAACCATTGTTTTGGAAAGAAATTCTTCTCTAGAAGCAAAACGAGTAATACGAATAGCTTCTTCGTTACAATCAAAAATTTGTAAGTCAGGGGTAAGCATGTTGATGCCGAGCGGAACACCATTCAAGATAGCTTTAGAACGCTTTTCTGCATTTTGCGCTTTTTTAATGTTTTCTTCAAGTTCACGTAAATCTTGATAAAAAACAACGACCATATCCTGCCCATTATGCTTTGCACGAACGGCAGTTGCCTTTGTAGGAACTTCCTCGCCATGAATGGTTTGCCCCATCCATAGACCTTCTGATCGTCCCTCTTTCAAGGCTTCTAGTAAATGCTCTTGAATTTTTTGTACAGAAGTCATGCCATCCGGTTGGTACTCAGGATACAGCTTATGCAAATTTTCCATAAATGCACGACGCTCTTTTTTAAGTCCAAAAGCTTCAGCCATGGAGGTGTTACAATCAATAGGGTGTAAATTACTATCCCAAATCATGGCTCCTACAGGGCTTGCATCCAACATAACCTTACTGTATTCATCACTTTCGTGTAGTTTATTTATAAATTCTTTTTTTTCACGCAAATCTGTAAGAAAAACAAACAAAACTTCTTCACTATGTACAGCATTAGGAATGAGAATAAGCTCTACTGGCACATCATCGCCATGTACATCGTTATAAACCCAATTTTTTTTAAAAAATCCACTACTTTTGGCTTCATGTATGTAGTTTAGTCCAATTTTCGCAGATTTTCCCCCACAAGGTTGAAATTCGGGCATAGTTACCCAAAAGTTATCTATAAAGTCTTGCCCTGTCTTAAAACCAAAAAGATTTGCCGCTGCTTTGTTGGCATAAATCAAGACATTTTCTTTGGACCAAACCTGAACAGCGTGAGGCATGACTTCAAGTAATAGTTTAATACTTCCACTTACAAGAGTATTTTCTTGAGGAAAATTTTGTAAACTCGCAAGTTTAACTTCAGCAGTAGAAAGCTTACAACGTGTATCTTCCAATTCAGCTAAAAGTTTTTCGTATTCAAGACGAGAAACAAATCCATTTGTGTTTTCTTCATTGCTTTCTTTCATAATATTTTTAAATATAAGGTAAAAGTGAGTTATTTTATTTGCTGAGAATTAGATTAAACACTCAAACTCATGTTGTCAAAGTTTAAATGAGGTCTCATTTTTGATTTTGTTTCATAAAAAGGCATGATGAACTTCATGAAGGAAAAAGGAAATAACTGAGAAATTGATAAATCTTGTTAATATATCTTTGTTTACAGCTTGTGCCATTTTTTCTATTTGACACAAGCTGTAAACAATACCTTTTTATTATTTTCGTATATTTTCCCAGTAATGGTCTTCGTTTAGCATATCCCAAAAAAGATTTTTATCTACTTCAAGAATGATACGTGCTTTTTGGCTACCTTGCGGCCCATGGATGGGATAAGCTAAAGATTGCCCATATGACAGGCCAAATTGATCATTCATATCTACAAAAAAGGTAACTTCTTTGGTAACGATGGTGGGATCAATAAGTATGGCAGAAACTAAAACATCCCATACATAATGCGTGAAGTTTTTGTCTTTGTGAAAGCTTACGCCCACATGAGAACGCTGTAATAATTCACTTAATATATTGCCATTTAATGTTTTTAAAAATCTGTCATAATGTTGTCTTTCAAAAACAATTTTTTCTGCTACATCAAGACCCACAATAATCTGTTCTTTAAAAGGTGCGCGCAAAGCTATGCGAGCAGCTTCGGGGTCAAACCACCAGTTAAATTCTGCTGCAGGTGTCACATTGCCTTCTTGAAAAAAAGCTCCGCCCATATAGATAACTCTTTTTATAAGAGGTATTATACTGGGATCTTTTCTTATGGCCATAGCTAAGTTAGTGCAAGGGCCAATGGCAGCGATGGTAAGTTCGTGAGGATGCTTGCGAACGGTATCAATAATAAAGTCTACCGCATGCTGTGCAACAGGTGCTGAAACAGGCTTTATGGCATAGTGTTTCTTAAAAAAATCTTGCCATGTATTGGGCCGTGTAAAACCAAAAGATCCCGTCCATACATCTCTACCAATACCAAAAAGTTTTCTTTCAAGTTCTATATTGCTATGGCGATCTGCACGTAAAGGGTATTGCGCCCCCATGGCTACAGGTATGTGTTTTTTGCCTGATATTTCTAATTGGCGTAAGGCATATGCTGTACCGGCTTGTGCCCAAGAATTGCCGGAAACGGTGGTTACACCTACTAATTCAATATACGGAGAATTGGCTAACATAAGCATAGCAACACCATCATCAAAGGCATCTACCATGTCAGCATCAAGTAATACTTTTTCTTTAGCGAAGGCTTTATGCTGAGGTAGAGCCATGGTTAAAAAAACCCCCATCAGCAAAAAACACAGTAAGCGAAAAATGCACAAAAATCTTTTTGTCATGGGCAAAACTCCTTGTATTTTTTCAAATAATATTCTTTTGTAAGGAGAATTGCAAGTATTCTTCTATGTTTTAAATAAAAAACAGAAACGCATTGCTGGGCTTCTGTTTTTGTAAAATTTGTATGTAAAAATTATATTTACTCTGGTGCTGTAAATCCTTCTTCTTGCATAAGAATGTCCATGGGTAAAAGACAGTAAAGTAGGGCATACAAGGGGATTTTATCGGCCATTTCACGAATGTCGGACACCAGCACATAGTGCTTACAGCTGGTACAGCCCTCGGCTCTCTGTACCACACTGCCTTCTAAATTAAAGACCATACGGTTTTCCGGTTTAGCATCGCCGCAAGCAGGACAAGTAGTACGAGAAAAACGCCAAGTACTGTGACACAAAGAGCAATGTAAGTAACGATGGCCTTCTTTATGCCAGAGATAGCTTGCATTGGGTCTGTGCCCACAGACAGGGCAGAAATTTTCCCTCCAATGTTCCGAAGTTTCACCACTTTCAAATTTTTCTTGAGCTTGAATATGACCACTGTGCAAAGCCACACGTACAGCAGCAGCTCGTGCCAAATAGGTGGCCACAAGAGCGGCGCTGTCTTTTTGCACATCGTATTTTTTGGCCCAAGCGCTTATGCGATGTTGTTTGTCTTGTAAAACTAAGGAGGCCAAATGTTTACAAGCTTTACTATCATTTTGTAATAAAACAGAAAGTTTCTTTAACTCTTCACTGTGTCCGGAAAATACTTTGGCAGCCACGGTGCAAATTTTAGAAGCAACAGTTATTATGACATCATCTAGATAGAGAGATAGGTGTTCCTTATCCGTGGGGTAGAGGGCTTTACCTAAAATATTTTCTTCTTGCGCAAGTGGGGTGGGTAAAATAGGCGGTGCTAGTTCTTTGGCAAGTTCATGACAAAGTTCTTCTAGGGGGAGAAGTGTATCGAAAAATTGTGTGGCATAGGGATATTGTTCTTTCAATGAACGAAGAACGTTCTCAGTCATGATGTACCTCGATAATATGTCTTAAAATTTTTTGTGGGGGGAAGGGGCATATTTTTGCTAACGTCAAAAAGAGTACCCTTTCCCCCACATCCCCTCACAAAACGCACTTATTAAGGAATAGTCCCTATGGCGTTTTTTAAAAAGGAATGTGAGGAAAAACGTTTTACAACAATTTTCCCTCACAAGGTGTTTTGTTTTTACTATTGCGCTGCGGCATTTGCAGCGTATTTTTCTGGATCATCTATAACAATATAGATAACGCGTACACTGTCGGCATCAATAGCTTGAGCCTTGGGGTGCATTTTTTTGAGCTCTGCCACACGTTTTTCAGCCATGGCAAGAATTTCTGCTCTATCACCAAAGACCATACTTCCCGTAGGACAAGAAAGAACACAAGCAGGCTGACGTCCACCTTGAACTCTATCAAGACACATGGTACATTTAGTAACTTTTTTGCTTTTGGGGTCCTGACGAGGAATATCGTAAGGGCACACAGACTTAGCCGTTTCAAAATCCATCTTTTCAGAACTTGCAGGATCGTAAATAACGGCACCGGTGGCCTCGTTAACTACAATTTCATCTCCCGAAGCTGCCGCTTGACATGGAGCATCCACACAGTGACGGCACATATCGGAGAAGAAGTACCAATAGGGTTTTCCTTCAGCTTTTCCTTCAGAAAAACGCACTACTTTATAGGTTTCTGCCGAAAAATCCGGCGGGTTTTGGTAGGTTCCTGTTTGTACAGTTTTAACAGCAGGAAGCTTATTCCACTGCTTGCAAGCCACCTGACAACCACGGCAAGCCGTGCAGAGGGACGTATCGACTAATATGGATTTACCTTCAGACATGCGTCACCTCCTATGCCTTTTTAATGTTGACCATGAAGGCCTTGTATTCTGGTGTGCCAGCATTGCCATCGCCCACAAAGGGAGTGAGCAAGTTGGCTGTATCGCCGTTGTCCTTGGGGAAGAGCCAACCGTAGTTGAAGGTCATGCCCACTTGGTGGGTCATTTTACCGTCAACTTTAAGGGGCTGCATGCGTGTGGTTACCATGGCCACTGCATCTACTTCGCCGCGGCAAGAAGATACTTTAACCTTATCACCATTGGCAATGCCTCTTTCTTTGGCCAGTTCATGGCTCATTTCCACATAGGCTTGCGGCATGCTTTCCACAAGCCAGCTTTGCCAGCGAGTGAGCGCGCCAGAGCACCAGTGCTCGGTACAAGAGTAGGTGGTCATAACTAAAGGATAGGCTGGGTCAGCGGCGGCAACCTTATCTAAGGGGCCCTTAAATATAGTAATAATTGGGCTATTATATTGCTTAGACATAAGGTTTTTGCTCAGCGGGCTTTCCAGAGGCTCATAGTGCTCGGGGAAGGGGCCGTCGCCAAGGCCGGGGCCAAAGAGCGAACCTACGCCATCAGGTTTCATAATGAAAGGCAATTTACCGCCTTTATCACCCATGGGTGGCCATGGACCGTCTGGCACGTCTCCCACCCATTTACCGTCTTTCCATGCAAGCAGGGCACGGGCAGGGTTAAAGGGATTACCGTTTTTATCCACAGAGGCACGGTTGTACACTACGCGGCGGTTTACAGGCCAAGCATAAGACCAATTGGGGTAAAGACCAAGTTTAGTGGGGTCTTCTTTACCGCGACGATCCATAAGGTTGGTGCCGTCAGCGGCAAAGCTACCGGAACAGAGCCAGTTACCGCCGCTAGTGCTCCCATCGGCTTGTAAAAGACCAAAGCCGGGAACAGGTTGACCTTTTTTGAAGGCTTTTCCATTAACAGTAGTATCTTTTTCAAATTCACCGTTAATGCGACGAGCCACTTTTACCATATCAAACTCACCTTTGCCATCGCCATAGTCATAACGAAGGTTCAAGATGGGGTCTGGGAAGGCACCGCCTTCTTTTTTGTACAATTCTTTAAGTTTATCCATGACGCGCAAAGCAATGGCGCCTGTGGTCAAACAGTCGCCGGGGGCATCGGTGGCTTTGTGGAGCCATTGCATCCAGCGGCCAGAGTTGGCTTGGCTACCTTGCTTTTCGGTGTTTGCCGAAGCGGGCAAGAGGAAGCACTCTGTTTTGATGTTTTTAGGATCCATACCAGGGCCTTTCCAGAAGGAAGCGGACTCGTTATCAAAGATGTTAACGTGTACCATCCAGTCGAGCTTGGTCATAGCTTGGCGTACTTTATTGGCATTGGGCAAGGAACCACAAGGGTTTTGACCAATACAGTAGTACCCTTTGATGTTGCCATTGTACATGGCGTCAATCATATGCAAGACGTCGCGGTTAGCGCCGTCATCTACTTTGGGTAGCCATTGATAGCCAAACTCATTATCCTTGGTGGCGGCATCGCCAAACCATGTTTTGAGTAAGCTTACAGCATATTTAGGTGTATTGCCCCACCAGTTGGCCGACATGGGGTCGTGCGTTACGGGAGTAGCGGCCTTTACATAGGCATCAAGGGTGGTGCGGCCAGCGCGAGGCACAGGCAAATACCCTGGCAAATAGTGGTAAAGAATAGCGTGGTCGGTGGAGCCTTGTACGTTGGGTTCACCGCGCAGGGCGTTAACGCCGCCACCACAGATACCAATGTTACCAAGCAACAACTGCATGATAGCAAGGGCGCGAATTCTTTGCACACCAATGGTGCTTTGGGTTTGACCAAGAGCATACATAACGGTACCGGCACGGTCTTTTACGCCCGTGGAGGCAACGGTGGAGTATACTTTGAGCAAATCTTCTTTAGGTGTACCGGTAATATTGCTTACGGTGTCCACATCGTAGCGGTCAAAATGCTTTTTAAGCAAGTTGAGCACACAGCGAGGATTTTTTAATGTCATATCACGCTTGGGCATGCCCTTAGAGTCTTTTTCAAAAACCCAAGTGGATTTGTCATACTTACGTGTTTTGGCATCATAACCAGAAAATAAACCATCTTTAAAATCAAAGCCTTCAGCGACGATGAAAGCAGCGTTGGTATATTCTGTTACATACTCGGCAAAATATTTTTTATTGTCGAGAATGTATTTGATGTTGCCACCTATGAAGGCGGCATCGGTGCCTGGGCGCAAACAAGCATAAATATCTGATTGAGCCGAGGTACGAGTAAAGCGTGGGTCCACGTGAATAACTTTGGCACCACGAGCTTTAGCTTTCATTACCCATTTAAAAGAAATAGGGTGGTTTTCAGCAGCATTACTGCCTTGAATTAATATTACATCACTGTGTTGAATATCAATCCAGTGATTAGTCATGCAACCGCGTCCGAACGACTCTGCCAGAGCCGGTACAGTGGGGCCGTGTCAGACCCGCGCTTGGTGGTCGATATATGTCAACCCCAAGCCTCTCGCAAATTGCGCTGTTGCCCAGCATTCTTCACTTAACACGTTGGAACTGCCCATGAGCGAGATGGATTCACAGCGATTCACAACTTGTCCTTTGGCATTTTTCATTTCAAAGCTCTTATCGCGTTCTGCTTTAATAAGCTTAGCGATACGATCAATGGCAAAATCCCAATCTTTTTCTACCCATTTGTCACTGCCGGGCGCGCGGTATTGCACCTTGGTCAAACGATGCTCGTTGACGGCGGTGGTTTGAATGATACCTGCACCCTTTGAACACAAGGCGCCTTCGTTAATGGGGTGCTCTGGGTCACCTTCTATATTAATGACTTTGCCGCTTTTGGTGTCGGTGCTACAGATGAGACCGCAACCAACAGAACAGTAACAGCAAATGGAAGTGGATTGCTTGGCGGACTTAACAGCGTCCATACGCTGCATATCCATAGCAAAGGCTTTAGCTTGTAAAATGTCTACGCCTAGTCCGGTGAGGGCAAAACCTGCCCCAAGACAGCAAGACATTTTCAAGAAGGTACGTCTATTCATACTACCTCCAAGTTTTAAAAGGTATGGCCTTATGCCATGCCTTCGTATAGTAGACGGGAACTACTCTACACCCAAAATAGTTGCTATAGCAATGATTTTATATGGAAAAAAACAATTTTTTATCTAGAAAACTAATGCCAACTGTATTTCTTTAAAATTATTATAGAAAAAAATAGTAACAGATTTTTTTTTGTAAAATTTTCTTTAACTTGTGATTTTTTTACTTTTAGCATAAAATGTACAAATATATTTTTTTTACCTTTTTTTTGTGCCATTTCATATTTTTTATACACAAATACGCTTATTAGGAGAAATTATGCAAGAACAAATTCGCAAAATATCACAAGCTGTTTTTGTAGCGCTATTTTTCATCACAGGCTTTTTTGTTTCTTATGCCTATGCAGAAAAAGCCACCTCTTTTTTTGAGCTTCCCTTAAACGGCAGCACAGGCTATGCCTCTATTCCTTTAACCCTTCACGCAGAGCCTACCGGCAAAAGTAAAAAAATACACAAACTCTCTCCTGGACAAGCCTTTGTTATTTTACAAGAAAAGGGTGCATGGTTTAAGGTTCGTCATGCAGAGCAAGAGGGCTATGTGCCACATGTCTATTGTATGGTAAACTTACCGGATATTATTCCGTCCATAGTATATAAAAATACCAATGTTTCCGGTTCTATTTTGCGTTCATCGGGAAAGGAGTTACCCAATATTACAGGTAAAAGTTTATATGCCGCCAAAGGCTTTAACGCACGCTTAAATCAAGAAATGTATACAATGCCGGCATTATATTTTATGGCAAAAAAAATTCAATTGGCGCAAAATGCTGCTTTAGCACAAGGCAATACCTTGGTATTGTACGAGGCATTTCGCTCGCATGCAGTGCAAAGAAAAATTGTGCTGGGATTGGCGAATCTTATGAAAAAAGACGCTCAAGTGCGCCGCGGGGTAAGCACGCCACCTTGGGGCAAGAGTTGGTTTGTTTCACAAGGCACATCAAACCATCAACGTGGCTATGCTATCGATGTGCATTTAGCTAAAATAGTGCGTAAAGAAATGCAAAAAATCGGCGCATATGCCTTTACGCACATTATGGAATACACAGAATATACCATGCCTTCAGCCATGCATGAACTCAGCAATAAAGCGGTGGTTTTTGCACAACCTGTAACTTCACGTTCCACAACAGCATGGAAAAGCATGAAACCTGCAAAAAACATAACTGAAGGTGCTTTGCTATTGCAAAAATATTGCACCGATGCAGGTTTAACACCCTTGGCCTCTGAGTGGTGGCATTTTAATGATTTAGGCGCTGGCCAAGCAGTGGGCAAAAAGAAAAGTGATGGAAAGTTTGAAGTAGAACCAGTGGTAAGTGCACTACCTGACTAGAAACAAGAAACGTCGAGCAGTTTTTTAAATTTTACTGATAAAGTTATATTCGAAAATAATTGTGCAGAGGTCTCCATGCTTCACTATTATGCTGTGCTTGCGTTTATTGCAGTAAAAGTTGTATTTCAAAGGGGGCAGCCTTATGGCTAATGTTTCCTTCAAGGATATCACATAAAATAAGCATATTTCCTGCAAGATAGCTTTTGTGCGATTGGTATTTTTCTAAGGCTTCAAAAAAACATCTATCTTCAAAAAATTCACATAAAAATTCTGCTTTAGGTATAACCAAAATATCGGGATGGCCTTGTTCTACAAACTGTGGTTGTTGAATTTCTATAAAATATTTTACCTGCGCTTGTCCATTTTGTAAGTAAAAGCATAAACCTTGATTGATAGATAAGGCGAAGCCTTTTTTTAACGCTGTTTTGTACAATGTGGTCAGCTTTGTCCAATAATCTGCATGTGTGCCAAAGTTTTCAGGTGCATGTGCGGTGAGAAAGTATCTTTGTAGAATCTGCTTTGTATAGGCCTGTTTTTGCTGTGATATAGTGTCAACATCGCTAAAGTGTTCAGAGGCAGAATCTAGAAAGTAGAGCTTTTGCTTAATTTCATTTTCTACTTGTACAGCCTTGGCTTTAGCGTCAATTATCATTTGTTTGGCGTCGATACTTCCATCTTCAAGGAGGTAGTTTTTGAATTGCTTCAAAGGTATACCCAGAGCCACGCAAAGAAGAATAATATCAAGCACAATTATTTGATTTTTTGAATAGTATCTATATTTTGTTTCGGGGTTTGTGTAGGCAGGAACTAAAATCCCCAAATCATCATAATGGCGTAAAGCTCTATGACTTACCCCTTTCATTTTCACAACCTCACCGATGGATAAATATTTTTCCATTTTTCACCTTTTTCATTGACTCTCACATTACGTCATACTTTATAGTGAACCTAGCATATCTTTTTTTTAGGGTAAAGAAAGAGATTATAGTACAAGGAGTCTAATACTTATGCTTAAAACTATTACTTTTAAGAATATTCTTACGTTCACATTACCAAGTATTTCCATGATGATTTTTATGTCTGTCTATACCATGGTGGATGGTATTTTTGTGGCTAACCTCATTAACACTCATGCCCTTTCAGCCATAAACATTATTTTGCCTATGATCACAGTTTTTATAGCCGTGGGAACCATGCTGGGCACAGGGGGCAATGCCATCTGCGCAAGGCTTCTAGGTGAAGGAAAGGCGCACAAAGCTAAAGAGAAGTTAACTCTTTTTTGTATCACGGGTTTTACAATAGGCGTATTGCTTACTGTATTTACACAAATATTTTTACATGAAATATTGCTTACTCTTGGAGCTAATAAACAAACATACCAATATTGTTATGATTATTTTGTTATATTATCTCTTTTTGCTCCTTGCGCTATTTTACAAACTATTTTTGAAAATGCCATGATTGCTTCTGGTAGACCTCAATTTGCCTTATTTGCCCTTATGGTAGGCGGCCTAACAAATATCATTTTAGATTATATATTTATTGTATATTTTAATATGGGTATGCAAGGTGTAGCACTGGCTACAGGCTTAGGGTTTTTATTACCAACTCTTATGGGCTTATACTTTTTCTCGAGCCAAAAAGCGCAGAACAGCTTACATTTTGTGTCATTTTCTTTAGATATAAAGTCCATTTTCTCTGCATGCGGCAACGGTTCATCAGAGATGGTAACACATCTTGCCACAGGCGTTACCACTTATTTATTTAACATAACCATGCTAAAAATAGCAGGAAATGATGGTATTGCCGCTATTACCGTGGTGCTCTACGCACAATTGCTCATTAATACATTCTTTATTGGATTTTCTGTAGGTATTGCCCCGCTTATCAGCTTCTATTTTGGAGCCATGAGCAAGTCACGCTTAAGAAAACTATTCACTGTATGTATAAAGTTTATCAGCATAAGCTCCTTAGCTCTTGTGCTGATATCTTTTGCCATCAATGAAAGCATCGCCACTATATTTTTAGAAAAAGGAACAAAGGCCTATGAGCTCACCGTACACGGTTTTTATCTTTTTTCTGTAGGTTTTCTTTTTTCAGGTATAAATATCTTTGCATCAGGATTTTTCACAGCATACTCTAATGGAAAGGTATCGGCTTTTATTTCTTTTTTGCGCACATTTGTCTTTATTACATTGGCAATTCTTACTTTGCCACAATACATAGGTATAAATGGCGTATGGCTTGCCGTTCCTATTGCTGAGTTTTTAGCCTTTTTTATGTCAGTATACTTTTTCACTGTATACAAAGAACGTTATATGTATGATAATAAACCTAAAACATTGTGTAAACCATTGATACTTACTTAGCAGGTCAGCAACTCTTTGTAATAAGGATTACTTTTCAAAGATTTGTCAAAACAGAATGTTCAAAAATGAGTAAAATACAAGGAAAAACAAAAAAAGAACACACCCACAAATTCTTGGAGTGATACTGTTTAGAATATGCTCATGCAGCTTTCTTATAAAGGCTTTGTAGAGTGTTCAGCGCAAGCTTCTCGCACATGGAAAATATGGTGTATAAATATCATAAGCATTTCTTCCGAAAATTGCATGTGCAATTTTCGGAAGAAATGTATTTTGTAAGTAGGTATAAACTCACAAAATACATTGAGGAGAAGAAATTATGGCTAAATCCATTACAATTTTTGAAGTAAGTCCCAAAAAAGAAAATGTAGAATTTTTTAGTCACGCTCATGAAGTACGAACAGCAGGGTAAGGAATGAGCCGGCATGGAACCTATGCCAAAAAATCCCAAACATATTTACAGGCTGTGAGAAGCAAACAAGCTGCCAAAATATATTTAATAAGAGTGGCAGGAACGTATTTTTGACAACGTGCCCCCAAATACATGCCCAAAGCTCCACCAATACCAAAGAGTAAACCTAAAAGCACATCAGGTGCTACAGAAAACTGGGGATAAAATGGAGCGATGACTTGATAAAAGGCAACGCCGCCAATTGAAGTTACAAAAGTACCTAAAAGAGTCGCCCCTGCTACAATGTAAATAGGTAAGCCAAAATAGGTTATGAAAAAAGGTGCTATTATAGCCCCGCCGCCTATGCCATAAATGCCACCCACAATGCCAACAATGAAACTTAAAGAAAAAATACCCCATAAATTTACTTTATATTCCGTATCATAAAAGCGAAAGTGCAGGGTATGCATAGTCAAACTTATAACTTGTGATACCTTATAGCCGGCTTCTTTAGGTGCGTTTTTTTCCATATCTTGCAAACTTTTTTCTTGTCCC
Source organism: uncultured Desulfovibrionaceae bacterium (assembly GCA_964368075.1). Lineage (GTDB taxonomy): Bacteria > Desulfobacterota > Desulfovibrionia > Desulfovibrionales > Desulfovibrionaceae > CAYJAD01. Next base: position 23,287 of record CAYJAD010000010.1, on the reverse strand, counting down.
CCTTTCTTTATTGTCTTTTTGTGCATGTCTAAAAGCATTTTTGCACCAATATAGAGCAGTACCGTCGCCGCAAAAAGTTTGAAGTTTTTTGCATCTGGCAAATATAAAACACGCACAATGGCACCGATAAAAACTCCGGGCAAAGTGCCAAGTACCACAATCCACACCAAAGGCCATACAAGGCGGCCTTCTTTCCAATAGCGGTATACACCACTAGGAATAGCTATAATATTAAAAAATTGGTTGGTAGCACTTACTGAAGGGTGCGTGTAACCAAGTACAGACATTTGAAAGGGCAACAGTAAAAATGCTCCGGAAATCCCTCCCATAGATGCTACAAATGAAATAAAAAAAGCTACAATAGGGGGAATAAAAGGATTTACCTCTATACCTGCAACAGAGAAAAACATAACACACCTCCTATTGCTACGATTGTGTACAAAAAAGCAACAATAAAAAAAAGTATTCTGTCAAGCTCCAAAATTTTTGCATTAGAAAGATGCTTAATTTAGCATCTGCTTAAAACAAGCCACTAACGCCCAAAAGGACATTTAGGGTAAATACATGTCTTACATTCCATACATAAACCACCATGCCCTAATCGAGCCAAATCTAAGCGGCTGATTTTACAGCCCGCCAATAAACGTGGAAAGAGTAAATCTATACCTGTTGTTTTATAGTATAAAGCACAAGCTGGAACACCAAGCACTTGCACATTGCCAATGCGTCCGGTAAGGGTCATAGTGCCCGGTAATACAGGCATGCCAAAAAGCACATCGGTTAAGCCAGCATCAAAGAGTCCTTTTTTAGTCACATCATCAGGGTCCACAGACATACCCGCTGTAGTTACAATAAGATCCACACCGGCCACAATAAGCTCGTTAACAGCCGTGGTTATTTGCGCTGCATCGTCGGGCACAATAAGCGTTTTCACCACAGTACTGTGCAAAGCTTCGGCTTTTTGCTTAATAATGGGGGCGAATTTATCTTGAATAAGGCCGCTAAAAACTTCTGTTCCTGTGACAAGAATGCCTATTTTAGCTTGTCGCAAAGGCAATACTTCAAAAAGAGGGCCTTCATCAAGAGTCGCCAAAGCTTTGGTAAGATTTTGCTGTGAAAGATATAAGGGAATAGCGCGGCTTCCAGCTATGCGCGAGCCTTCTTTAATAATACCCATACTGTGCCTTGTAGCACACATAACATCGGGGATAAGATTAAAACGCTCTAAGCGCGAGGTGTCCACCCATAATAAACCGCTACGGGCAGCTTTGAAGTTCACCTTGCCTTCGTGAGGGGGGCCTTCCACCACCACACCATTACCCGGCATGCGCAAGGCAAATTGCTGTACTACGGCATCTTCATGCACCCATTCGCTGGCATCTGGAGAATTTTCTTTTGTATAAATACTACTGCGACCCATGTGCTGTAAACGGCACACATCACCAATATCAAGCTTTTGACCAGCATGAAAAGCCACTTCTTTTTTTTCACCGGGCACAATCTGCGTCATATCGTGTAAGGCTTCTTGCCCTACAGCCTTTTCTACAGGTACGGCTACTAACTCTGGGCCAGAAAAAGAGAGCCCAGGCCCTTGCTCATAAGGTGATTCGCCCTGACAAGAGCGACAAATGCCCCCAAAGGCTGCCGGATGCCATTCACCACAGAGAGGACATCGGGCAATTTTTCCTTTCCCGCCATGCCCAAGAGCTTGGGGAAGAAGTTGGACAGGGCGCAAGGTAAGAATACTTTGCCCAGCTTCACGTATTTCTTGTTGTAAGCGTGGAGTATCTTGGTCAACTTTCTTTTTTTCTTTTAAAAACCAAGCACGTATTTCGGGAAAAGATGTAAGTTTTTCCACATCTAAATGAACACGCACCCCTTCCCCCGTGTGTTTATCAAAAAGACTTAAAGCATAAAGGCCGAAGTTATAAATACGTAGCCACCCATTGCCTACGGTACAAGGAGTAAGCAATTGCACAGCATCGGGTAAACATTGCGAAGTCTCGCTAATGGCATCAAATAAAATGCCTTGGGGTAGGGCTTGTCTGGCCATTTCTACCATATATCCCCCAATAATGAGTCCGGGGGCAGGGTAGTTATGAAATTTTCGTGCCTCTTCCATAAATTCATCATGTGTCCAAGGGCCTATTACCATGCTTTTATCCTTAATGTACTTTGTTGATGTATAATTTTTTAACGGTCAAGCAGGGAGCGTTCCATATCGCGATTTTCTGCACGCCGTTTTAATGTTTCTCTATGATCATGCAATTTTTTACCACGTCCCACAGCAATCTCTAACTTAATTTTGCCTTGCTTAAAGTATAACTTTACCGGCACAATGGTAAGACCTTTTTGTTCTACCGTGGCGGCAAGTGCTTTAATTTCACGAGCATGTAAAAGTAGTTTTCTTTCTCTTGTGGGATTTTGCACCACATAGCCTGCATTTTCATAGGGGGCAATATGTAAGCCCACAAGAATAGCTTCGCCTTGTTTAAAATCAATATAGCTGTCCATAAAGCTTACTTTACCTACGCGCAAGCTTTTCACTTCAGGGCCAGTAAGGCTGATGCCAGCTTCAAGAAAGTCACTTAATTCATAAAGATGACGTGCCTTTTTATTAGAAGCTATGGAGGAAGGAGAATTTTTTTTTGCCATATTTTATCCGTGTGTAGGAATCAATGAAGTATAAAAAGAAAAATCTTTGCGAAGGCTTTGCGCTAAAGTTTTAGAAACTTTACGCACACAAGATGCCGTATCATGCGTCATAAGTATTTCTTGTACCATATGACGACAATGCTCTGTATCAAGATGACGTATCAAGTGCTTAATAGCCGGAATATCCTGTGGTGTCGTAGATATGCTGTCAATACCCATGCCCACCAATACCGCTAAACAGTAGGGATCTGTGACCATTTCACCGCATACAGACACCCCAATACCTTCTTTATGAGCACTATCTATGACACGTTTAATAGACTGAGTTACAGCTGGGTGCAAAGGTTGGTGCAAGTAAGCCACATGTTTATTGCCACGGTCAATGGCAAGTAAATAGTGCACAAGGTCATTGGTGCCAATGCTTAAAAAATCGCATTCGCGAGCCAGCACATCGGCAATGAGCACAGCCGCCGGTACTTCGATCATAACTCCTAAAGGAATATGATCAGCGTGGGCAATGCCTTGAGCCGAAAGATCTTGGTGTACTTCGCGTAAAATTTGCTTAACGGTGATAACCTCTTCAAGACAGGTTATCATGGGTACCATAATAGCCATGTTACCATGTAAAGCAGCACGAGACAAGGCACGTAATTGTGTGCGTAGTAAACGGCGATGACGTAAGCAAAAACGTATTCCTCGTAAACCAAGGGCGGGGTTAGCTTCTTTCAAAGCTGTTTGGGTATCGATCATTTTATCGGCGCCCACGTCTAAAATACGAAAAGTTATTCTTTGAGGCGCAATTTTTTGTACGGCCTCGCTATATTCTCTATACAATTGCTCTTCAGAAGGTACTTTGCGCTCGCCTAGGTAAGCAAATTCTGTACGATACAGGCCAATACCTTCGCCGCCATGCTGAGCCATTTTTTCAAGTTCAGCACTATTTTTTACATTTGCTTGCACTTCTATGCGCACAGCATCGTGGGTTTCAGCAATTAAATGCGCATTCTGCTTAATACTTTCTTCCCAATGCTCATATTCTTCTTTTTTTTGATGGAAAAGTTCTATTTCTTGATCATTAGGATCTATGTAAACACAGCCATTAAGAGCATCTACAATAACAAGATCACCTTCTTTGGCCATTTCTAAAATACCAGTAACGCCCACCATGGCCGGAATATGTAAGGAGCGCGCCAAAATAGCCGTATGAGAAGTGGGGCCGCCTTCTGCCATGACCAAGGCCAGTGTGCGGTGCACCGGTAAATCTAAAGTGTCTACAGGGGAAAGATCTTCAGCCATGTGTACACTGGGTGAATCATCAGCTAAGGGAACATATTCCTTGCCGGCAAGACGGCATTGTAGACGAAGACCCACGGCACGTAAATCTAGGGCTCGCTCTTGAAGGTAAGGATCATCAATATCTTGAAATGCAGCACAGAGGGCATCTATTGCTCTTTGCATGGCCCAAGGGGCACACATATGTTGTGTGCGTACAAATTCCTCAGCATCATCCAAAAGACGTGGATCCTTACTAATCATTATATGGGTTTGAATAAGTGAAGAATGCTCACTGAGGCCTTTTTGAATATTGGCTTTACTGGCATAAAGGTCTTCGCTTACAGTCTTGGTGGCTTGACGTAACTTTTCTATTTCACCTTCAATTTCTTGTGGCTTTACAAAACATTCTTGCACTGGCGCTTCTTGATGGGTGCGCACTATTTTACCAATGGCAATACCTGGCGCTACGCAAGTGCCATAAAGTTGAGAGCGGGCCATAATTATTCCTTAAATTCTGTATAAAAAAGTTCTTCGATTCGGGCAAGGCAGGCGTTGGCATCTTCCCCTTGAGCATAAAAAATAAGTTCGCTGCCAGATACGGCACCTAGGGTAAGTAAGTCTAAAATACTTTTACCATCGGCAAAGTTTGTGCCACATTTTACTGCGACATCCACATTAAAATCTTGTACTTCTTGAGCAAGTCTTGCTGCGGGGCGGGCATGTAACCCTAGGGGAGATTGAACCAAGACACCAAAGCTTAAGCCATGTTTCGTTTTTTCAAAAGCCATGTTCGTCTCCTTTCTTATGACAGCATGTAAAGGCAACAATCATACAACCCAAGAAACACTATGGAAAAAAAGTATAGCAAAGGCACTTAAAACAAGAAAAAATCTTGAAATATGCATTCTGTTAATAATTAATGCCGCTATAAGCAAGCTCATTAAACCCCAAAATTCATTTCCCCAATAAAATACATTTTCTCCTGCAGATATTTCCAAAAAAAAGAGCACGATGAGCAGAGCGTTGATTACTTTAATGCGTTCGGCCCAGTTAATAAGATTCATTTTACGCAAAGATTGCAAAACATACAAGCCATGGTTTACACTTAAATAAAAAGTATAGATACGAAAAAAAATTACAAGTGTCAGAAGTAATGCTGTAATACCCACCACCCAAGCTGCAGAGCCATGGGCTATGCAAAGGCCGCATAATAAAGCCCAACAAACCAATACGGTGGCACTGAAAAACGAATCTCCAATGGCCGAAAGGGTAGTAGCAGTGGTGGAAATAAGCTTTTCTGTATGTTCAGAAGGCATGTGCCCCGCACAAATACTTTTTTCAAGAGCTATGCAAAATCCTACCAAGAGAGAAGCCATGACTGTATGTGTGCGTACATGGCAAAGGTAGCGACGTCTTGCATTTTGTAGGGCACATGCATCAGAATACAATTCTTTTAAAGCAGGGTCCATGGCATGCAAAAAGCCCACACGCTGCATGCCATGTGAAGACATGGCGGCACCTATGCTCCATGTGCGCATGAGGCAACGCCATAGTGTGCGCTTTTGCAAAGGGCTGTTCATGACTGCTTCTGTAGCCAAATCTCAATATCTGTCAATTGTTGCTGAATAGATGCTGGGCCGGTGCCTCCCGGTGTATTGCGCCGAAGCACTGCGGCTTTATAATCTAAAACATCATAAACATCTTGCCCTATTTGTGCGCAAATACCTTGTAAATTTTCAAGAGCCACATCTTCAAGACCTATACCTTTTTGTTCGGCAAGAGCTACGGCAGCACCGGTAATGTGATGGGCTTCGCGAAAGGCTATGCCTTTTCCCACAAGATAGTCTGCTAGCTCTGTTGCGTTTAAAAATCCTGCCTTACAAGCGGCATACATGCGATCTGTACGAAATGTCAGCGCATCAAGCATGCCTGCCATGAGTGTCAGGGAAGATTGCAATGTTTTTGTGGCATCAAGAAAGGGTTCTTTATCTTCTTGCAAGTCTCTATTGTATGTGAGGGGAAGACCTTTCAAAGTAGTAAGCATAGCTGTGAGGGAACCGTAAACGCGTCCCACCTTACCACGCATAAGCTCTGCCACATCGGGATTTTTCTTTTGTGGCATAATAGAAGACCCCGTGGCATAGCCATCGGGCAGGTTTATAAAACCAAAAGCAGGATTAGCCCACAGTAAAATTTCTTCACAAAAGCGCGAGAGATGCATCATGGTGCAAGAAGCTGTAAAAAGAGCCTCTGCCAAAAAATCTCTATCGGCGACAGCATCCATAGAGTTATGAAAAATGCCATACATATCTAATTCTTGAGCTACAGACGCAGGATCAAGATTATACGTTGTACCAGCTAAAGCGGCAGCACCTAATGGAGAAATGCGTACGCGTTTTTCTGCATCAACCATGCGAGCATGATCTCGGCTAAACATCCATGCATAAGCCAATAAATGCTGGGCAAGGCTTACTGGTTGTGCCGGTTGTAAGTGGGTATAGCCGGGAAGTATACTGTCTTGATGTTCTTTGGCACGTGCCACAAAAACACCGATAAGCTGATGGGTCAGTTGTTGCCATTGACGTATGTTATCGGAAACAAAGAGACGAAAGGCAAGACCCACTTGGTCATTTCGGCTACGACCTGTATGAAGCTTCTTGCCCACGTCTCCTACAATTTCCGTTAAGCGCGACTCAATATTCATGTGTACATCTTCAAGGGATGTTTTCCACGTAAAGTCCCCCGATTCAATTTCAGCTTGCACAGTTTCAAGACCTGCAACAAGTTGCTCGGCTTCTTCCACAGTGATGATGCCTTGACGCCCAAGCATGCGTGCATGGGCTTTGGAACCGGCGATATCGTGGGCATACAGAGCCTGATCATAAGAACAAGATTCGGTATAGGCTGCAACGGCCTCTTCTGGTCCTTGAGAAAAGCGACCACCCCAAGAAGTGTTTTTTGACATGAGTATCTCTTTTACTGGTTATTTTAAGTTCATTTTTTGTTTCATGCCGGCGATGGTGCGTAAACGCAAACCGTCAAGGCGAATAAAGCCAGCAGCGTCTTTATGATCGTAGGTGGCCACGTCGGCTTCTTCAAAAGTCGCTAAATCATGAGAGAATAAGCTGTAAGGAGATGTACGACTAATGGGCCAAGCATTACCTTTGTAAAGCTTTAAGGTCACAGTGCCGGTGACAAATTCTTGCGCTTTATCCATAAGAGCTTGCATGACTTCACGCTCAGGCGCAAACCAGAATCCATCATAAATAGTAGTGGAATAACGAGGTACCAATAAATCGCGGGTAGCGAGCACTTCACGGTCAAGGCAAAGGCCTTCAAGGTCTCGGTGAGCTGTGTATAATATGGTACCGCCGGGGGTTTCGTAAACACCGCGGCATTTCATACCTACTACACGGTTTTCCACCATATCAAGGCGACCAATACCGTGTTTAGCACCAAGGGTATTTAAATGCTTTACAATAGTCGCAGGGGACATGGTTTCACCATTTACCGCTACGGGATTACCACGCTCAAAGCTGATAGTAATGACTTCAGGTTCATCGGGGGCTTTTTCCATGGGTACGCATAAACGGTAGCAAGTATCGTCAGGGGCAGCGCCTGGATCTTCTAATTCAGAACCTTCAAAGCTGCAGTGAAGCATATTTTCGTCCATGCTATAGCGCTTGGCTTCAGAGGAAATAACAATGCCATGTTTATCGGCAAAATCATTTAACACTGTGCGAGACATAAGGTCCCATTCACGCCAAGGGGCAATAACGCGAATGTCCGGTGCAAGAGCATTAACGGAAAATTCAAAACGTACTTGGTCATTGCCTTTACCGGTGGCGCCGTGAGCTACGGCATCGGCACCTTCTTTACGAGCAATTTCTACCAAACGCTTGGCAATAAGGGGACGAGCAATGGCTGTGCCAAGTAAATAGCGGCTTTCATACAGACCACAAGCACGCATCATGGGGAAAACATAATCTCGGGCAAATTCTTCGCGTAAATCTTCTACATAAGCTTTGGAAGCACCGGTTTTAAGGGCTTTTTCTTCTACGCCGGACAAATCTTCGCTTTGTCCAAGGTCTGCTGTCATGGTGATGACTTCGCAATTATAGGTCTCAATCAGCCATTTTAAAATGACAGATGTGTCTAACCCGCCGGAATACGCAAGTATTACTTTATTAACTTTCGACATAATATCCTCTTTGCACTCAATAATTTTCGATGCTTAAGCTCTATAAGTTTATCAAAAGTTCGTTTTTAACAAACTAGAGTAGGGCGTAAAAAAGCACCGCGTTTAGGCTACTTTGCCTTTGCAATGGCGCAGTATTGCGCAAAGTTTCAAAGGGTGCAAGTATTGTCTTTATAAGAAAAAAGCTACGAAAAGAGTTTTATGAAATTTATTTTAATAAATTAATAGTTTATAAAGTTTATTTTACATAAAAATAAAAAGAAATCATAAAAGTTTTTCTTGACCCTTATCAAACATAGGGCTAGATATACAACCAAGTGGAGAGGTAGCGAAGCTCGGCCGTAACGCGCTCGACTCGAAATCGAGTTGTCCTTTTATCGGGGCACGTGGGTTCGAATCCCACCCTCTCCGCCATTTAATCAATAAAAAAAAGAGTTTACACAGGTAAGCTCTTTTTTTTACTTTTTGTCTTTAAGGCGACAATATGCAGTGCATAATTTTATTCTTATTCCTGCATTCAACCTAATTCGCATTTTTTGTACTCATTTTAAGTGTACAGATACATCTTTCTGTCGTTAGAAAAAATAAACACAAACTTTACGAAAATTGTTTCGAGCATGTTGTAAGGAACTAGAACAATTTTCTTTCGGAGAAATGCTATGAAATTTTGGAAACTTTTTTCCCTGCCAATACTCTTAATTATTCTTACTGTGTTTACTATTTGTATCTTGGATAGCTTTTGGGCCTATGAAGATGCTGAAAAACACCTTTCTTCTATATTTATGGCTTCTATTGGTTATACAGCTATATTTATTCGAGACACCTTGTTTGTATTTACGGTATTTTTTTATTATAAGCTTGCAGTAAAAATAATTTTAAAAAAAGTTTTTTCTTTGCATTCATTGGGACATAAACCGTTGCTCAAAGATATTCTTCTTGCTGTAGACATACTCATGTTTCCTTTTATCATCCTGCTTGCCATGATTTTTCATGTGTTACTTGGTCAATATTATTATTCTTTTACAGACATTGCGTATACGATAGCATTGGTGCGAGATGCTGCTGTGGTGTTTTTAGCTTTTGTGGGCTTTACTTTTCTACAAGAAAAAATAGAACCTGTCTTTATAGTAAGGAACCCCCCAGAAGGTTACCATATAGCGTTTTTAAGTTTGGTCACATATAATGTCTGGAACTTAAAGGAAACTGAAGAATGGAAAGACAGCTTTTTCGCAAAATATGTTCCCATACTTTACTGCACGCCTATGCTATTAGTCTTTATTGCAGTAGCTATGATATTATTCCATTCACTTTCGACACTTTCTATACTAGGAAGCATTCATTCTGAAGAATTTCTCACTTTGGTATACATTTTAGTAACAGGTTTTTTATTTTCTCTACGAGAACTCTCTTTTGTAATTATAGGCTGGATTGCCATTGCTTCTCTAGGTGGCTTTTTCTACTGCCTCCTTAATAGTATTCCCTACAAAAATATTCTCTGCAGATTTCTTTCTAGCTCAGTAAAATTTTTACTCGCTTTGTTCATGACTGCTGCAGGAATATATATTTTTTTGCAAAAAGAGCACCTTTTATCTTTACATGACAAAGGCGTCGAAAAAGACGTGAGTATGATTTTTCACCTCACAATAGACTGTATAGCTATTTATTGTACCTTAGTCTTTTCTTGTATCTTACTGGAATTTATGATTCGTAAAATGGATTTAGAAAATAATCTTCTCATTTTAACGAATTCACCAACAAAGAAAACCCCAAAAAGACCAACAAACAAAAATCCAAAAAGACCAATAAATTCACCAGCAAACAAAACCAAGAAAAAATCGTAGAAATGCATAAAAAATATTAAATAACTCGACTTTCTAACTAATTCATCCTGTTATTTCAAGTTCTTTTCTAGTATTTAATTCATGTCTGCAAAAAATAGAACGTGCATTTGCCGCAAGCATATGAAAAATGACTTCGAGAACTTTTGCATCCGCCACCTTGGCGCGTTCTAAATCGCCTAAGCTTGTTTCAAAAAGGCGTTGCAAAGCTTCAATGAATGAAAATTGCTGTAACTCCTTACAGCACGCTCGAAATAGTTCTCCTAAAGTTTGTGTATCCTTTTGTTTTCTTTCTGGATGTGCCCATGGAGAACAGGGCATCTATATATACCGAAATACCCACGGAAAACAGAGCATCCATGTATATTGAAGTGCTCACGGAGAACAGGATATAAAACAATATTTTCCGTTTTTTCCCTTTCTTTGGTGAAGAACCAAAGATACTGACTTGGGTAACCCATGGGCAACCAAACAAAGAAAATAGCAAAGGGTTACACACATTGCTGTATGTAACCCTTTGAAAATATATGGCGCGCCCAGGAAGATTCGAACTCCCGACCAAGAGCTTAGAAGGCCTTGAAGCTATACTTTCATTACTTTTCATTGTTTTTCATTTAGTATGAAATATTAAATGGTTAGTGGGTCTAGTCTTGTCACAATTTGCATCTTTTGTTATCAAAAAACAAACCAAAGGTTGGAACCATGGTTGGAACCACAGTTGGAAAGGGAGCGAACCTCATGGCAAGAAATAGAAAAAAAACCAAATATCCAGGAGTGTATTTTCGTGAAATTCAGCGCTCTGGTGTGAAGGGGCTTGACGAAGTATATTACATTGTTTTTAAGCGAAATGGAAAGACGATAGAAGAAAAAGTTGGAACAAAGTATACAGACAATATGACCCCAGCTAAAGCTTCGGGAATTCGTAGCGATAGAATGCAGGGTAAGCTTCAGTCTAGGAAAGAAATTCGTGAAGAAAAGCAAAAAGAAAAGTTAAGTTTATTGGAACGTCCTACTTTGGAAATTTTATGGTCAACATATAAGGTTGTAAATAGCACTAATAAGTCTATACAATCTGATAGTTACAAATTTAACAAGTATCTTTTGCATCTTGCTCAAAAAACACCTGATGAAATTTTTACACAAGATATTACGGCATTAAAAGCAAGTCTTACTCAGTTGGGTAAGAGTCCGCAAACTATAAGGCATATCATTGGTCTTGTGCGCAGGCTTATCCGTTTTGGCGCAAAACAAGGGCTGTGTGCTGTACCCCCTCTGGATAAATTGTACTTTGAGATGCCTACTGTGGATAATACTAAGACTGAAATGCTTGATGCAGAGCAGATTATCGCCCTTGAAAACGCTTTACAAGAAGAGGTAGATCAAAATGCTGCAGGATTTATACGTCTTGCTTTAGCTACTGGTATGCGAAGAGGGGCATTGATGAATTTACGTTGGGACGATATTGACTTTGGACGAGGCTTTATTACTTTAAGAGGAGACGCAGCAAAAAAAGGGAAAACGGAATCTATTCCTCTTAATACCACGGCGAGAAAAATATTAGAATCAATTGATCATATAGGCGGAAGTCTCTACGTTTTCCCTGGTAAAGATGGTGGCCCCCGCAAAGACTTCCGTCGCGTGGCACGTAGAGTAAAAATAAAAGCTGGTTTGCCTGAAGATTTCAGACCTTTGCATGGATTACGTCATGCCTATGCATCGTTACTTGCATCTAGTGGTAAGGTAGATTTGTATACGCTACAAAAATTACTGACTCATTCTAGCCCACAGATGACACAACGATATGCCCACTTAGCTGATGAAGCTATGCAAAGGGCAGCTAGTGTGGTGGATGAAATTTTAACAATAGGAGGCTATAATGAACTTTACTAGTAAAGAGTATTCTGAGCTTAAGGAAAGTGCCATACAGTTAGTTATTAAGGCAGAGTATATAAAGAGAAAATTTGAACAAGAGTATGAAGATATTGAATGGTTTAATGACAACTGGAATTTGCCTTTAAAAAAGAGAAACATATCCACCTCTAATTTTTTAGGGGCAACTTTTTTGAGTGAGTTAATTCAAATACAATATAAAAAAAATTAGATCAAGGACTCACATTAACAAAATTAGTTGAGGATAATGTGGAGTTGGTAAATGAAATTTTTAGTGAAGATAAAGAATGGTTTCATAGGATGTATGATATTTCTTGCTCATACAAAATATGTGCTCCAGAACTTGCTATTCCAATGGATTTCAAAGAATTCTTGGCGTTGGATTTCAAGGAACAACTTCATAAAACACATATTCCTAATTTCTTAGAAAATCAAAGTAAATATGGATTCATGAGTTGTGAGGTAGTAAAAAATCATAACTTCGAACCTTTAGGTGTTTTTTATGTTGACCTTTTGTATTCAGAATACGATCCTAATAAAATTTTAATAGAAATTCAAAAAAACTTATGTTTATTACGCCACTCTTTAAAACTAGACCTCACAAAAAAAGAAACCGAAATTATGAGTAAAATGCCTCAAAAAAGTGATGATAAATCCACATACAATAATTCAACAAGAGGCAAACTCTTTGGGCTTCTTCAGTGGGATTTAGATATACAGGGAAAAACACTCAAGGAAATCCGAGCTGTATTTAGGGAACTTAATTTTTTAAACTGCCATAATAACGGAAGCTGTTATGTAACTGAGAACAGTTCTAGTCAATGTAAAGAGGTAGCTAATTGTAAAAGTAAGATTGATAATCAACGAAAAACAACAAGAGAGGCAATTTTTCGCGGTCAGCATGTTTCAACTAGCTCATCAAGCACTCAATCAAAGAACATAAAACATAGAAATTTGCTTATACCAAGGGATATTAGCTACCTTAAAGATGGAATTGATTTTTATATTCCATAATTTTCCATTAAATAACGCTGTGTTATAATGCAAAGCAGACGGATTATTTGGAAAATGCGAAAATACTGCTGAATCTAAAATAAAAAAAATCCATTGTGGTTGTAGACGAAAGTCTACAACCATTTTTTTTTGGAGGTTTCATGAGAAATTTTATTGGCGAGAATATCGCTAAAAGAGATGTAGGTCAATGGTTATCCGAAAAAGACGTTGCTCGTCTAATAGGAATATCGGTGTCTAGCTTGCAAAAGCATCGTTTTAAGAGAAGTGGCATACCTTATGTGAAACTAGGACGAACTGTACGGTATAGCTTAGCTGATGTGTATGCCTATATGGATACGCATAAGATTAAGCTCTAGGCGCCTCTCTTTGTCTGATGAAAAGGGGTAAGTTTTAAGCTTACCCCTATGAGTAATTGTAAAATCGACTTTGATAACAACAAACAACTTTAATTAAAGAGGAATAAGCTATGAGCGGTTATAGATCAAATTCTAGACATGGGGTGAGGAGACACAAGCAATTGGAACAGAATAGAGAGATGCCAATCCATAATGGTATTATCAGCGAGAAATCATCTAGTGCTGACTTGGAGACTGCTTGTCAACAGGATTTATTAATTAGATTTCTTGTAATTTTTCAAAAATTTCTCATAGGGTTGCTGGAACTTATTGCTACCGTCAAATACTATGATAAGGAAACTCTTTTAGTAAATGATGAGTATCTTGTTTCCTTACCTCCTGAGAGCTTGGGAGCGTATAAACACATTGATGAGTGGAGATATTATTCGTCCTTAACCCCAGGTGACAAAAGGAATGAAATTATTCTTAACAATGCGAAACAATATGAAACTGTCTATGGTTATAATATTATAACTTTACTTCCGAAAATTTTGCGATGCAAGCCTGAAAATTTATTAGCCAACTTGCCTGATAGTATTATAGGAAAACTTACCTTTTATCAAAGGTTTATTTTTTGTGAAAAGCCAATGCACTATCGTGTGGCAATACCAGAAAATCAATTTCCAATAATCAAAGGAAATGACATTTTTTCTGTTTTACAAAACTGCTATCCAGTAGTTGCAGGATATAAAGAATTTGCACAATATCCTTACTATGCCGAAAATGGAGATATTATTTTAATTTTATTAGAATTTTTTAACAAAAAAAGAGAACGTGTGCGAGTGCCTATAACAGCATGGAAGTTCGTAAATCATCACGCTCGCTCAACCACCTTTTATGATACGCTAAATATGGCACCTCCGTACCCACTTTATAATTTACCAAGTATTGTTGATAATCGGAATAACGTGGAAAATGTACTTATATTCTATAATGAAAGTAGCGCTAGATGCATCATACAAGAACATCCTTGGTTTATTAAAAAAAATCTTTGTACCTCCTATTTAATAGTACAAGGGACGAACTTTAGACCGTTAAAAGGTTTTAATTCGTTCATAGTTCCCGAAGAATCTAAAGCTGGGTATCAAAAGGCGTATGCTGTCTACAATGAAGTTATTAAGCATTGTAGTAATGTATGTTTTACTTTACCTGAGTGTGCAAACACGGCTGATCAATTTTGGGAAGATTTGTCGCCGTCAAATCTTGAAAATGCTATTAATAATCCAGTATCCATTAAGGAATTTGGAAGACATGCTCTTAGCAAATATGGAATCCAACCTCCTGAAGGGCTTTTGCCAAAAGCTATTTCCCTTGATGATATTCCGAATTTAGATGTAAAAGAAATGCTGTTAAAAGGAGCCTTAGCTCTTGGGCATCAAGCCACAATCGTAGCTCCAAGAGGTACCGGAAAAAGTATGCTTATGTTATATCTGGCAGTATGCTTAATCCTTAAAACAGAAGGACTTAATGGGCAGATATGTCCTTTTCGCCAATATACAGTACTTATCTTTGATTACGAATTGGCAGGGCCTGATATACGTGAACGCTTTAATAATATTTTTGAAGCAATGAAATTAACTGAAGAGCAAATCGCATACGCTAATGCTAATATTCGTATTCGTTCTGCCATTGACGAAAAAACAGATTTACACCTCGATACTGAAGAAGGGTGGGCAAGCGTATTACCTGATATTAATGAGGCAGATATCATAATAGTTGATAGTTTACACTGGGCTTTTCCTTCTGCCATGAGCACCGAGATGGGCGGCACAAAAATATTGAACGACAGATATAAGTGGTGCAAGCAACGTAATAAATCACTTATAGTTGTTGATCATCCATCAAAAACAGGAAATAGTCCATTTGGTTCCATCGGAAAGGATATTGGCCTGGACGCTGTGTTTTTTATGAAGAAAGCTAAAGGTAGTACTATTACTATTGATATTACAAAAAATAGACATTTTAGTGATGAAAATACCTCGTGGGCAACTTTTAAGCTTTCGGACATTATTATTGCGACCAATTCGCCGAAACAGGAATTATTCAGTGATGATACCGTGTTTACAGGTGATACGGATGATTTAAACATAGAGGTTGTTAAAACTATGGATGATGTATCACCCAAAAATCCTCAGAAGGTTGAGGAAATTGTGAATTCTATATTAGCCTTACGCGCTCAATACCCTAACGAAATAAAATCAGATTTTGTTAGGTGGGTAGAGCATGAGAATATTGCAAAGCGCACCAAGGCATATGAAGTTATAAAAACCCTAGAAAAAGCAGATAAAATTTATTTTAGCAAATAGCTCCCTTGTCCATCCAAAACTTATATGGCTTCCCTAAAGGGAAGCCATATAAGTGTCCGGACGCGGATTTTCGGACAGCTATATTCTTCAGTAACTTCAGTACTGCATATTCGGTAAATGTTGCAAAAAAGCAACAGCATAATATGTACATGACAGTTATCACGAATATAGTTTTTAAAACTACTAAGTGTGCAAGTGTGTAATCATCTTTTAGGTGTTGTGTAAAAAATATCTCAAAAAATCATGGCAGTACAAGTGTTTTGTATCCATTTACACAGTTACACACCTTGCACAACACGGTTTGTTAATATGTAATATATTTTAAAAAAACACTAACATTTATAGGTGAATTATGCTGAAAAATAAAAAAAATCGCATTTTATATGCCGGAAACATAGGGGAAAATAGTTTTATTAACTCTAATAGCTCTCCTCAAAAGTGGAAGGTATACGAAGATACCCATGAGGGGAGAGAAAAAGCACTTGCAGATGGCAATAATTCTTTTTCGGCTTTTTCATTTAGTCATCCGGTTGAGCAAGGCAAGCAACAGCCCATGCGCTTTGGTGATATGGTGCTTGACTTTGATGCTAAAAAAGATGTTTGGGATGATTATACTGGAGAAAGTAAAAGAGTCGGAGATATTCCTACTGCCCTCAAAGCTGTGCGCAATTTTATTGCTGTACTTTGCTATAATTATGATGTTAATCCAGAATGTTTGCGTTATTATGCCAGTGGCGGCAAAGGTTTCCATGTCATGGTACCTGCAAAACTTATAGGCTCAGAAAATGGAGATATTGCCCTCAACGATATTTATCAATCCATATTAGACCATATACTTAGTTTTGATCCTGATAATTCTTCAATACCTGAAGCATTGAAAGTTCGGTACACAAACTTAGCGTTAGAGGAAAAATATATTGATAATTGTGGGTTCAAAGGGGGTAAGGGACAATTGATACGCCTCCCACATATTCGGCGTTATGATGGCAATTTCAAGGTGCCGGTTACATATGACGAAATTACACAATGTGATGCTAGCTTTTTTGAAGATATCGTCAAACAGGACAGAAATATTTTTGAAGAAGACAACTGGTCTGAATTTGAAAAGACCATTGAAGTAGCGCCCAAGCTCCAGAAAATACTTTTGGAGGCTAAGAAAACTAATTTGTGTTTTAATAGTAAAGTTCAAAAAATGGCAGTTACTGGAACTGCTTTTAAATGTGATTTTATAAAAGATTGCTATGATAATGCAAAGAGTTTAGTAGAGCCAGCATGGTTTTTGCTTGCAAGAATTTGTGTAGCCATGGGATCTTTGGGTTGTAATTTTTTTCATTTGATAAGTGCGAATGATCCTGATCGGTATGATGAAGATGAAACCCAAAAAAAATTAGAACATGCCCATCAATATGGAATTCCAACATGCAAAGAAATTCAAAAAGCTGGATTTTGCCAAAAAAATTGCCAGATTAAGTGCCCCATTGACCATTATCAGCAGATATATACAGCAAATAATGATACTGGTGAATATGCAGCAACACCTAGTGGCTTGCTGTACTACCCTGACGCCTCAGATAAAACTAGTTACGTAAAAGTTTCCAGTTATATAGAGGTTATAGCTCGAGGTCGAACTGCCGAGGGACAATGTTGGTCAAAATATGTTAAACTGATAGACTCTGATGGAAACGAGCATCTGCTCTCAATTCCTGCCACAGATTTGTCAGGAACAGCAGAAAATGCTCTTAATAGTCTGCTTAATGCTGGTTTGGAATTCGACCATGAAAAAGCTAACAGGTATAGATTATTAAGGTATTTACGTAATACATTCCCTGATAAGCGAGCTCTTGTCATTCAAAAAAGCGGCTGGTTTGAGATTAAGCCCCATAATAAAAATCATAGGAAAGTATTGTTGTTTGCCCCGCATGACTTGGGGGAACATAAAAGTGGAGATTACTTGATATTTGATCCTAGAATTTCAAAGCCTCTCGTAGAAATTAAGGGCACATTGGAAGAGTGGCAAGAAAATATTGGCAAGATGTGTGAAGGGAACCCTTTGCTCCAATTGGTGATAATGCTTGGAGTCGCCCCTTTGTTTTTACAAATGATGGGGCATAGCGGATTTGGGATACACCTTTATGGCGGTTCTTCAAGTGGAAAAAGTACAGGGCTAAAAATAAATTCTTCCGTCACCGGTGTAAACTTCACCACATGGCGAAAAACCGACAACGCCCTTGAGGGGCAAGCCGTGTTGCATAATCATTTATGCATGATCTTAGACGAACTGGGGCAAGGTACCGCTGATGCTGTTGACGCAGCCATATATATGCTCGCCAATGGTGAAGGTAAAGGGAGAGCGAGCAAATATGGTCAAGCCCGTGATATTTTTACATGGTGTTGTTTATTTTTATCTTCGGGAGAGCTGACATCTGCTGAGAAAATACGGCAAGGCTTTAACAAAAGACCCATGGCTGGGCAAGCTGTGCGCCTTGTATGTCTTTTAGCCGATGGAGGAAGCGGAAATAAAATCTTCACAAAAATCCCCCAAGGGTTGACGGCCGCAGAATTTGCCGACACGTTAAGCGTGAACAGTACGAAATACAAAGGTACTCCGCTTCTAGCGTATATTAGGAGTATTCAAAGCAAGCATGGCACCAATGAGGTGGAAAACTTTATTCATAAAGAAAAAGTAGCATTTTTTACTTCCATTAACAATGTTGTGCTTAATTCACAATCTAGACGGGTAGCTGATAATTTTGCCTTGCTAGCTGCTGTTGGTGAATATGGCATCAAACAAGGTTTTTTTTCATGGGAAAATGGGGCTTGCCAATATGCCGCTAAATATTGCTTTGAGTTATGGCTACGACTTCATGGTGGTCCTGTCGAATTAGAAATCCAGGAGCTTGGCAAGAAAATAATCGAGCTTGTGGAAAATAATTTTAATGGGAAGTTTTCAAGCTTTTATACTCCTGATAAAAAAGCAGATCCTGTTTACTATTATGAAGAAAATAAGAAGCGTTGCTGTTTTATAGCTAGAAAGTATCTCACAGAGAATAGTTTTTGCCGTGACGACCAATATCAAGAGCTAGTTAAACATCTTGACTCAAAAAAATTACTTGTGCGCAGAAATGACAGAGTACAAACTCAAAAAAGCTTTAGCGGAAAAAGACCTCCACGAGGTTTTTCTGTCATTATTGATAACATCTATGCAGAATTGTATGAGACAGATGAAAATAAAAAAAATACTAACCATACAACACCTAACAAACCACCTGAAATGATAAGTTTTTGATGGTGTGTTTCATTCAGAAACTAGTGTGTAGTGTGTGTAAGTGTGTAAATTATAAATATTTACTCGAAATTTAAATAAAGTCCCGTACAGCGCAGCATTTTGTACGGGACTTTTTTGTAAGTAAAAACATTAACTGACTACTTGTTGTGTAAATTTGGTGTGCATTGCACAGGCAAACTTTGATTGAATGTTTTAGCTTTGAGATTAAAGTTTATTTTACAGGTGTTTATATCTGAATAAAGTTATTATTATATGCGACGTTAAATCACAACAGCACATAGAAGGAGGTTCTATGACACATGAAAAGTATTCTACACACAGCAAGCACATGACCAAGGAAGACTTGATAGCCAAGCTTAAACAAGCAGAGGCGAAAGGGAATGACACTTTCTATGAAACCCTTGGAGATATCGCCAAAATCCAAGGTATGAGCCATTTAGCTATGTCCACTGGCCTTGACCGTACCAACTTGTATCGTAGCTTGAGGCATGGTGCTAAGCCACGGCACGACACCATCAAGAAGGTACTGCAAGGGTTGGGCATCAGCGTTAGATTTGAATGATTTTGTGTCTACTAATTTTTAATTAAAGAGAGGTTGTTTTTATGAGTTTAATCAATATTTCTACAGATTTTGTAATAGAAAGTGCAGAGGGTATCATTTGTCGTGCCACAGTAGAAAGTAACGACGGCAAAAAAGCAACCATGCTTGGTAAGGGTGCTACTCTTGAAGTAGCATCTCAAGCCGCTATCAGCAACAGCAAAATACAATTGGCTATGTTGGTATGTGAAACACAATCACAAAGCATACATAACCCTGGTCAAGAATCGAAAAAGATTCAGTATAATAACAATCATACGAACGATAAAACACGGTTCAATGGCGGGGGAAATAAGCCGGCTAGTGACAAGCAAATAGATTGGATAGAAAACTCCGCAAGAAAGAAAGGAAGCACGGGCGACAACTTTGCCCAAGAAAAGTTCGGTAAATACTTACATAATCTATCTGGTGCTGAAGCTCATCAACTCATAGGCGAATTGAAATATACAAAACCATTTTAGTTTTTTTGCAGATATAATAATCCCTTCGTGTCCCTGCAGAATCTTTTGTACAAAAGTGTGTTTACACCACTATCAAGATTCTTATGATTATGAAACAGAGGCTTTCTTTTAGGTCATAGAACCAAAGTTGCCAATGACCTATGGGGGGCCCGAAAGGATTATGGGTAGGCAATAAAGATGTATTCCGCAAGAGTCCACATTGTAAGATTTGTGTGGGCTCTTACGGGTATATGAAGAAAACTTTTATGACTTATAAGGCCTTTCCTCCTAAGAAATTTTTGCAAAAAACCGATATTAGGTATTATAATATTGTTTTAAAAACATTTAAAATAGGAGGAGTTTATGTACGGTCTTAAACGATTAGCATTTCAAAGTATTTTCGTTTTTACGATACTCATGCTCTGTCCTTGGCTTGTAAATGCGAGTCCAGGAGCGGTAAATACACAAAAAATTGCACACTTTATGCAGTATCTTACTAACTGTTCACACACAAATGCTTCTCCACAAGAATGTTTATCAAAAGCGAAAAACACATATCTCAAAACTTTTTCGCTTGAAGATGATTTGACAACTCGCGAAGCAGGATTTGTCGCTTTTTTGATTTATTATAATGAGATGCTTGACCTATTAAACGAGAATGAAGAAGGGTTTTTAGGTGATTTTAATAAAGCCATAGATAGCATGGGTTGGGATGCTGCTGCAGCTAAGTTTGATAAAAAAGCGCGCGAATATGGTTTTAAATTAGATGGTGATGGTCAAGGAGGTACGATAGCCGTTACTGATTTCAATTTTCTACTCAAAACTTTTGGCCAGTATATTCCAAAAGAGTGGGCAACATGTTTTGCTTATTTTATAAAGTTCGAACACTTTGCCGGCTATGAAGGGGTTTCAGAAGAAGCAATGAGAGCGATAGAATTTGAAGAACTTCGCAAAATGATTATTCTTGAAGAAACAATACTTCTAAAACATCCGCATCTTTATAATGTTTCTTCCATGACAAATTTTTTGCATTGGATGCTTGATACATATATTTTTGGAACAGGAGCAAATATTCCACTAACCATGGGAAACAAAAAAATATTACGCCCTGATATCAAAATTTCGTATGAAAACTTCCTTACAGAGAATAAGTCTTCAAGCTTTTACCCTTTAATTGAGTATGCTTATGCTTTGTTTAAGAACAGTCGCTTTGCTATGACAGATGAATACGAAATATCTTTACGGCAAAAAATGATTGATATGAAAATTGTTAGTGAATGAATTTTTAATTAACAAATAATAGGCGTTAGACGCAAATATTTCATGAGATAGCTTTATCTGACCTTGCCCTGCATCAGCTTGGCTGTCACCGTCATTAAATCAAGTAAAGCCTCTTGCCCCAGCACGGGCAGAGGCTTTAATATTTCTGCAATCTGTGTGGCAAATTCCTTGTGCATATCCGCTTCCGTGGCAAAAAGAAAAGCCACAGAGCATTGCAAATTATCAGCAATATCTTGAAGCCTGCTCATTTTAGGCGCCATGCGTCCTTTTTCCATACGAACCATGGCATCCACAGTTATATCTAACCGCTGTGCCAATTCCTTTTGACTCATCCCAATTCTTTTTCTTTGTGCTGTAATATTTTCACCCACAATAGCAGTAATTGTTTTTTCAGACATGACGTACTCACAGTTTTTCTTTTATTTTACGTGAGTATAGGCTTCGCTTCAATCGAACTTTAATTCTTATTTGCTTGACTTATAGTACAATAAACTTATTTTATATTTGTACAGAGATTTCAAATCTTAACCCACAACAATAACCCATGGAGGTATGTATGGGATTATTTGGAGATTTTTTTAGTTCAGTACAAAAAGGAACTAATGCAACAGTTGGCAAAAATTATCGTGATATTTACTTTAAGAATCATCCTGGTCAATATCATACCTGTAAAGGATGCGGCATGACGCTTGATAGCGAAGTTCGTGGAGAAGTCACCATCGACCACATTATCCCGCAAAAATGCTATGGCACCAATGCAATCACAAATTTACAAGTTTTGTGCAGGTCATGTAATTCGCGTAAAAAAGATAAAGTAAATGAGCTGGCGCTAAAATATTCAGGCCAAGCCCTAGCACGAGAAATACAAGCAAGCCTTGGTTTTTGAGTTTGCTATGGTTCTCATCATTATCTTTATCGTTAGTGTTGTGATTTCCGCCATACTCTTTCGTGCAAAAACCATAGGCCTTATCGTAAGCATATTAGGTTTTGCCATGTTAACCAGCATCCCCATTGTGGGACTGCCACTTATAATTATAGGCATCATACTTTTTTGTGTTTTATAGGAGATTTATGAATCCTATCTATCAAAGATACATATCTGATCTTGGAAGAAGATATGCTTCCAGCACCATTCTTAATGTAAGCAGACATACCTGTCAGTTGTTAGATAGAACCCTCACTTTTGCCGTAACAGAATTTACATTCGGTAACGAGAAAGTACGATTCTTTGAACACGGTAATGCAGGCTTTATCAGCAAGAATGCTACTTGCCATTCTAAAATATTGCCATCGCACAAATCTATTGTGCAAGAAATAGGTGTTATAAGCGATTTATATAACTTTTCAGATAAATATTTGCAAAATATAACAGATGCTTTTCTATGCCATGTTCCTCAAGAACATAGCAATATTTTGCAAGAAAACCTTGAAGAAACATGTAAAGAAAACACATTGGCATTTCCTGTTAATTCTACTGTTCAACTTGAAGATTTAACTATTTTTGCCTACGAAGCCAACGGAAATGTATTCCTCTATAATGCAGCAGGAGAAGTTTTTTTATATGCGAATGACCATTGCTACAAGAATCTGATTCCTGTTGCTGGTTATCCGGAATCAACCTTATACCATTTGGAAGATATGCCAAAATTTGAAAATTTCGTAAAAATTTTTCTTAACAATTTTTAAGCATAGGAGGCTGTTATGGTATTTTGGGATATAGCAGGCAAAGTAGCAAAAACTGGTGTAAAACTTGCCCAAAAAGGCTTTGAAACATTACAAGAAAACATGGAAAAATCTAATGAATACAGTGCAAAATATCAATATCTCAGCGAAGAAGAGCTACGTGAAAAATACAAACGTGCCCGTTCTACAGCTGAAAGAATGGGAATAGCAAAAGTTTTGAAAGATAATGGCTGGCTAAAATCGCAAGAGTAAAATTGATTGTGAATCAAATTGAAAGCACTCCTGTACCCTTGCCAAAGCAAGGGTATGGGAGTGTTTTATTTGTATAAAAAACGTTTCACATTTGAGAAAACAGGTTACGCTGTGGGCTTATGATAACTTTTAAAAATATATGAAACATGTTATAGTTTTTCTGAGAGGTGTCTATG
>CAYJAD010000009.1:12989-69783 GCA_964368075.1 uncultured Desulfovibrionaceae bacterium | reverse complement strand
AAAAAAAAGTTCCCCCTCTCAGACTCTCCCCCTCAAAAAAACCAATTGTGTCAGTGTTTTGTGTTTGAGGAGAGGTTTTGCTTGTTCTCCGATTGCGGACTTGCTTTTCTCTTACAAGCGCAAACAGTTCACACCCTTTGGGATGAATTTGCGTATGACACTTTTTGAATGGAATGTCAATTTATAAGCAATAACGATTCGTGAAGATTACAAAATCTATAAAGCAGACCTTACCAGCTTGTTACACAATGAGTTGTGCAGAGGTCTCAAATATGCAGCCTCTTGCGCCCCTTTGCTTTCTTATAAAAAAAGCCCCCCGATTTTTACATCGAGGGGCTTAATTTATTTTGTTAGACTATGCGCTAGTGAGCAAGTTAGTGTTCACAAGAATGGTCATCTTATCGTCATCATCATTGGTGAATTCTCTGAAGGTTTTACCTCCAATTGTCACATCTGTTGTGCCTTTTTCAGACCATCCAGCGCTATTAAGGTTAACATTAATCTTATCATTTTCTGTTTTACCAGCGAGCTCTTCTTGTAACTCTTTTGCCTCAGCAAGAGATGTTTCGTCAGTGGCGGTACCATACATTAATATTTCAATGCTATTGACCTTGGCACTGTTAAGTACATCTTTTGCAGCTTCAAGGGTTTCAACGCCTGCTAAGAGGATATCAATGCCGTCACCGCCGTCGATTTGTAGTACATCATCAAATTTGGGCAGAACGATAAGGTCGTTACCGGTACCACCAAGGATAGTGTCTTTGCCTTCACCGCCAAAAAGAATATCGTCTCCACCAAGGCCATGAAGGATGTCGTCTCCGTCTCCGCCGAAGAGGTGATCTGCACCATCACTACCTGTGATAGTATCATCGCCGTCAAAACCATAAACAATGACGTTGTCAATTTTTTCTTCGGTAAGATTAAGGTTGCTTGCATCAATCGTAGAATCACTGTCCTTGTTATCTACAAAAATTTTGGTGGTCATTATAGAGCCATCACCATCTGTAGATTGAATGTCAAAGTTTATACTTGCCCCATCAATTTCTTTGTATTGATGGACAACCCAGTCACCCGTAGCTTCACTTACAGAAACGCTAAAGTAAAGCTCATCACCTTCTTTTGCTTCAAGTATATTTGTATCTTTATTTGGGATGAGTTCTAGCTCTTTGGTGCCATATTTTGTTGTATTTGGCACAAGAGTATAGGCAGGGTCTTTTATACCATCAGCAGAACTTGCCACAACACTACCTTCCATAACTGAAATATACCCTTGTGCTGGTTGAATAAACTCTACACTTCTTAGGTAAAACTCTGAGTTTGCTTCAAGTCCACCGTTAATGTCTTTAGGTACAATAATCACCTTATTAAAGCCAGCGGAAAGGAAAGAATTGGCTACTGTTTCTGAACCACCAGTAGTATTTTCACCACCAAACTCTTCTTTACCAACATAAACACCATTTTTATAGAAGTATGCTGTTCCAAAGTCATTTGAGGTTGAGTCTGTGTCACCAGTATGACTTAAGCAACTGATAGTGAAGTCCATACCATAAGCATATTTACCATCAGGAGTTTCAATAATGAGAGCTTCCTTATTATAAGCACCAATTTCTTTATCTGCATCATTATTCGAAACGATACCAAGTCCCGGTTCGTATTTTTCAGGCTTTGTAGGTGAGAACCAACCTAATTTAGCACTAGTCTCTGTTGTAACAAAGTCATCAGTTTTTGTTGGGTCATTATCGTTAACTACTTTAGCAGCTTTAAATATAATATCATTGACCTCAATTTCTGTCTTTCTGTTTTCTTCACTGGTGTCAGCTGTTGCAGTTGTCTTAAAGGCATTATAAAGGGTTATTTGGTTCTCACCAGCGATAACACCTGCTTGACTTACAAAGTATTCAAGTGAGCTGGTGAGGCTTCCTTCTTTGCCATCAGGACTTAACAGGCCCTCATCATCCATGATGGTAACTGTAATATTTGCAGAAGAAGCTGCTATATCACCGTCGCCGTCTATGGCTTCCACTTTAAAGGTGTCAGTAATTTTTGCTTCGCCATCAGGGGTGTGGTTTGCAGCATCACCTTGAGTGTACTTATAGCTCAGTTCACCATTGTTATAAGAGAAATCGGACAATGTGCCGTGTTCACCGTTAAATGAATTTGAATTTGTGCGTACATCACCTGCTGGAGTGATAGTAATTTTAAACTCTTCATTAGTTGCATTGGTAAGAGTGATAATGGTGTCTCCATCACCAAGCACTACAGCAAGGCTACCAGTTACAGTTTTGGCGTTACCGTCATTATCAGCATTGGAGTCACGGCTATCCTTCATATTGTCATATGTAGTAACTGCGGAGTCTTCTAGTGTTGGTATAATATTAGCAGATATAGTGTGTTCTACACTATCGCCGTCGCCGTCAACAAAGCCAAATAATACATCGGTTCTGTTTCCGTCTACAGGGTAACTTACAGTCCAAGTTCCGTCTGCAGCGCCTTGTAATTCGGTATCTCCAAGGATAATACTATGCTGTCCTGTAGCTGCGTCGTAAGTTCCTTCAGCCTTATGAGCGGTATCGCTTTGTGACCATGTTTGACTAGAAGCGTCCCAAACAACTTCTACCCATACATTGTTTTCACTATCAAACTGCACACCAATGCGAGTTGTTCCGCCATCTACAATATATACTATATTTTCGCCGTCAGCACCAAAGTCTACTTCAAAATTAGCAGTAGCAGTGCCACCAGAGGCAACGACTTCGGTAACTTCAGGTGTTGATGTGTCATTATCGTGATCAACAAGGTTGTCACTGGTAACAACTGGGGCATCGTCTTCAATATTTATATTTACCGTGACGGAATCAGCGGCTGTGCCTTTACCGTCTTGAATGCTAATCTCAAAGGAGTCTGCAGCTGTAGCTGATTCATCACGACCTGTGGTGGGGGCATTATCAGTATGTTTTGTATACGCCTTATCTTGTGTATAGGTATAGTCTAAAGTATATCCATTTGTTGCGCTATTATATGTCAGAGCATCACTTTCCACACTTACGTTACCATAAGAAGGATTGTCTATAGTAAAGGTACCTGCTGGTTTTTCTGTTACTTGTGAAGCATCTACAGGTTTAAGGGTGAAGCTACCCAAGTTATTTTGGTCTTCGGTAACCATAAAGGCAACACCGGCAATGGTAATCATACCACCGTGCATTGCTTCAAAAGAAGTGAAGTTAAGTTTACCCTCGGCCACGTTACCAACTACACCGGCAGGAACATTTTTACCATGCTCAGTGCCACTAGGCATATATGATTCGTCCACAGTAAGAGTTGCTGTTTCTTCCTTTATAACTGGCGGATCATCCGTACCATTAATGGTGACGGTAACGTCTCTATAATCCCATGCGCCGGCTTCGTCTTGCACGTAGATGGTGAAGGTTTCGGTTAATGTTTCACCTTCGCCAAGAGCTTGTACTTTGTTGTAGCGAGCAAGAGCATCTTTGTATTCTTGAGAATCTACGCCGCCAGAGTAATCCGCAGGATTTGGCTCTTGTTGTACTTCATAAAGCCAATTACCATTGTCTGGATCAATTTTAAAGACACCGTAATCACCCTGTTGCTCAGTGTTACCGTCTGCACCATCAGGATGCTCCAATTGCTCTGTCATGTCTGTATCAAGGCCTTGTTCTCCATAGTACGTGAGAAGAGCTTGCGCTATCTCATCGGCCGTGCCAGTAGTTAATCCTTCAAGAATACCTTGGTAAATCAAAGCTTTCCAATAGCCTATATCACTTAAAAGTTCATTATTAAGCCCATCTAAGGGATTAAGAGTATCACTTCCGGTAAGCTCTTTATTGGCAGCATTAATGGCATTTTGAAGCGATGTAATGTCATTTTTTAAAGCATCAATTAGAGTTTGAAGAGTGCTATTACTTTCAGCATAGCCGGCATTTTCTGCATCAACTTTTGCTTGCTCATCGGTAATGTCCTCTTTTGTGTCGTTAATTTTAGTAGCTGTATCATTAATTAACGCATTAAGTCTGTTCAATTCGCTGTTAAATGTATCTTGAGTGATATCGCCATTATGCAATTTCTCATATATGCCAGAATCGCCGGACCAATAACCTGGGGTTACTGTTACACCCCAAATTACTACAGGTTTTACCCATGTGCCTACTTCGCCAAGTTCATTTTTCGCATCATCTAATGTTTTATATAAACCAGAAGCTTCATCAATGAACCATGTATCTGGATCATCCTCTATTCCAAGAGCATCTTTCAGTTCATTAAGTTTTGTTTCATCGGCTTTTTTGAGTTGTGCATCTAAAACTTCAATTTGTTTTTCTTTGTCATCAATGGAAGCTTCATTGGTCTTTACAAGTGCATCTAATTCAAACTTTCTTGCAAGGTTTGCATTAGATGCAATGAGGTCATCAATTTGCAATTGAAGAGTATTAGTGATGGGCTCTAAGATTTCTAAAGCATTGTCTTTAAGATATTCTTCTAAGGTTATTTTCTCTATTCTTGGAGCAACGCTGAAGGAGAGTTGATCACCCTGTAAACCAGCTTGATCCACATCAGTAGCAAAAACTTGTCCACCAATGCTTGTACCATCTTCACTGATAGACGCTTTAATCTCTGTGTCATCTGTAAAGACAGGCTTATCATTTGTGCCAGTAACCTGAATGTCTAAAGTTGTGGTGGTTGATTGGCCAAACTTATCATATGCTGTAATGGTGAAGTTTTCGACGCCAAGTTCTGGGTCACTATTGCTTGTTTTAGGGTTATCACCATTAAGGGCTTGAGTGTCAGGATCTTCATTGTTTAAGGTATAGGTATAGCTACCGTCAAGATTTATGACGAGTGTACCATATTTTCCTTCAATGGTTTGGCTGATTGAACCCTTTACAATATTAAATACAGCCTCAATATCTACGATACTATTGGCTAAATCACCAAGTAATGATGCAAATGCGTTAATATCTACTGTGCCGTTAACAATGCCTTCAAAATCAAAACCATTGGTCATCAAATCAATAATGGCATTAGCATTTTCGAGTGAAAGACCTAAGTCGCCAATGTTACTAATTAAAGATGTAGAGAAACCTGCTGCGTCAAAACCAATAGTAGCATTTTTAGCCACAAGAACAGTGATACCGTCGTCATCTTCTACTATAATATCACCTTTTGCTGTAGGATCGCCACTGACTTCAAAATTTGGTGAATAGTCGTTACCGCTTTCAAATTGTTTGTTAATAGTCTCTTCTAGCTGTGTTCTTATGTCACTAACGAATGTTTCCAGTACATCACCACCTAACCAATTTGGAATGGTGTCTAAGATAGGGTCAACAATAGGATTTATAGTTTCATCAAATATATTAAGTATAGCGTCAGTAGCGATACCTGCACCTACGTTGCCACCAACTCCTGCTTCAGTAACTATAGCAGTCTCTGGAGTAATAATCGGCGCATCGTTAATGCCATTTACGGTAACGCTGATATTTTGGCTGTCCCAAGCGCCTTCGCTATCTTGCACCGTAATGGTGAAGTTTTCGGTGGGTAGGGCGGTGTCACCTGCATCACGATGTTGCAAGGCAAGATAGGCAGCCATGGTGTCCACGCTGTCCTTGGCTTCGTCCCAAGTGTAAAGGGTGTAGGTGTAGGGGTAATCGCCATTTGTGTCGGGTGTGCTGCTTAATACCATCTTACCATACAAACCATAGATAACTTGCGAACCGTCATCTAAAGTTTCCGTAGTGCCATATTTTATGCCTGGAATTTGGTTAAGCAAAGTGTTTTCAGGAGCGTTGGCAAGGGTTTCATACAAATCTTGCATAATATCTCTTACACCTTCAAGCACGCTGCCAGCTGGTAAGCCCACGGCGCCTAAGAGGGATTCTACAAGAGTTTGTAAGGTTTCATTACCTTGCTCTGGACGTGTGATAGTAAGGCTGTATATAAGGTTATCAGCACCTTCTTCATTACCAACATCTTTAGAATCTACATCTTTGGTAGAATATGTGCCTTTTACAGAATTAGCTTTTTCACCAGTGTTTTCATTTATACTAAGAGTATTGTCAGTAACAGTCAGCTGTGGTTGGTCGTTGGTGCCTTCCACGGTGACTTTTATGGTGACACTGTCTGTGGCAGAAGTTGTGCCGTCGTTTTGGTCATCTACGGTAAGCGTAAACTCAAGAGTTTTGTCTTCGTTTTCGTTGAGAATATCAGCTTTGTCTTGATCTACCACAAAGATATAAGTTCCGGTGGTAGAGTTAAGATATAAGGTGCCGTAGGCGCTAGGCATAGACACATCATAAGGGAAGACATCTTGCTCTTTAATGCTATCAGGAATAAAACTAAAGTCGCCAATGAGGTCTTTGAGCTCAAGGCTGCCAGAAGTATTACTTCCGCCTTCAATGCCGAAAGTTAACTTTTCAATATCGATATCTGTAGCAACAATTTGACCAACAGCGGCAGGAATACCGGGGTCTAGCATGTTTTCAAAATTTTCTTTACCAACTACAACACCATGTCCGGCTTCTTGTACGGTCATATCATTGGCATGATGGATAACTGGGCTATCATTAGCCCCCTTAACAGTGACAGTAACGTCTTGCTCACTCCAAGCGCCGCTATCGTCTTTTACATAAATAGTGAAGTTTTCTGTGGGGAGGGCAGGGTCATTTTCGTCACGCACTTGCAATGCCCAATAAGCGGCCTCAAAAATTGGGCCAAGCGCTTCAGCCTCAGCTTGTGTGTAGAGGGTATAGGTGTATACGCCATCAGAATCAATTTTCATCTCACCATACAAGCCAGACACTTCTGTACCAGTGGTTGGAAGGTTGGCAAAGGTATTGTATATGGCTTCAGTAATAGTGCCAAGTTGCTCTAGCTTGCCAACATTTAGGATGTTGTCTAACTTATCTAAGGTGTCTTGGTCTAAAAGATTCAAAATATTATCAAGTGTTGGGCGTTGAATGCCTACGCTAAAATCAAGCGCTACTGCGTCGGTATCATTACCATAGCCTGCACCGGCATCACCATTGCCAAGGTCTTTGGAGTCAAAATCTGTTGCAGTGGCTTGACCGGAAACAGAGGCAGGCGTGCTTGTTCCGCCAAGGTGGGGATTATCCACATTATCAGTCACTTCAAGAGTTGATTTATCCACAGACAAAATGGGCTGATCATTGGTGCCGGTGATGGTAACGGTGACATCTTGAGTGTCACTGCCGCCATGCGCATCTTTTGCTGTGAATTTAAAGGTAATGTCCTTGAGGTCACCTTCATTCATTGCTTGCACAGTTTCACTGGTATTATCAAGTACAAACTTGTAAGCACCGGTGGTATTATTAAGGTGTAAGGTGCCATATTCATTTTTAATTGCCATATCAAAGCCATGATCAGCAGTAACGGCAGTGGAGTTGGCTTCACTTACAGAGAAGGTAATTTTGCCAATGTCATTTAAATCAATATCGATGGCTTTAATCATACCAAGGGCGACAGGAATTCCCATATCGTAAGCATTAGGTAGAGTACCAATGCCTACGCCTTCTTCGCGTACAGTTAAATCTTTGGTGTATGTGATAATAGGATCATCATTAGAGCCGGTCACTTTTACAGTAATTTGTTTGGCATCCCATGCGTCATACTCGTCTTTCACATACACTGTGAACTTTTCAGTGTAGTATTGACCTTCACCAAGAATTTGAGCAAGGGCAGTAGTTTTATAGACATACTCTCCTGAATCTTTGTCGATGGTCATAGTACCATACAAACCAACAGCCATATGGTCGGCGATAAGTATGCCGTCTTCTTTATCTGCAATGTTGAATGGATTTTCTGTATGCCCTGCGCTGATATGATATGTAAGACCTGGGTCGGCATCTACATCTGTACCAACTTGTTCAGCGTCAGCGTCCGTGCCCTTTGCAGTTCCTGAGACAGAGGCAGTGTCTTCATTGATTTCGAGATTTTCAGGTTGCGTCAACACGGGCTTATCATTGGTACCTTCAATGGTGAAAGTCAGAGTTGTGGTATTTGTAGCTTGCTCAGACCCTCCGGCTGCCGCATTTACGCCGCTGTCATCTTTTACTGTGATGGAGAGATTTACACTAAGCTGAGAACCTTCATCAAGTGCATTGACGGTTTTACCATTGTCATTCAAGGTAAATTCATAATCGTAAGCTTTGTCAGCACCGTTAAAGCTAATCGTTCCCACATAGTCGCCGTCTGCGGGCATAGTGGCAGACCATGTTCCATCAGGGGACACATAGTAAGGCGTATTCACAGTAATAGAAACATCTGTTCCACCAATAAGTATGCTAAGCTTATCTGTGCTATCAATATCACCTAAAGCAATTTTACCAGTGGCGATGGCGTCGGCATCAGGATTTTCGGCATTGGGAAGATCAATGGTTGTTGTCCAGCTTCCAATGCTAAAAGTACCCTGATCACCAACTCCTTGTTCTTTAAGGAATGAAG
Source organism: uncultured Desulfovibrionaceae bacterium (assembly GCA_964368075.1). GTDB lineage: Bacteria > Desulfobacterota > Desulfovibrionia > Desulfovibrionales > Desulfovibrionaceae > CAYJAD01. The sequence continues at coordinate 61,314 of CAYJAD010000009.1, read as the reverse complement.
TTGTAGCGTCGGATTCAATTTCGATGGTAGGTTGGTCATTTGTGCCGGTGACTGTTACAGTAACATCTTGGCTGACCCAAGCTCCTGCAGCGTCTTGCACATAGAAAGTAAATGAACCTGAAAGATTTTCGCCTTCACCAAGATTTTGAACATCACCATTCTTAACAGTTGCTGTATATGCACCATTTGCGTCAACTCTTACTGTTGCATCAACAGAACGACCATTGGTGTCTGTTAACTGTATTGTTAAATCGCTGCCAGATGCAGTAAGGTTGTCAGTGGCATCAAGGGTTTCACCAACATTTTGACCTTGTACACCAACAAAGAAGGTTTGGGTATCAGCGTTATCAGGGTCAGTTATGGTAGAGGTGCCGCTTATTACTAAGTCGCCTGCTGTGTTTACATTAGAGTCTTCAACGGCTGGCAACACACTAGTAATGCTCTCAATTATTGGCAGGTCGTTGGTGCCTCTGATAGTTACAGTGATAGAAACATCAGTAGACAAACCTGTATCATCGGTTACGCGAACAGTGAAGGTTTCTGTAACTATTTCGTCTTGTGCAAGGGCATGGGCACTTTCTGGGATATAAGCAAAAGTAAATACACCATTGGCGTCCACGCTAAAGTTACCATAAGTACCTGTTGCTGAACCTACAACAGAATAGCTAACACCCTGCGGGTCAGTGGCATTCACTTGACCTTGAGCAAATAAATCGCCGCTATATATTTGGTTAGGATTGTTAGAAGTTACCGCATTGGTGGTGCTATCGCGGCCAACACCTTCTTCAACAATATCAAGTGTGTCGGGGTAGGCGTCTAAGTCACCATCTGAGAAAATGGTGATACCTGTAATAATAGGCGGTGTGTTGATTGTATCTGTAGCAGGAAAATCAGCAAGTAAAGTAGCTGCGCCAAAGCCTTGGTCAAGACCGTCTAAGCGTTCTAGACCGCCAAGAAGTGTGCCGCCAATGGTGTCTACAGTGGTACCGCCGCTGGTAGGGGTAGCACCGGCACCGGGACCAGCCGCAGGCATTAAGTCGTCAGCCATGCCCGCAAAAAATTGCTCGCCGTCGATTTCGGCATCACCAATAACAAAGGTAGGCATGTTTTCAGAGGTGTATGCTTTATAAAAATCTGTTAAAGATACAGAAGAACCGTCCTCAAAAGCCATATTCAAATTGTCACCGGCACGAGTAAGGGTGGCATCTCCGGTATCAAATTGTAAAACTAAACGATCTTCCGGTGCTGGAGTTATAGTAGTAGTTTGTCCCGCAGCTGGCTTTTGCAATTGAATATCGGCCATGATAATTTCCTTTTGTTAAAATTCTTGGCATAAAAAAAAGAACAGAGAAATGCCGAAAAAGAGGCAATACATAAAAAAGAGCACAAGAAACCTGTGCTAAAATATTTGGGATATATAGGCGCTTGGACTAAACAAAAGGAAGCCAAACGACGGGGACGTATGCCCCAGGCTAAAAAAGCCCGCAAGTGCAATAGTAATGATACACCTGTAAAAAAGGGTCATTTGGAGAAAATGACCACACGCAATAAAGCGTGGGAAAACTCTATGTAAGGAAATATGTTCTGTCAACTGATTTTAGCGTTTTTGATGGAATAAATTTTTAAAAATTTTATATGCAAATTCCTAGTGTTACGCTATGTTTTTTGAGGTAATTACTACGAAGTTTGTGACACTGTGCATGTTCGTTGAATTTATTTTGTAAGTGAATAAAAAACATTGTAATTACAAATGTATAGTGTTTTGTTAGCGTGTTGAAAATGGGCAACGTGTTTCGTCAGCATAAAAGAGCTTGCAGGTTGTTTTCTTGGTAACCTGCAAGCTCCTAAAATATACTATTTTTTATAAAGCTTAATTTGTTATGAAAACTTCTTCCGTAGCCGCTATGGTTTCTTGCCCATGACGGGAGTTTTCTTGTTGTCTTTCCAAGGCTGTTTTATGCTCTAGAGGCATCACTTTAACAAAAAGCGGTAGGGCGGCTTCCCAATTCTTAAGTAATGCTTCTGCTTTTATGCTACCTGTGTAATGGTTATGCTGTTCAATAAGTGAACGGAGTAAATTGCAATCTTCAGGGGTTTTGACTGATTCAAGGTCAACACTGTCTGTATTGCAGCGATTTTGAAAGCGTTCGTCCTTATCATATACAAAGGCAACACCTCCGCTCATGCCGGCGGCAAAGTTATACCCGCACTCACCAAGGGCTACTACAACTCCTCCCGTCATATATTCACAACCGTGATCGCCCATGCCTTCTACCACAGCCATAGCACCGGAATTACGCACGGCAAAGCGTTCGCCGGCCATGCCACAAAAGTAAGCTTCACCACTGGTTGCACCGTACAAGGCGACATTACCCACAATGGCTTGTTCTGCGGCAATGAAGCGACTCTCTCTTGCTGGGGTTATTACTACAATACCGCCACTGAGCCCTTTGCCCACATAGTCATTGGCATCACCGTGTACGGTAATTGTTACTCCACTGGTTAAAAATGCCCCAAGGCTTTGCCCAGCAGAACCTTGAAGATGAATTGTATAGGAGTGTTGCGGTAAACGGCGTTTTTGTAAACGTCTGGCAATTTCTCCGGCAAGGCGAGTGCCTATGGCTCTGTCTGTATTTATTATGGTTCCATTGTATGTGCAACGTACAGGTTTTCCAAGTAAAAGCTGTTCAGCGCGCTCCATTATTTTTCTATCTAAGCGTGACGGTGCTTCGTGGGCATCTTTGCATATTTTCCATGGCTCAAGCCCCTTACATGTACACTTGAAAAATGCTGACAAATCAAGGTTTTTTGCTCGTTCCGGTAGTTGAGAATGTACTTGCAAAAAGTCTGCTCTCCCAATGAGTTCTTGTATCGTAGCAATGCCAAGTTCTGCCATATGCTTACGCAAATCTTCCGCCATAAAGAAAAACATGCGCTGTATATGCTCAGCCTTGCCGCTAAATCTAGCCCGTAGTTTCTGCTCTTGCGTAGCAATACCTGCAACGCATGTCCCCTTGTAGCATTGGCGACACATAACACACCCAAGGCTCACTAACAAAGCTGTACCTACACTGCATTCTTCAGCACCAAGCATGAAGGCAATGAGCATATCATAGCCATTACGAATGAGTCCATCGGTGCGTAATTTTACTTTATTGCGTAAACCGTTGGCAATTAAGGCCTCATGAACTTCTAAAAGTCCCATTTCCCAAGGTAAGCCGGTTTGTTGTATGCTAGATAGAGGAGAGGAACCCGTTCCGCCATCGTGCCCAGAGACGAGTATTTGATCCGCTCCGGCCTTGGTAACTCCCACAGCCACAGTGCCGACCCCGGCTTCGGCTACTAATTTTACAGAAATAGTTGCTGAAGGTTGAATGCGCCGTAAATCATAAATAAGCTGCGCCAAATCTTCTATGGAATAAATATCATGGTGCGGCGGCGGCGAAATAAGTGAAACTCCTTGTGTTGTTTTGCGAACAAAAGCAATTTCTTTTGTGACTTTATGGGCTGGCAGTTGCCCCCCCTCACCCGGTTTTGCACCTTGTGCCATTTTGATTTGAATTTCATCGGCATGGGCAAGGTACTGCGCGGTTACGCCAAAACGTCCGGAAGCTATTTGACGCACTTTTGAGCGTATGTCTTTGCCATCTTCAGTTAAAGAAGATCGGCGCACATCTTCACCACCTTCCCCGCAATTGCTACGTGCTCCAATGGCATTACAAGCTTCGGCAATGGTTTCGTGGGCTTCACTGCTTAACGAACCAAAGGACATGGCAGCGCCTACAAAACGCTTTACGATTTCTGTGCTAGGTTCTACATCTTCAAGCGCAATGGGAGAACCACTTTTCACACTAAAAAGGTCACGTAAAGTGATGAACCTGTCCTTGTTTCTTTGGGCATAATTGGCAAAAGCATGAGCATCGTCTTCGCGTACAGCCTTGTGTAATAGTTGTACGCTTTCCTTAGTCCACAAATGGGAAGTTTCAGGAGATTTTGCCTCTATAATTTCAAATGCCTGCGTATGGCGTTGTAAGGCGTCTTTTGCAATAATATCTAGCCCAATGCCACCAATACGCGAAGGCGTGCCTGTGAAGTAAGTATCTACGAGCTTTGCGTCAAGGCCAAGGGCTTCAAAATAATGTCCGCTTTTGAATGAACGTTGTGTGGAAATGCCAAGACGTGCAAAGGCTTTGAGCATACCTTTTTTCAGTGCAGAAATATAGTTGGCTTGAGCTATGTGTGGTTGTAAATTTTTAATTTTACCCGCTTCGGCCCATTGCTTTACTGTATCAAGAGCGGCATAGGGGCAAATACCGCTAGCACCATAAGCTGAAAGTAAAACCATGTGCATGACTTCAAAGGCTTCACCTGTTTCTACTATGAGTCCGCATAAGTGCCGTTTTTCGATACGTCTTAAATGATGATGCAAGGCAGACAGGGCTAAAAGACTTGGTATGGGTGCGCGTGTTGCACTACTTTTGGTATCGCTGACAATTAATATAGTAGCGCCTTCTTCGAGGGACTTTTCTGCAGATTTGAACATGGTTTGTAATCCTTGTTCAAGGGCGAGGCCGGCATTAGCTGTGTTTGCCTCAAAAGTAGCATCAAGGGTATAAGCTTGCACTTCCTTACGTGTAGACATGCGCACGTGCAAAAGCTCATTGCGGTCAAGGAAAGGATGTGGCAAGCGTAAAATAGCGCAATTTTCTGGTGTTGGTTCTAATATATTGCGTTCTGCACCGGCAAAATTCATCAGAGACATGGAAAGCTCTTCACGCAAAGGGTCAATGGGGGGATTGGTAACTTGCGCAAATTGTTGTTTGAAATAATGGAATAATGCTTTTGGTTGATTATCAAGCACAGCTAAAGGAACATCATGCCCCATAGCTCCCACAGGTTCTTGGCTATTTTTGGCCATGGGCATAAGCACATTGTTTATGGTTTTAGTGTCATATCCATACAAAATTTGTGTTTGTGCTAAATCGTGTACACTTTCTTGTGGGTGAGCATTGCCTTCATCGTGCATAAGGTCAGCAAGCGAAATAGCACATTGCTTAAGCCAACGACGATAAGGCTTTTCACGAATAACATTCCCTTTTATTTCTGCATCAGAAATTATACGCTTAGCAGCAACATCTACCATGAGCATACGCCGTGGGCGTAGTTGCTGTCGCGATACAATACGCTCAGGTTCAACGTCCATAACTCCTGTTTCTGAAGCAAGCACGACCATACCATCTTGTGAAACGGTTGTGCGGCAAGGGCGCAAACCGTTACGGTCAAGCATTGCACCCACACGGCTGTAACCATCGGTAAATACAAGCGCAGTTGGGCCGTCCCAAGGGTCCATAAGCGCGGCATGATATTCATAAAAAGCACGCTTATTATCACCCATAACAAAGGCTGCGCCAAAGGGTTCGGGCAAGAGCATCATCAAAGCATGGGTCATGGAATAGCCACAGCGCATTAAGAGTTCTAAGGCATTATCAAGACGTGCAGAATCGCTGGCAGTATCATCAATGATAGGAAAAAGGTCTTGTAAGTCATGGCCAAAAAGTGCGGAAGACATCTGCGGTTGACGCATATGCATGCGTGCAGCATTGCCGCGAATGGTATTAATTTCACCATTGTGCGCTAAGTTTTTAAAAGGTTGAGCTAAGCGCCATGAGGGCAGGGTGTTTGTGCTAAAGCGTTCATGAAACACGGCAAAAGGGGCTGTGAAATTGGTGCTAAGTAAATCACTGTATAAGTCACCAAGGCAGGCTCCGGGCAACATTCCTTTGTAAATAATGCTACGGGCAGAAAGGCTTACCACATAAAAACTGTTGCGCTCAATACCCTGTTGCATAAGCCACGTGTGGACGGCCTTTTCCATGCGTCTGCGAGCTAAATATAATGTGCGTTCAAATCCTTCGCCTTGGGAACTTTCGAGGGCTAAATTCTTTGTGGGACGTACTAAGATTTGCAACATATGGGGCATGGTAGCCAATGCCATGGGGCTTACCATAGTGGTATCAATGGGAACTTCTCGTTCGTCTTCGAGGCAAAGGTTTGTTTGTGTAAGGCATTCTTTGATTATTCGCATAATTGAAGCATGTGTGTGTGCCTCTTGTGGCATAAAAAGTTGCCCCACTGCAAAAGGGATGTCATCATCTAGAGCTTGCAGAGTAGGCCATTGATATTTGAAAAAACTTTTAGGAAGTGGCATGAGTAAACCCGCACCGTCACCGGAATTATCTCCATCATGTCCGCCACGGTGCGCAAGGCGTGCCATGGCAGTTAAAGCATCGGCTATGACCTGATGGCTAGGTACACCGGAAAGCCGAGCGACAAAACCAACTCCGCAGGCATCGTGTTCATCTAAAGGATTATACAAACTACTCATACTTTATTCCTCATCTGTTCTGTATATTTTTACTTTTTTTGTTTTTGTGTGCTTTTGGCGTTTTTTATTGCTGTTACTACTTTTGTGCGCTTTTGGCGTCTTCATCTTTTTCCTTCTCGCTGCGTCAAAAAACGTTTTGTAAATTCACGTACTAAAGTACGCTAAAATTTTCAAAACGTTTTTTTTCTTGCGAGAAGAAAAAATCTTACAAGTCGCTCAAAATCGCACAAAAACCGGCAGTCCGTCCCTTTTGAAAATCTACTGTCGCAGATTGTCAAAAGCCCGGCCTGCGGCAAAATGGTTCGGTTCAAATTCCTGTAAATCAACTCTACCTTTTTACGACATTATCTGAGCAATCGCAAGAATGCGACTTAAAGTTTTTTTGTAAGATTGGGCTATAAAAGCGTTTTGAGGGGATAGGGGGAGTTTGAGGGGGAAGGGGAAACTTTTGGGCTTTGGCAAAAGTTCCCCTTCCCCCCTCAAGAAAAATCCCAAAACTCAAAACATATTAGTTAATCCAAAGCATTTCAGCGTATTTTGGGAAAGGCCATGCGGCATCTTCGACTATAAGTTCAAGTTCGTCTGCGTACTTACGGCACTGCTCAAGGGCTGGTACAACATTTTTGAGCATAGCTTGCGCGTGTTTTAAAACATCTTCGTCATGCTCTGCATTTTGTGCTGCTTCAAGGGCTTTTAATGCGTCATTGAGTGCGAGGCACGTTTGGCGTATATTCGTAAAGCGTTCTTCTTCGGGTAACTTTTGTGCATCGCCAAGCACAGCCCGAGTTTGCATTACAAGGTCAGCGGCTTCTTTTTGAGCACGAAGACCTACGGGGAGAATGCTTTCACGAATCATAGACGAGCACACATTGGCTTCAATGTTGATAAGCTTGACATAGGTTTCTAGTAATATTTCTTGCCGTGCAAGCATTTCACGTTCAGAGAGTACATGGGTGCGTAAAAATACATCCATAACTTCAGGGTAGCTGTAGTGTTCTAAAGCGTCCACTGTGGTGGCAAGGTTTGGTAAACCTCGTTTTTCTGCTTCAATGGGCCACTCAGCAGAATATCCATTACCATTAAAGACGATGGGCATGTGCTCACCAAAAATACGCGGAAGTAAGGTTTGCAAAGCTTCCGTTAAGGATGTGCCGGAGTTAACAGAGGCCTCAAGCTCCGTAGCTATATCATCAAGAGCGCAAGCCACGGCAGCATTAAGCGTAATGTTTACAGGAGCAACAGATTGTGATGACCCTACAGCGCGAAACTCAAATTTATTACCGGTAAAGGCAAAAGGACTTGTGCGGTTACGGTCAGAATAATCTTTGGGCAAAGGAGGTAGCACATCAACGCCAATTTCCATAAAAGGGGTCATTCCTGCATTTTGTGCTTTGCCGGTGATAAGTGTTTCTAAAACATCGGTAAGTTGTTCGCCAAGAAATACAGAGATAATAGCCGGTGGTGCTTCATTGGCTCCAAGTCGGTGATCGTTACCGGCTCCCACTGTGCCAAGACGTAATGCCATGCTATGCTTATGTACAGCTCTTAAAGTTGCTGCAAGAAAAACTAAAAACTGTGCATTGTTAAGCGGTGTTTCGCCGGGGTTGAGGAGGTTTTCACCGTCGGAATCAACCAACGACCAGTTGTTGTGCTTGCCGCTACCATTAACACCGGCAAAAGGTTTTTCGTGTAAAAGGCACACAAAACCATGCTCAGCTGCTGTATGACGCAAAATATTCATGGTGAGCATATTGTGGTCAGTGGCAATATTGCATTCCTCATATAAAGGAGCTAGCTCAAATTGCCCGGGAGCTACTTCATTATGGCGGGTTTTTGCAGGAATGCCAAGGGCAAAGAGTCTTTTTTCAACGTCATGCATAAAGGCCATAACACGAGCCGGAATTTCACCAAAGTAGTGATCTTCCATTTCTTGTCCCTTGGGTGCGGGCGCACCTTGAAGAGTGCGGCCTGTAAGCAATAAATCAGGACGTAATGCCGCAAGGCGACTATCTACCAAGAAATATTCTTGTTCTGCACCAACCATGGGGCGAACATAGGTTGCTTGGTCTTTGCCAAAAAGATGTAAAATGCGTAAAGCCTGGCGAGAAATAGCAGAAATTGAGCGCAAAAGTGGTGTTTTACGGTCAAGAGCTTCACCGGAGTAAGAATAAAACATGGAAGGAATATGCAAGGTGTGCCCAAGCTTTCCGGGGAGTAAGAAGGCTGGTGCGGTAGGATCCCATGCTGTATACCCCCGTGCCTCAAATGTGGAACGAATACCACCGGAGGGGAAGGAAGATGCGTCAGGTTCACCGTTAATGAGCATTTTTCCGGAAAATTCGTTCAGCAAATGCCCGTCAGAGGAAAGAGTTAAAAAAGCATCGTGCTTTTCTGCTGTATATCCGGTCATGGGGTGGAACCAATGTGTATAATGTGTTGCCCCGCGCTCAAGAGCCCAATCTTTCATGGAGGAAGCCACTACATTTGCAATTTCAGCTGGCAATCGAGCCCCTTCACGAATTGTGAGCTCAAGCTGCTTAAATACGTCACGGGGTAAACGCTCACGCATAACGTGAATGGTAAAAACATCTTTTGCAAAATGGCGATTCATTTCTATATTGGGTGTTAAATGGCCTTCCGCAGGGTTAATGTCACAAGGGCTTGCGCTAAAAGCTTCCATAACGGCGAGGCGGCGTGCAGTTGTCATCTTAAAACTCCTTAAATGGTACTCTTATTTTATTGAACACGTTCTACTGTCTGGCTGTGCAGGCATATGAGAGCGTTTGTATAGTTTGGTAATAAGCACAAGCTGTGCCAAAAGCAGGGGGATGCTAGGTGCATAATTTTAATGTTTTAAGATTATTAAAATTATTTTTTCAAATGGGGCTCTGTTTTCATAAAATATATATTGCAGTCAGATGTGGAAATGTGGACGATGTGTTTTTTCTACATAATAGTAGAAAAAACACATGCTAAAACGTGATTTTGGAGTAATTTTTGTTGTTTTACTATAACAAGTAATTTATTTTCATTTTAGATATTAACTGTTTATCTTAAAAAATACTTTTTTGTAGAAAATGTTTTCTCTTGGTGCAGTAGAAAGAAAGGAAAAAATACAATTTTGCAATTTTATGGTTTGAAGAATATGAAAATTTTATGAGAGTAAAATGTGTAACTATTTGATATGCTATGAAAAAAATATAAAAAATGAGTTTTGGCACGTTCTGTGCTCAGAGGGAAGTTAGTAAGTCTTTGCATTAGCGCAAGGATGTTAATGTATTTATCCCTTAGGAGGAAAGAAAAATGAACGCGGCTGATACAGCTTTTATCATGATTTGTAGTGCTCTTGTAATGTTAATGACCCCGGGTGTAGCCTTATTCTATGGTGGTCTTGTACGATCTCGCAATGTACTTTCTACTTGTATGCACAGTTTTGCGCTCATGGGGGTTATTCCCATACTGTGGTTTGTGGTGGGTTATTCGCTGGCTTTTGGTGGTGATGTTGGCGGCCTCATAGGAGATTTTTCGCACGTAATGTTGAAAGGTGTAGGATTAGAGGCAGGACCTGTTGATAATATTCCGCATATGCTTTTCATGCTTTTTCAATGCATGTTTGCTGTTTTAACCATAGCTTTAATTTCAGGATCTTACGCTGAACGGATGCGTTTTTCAGCTATGATGCTCTTTTCGTGCTTATGGCTTATTTTTGTATATTCGCCCATGGCACATTGGGTGTGGGGAGGCGGCTGGATGGCAAAAATGGGCGCTGTGGATTTTGCTGGCGGTGCTGTTGTGCATATGGCTTCAGCGGCTGCAGGTCTTGCTACGGTGCACGAACTTGGTGCCCGTATGGGCATGGGGCGCCAAACATTTACCCCTCATAATTTACCTTTAACTTTACTTGGTTGTGCACTTATCTGGTTTGGCTGGTTTGGTTTTAATGCAGGCAGTGCCCTTGCGGCCAATGGTCTTGCTGTACATGCCTTTGGTACAACTGAAATGGCTGCTGCTGCGGGTATTGTTGGTTGGTTGATATGTGAATGGTGGCATATTGGTAAGCCCACAACTCTTGGTGCTGCATCCGGTGCTTTAGCAGGGCTTGTAGCCATTACCCCAGGTGCGGGTTTTGTTGGAATGGAAGCCGCTATAGTCATAGGTTTTATAGGTGGAGCTATTTGCTATGGCGCTGTATTATTAAAAGAACGCCTCGGTTACGATGACGCACTTGACGTTGTAGGCATTCACGGTATTGGCGGTACATGGGGTGCGCTTGCTACAGGTATTTTTGCTCAAGCTTCTATTAATGGTGTAAATGGGCTTATTTATGGCAATCCTCACCAACTCTTTGTACAAGCTGTTTCTGTAGTGGGTACATGGGCATTCGTTTACATTGCAAGTCGTATCATTTTAAAAGTTGTAGCTTTGGTTACACCGTTAAGGGTTGAGCCTGATCCAGAAATTATCGGCCTTGATGTGAGTGAACATAATGAGCGCGCTTATCAATTATAATATATGGCTATATAAGGAATAACTTATGAAAAAAATTGAAATTACTATTAGACCAAGTAAGCTTGAAGATGTAAAAAATGCACTCGTTGCTATCGGCATACATGGTATGACATATTTTGAAGCTCGTGGTTTTGGGCGCCAAGGTGGCCACACAGAAAATTATCGTGGTAAGACATATCAAGTGGATTTTTTACCCATGTTTCATGTGGAGTTAATTGTGCATGATGAAGCTCTTGATAAAGTTATAGAAACTATTATGAAGGCGGCAAAAACAGGTAGCGTGGGAGATGGGAAAATATTTGTTTCTGATATTATAGATGCTTGGCGGATTCGCACCGGTGAAAGAGGTGACGAGGCTTTATAGAAAAAATATATTGCATAATGGCATATTAATAGCTAAATAGTTTTCTACAATTTTGTAGAAAACTATTTAGCGTTCGATTTTAAGGAATGTCCGTGAATGAAGATTTAAACACAGAACACGTCGCTTCACATACAAATAGTGACTTACGTGAAGTACGCATGCTTTTTGAATTGAGCCAACTACTTGATAGCTCTGCGCATATGAAAGACACGCTTGATGGTGCGCTAAAGCTTATGGCAAGATATTTGAATATGATGCGCGGAACCATTACGCTTATTTCACCGCAAGGTGATGAAATGCATATTGAAACTGCTTATGGACTTGACCCTGTAGAAAAAGCTCGCGGGCAGTATAAACCGGGTGAAGGAGTAACGGGTAGGGTTATTGCTACAGGAAAGCCCATGCTTGTATCGAGCATCTCTGAGGAACCTTTATTTTTAAACCGCACACAATCCAGAAATTTACAAAAAGAACAAGTTTCTTTCTTATGCGTACCCATTAAGCTTGATGAGCATGTCATAGGTGCTTTGAGTGTGGACAGGCTTTTTACTACTACGCAAGACCTTGATGAAAACGCTCGTTTGCTTTCTATTATAGCCTTTATGCTTGCTCGTGCAGCTAAGGTTCGTCAAAGTTGCATGGCCAATCCCAGTCTTCATAAAGTGAGTAAAACTGCTCCACGGCCGCACGCATTTGTGGGTAATTCTGAGGCAATGGAGCACGTTTATACTCAAATTGAACAAGTTGCTGCATCTTGTACCACAGTACTTATTTGTGGCGAAAGTGGTACAGGAAAAGAACTCACCGCTCAAGCCATTCATGCTGCCAGCCCAAGGGCTGCGCAGCCTTATGTCTCGTTAAATTGTGCAGCTTTGCCGGAAAGCCTCATTGAAAGTGAACTTTTTGGACATGAAAAAGGATCTTTTACCGGTGCTAGCACATTACGTCGTGGGCGCTTTGAGTTGGCTCATGGCGGAACACTTTTTTTGGATGAAATTGGGGAATTAAGCTTGCTCATTCAAGCAAAACTCTTGCGAGTTTTACAGGATAGACGCTTTGAACGCCTTGGCAGTATGGAAACGCGTCAAGTGGATGTTCGCATCGTCGCTGCTACCAATCGTTCGCTTGAAGATATGGTGGAACAGGGGACATTTCGTAAAGATCTTTATTATCGACTTAATGTGTTTCCCATAACACTTGCCCCTTTGCGTGAAAGAAAAAATGATATAGCCATGCTTGCCAACCACTTTATGGAAAAATACGCTGCAGCTAACGGGCGCACGAATTTGCGGCTTTCACTTGCAGCAGTAGATATGCTTCAACGCTATGAGTGGCCGGGTAACGCTAGAGAATTACAAAATATTATGGAGCGTGCAACCTTGCTGGTAAGCGATGATGGAATCATTTTGCCTCAGCATTTACCAACCCATTTACACGCCACTAACTGCCCCATGACCCATGCAAAAAATGAAAAGGTCAATGCTCTTTCAAATTCAAGTTTACAGGCAAAACTTGATGAGCTTGAATATGCCTGCATTGTAGAAAGTCTTGAAGCGTCAAATGGTCATCTTGGCAATGCCGCAGATGGTCTTGGCCTTACCGAAAGAATTATGGCTTTGCGTCTTAAAAAGTATAATTTAAATTACAAGGATTTTAGGATTAAAAGGTAATTTAGCGAGTTAATAATGTAAAGCATATTGGAAACCCTGTGCGCAGTGAATTGTGTAGGAGTCTTGATAAAGTTATCTTTGAAAATAATTGTGCAGAGGGCTCCTTTTAGTAGGCTGCTCAGTGGTGAAACGTTTTAAAGAACTATTTATAGACAGTTTTTGTCTTTTTCGTGTGTGTTTTTTCAGGACTTTTATAGAAGTATTATGCAAATCTATGCTTGTATTTTTACAAAAAATATGCAAAGAACTCTATACGGAGCAAATACCTGTATATAAATAGTACTTCTTTTGCTAAGGTTTTAATTTCAATAAGTTTTAGAAGGTTTATCGTGAAAGAGCTGGATTTTTCTGCGCAAACGCCCCTGTATATTTTTTTAGATGAACTTTATAGTTCAAGCTCTCTTGCTTTATGCTGTTATACTGAAAATGGTGATATGGTATATTGCACACAGGCTTATCTAGCCTTTTTTGGCTCAGCTTCCTCTAAAGATTATATTCAAAAACTTTACTCATATAGCCCGCAAATGCAACCTAACGGAGAGAGTTCCGCTTCTTTATGTCAAAAGAATCTAGCCAAAGCTTTTGCTGATGGTGGCTACGCTTTCTCATGGCAGCACCTTTTACCTGACGGCTCCACGGTGGAAGTGCAATATACTTTTGTACGTATAAAATGCCAAGGTGTACCAGTGGTAACGGGGCTTGTTACTGTTATGCAAAAAGATGTTTGCACCTTAGAAGACGTGTATAATAAAGATAAAAATATTCGAGCTTTATTTGAAACATCTCCTACCGCGGCCTGTTTGTGGGATGGAGCACAAAAACTTCTAGATTGTAACGCAAGCTTTTTGCAACTTTTGCAAATAGAGAGTAAAGAGTCCTATTCGCTTTCTCCTCAAGCCTTTTATCCTTCATTGCAAGAAAATGAAGAAAACTCTGTGGCTATGTCTGCAGCACTTCTTGAACAAGCCTTGCGGGAAGGAGAGGTAAAAACAGAATGGCTTTGGATTGATAGCAAAGGCAATACTGTACCTTCTTTTGTTACCATGCGCCGTGTTGTGTATGACGGGCAAGACATGGTGGCAGAATTTATTTATGACTTACGTGAATTGCGAGAAAGTCAAGCCAAAATACACAGGGTGGAAACGCGTAATAAGGTAGTTTTAGATGCCATGCCGCTAAGTATGTCCTTTTGGGATAAAGACTATACGCTCATAGATTGTAATTTTGAAAGCTTAAAACTTTTTGGCTTTTCTAGTAAAGAAGAATATTTAGAAAAATATGAAGAAGTTTCTCCACCTTTTCAACCCGATGGCAATCCCAGCCTGAAGGCTTTGCACGCTAAATTTGATGAAGCTTTACGTGACGGCATAAGCCATGTGGAGTGGATGCATCAGCAACCAGACGGTTCTCTTGTTCCGGTGGATAAAACCTGTGTGCACGCAACATACCGCGGGGAAGATGTGGTGGTGACATTTTCTCGAGACTTACGGGAAATTCATGCCTCAAGAAAAGCCACCGAAGCTGAGGAACAACGCAATCAGTTGATGCTAGACTCAATGCCTTTGGGAGTCTTGTTTTGGGATGAGAATTATAATCTTATAGATTGTAATTTAGAAAGTTTACGCCTATTTAATTATGCAACCAAAGAAGAATTTATAACAAATTTCTTTTCAGGTTTTCCAGAAAAACAACCTTCCGGCGAAAGGTCTTTAGAAGTTATCGGTAGCTATCTTCAGCAATCTTTAACTGATGGATACTCATATTGCCCTGAATTTACTTGCCTTATCAATAAGGGTACAGAAGAACTTCCTATAGAAGCCACATTAACACGCATATCTTATCAAAATAGCTATGGTGTTTTATGCTATATTCGCGATTTACGCGCTTTCAAAGCTATGCTGGCTGAAATTCAATCAGTGGAAGATGATTTGCGTAAAGCAAAAAATCTTGCAGAAAAGCATGCTCAAGTAAAAAGCGAATTTTTGGCCAATATGAGCCATGAGATACGTACCCCCATGAATGGCATTTTAGGGCTTTTACATTTGCTGACCATGACACCTTTGCAGGCAGAGCAGAGTGTGTATGTGGGCAAAACTTTGGTTGCGGCAAAAAATCTCTTGCGTATTATTGATGATGTTTTAGATTTTTCCAAAATTGAAAAAGGTGAGTTCACTATTGTTCCTGCTCCCTTCCATCTGAATAGTGTTTTTGCAGAGCTAAACGAAATTTTTCAAAAACAATGCACTGCTAAGGGCTTGGATTTTCATCTGGAATCGCAAATTCAAGATGTGGCCTTACAAGGCGATATGCTACGCGTAAAGCAAGTGCTCTTTAACTTGCTAGATAATGCCGTTAAATTTACAAAGAAAGGCAGTGTAGTTCTAACGGTAGAAGAAAAAGTGCTGTCTTCCGCTGAATTATCGTACTCTTTTATCGTTAAAGATACGGGTGTGGGGATTGGTAAAGAAAATTTAGAGCAGATTTTTTCAGCCTTTTCACAGGCCGATACATCGTTTACGCGTCAATTTGGTGGCGCAGGTTTAGGGCTAGTTATATCGCAACATATTATTCATCTTATGCAGAGTAAACTTGAAGTGGAAAGTACGCTTGGAAAAGGGACAGCCTTTACCTTTACACTTATTTTTTCCCCTGCAAATACTTTGTCTTGCCCTCAAGAACAAATAGCGTCACCTGCAAATGATACTTTACCCGAGGCAAATTCGAAGCATCTACTCTTGGTAGAAGATAATGATGTCAATCAACTTGTGGCGGAAGAAATTCTTATTCAAGGTGGTTACAGTATTGATATTGCTAATAATGGGAAAGAAGCGTTAGAAATGCTGAAGAAAAATACTTATGCTCTTGTGCTTATGGATATACAAATGCCTGTGATGGATGGGCTCACAGCCACGATGAAGATTCGAGAGCAAGAAAAATTTTCGAAGCTCCCCATTGTTGCTTTATCAGCGCATGCTCTAGAGGAAGATAGACAAAAAAGCCTTGCTCATGGCATGAATGCACATATTACTAAACCCATAGATCCTGCCGTGCTATACAGCGTCATAGAACAGTGGACGGCGAGCACCTAGAGAGGTTTTCACAAAAACGCCTTTACGGTTATCTTTGCGTCAGCATAGGCTTTACTATAGAATTTAAAAAAATATTGGTTACTTATTTTCTCGAGGGGGGAAGGGAACTTTCCCCTAAAGGGACAAGTGCCAAAAGCTAAATGCCCCCATCCCTTCGAACTCCTCCCATCCCCTCAAAATGATTAAAAAACAATGATTTAATGAATTGTCCAGTGTAACAAGTTTTTTCACATACTCTTTTTACACCACAATTTTTTAAAGAGAACATATTGATGAAGTTGGTTTTTTTGAGGGGGAGAGTCTGAGAGGGGGTACTTTTTTTTCCTAAAAAAAGTGCCCCTTCTCAGTAAAAACTAATTAGCTATCATAGTTGATGCTTAAATACTTTTTCAGTGTTGATTATCATAGGAGGAAAACATGGATTTAACACTCTTGGTGCCCTATGTGCTTTCCGTACTACAAATTTCGCCTATGGAGCTGGGCTTGGTAGCTGTTGCGGTATTTTTAGCGGCTATTTTGCGTGGTATTACCGGTTTTGGTTTTTCTTTGGCTTTAGTAGTGGTTATGACCTTGTTTATGCCTCCGGCTCAGGCGGCTTCTTATATTCTATTGTGGGAAATTCTCGCCAGTGTGGTGCATTTACCCGTGTTATGGCGATACGTTCACTGGAAGATGTTACGTTGGCTTACGGTGGGTGTTATCATAGGTACACCGTTGGGGGTTGCATCGCTTATTGTTATTTCTCCTGTGCCCATGACGGTGGTCATAAACGCTTCGGTTATAGCTTTAAGCCTTTTGCTACTCTGTGGTTTTAGTATGAAGCGACACTTAACTACGTCAGAAATTGTGGGCACGGGTGTTGTTTCCGGTATTATTAATGGTGCTTCTGCCAATGGTGGGCCGCCGGTTATTTTGCTCTTTTTTTCTAGCCCCAGCGGAGCCGCCGTGGGCCGTGCCACCATTATAGCGTATTTTTTTATTACGGATGTATGGGCTTCGGCGATTTTTGTACAGCAAGGGCTTACCACGTGGAACACCTTATGGGTAGCCTTAGTTTTTCTCCCTGTTATGGTGGCAGGCTTGTATATTGGGCATAGGCTGTACGGTAAATTGGACGAACAGAAATTTAAAAAGGGGGCTATTATTTTTTTAATGGTAGTTTCTGCCATAAGTTGTTTGCGTATTCTCTTTTTTGCGTAATGGAATTGTTAGTATCTTGGTCAAAAATAAAAAAGCAGACCGCATATGTATGTCTGTATACACGGCGAGTTCTGCTGTAGGGCGGTTTCCATGGATCGCTAAAGTTGTTTTTCTTGTAAAAGAAAGAAAAATTTATTAAATACTTCTTATCATTGCATTGCAATACTTTTATGATAGGTATGTGCAACATGTAGCGTAAGATTTTTATATAATTTTTTAGAAAGGATATTACATGTATTTTCAGGATATCATCCTCTCTTTGCAGGGTTTTTGGGCAAAGCACGGTTGTGTTATTGAACAACCTATGGATATAGAATGCGGCGCCGGTACTTTTAATCCGCACACATTTTTGCGGGTTATTGGGCCGGAACCATGGTCTGTGGCCTATGTGGAGCCTTCGCGTCGTCCCACCGATGGACGCTATGGCGAAAACCCCAATCGTTTACAACGGTATTTTCAATTTCAAGTCATTTTAAAGCCTTCACCAGAAAATGTGCAAGAGCTGTATCTTGAGAGTTTAAGTGCGCTGGGTCTTGATGCCGCAAAAAATGATATCCGCTTTGTTGAAGATGATTGGGAATCCCCAACTCTTGGCGCATGGGGTCTTGGATGGGAAGTGTGGCTTAATGGTATGGAAGTAACACAATTTACCTATTTTCAACAAGTGGGTGGTATAGATTTACAACCTATTAGCGTTGAGTTGACCTATGGCCTTGAGCGTCTTGCAATGTATTTGCAAGGGGTAGAATCTGTTTATGATTTACAGTGGAATGAGCATGTAACTTATGGAGATTTATACCATCAAAATGAAGTAGAGCAATCGCGCTATAATTTTGAAGAAAGCAATGCAAATATGTTATTGCAATTTTTCAACGAATGCGAAGCAGAATGCAAAAAATTGCTTGAGCTCAAATTACCATGGCCGGCCTATGACTATTGCTTGAAATGCTCACATACATTTAATTTGTTGGACGCTCGCGGAGCCATCTCCATTACAGAACGTACTGGTTACATAGGCAGGGTTCGCACATTGGCTTCTGGTGTGGCGCAACTTTACGCGGCGCAGCGCGAAGAACTTGGCTATCCCATGTTAAAGAAATAGGGGAAGATATGTCTTTATTTGTATTAGAAATTGGTAGTGAAGAATTACCTGCACGTTTTTTACCCATACAAGAAGCCGAATTACAAAAACGCTTTGTAACTGCCCTTGAAGAAAATAGCATAGCCTGTGGTGCCGTACGTGTGCTTTCAAGTCCTCGCCGTGCAGTAGTTTTTCTTGAAGATATTCAGCCCATACAATCGGAAAGAGAAGAGGTTATTTCTGGCCCGCCACAAAAGGTAGCCTATGATAGTGAAGGTAAGCCTACTAAAGCTTTGGAAGGTTTTTTGCGCACCAATGGTGTGGATGTAAAAGATATTTTCTTTGAAGAAACCCCCAAGGGAGCCTATGTGGCTGTGCGCAAACATGTGGGCGGTGCGCAAACGGCTACCTTACTTCAAGAGATATGCCCTGCCATCATTGCAGCGCAACCTTTTGCTAAGAAAATGCGTTGGGGGGCACAGCCTTTTGCTTACGCCCGTCCATTACGCTGGATTGTAGCCCTTTTTGATGAAGATATTGTGCCTTTTAGTGTGGGCCCTGTTTCAGCAGGTCGTACCACTTGGGGACATCGCATTCATGGTAAGCAAGAACAAGGTGGCATAGGCATAGAAATTCCTTCTGCAGCGGCATATTTAGATATAGTGCGTAGTAAAGCTTGTGTAGAACCCGATGCAAGCAAACGCCGTGAAGCCATTGTCCAAGGCGGTAATGAAGCTGTGGCTGCCCTGCAAATAGCAGGGGGAGCACGTATCTTATGGAAGGATTCCTTATTAGATGAAGTACAGGGCTTATGTGAACATCCTGTACCCATCATTGGAACCATTGACCCTTCTTTCCTTGAAGTGCCCAGAGAAGCTTTGCTTACGAGTATGGAAAGTCACCAAAAGAGCTTTGGTGTAGAAGACAGTGAAGGGAACTTGTTACCTTATTTTCTTACAGTGCTTAATTTAACGCCTCCAGATGTTTCTGTGGTGCAAAAAGGTTGGGAAAAAGTGCTACGGGCGCGTCTTGAAGATGCTCGTTTTTTCTGGCACAGCGATTCAGAAACGGCCTTTAACACTTGGCTTGATAAATTGGATAGCGTTATCTTTCTTGGGCCGTTGGGCTCCATGGGAGAAAAAACACGACGCTTGGAACAACTTTGTGTGTGGCTGGCAGAGCATTGTCAATTGCAAATAAATAGTACCGAGGCCGCTTGCGCCGGACGTTTGTCTAAAGCTGATCTTGTTTCCGGCATGGTGGGTGAATTTGATACCTTGCAAGGTATCATGGGCGGTATTTATGCACGTAAGCAAGGCGAAAGTGATGCTGTAGCCAAAGCTTTACAAGAGCAGTATTTGCCTGCTGGGCCAGAAAGTGCCGTGCCAAGCACTGTGCTTGGAGCATTGCTTTCCATGGCTGATAAGGCAGATACCCTTGTTGGTTGCTTTGGCCTAGGCATGATGCCCACAGGAACCGCAGATCCTAACGGTTTACGCCGTTGTGTGCTAGGCATTACACGCTGCCTTTTAGAATTTAATATACGTCTTGATGTACAAGCCTTTTTCCAAAAAGCGCATGAACTTTATGGCGAAAGACGATGGAAATTAGATAGAGAAGCCTGTTTGCAAAAGCTTGATGAGTTTTTTGCCGCGCGTTTGAAAAATTATTGGCAAGGGCAAGGCGCTGATACCCTTTTAGTGGATGCTGCTCTTGGCGCGCCGAGTTTTGATGTGTGTTCTACAGCTAAGCGTCTTGAAGCATTAAAGAACTTGCATGCCAGTGAACAATTTACCGCAGCAGTACAAACCTTTAAGCGCGTATCAAATATTATTCGCAAGCAAGGGCAAGAATACGCTCTTAATGGTGTGTACAGCGCAGACCTTTTGCAAGAAGACGGGGAAAAGGCTTTGGCGCACAGTCTCGATATGCTTTTGCCACGCTTTGATGCTTTGTGGGCAGAAGATGACTTTGAAGCCATACCGCATTTACTTTTAGAAGTGCGCCCTGCTATAGATGCATTTTTTGACTCTGTAATGGTTATGTGTGACGAGACAGATTTGCGTTTAAATCGCTTAAATATGTTGAAAGCACTTACGCAGCGTATGGAAAAATTTGCAGATTTTACAGCTCTGCAAGTATAGCTTTACAAAGGGGGAAGAGTCTTCTTCCCCCTAAAAAAGTGCTGTGTAACGTTTTGCTATGTGCTTTTTTGTCTTGATAAAAGCGCGTGGCTTGAAACAGCAATGACAATGACCATACCGTGAATGGTACGAGTCCAAAACCCTGAAAGGCCGGAGCTTACAATGCCTGCCTCAATAATACCCACAATGGCAATACCCACAAGAGTGCCGTAAATTTTTCCTGAGCCGCCAAAAACACTGGTTCCCCCAATAAAGACCGCAGCAAATACAAGCAACATGTAGCCATCGCCTTGGGTGGGCCACCATGACCCCATTTCCATACAGCCTACAGCTCCGGCAAAGCCTGCTATGGTACCCATAAGCATATGCACACCGAGGCGGCTCTTGGCCACAGGTATACCCAGACGCCGGGCAATGTTTGCATTTTCTCCGGTAAAGCGCAAACAGTCTCCCATGGGATGTCGATGAAACAGTACCCATAGTGCCACTGCCATAGCTACAAGCCATAGAGCTTGCATGGGTAAGGCATCAAAAAGACGTCCTACAAAGAGATTGTGTAAAGGGGCTAGGTCGGCAAGGCTGATGGCAAGACCTTGACTCAGAAGCATAACCGCACCGCGCCAGAAAAATTGTGTACCAATGGTGGCTATGATGGAAGGTACCCCCACATAGGCCACTAAGAGGCCATTACCAAAACCAATGGTCATGCCTGTGGCAAGAGCCGCAAGCATGGCAAGCCAAATATAGCCGGTATGCGTTACTGTGAGGGCAAAGGCAAAACCAGCCATGGCCAGCGTTGCCGGAAAGCATAAATCCATTTCACCTGTGGCTACCACAAGAGTCAATGCCAAGGCTAAAAAACCGTAAAGGGGCAGGGTGGAAAGTAAGCTTTCGTACATGGGCCAAGCTAAAAAAGCCCGCGCCCCACTGAACATAAAAATGCCCAATAAGAGCAAAAAAAGACCTGTGAGCCAAAGTTGATTGCGTACGCCGCCGGACATATTTTTACCTTATTTTTTTTCTGTTTCTTCGGTAAGCTTTAATAAATACTCGCTGAGGGCCGTTGGATTTGTGGCATCTTTTTGCATTGTGCCTACGGTGCGCCCTTTATGCATAAAAACAAAACGGTCTGCCACGGCATACGCTTGTTGCACATGATGCGAAATAAGCAAAACAGAACGCCCTTGATTGCGTAATGTTATGATGAATTGTAAAACTTTTTCGGATTCTTTAAGGGAAAGGGCCGTGGTAGGCTCGTCCAAAATAACAAGCTTGGCATTGAAATACATGGCTCTAGCCATGGCAAGAGCTTGTCTTTCTCCACCGGAAAGCACACGCACAGGGGCATTGGGGTCGAGGTGGTCATTGCCAAGGCCTAGCCATTGCATAAGTAGAGTTCGCGTGGCTTCTTGTTCGGCTTTAATATCAATGAAGCCCCACTTATTGCGTATATGTCTATCTACAAAAAGATTTCGCCATAGACTTTGTCTTTCGCATAAACAGCGATCTTGGTGTACTGTTTCAATACCTAGATTGCGAGCAAAGCGCACGTTATATTTTTTAGGGTGAATAAGGGTGTCTTCAAAAGAAAAAGAGCCGGTATCGGCAGCAAGGGCGCCGGAAAGTATCTGCACAAAAGTAGATTTTCCGGCACCATTGTCACCGAGTAGGGCCACTACTTCACCCTTGGCTATTTGCAAATCGGCATGGCGCAAAGCGTGAACGGCACCAAACGACTTTTTTATTCCTTGAACATGTAATAGCATGGAAGCCTTTTTATAATAAAAGTTATACGGGTGAAAAGTGTTTTTTATTAAAAAATATAACAGTGCTTTTGTTAGCGCAAACCTGCTTTGGCAAATTTAGATACCACACCAATATTAGAAGCATCTACAATGCCGCCGCCTGTATCAATGGTAAGGCCTGTGAAGCCATATTTTTTACTGAGAACTGTTTGTACCACGCTGAAGTATCCCATCATATAAGGCTGTGCCTCAGAAACCATTTGCACATAGCCATCTTCAATGGCTTTGGCAGTGGCAGGAGAAAGGGAAAAACCAGCCACATATACAGTGTTGGGCTTTATACCCGCATTTTTAAGATGCTGCCCCATTTGTGCAGTAAGAGAACCATGGTCAACAATAATTACCTTTGTATTGGGGTGTCGTCCCATATGTCCGGCAACTACAGGAGCACCTAAAACGGGGTCTTTATCAATTTCAGGAGTGATTTCTTGATAATCTACTATAACTCCTGCTTTTTCAAGTATTTCTATAATGCCTTCTGCACGGCGACCCCGTTCAGGAATACGCTTCAAACCCCAAACAAAGGCTCTGTCGCCTTTTTTCAAAGACGCGCGCTTGAGCACTTCTTTAGCAAGAGCGACGCCTTGACTGTAATTGTCGGTACCTACAAAACCAAAACCTTGGGTGCGATGTTTGCTAGCGGTTTTGGGCAATGCTGTATCAATGGCAGTAACCACAATACCTTTGCTTGTGGCATCTTTAACCAAGGGGCCAAAAGCAGCATCGCCGGGAAGCCCCATAACCACAATGCCATCAGGGCTTGCAGCTACAGCTTGTCGAAAATTCACCAGCATGGTTTCTGGATTCCAGTCAGAATAGATAAGTCGTAAATCACAGCCTAGGTCTGCTGCCGCTGCTTTAGCACCATTTTGTACAATAATACCATAGCCATCACCTACAGGTCCCCCGGTGTCAAGCCAAACGGTCATACCCTCGCCGCTTTTGGCAAAAGCTGGGTTACAAAAAATGCATACAAGTAAAAGACTCCATAGAAGAGCGCGTTTCATAAAAGACTCCTTTGGTTGCGTAGTCAACGAAAGAATACTTTGAAATTACTTTTGTTAAAGAGCATGGCATACAGTATTTTACATATTTTTTATGTAAAATACAAAACCAATTCGCATAAAAGAAGGGATGGCGCGGGCTTATGTAAGCAGATGATACGAAGCATCCGCCATCCGTAAAGCAATAAGACGCATTCCATGCGTCTTTGCAGAGGCGAATCAAACAAAATATAATGTCATCGTATCAACCTTAATTACTAAAATGTGAAGATTATGCCATAAAGCATAGCAGAAGCATACACAAGATTACGCAGTGACGCAATAGATTTTATACTCTGGATGGGCAACACTTTTCTGTTGGGGAAACTTTTGCACCGCGCTAAAAAGTTTCCCCCAGATCCCCTTAAAACGCCATATCATCCATAGTATTATGGAACGCGTTTTGAGGGGATGGGGGGAGTTTGGGGGGGAAGGGGTAACTTTTTGGCGTTAGCAAAAGTACCCCTTCCCCCCTCAATAAGTAAACTAATCTGTGTTTTATTAAAAATTAAAAGCTGTGCGTTTATCCACGACGGTTTCTGTCGCCGCGGCCTCTGTCGGAACGGCCTCTATCACCACCACGGTCGCCTCTATCGCCGCCGCGGTCGCTTCTTTCGCGAGGAGGGCGGGAGGTGCTTTCAGGTGTCCATTCGATACCTTGTTCTTCAAGAAGTACTGCTTTACGGCTGGCACGGATACGATCTCCGTTAATTTCAATAACTTTTACCACCATATCTTCGCCAAGGCGCGCCACATCGCTGGGTTGTTCTACGCGGCTGGTATCTAATTGCGAAACGTGCACAAGGGCTTCCACATTGGGGAGAATTTCAACAATGGCACCAATTTCTAATACTTTACGCACTTTACCGGTGTAGTTTTTACCAATGTCGGGGCGTTGGTCATAATACTGTACCATTTCTTTAGCCATGGACATGGCATCGGCGGTGGGAGCAAAAACAGAAATGCGGCCACTATCATCGATATCAATGGAGGCGCCGGTGGCGGCGGTGATGGCTTTGATATTTTTGCCGCCGGGGCCAATGATGAGGCGGATAATATCTGGATTAACAAAAATTTCGGCATGCTGCGGAGCATAGCGTGAGAGCTCTTGACGCGGGCTTTCGAGGGCTTTGCTCATTTCACCAAGAATGTGTACACGGGCTTCGCGGGCTTGCTCCATGGCGCTGGCCATAACTTCGGTGGTGATACCAGTAATTTTGATATCCATTTGCACAGCGGTGACGCCATCGGCAGTACCGGCAATTTTAAAGTCCATATCGCCCAGAGCGTCTTCGTCGCCCAGAATATCTGTGAGTACCACAAATTGATTGTTTTCATGAATAAGACCCATGGCAACACCGGCTACAGGGGCTTTTACGGGGACGCCTGCATCCATAAGTGAAAGCGAACCACCGCATACGGCGGCCATGGATGAAGAACCGTTGGATTCTAAAGTTTCAGAAACCACACGCACGGTGAAGGGGAAGGAATCGCCTTGGGGTAGAATATAGCGCAGGGCTTTTTCTGCTAGAGCACCGTGGCCAATTTCGCGGCGAGAAACACGAACAGGCTTTACTTCACCTACAGAGTAGGGGGCAAAATTGTAATGCAACATGAAACGGTTAGTTTTATCGCCGTTTAAGGAGTCCACACGCTGTTCATCGGTGGAAGCACCAAGGGTGGCTACCACAAGAGATTTTGTTTCACCGCGGGCGAAAAGGGCTGAACCATGGGCGCGAGGAAGTAAGGATGTTTGCACTTGGATGGGGCGAACGGTTTTGGTGTCACGCCCGTCAATGCGTTTACCTTCAGTAACAATGCGCTGACGCACAATGTTTTTTTCAAGGCTAGCGATGATATCGCCCACGCTTTTGAGTTCAGGATGCTCGGCAAAAGCTTCATCGGCCAAAAGGGCTTCCATAACGGCGCTTTTTACTTTTGAGCGTGCTTCTTTGCGTGCCATCTTTTCTGCTACTTGTAAGGCTGCTTCAATGCCTTGTGCTTTGGCCAGCTCATAGACCTTTTCTACAAGAGCCTCGTCTTCTTTATGGGGTTCAAAAACTAATTTAGCTTTGCCCACCATTTCGGCTAATTTGATCTGCACGTCAATGAGGGGTTGAATTTCTTTATGTCCCCATTCAAGAGCTTCGATGATGATGCTTTCTGGTAAAAATCTGGCTTCGCCTTCTACCATGGTAATGGCTTCTTTAGAGGCAGCAAATACAATATCAAGATCGCTTTGTTCTTGTTGTTCGAAGGTGGGGTTTAAAATAAATTTCCCTTCTACGCGGCCAATGCGTCCGCCGGCAACAGGGCCGTCATAAGGTAGAGGAGAGATGAGCACGGCAGCAGAGGCGCCGGTAAGTGCCAATACGTCAGATTCATTTTCCTGATCGGCAGAAATGACGTTGGCTAAAATTTGTACGTCTTGCTTTAAACCCTTAGGGAAAAGGGGACGGATAGGACGGTCAATGAGTCTGGATACTAGTGTTTCTCTTTCAGAGGGGCGGCCAATTTCGCGGCGAAAGAAGTTACCGGGAATACGCCCAGCGGCATACATTTTTTCGGAATATTCAACAGTAAGGGGGAAAAATCCCTTATCTTGTTCTAATGTTTGGGAGCATGCCGTTACCAACACTACAGTGCCACCGCATTGAATCCAAACAGCGCCATGGGCTTGATTGGCAAGGCGACCTACTTCAAAGATAATTTCTTTGCCGCCAATGAAGGCGCTGAGGCGTGTTGGAGTAAAAATATCTTGCATAATGCTTTCCTTTCACAAACTACAAAGGGGAATCCGAGGGTGACAACGAAGCTGGCGAGGTCGAATTGACGTGGAGATTTTGTGGTGAGCGTTGAGCCATGCTACGCTGGCATTCTCGGCCCCCCCTTTCTACTGTGCGTTAAATGTGCTTGAAGGCAACGCTGGCCTTCCTTTGGACAAGTCCAAATATTGTTAAGAACAAAGTTACACGTATATCTGTAACTCTTTCAGATAGTGGATTAGTGTGTTTAATAGCTATTGTCAAGTGACAGTTCTGCGTTTTGCCTGTATGGGAGGATAAAATGCCACTTTAGTTGGGGGAACTTTTTATACGCAGGTGAACTAAGCAAAACAAGCTCAAGATATATACCTTGAGCTTGTTTTGTTAAATACTTACTTACGCAAGCCTAATTTTTCAATGAGTGCACGGTAACGTTGTACGTCTTTGTTGCGCAAATACTTAAGTAATTTGCGACGTTGACTTACCATTTTCAAAAGGCCTGTGCGAGAGTGAAAGTCCTTCTTATGCGCTTTAAAGTGACCGGTAAGGCCTTCAATGCGCGAGGTAAGAAGAGCAACTTGCACTTCGGGTGATCCTGTGTCGCCTTCATGTTTGGCGTGTACGTCAATGACAACTTTTTTTTGTTCTGCATTCATAGCCACAGCAATTCTCCATAGAATTTTAATGTTAAGGACTAAGGATAAACCTTAGTCCGAGGTCCACAAACCCCTCAGTACAGTCCACATGGGCTTTGGAGCATGTTTCATGGATGCACAAGGCACCATTTTTATCTCCGCCAATGCTAAAGGTATGCCAGTATGGGAAAGCAAAATGGCCTTTTGGCCTTCTTGCACAGCTTCGTGCCCATCAAGAGAGAGGTTCCCAGTTTCCTCTTGGGGCAATGCCGTCACAACCCCACTGCCATAAGCAAGGGGGGTACCATTTCTTAGCTTTGCTTCGTCTTGGTCTGTAAGAGTCAGAACAGGCCAATGAGGCAAAGCTTGCGTAATGGGTATAACCCACTCTTGCAAGCGGTGCGGTTGCGCCATGATGGCATCCAATGTATGTGCTTGGGCCAAACTGAAGGGGTGGCTGTACTCTCGTGTGAGTTCTGTGAGCACGGCTCCGCAACCAAGGCGCATCCCCAAGCTGTGGGCCAGGGAGCGTATATAGGTGCCAGAACTACATTCTACACGAAAGCGCACAAAAGGAAGGCGCACATCTAGCACTTCCATTTGCGAAATTTCTATTGTTTTCATCTTGACCGGCGTTTCTTTTCCGGCCCGAGCCAGCTTATATAAAGCTTGGCCTTGATGCTTTGCAGCAGAGTAAGGAGGAACTTGTTGTTCACTTTTTCCACGCCATGCCTGCAAAGCTTCGAGTACGGCGTCTTGGCTTATGTGTTCCCAAGGGCGCTGCGCAATAACGGTGCCTTCAGCATCCCATGTATCACTTTCTTGTCCAAGACACAGAGTACCGCTATAGACTTTATTGCCATCTGTCAAGAGATGACCTGAAATCTTGGTCGCATGCCCAAGCAAGACAATAAGTACACCTTCTGCCATGGGATCAAGGGTGCCGGCATGACCAATTTTCTTTTGTCCTAGGCGTTTAAGGGTAGAAAGACAGCGCGCAGAAGTAGGCCCTTTGGGCTTGTGTATTATGAAAACCCCGTGAGCTTGTGGTTGCTTTTCAACCTCTTGTGTTGTTTTTATGAATTGCATTTTTATAAAATATCTTAATAATTATTGTCGTTAAGCCAAGTGCGAATACTTTGGAGTACAAGTTCATAACTTTTTTGCAAAGATAAATGCACCGTGGCTCCGGAAGCGTTTTTGTGTCCGCCGCCGCCCAAGGCAGCTAATATTTCACGCACATCTATAGGGCCGGAAGAGCGTAAGCTAACTTTACATTGTTCTGCTGTGTCTTCGCGTACAAAACCGGCTATATGTACCCCTTGTAAACGGCGCAAATGCTCAGAAAAGCCCTCAAGATCTTCTTTTTTGGCCTGACAAGATTGCAAATCTGCCAAAGAAACACAAGCCAGTGCAACGCTGTTTTCTCGCTCCAGTTTAAGACGAGACATAAGTTTGCCCCACAGGTGCATACGTTCTAAGCGCCATGTATTGTCAAGTTCTTTACGCAAAGGGGTAATCTCTAAGCCTAAACGCAACAAGTTGGCACACAGCAAAAAAACATCTTCATTTGTGTTGCCATAGGTTAAGTTGCCGGTATCAGAACTTATAGCTGTATAGAGGCTACGTGCTATGGCTCCGGTAAGGGGAACATTCATAGCATGTAGTAGAGCAGCTATCATTTGCCCTGTGGCAGCCATGGTGCTATCTGCCCAATTATATTCAGAGGCAAAATGAGGATTTTCGAGATGATGATCAATATTTATGGTAGGGTAGGAAAGTGCATGTTCTTGCATATCGCCCAAACGTTGCGCATCTCCGCAGTCTAATATGACCACAACTTGTGGAGCGTCTTCACCTTGGGGAAAAGTTTGTAACAAAGGGCCGGTATAGTCCATCCAGCGCAAATAATCCGGGATGGGGGAAGCATTACCTATATAAACGGTTTTACCAAGAGATATAAGCCCATGAGCCAAAGCTAAAGTAGAGCCCAAGGCATCAGCATCGGGATTAGCATGAGAAACAATGCCTATGATGGAAGCAGTATGCAATAATGGCGCAATTTCTGCCGCCTGTGCATAGTGTGCTTTAGAGAAAAGTTGTATTTCATAGGACATAATAATAAAAAACCTTGCTAAAATGCTTAATTAGCCCGTTGGAAGTGCCTGTTAAAAAAGCTAGGGTGTATATCTTTACTACACAAGTGTCTAGATTTTTGTATCTCTTTTTGTGTAAATAAGCAAAATATTGCTGTAACAAACTCTTAGGCGGCGTATATGTCAATGTGGCTATATATCATTTCTTCAGGGCAAACAGCTTCCATCATGGCTAAGCATTTGTCCATTCGACTTTGCAAGTGCTGCTCACTGTTAGAAAGAGAACAAACCGCCAAGCGCAAATGCGTCATGGAATCTGCTGTTCCTGCTTCGGCAATGGCTACATTAAAAGTATTGCGTACTTTTTGCTTTAGGCTGTTGGCTACACGTCTTTTCCCTTTGAGGGAGTCATTGCCGTGTAAAACATATTCTACCGTCAGCACTGCTACTAACATATTCATACTCATCTCACAATGAATAAAGTGAAAATATTTGGGGGGAGCCATACTAAATACCCATAAAGTATTCAGTAAGACTCCCCCCAAGGATATATGTTTAAAGCGTTGCAGCTTCTTCGATCATTTCAAAGGCTTCTATAACGTCACCAATTTTGATGTCATTGTAGTTTTCAAGACCTATGCCGCATTCGTAGCCTTTAAGTACTTCTCTGGCATCGTCTTTAAAGCGTTTAAGCGAGCTAACCTTACCTGTATAAATAACCACACCATCGCGTAGCAGACGTACAGCGGCATTACGGGTAATTTTACCATCGGCCACGTGACAGCCGGCAATAACACCCACTTTGGGTACACTGATGGCGTCGCGTACATCGGCTTGACCGAGGTATTGTTCACGCTGCACAGGGGCAAGCATGCCTTGCATGGCGCTTTTGATATCATCGGCTAATTTGTAAATAATGTCATAATAACGAATATCCACATTTTCATGTTCGGCCACTTCTTTGATTTTAGCAGTGGGGCGAATGTTAAAGCCAATGATGATGGCTTGTGATGCTGAGGCCAAAAGAATATCTGATTCCGATATGGCTCCGGCACCGCCATGGACAACATTAATACGCACTTTTTCGGTGCTGAGTTTGTTAAGTCCCTCAGTAATAGCTTCCAAGGAGCCTTGCACGTCGGCTTTAAGTACAAGGTTAAGCGTAAGAGCTTCTTGATCCGAAGCGCGACGTGAGAGGAAGGTTTCTAAGGTGACCTTAGATTCTTTAGCTAAAGCACGCTCTCTTTGTTTGGTAGCGCGTGTTTCGGCAATGCGGCGAGCCAATTTTTCATCAGCCACACACACAAACTCTTCACCAGCTTCTGGAACGCCATCAAAACCCTGTACTTCTACAGGAATAGACGGACCGGCATCTTTAACTTTTTTGCCTTGGTCATTAAATAGGGCGCGCACACGTCCGGAGAATACGCCACAAACAAAGGTATCGCCTTGGTTTAACGTGCCTTCTTGTATAAGAACGGTGGCTACAGGGCCGCGGCCTTTATCTAATTTCGCTTCCACAATGCGCCCGCGTGCGGGTTTATCTGGGTTTGCTTTCAGCTCAAGAATTTCTGTTTGTAAAGCCACAAGCTCTAACAAGTCATCAAGCCCTTGACGGCTTTTGGCAGAAACCATGGCCGTGATGGTGTCACCACCCCATGATTCGGCTTGTAAGCCCAGTTCTGCAAGTTCGCGCAAAACTCTGTCAGGTTCGGCACCTTCTTTATCCATCTTATTCACAGCTACCATGATGGGTACACCGGCAGCTTTGGAGTGGTTGATGGCCTCACGGGTTTGTTCCATAACGCCGTCGTCGGCGGCAACAACCAAGATAACAAGGTCTGTGACCTGTGCACCGCGTGCACGCATGGCAGTAAAGGCTTCGTGACCGGGGGTATCAAGAAATACAATTTCCCCATTTTTGGTGGTCACATGATAAGCACCGATATGCTGTGTTATGCCGCCGGCTTCTCCGCTGGTAACATTGGACTTGCGAATGGCATCAAGCAAGGAAGTTTTACCATGGTCAACGTGACCCATGATGGTGACCACAGGAGGACGAGGACGCAAGCTTTCTTCGCTGTCCACCTCTGTTGGGATGAGATAATCATCTTCAGAAAATCCTGCTTTTTCCACTTCATAATCAAATTCGGCGGCTACAAGGGTAGCTGTTTCCAAATCAAGGGATTGGTTAATGGTAGCCATAATCCCAAGATTGAAGAGTACCTTGATGATTTCATTGGACTTCAAACCCATTTGATGCGCCATATCAGCCACACGAATGGCCTCTGTCACTTTAATTTTGCGCTTAGCGGCCTTTAGGGGTTGTGTAGTAGAAGTTTGACGCGCATCTTTACCTTTACGGCGAGACTTGTGTCTGCTGCCCATGCGTTTAGCATTTTCTTCATCCTGTCCGTAGCGGCCAAAATCTCCGCCGCCACCTTGTTGAAATTCAACGGTGCGACGACCTTTGTTACGCTTTTTCTTGCTTTGTTCATTGGGGGTGCTAGGGGCACCAAAATTCATATCACCGCCACCAGCTGGACGATTGCCGCCCGCAGGACGCGGAGGTCTGTTAGCGCCTCTGTTATCTCCTCTATTATCGCGACCGTCTTTGGCATCGCGAGAGTCGGCGCCACCACCCGGACGGGGGCGGAAATTTCCTCTATTGTCTTGCCCACCGGCAGGACGCGGACGCGCACCACCAGGAGCGGCACTACGGGCGCTGGCTTCTGCTTTACGCTTTTCTTCCATTTCAGGGGTAGGACGTGAAATAATACGCACAGGAGTGTGTGTTTGCTCAGGCTCAGGGCGTTTTTTATTGCCACGATCTTTTTTCTTTTGTTGTGCACCGGCTTTGTCTTGCGCTTTATCGCCGGCTTTATCAAAAGATTTTTCATGGCTTTTTTCAGCAGAACGTGTGGGAAGACTGGGGGCAGAAGAGCCTTCAGGCACGGCAGAAGCGTCTGGGGCGGAAGGACGAGCATTTTTCCCTGCGGCACTTTCAGGAGTTTTACTTTCTTCAGTGCTGGGGCTTTGTGCTTTGGGTGCTGATTCCTCAACAGGACGAGCAGTTTTTTCTTCCTGCACCGCTTCTTTTACTGCGCTTGGAGTTTTTTGCTCAGAAGCGTCAACGGCAGGTGCTTTGCTTGGGGTGCTGACAATACGCGCACCAGTATTTTGCACGGCGGGTGCGGGTTTTTCAGCTTGCACCTTTCGCTCTGTGCTTTGTTCAGCTTTGCTGCTGGCAACCTCTTGAGAAGGCGCTTCAGTAGAAGTGCTGGCTTTTGCAGCTTCTTCTTTGTCGGAGGTTTTTACTTCTTGACTTGCCTCAGATTTTTTTTCTGTGGCAACTTTTTTCGCATTGCTTTGCTCTTTAGCTGCTGGCTTTGCGTCATGAGTGTTTGCTTTACGGCGGCGTACAATAACACTGCTTTTCTTTTGCTCGGTGTAGTGTTCGCGCACTTTTTCTACTTGTGCCAAGGGGATTGCCGTGGCAGCAGTTTTTGCTTCAATGTTTAAATTTTGCAATGTTTGCTGCAATTCTTTTTGCGGCACATTTAGCTCGGTAGCCAAGTCTTTTACAGTTATTTTATCTTTTGTCACTTTTTACCCCTTTGCGCCTTTTCATTCCCATCTTGTAGTGAAAAAACTTTTCCTTGCAGGCTTCTTGAGCACATACATAAAATCCCCTGCCGGGAAGCACATGTTTTTCGTCAAAAAGCCAAGTGTTTTCGGTGGTGATAACATGGCGCATCAACTCCACCTTGGCCAACCGTTGTCGACATATAATACACATACGTATAGGCGTATGCGGCACTTATTCTACCTCTTGCTCGGTAGGTTGCTGCTCTTCATCTGTAGATGTACTTTCCTTGGGTGCGGTAGGCGCAAGGAAGGTAATGGCAGAACGTAAATCTGCAATACGTGAAGGACTCATGGTGAGTTTTTCTGCTAGTTCTTCATCACTGGCATCACGCAAGGTATCAATATTAGAGTAGCCCGCTGCCAACAATGCGTCCATGGAAACTTCTGCCACCGAGGCAAGTTGTTCTAAACCATGGCCGATGGCATTGGCTTCATTGTAACGAGTTTCGGTGAAAATATCTATTTTCCAGCCCAATAATTTGGCGGCAAGCTTAACGTTTTGACCTTTACGCCCAATGGCATTGGTCAATTGGTCATCCGGTACAATAATTTCTAATAAATTATGTTCATCATCTACAATAATGCGCGATACAATGGCCGGAGCTAAAGCATTGCGGGCATAAGTAGCGATGTCTGCACTCCAAATAACAATATCTATACGTTCACCGCGCAATTCTTGCACAATGTTTTGAATGCGCGAACCACGCACACCAACACAAGCGCCCACAGGATCCACATCACGTTCGCGGGATAAAACGGCCACTTTGGCACGAGAACCCGGATCGCGTGAAACACCCATGATTTGTACAGTATTGTCATCAACTTCCGGCACTTCACGACGGAAAAGAGCTGCCATATAGTCTCTATGGGCGCGTGAAATAACTATCTGAGGGCCGCGGCCTTCACGGCGTACGTCTGAAATAATGGCTTGCACTCTATCGCCGCGCTTGAAATGTTCGCGAGGAATTTGCTCGTCTTTAGGAAGTATGGCTTCGGTGCGTCCAAGGTTGATAATCCAACCGCCTTTATCACGGCGTTGCACTATACCTGAAACAATTTCGCCAAGGCGGTCTTTATATTCATCGTAAATAATGCCTTGCTCGGCATCGCGCATGCGTTGAATAATAACTTGCTTGGCTGATTGTGCTGCAATACGCCCAAGATCTTGCATTTTTATGCGAAAACCCATTTCGTCGTCCAATTGAATGGAAGGGTCATGTTCGCGCGCTTCTTCCAATTCAATTTCAGCGTCTTCATTGGCTAAGTCGCCGTCGGCCACTACTATTTTGAATTGATAAACTTCAATATCCCCAGTTTCGTCATTGTAATTAACTTCAATGATTGCATCTTCGCCAAAGCGACGTGTCATGGATGCTTTCACGGCATCTTCAAGGGTTTCAATCAGCATTTCTCTTTCGAGACCTTTATCTTTGCTGATTTGATCTATGGCTTTTTTCAATTCTATAGGATTCATGATGCCTCCGCTGTGTCCCCTGAGTTTAGGGGCAACATACAATGACTATTTTTCTGTTTTACGTTTTTTTCCGGGCTTTTCTGGCATAACAAATATATGCACACGAGATGCTCTGCGTACCAAATCCCAATGAAGAGAAAGTGTTTGTGTAGGAGCAACCTCTTTATCGCTACCCTTGGGGCCTGTTTCTATCTCAAGCTCAAAGGTTTCGTCTTGTGGGTGTACTGCTTTTAAGATGCCTTTAAATTTTTTACGGCCATGTAGTGCACTTGGGCAGTTGGGTAAAAAATCATTGAGGCTTACTTCCACATGGTCTCCCACAAAACCGCGCATTTGTTCTAGTTGAAAAAACAAGCGCGAAAAGCCTGGGGTTGAAACCTCAAGTATGTAGGCAGAAGCGAAAATTTCTTCCACTTCCATGGTTAAACCCATCATGCGTGAAATTTCAGCGCATTGTTCCACAGTAGCGGAAAGGGTGCGTAAATCTTGCTCTATGTGCTCTTCTGCTTTTTGAGGCGCAGAAGAAGATGATGTTTCCTGAAAAGGAACATCCACATAAACGCGTACCACAGGTCTTGTACCTTGAATGAGGTCAATACCCCAAATCTCAAGACCTTTAGATGCCACAAGTGGCTCAGCAATGCGCTGTAATGTTTCAATAAGTGCTGGTTTTGCCATATACTCTCAAGCATAAAAAAAGGGGGCCTGTGCAGGCCACCCCGTTGTAAACAATTTGTTCTGCATCAGGATGAAGAAAGTGGATGAGGCTAGATTGCAATGGATACTGATAAATGCCACTTTCCCGTAAAGCGTTGCGAACATAAACTAGGAAGATGCGTGTGTCAATGTTTTTTTATGCAGAGTGTGCATGAAAAAATTAAAAAAGGCTATTCTTCATTTTCTGCATCGTCTATTTTAGCAAGGTAGGATAGAATGCTCTCCTTGGCATGAGCAATATGCTCTTGGGCTGCAAGGTTTGCCCCATCGGCGTCATTATTTTCGATACATTGCAGAATTTTCATGTGATCTTTGTCAGACCATGCTATTTCATGCGATGAAATAAGAGGGCGCAACAAACGCTCCACAACGCCATCTAGTTCGCTCAATAATTGCGCCAATAAGGGAGAATGCGCTGCTTCGCGCAAGAGCGTGTGAAAATCTGCATTAAGACGAACCAAGGTGGGTATGTCGTGCACTTCTGTAGCCTTGGTGAATTGTTGCAAGTTTTTGCGTAAAATGTCTTTTTGTTCTTGAGAACAACGTACTGCTGCCAAAGAGGCCGCGTGTCCTTCAAGCATGGAGCGAATGGCAATGGCGTCTTCAATTTCTGTGCGTTGCAAGGTACGCAAAATATAGCCACCAGTGCGCCGTTTTTCCAAAATTCCTTCTTGCGCCAGTCTGTGCAAGGCTTCGCGTAATGGGGTACGGCTGATGCCAAGCTCCGAAGCAATACGATCTTCTACAAGTCTTTCCCCATCTTTAAAATTACCATCTAAGAGCATTTGACGTAGTAGCTCTGTGGCCTTTTGTCCCAAAGATCTTTTTCTTAGGTGTTGCATTTTTTCTCCTTAACGGCCTTTTAAAAAAAATCCATGTTCAGAGTTCTTTGTGCAATTTTTTGTAAATTTGCAAAAAAATGTTATGCGATTTTTACAAAAAAATATACAGGGGTAAGGCGTAAACTCATAGGGATTGAGCCCATGGATTGTTATATGTATTCTGCATACAATATACATAAAAAGGCATGAAGTCCATATGTAAAAATAAAAAAAAGAACTTTCTTTTGCAGGTTGCTACTTACGCATGCCGTCTTCTACATCAATGCCTTTGGGAGGTTTAAAAGAAAAGGATTGCTTAGAAAATTGCACATTGGTCTGCACCTTGGTAAAGTGCAAAGTGTTGCTGTTACCATAAAAATCTATAATGCTTGCCTTGCGAATAATGGTGTTTTTATCTATCCAAATAAAAGCTTCTACCATTTCTGGTGTGGGCTCGTGGGGGAAAAGGTGCAACTTGGTATACCCTTCATCTTTCCCTAGCACTTGTACAGAGAAGTCTCGGCTCAATTGGGCTTGCCCCGTAATTACTTGCACCAAGGGGCGAGAACTTTCCACAACGTCAGGCGTGTATCTGTAGGCCACTTCTTCATCTGGCAAATAATTCCAAACAATTTTATCTGTGATGAGTAAAAGCTCTGCATGTGGATCTTTGGTTTCCCAGCGTACCATAAAGGGTTTTTGAAAAAGCAGTTCTCCCTTTCTTTTTTGTACAGAACCGCTTTCTTTATGGTTGAGGGTTTGTTCAAAAGTTGTTTTTATAGAGGTAATTTTTTTATATTTATTTTGAATTTCTACATCCAGTGA
Organism: uncultured Desulfovibrionaceae bacterium; assembly: GCA_964368075.1. Lineage (GTDB taxonomy): Bacteria > Desulfobacterota > Desulfovibrionia > Desulfovibrionales > Desulfovibrionaceae > CAYJAD01. Next base: position 25,043 of record CAYJAD010000009.1, on the reverse strand, counting down.
CGCAGCAAAGCCAACGCTGATATGTAGAAAGAACGCCACTAAGCTGAAAAAAGATATTTTATACATGGAATCTCCTTTACTTTGTTATTTTATCGAATGATAGTGCGTGGCTTACTGCCATCGGCGGGGCCAATAATACCATCGTGCTCTAACTGTTCTACCATTACAGCTGCTTTGTTAAAGCCAATTTTGAAACGTCTTTGCACTAATGATATGGAAACCTTGCCTTGTTCCTCTACAAAAGCGCGTACTTCTGCATAGAGTGGGTCATTGCTCATATCATTAAAGGCGCCACTTTTTCCGTCACTTTGCTCATTGCCCCATTGAGAAAAGTCTACTTTATAGGCCGGCGGGGCTTGCCTTTTCCAGTGGGCTACGACTGCTTGCACTTCTTCGTCGGGCACAAAGGGGCCGTGTAGACGCATAAGTCTGCCACCGCTGGGTTTATAGAGCATGTCGCCTTTGCCTAGTAAGTGTTCTGCTCCCACCATATCTAAAATGGTGCGCGAATCGTGTTTACTGGTTACCTGAAAAGAAATACGGCAAGGGAAGTTTGCCTTAATAATACCGGTAACGACGTCCACACTGGGGCGTTGCGTAGCCAAAATCATATGTATGCCGGCAGCACGGGCAAGCTGTGCCAAGCGTACAATGCTGGTTTCTACTTCTCGGGCAGCGGTGAGCATAAGGTCTGCAAGTTCATCAATAATAATGACAAGATAGGGCATATGCTCCATTTCGGCAAGTTCTGCGGGCACTTCTTCTGCAGGTAGCTCGGCAAAAGATTTAACTTTCTGGTTAAAGCCCGAAATGTTACGCACTTGTAGTTTTGCCATGGATTCATAGCGTTTGTCCATTTCATGAACGGCCCATTCCAGTGCCGTTTTGGCATGTTGCATTTCTGTTACTACGGGGTGCACCAAATGTGGTAAGTCTGCATACACAGCCATTTCAATGCGCTTGGGGTCAATGAGCAACAATTGCATATCTTCTGGTTGCGTGGTGTAGAGCAAGCTTAGCAAAATAGCATTTAGCCCCACACTTTTCCCTGCACCTGTGGCTCCGGCCACTAAAAGGTGAGGCATTTTTGAAAGTTCTGCCACAAAGGGATGTCCGGCAATATTTTTGCCAAGTACCATATTAAGCGGGCCGCCGGCATTGGTAAATTCAGAAGATTCCAATACTTCACGAAAATTCACCATTTCTCTGTCCACATTGGGAATTTCAATACCCACGGTGTCAGAGCCGGGAATGGGCGCTTGTATGCGTATGGCAATGGCTTTAAGGGCAAGTGCTATGTCATCGGTAAGGTTAGCAATTTTATTAACGCGAATGCCGGCGGCAGGGCGTACTTCATACATGGTAACCACGGGCCCGGGAGTAATGCGCACCAATTCGCCTTGAATGCTAAAATCCGAAAGACAAGACATAAGGGCTTGACCTCTTTGGATTTGCACATCATGAGCCTTAGGAGAGGAGGGCGCCCCCTCTTGCAAAAGGGATAAAGGAGGAAAAGTATATTTACGCGGTACAGCAGGCGTACGAGGTGCTACCGGTGCCGGTTTGGGCGCTACCGGAGGCTCTGAGGAAATAATTTCTATATTGCTGGGAGCGGGCATAGCTGCCGCTGGTGGCGTGCTTGGTGTAGTGACACGTTCTTGTTTTTGGGCAGAGAAAAGCTCTCTTTCCTTTTCTGCGACTTCTTCCCTTTCTTTGACACTGGGCGTCTTTTCCAGCGCCATAGATGGAGGAACCACAGCGCTTGCAGAAGGAACCATGCGGGCAGAATCTTGGCTTGACTCAGAGCTTTGTACAGGTGCTTGCTGTGGCTGAGGCGCAGGCCTTTGGTCGGCAGCGTAATGGGGAGCATGTGCTGCAGACACTGTAGAAGCCTTAGCTTCAGAGGGAGGGGCGGGCATATGCGCTCTTTCTGCCATTTCCGCTTGCACCGTGGGCACTTGTTCTTTTTCAACATACTGTGCATCAGTGCTATAGGATGATGCAGGCACTATGGTAATGTTGGGGTCATCTATGTGAATGGCTTCAATATCGTACACTTCAGGCATGGGGGTAACATTTTGCCTTGTTCCCATTTTCTCTTTGAGAGTATGCAAGAAGTTTTTAAGTGCAAAACCCCATGTGATGCTGTTAGAAACTTGTGCTGCAGGTTCTGCATGGGCTTCGTTTTGTTGTGTTTTTCGCTTAAAGGAAAAACGCGGAAATTTTGCTAACCAAGACTGCCGTGGCGGCTGAGCCTCGTTGGAAGCATTAGTTGGCGCTTCCATACTGAGGGGAGCTTGAGCAGGGGGATGGACGGTATTTTGCAAATGAGAATCTGGCTGAGCTTCTGCCTTTGGCGCGGTGTTTTGTGGCAATGCCAATAGCGGTAATTCGCGTAAACGCTGTTTGCAAAAGACATGGGCTTTTCTATAAATATTAGCCCAAGAAATGCCAAAGGTAAGTTGGGTGGCCATGGTGAAAAGGAATAACCATAAAATCCAAGAACCCCAGGGGCTTAAGAAGCGAATGGCATGCTGAAACAAGGTATTGCCCACCATGCCGCCGCCGTGAATTTGGCCAAGTTCAATATTCCATGCGGCGCCCACAAACAGTAAGCACAAAGTAAGTAAGAAATAACCAAGCCAGCGCCACCACAGTAGTTCATAGCGCGGGGCAATACAGGCAACACCTACGGCGCCAAAAACTACGGGCCACACATAGGCCGCAATGCCAAAAACATCGCTTAAAAAGCCAGAGATATAAGCACCCAAGAGTCCGGCGTAATTTTGCACTACTGATGATTTACTGGTAACATGATTTAAGCTTGGATCCATGGGCCAATATGTGACCAAACTTAAAAGTACAAAAAGACCCCAGAAGATAAGAAAAAACCCTGAAAATTCACGGGCTAGCTTGCGAACGTCCGTAAAACTACCCTCCTGCACAACTTTTATTGATGAGCGCTCATACACTACATTTCTCTGCACAAGGCATTGTACAGCAGTTTTAATATATATTGTGCATCTAGACTTTATTTCATTTTCCAACACCACATACTTTTTGAATACATTGAAGAAAATGAAGTTTTTCAATAATTACTAAGGTGCATATAGAATAGGAAAAATTATCAAGATTGCGTGAAGCGAAGTACAACACGCAATCTCTGAATGTTTTGTATTGCCGCAATAGGCAATATGGTGGAAATATAGAATTTTTATTCGCGGCCAAGATATTCTTTGGTGCGTGTATCTACCTTAACTTTATTTCCTTCGTTCACAAAAAGAGGCACTTGAATAACAAGGCCAGTTTCTAAAGTAGCAGGCTTTGTCACATTACTTACGGTATCGCCCTTGGCACCGGGTTCTGTTTGAGTAACCTCCAATACAAGGGAAACAGGGATATCAATATCAAGAGGATTGCCCTTATACAAAAGTACACGACACTCCTGACCATCTTTTAAAAATCCTGCTTTGCCATCGGTGGCTTCTGCTTTCATTTGCATTTGTTCGTAGGTGGTCATGTCCATGAAAATAAGATCTTCACCTTCATGATACAAAAATTGCATATCGCGGGTTTCTAGGTCAGGACGATGCACTTTTTCACCAGAGCGAAAAGTATTGTCTACAAGACGGCCATTTAAAATATTACGCAATTTGGTGCGCACCATGGCGCCGCCTTTGCCGGGTTTAAAATGCTGAAAGTCAACTATTTCAAAAGGTGTGTCGTCGATTTCAATTTTAAGGCCTCTTCTAAAATCTGTGGTAGAATACATATGAACTCCTTATTATATATGCTTTTCTAGTAAGTTAATTTTTTTCTAATTTGCAAACGAGAGCTTGTACTCCCAGCGCATAACTATATATGCCAAAACCCGAAATTATGCCCATGGCATGATGCCCTATGAGAGTTTTGTGACGTATCTCTTCTGCACGGGCATGCACATTGCTCAAATGCACTTCCACAAAGGGAATTTTTATCCAAGCAAGGCAATCGGCTAAAGCTAGGCTGGTGTGGGTAAAAGCACCGGCATTAATCACAAGTCCGTCTACAGCTTCTTTTCGCGCTTGTTCTAATCGGTCAATAATGGCGCCTTCGTGATTAGATTGAAAAAAGGTAAGATGAACACTGTCTGCCTTGCCTTGCAAGACTTCGTGAACATATTGAGGGATGCTCTCTAGGCCATCATATCCATAAATATGTGGTTCTCTCTGCCCTAAAGCATTTAAATTAGGACCGTTTATAACCAAAATTTCTAACATTGTTTCACCATTTGCATTTCATAAAAGACAAAGATATAGTTGTAAACACGAAAGCATGAAATTTTACTTATTCGCTAGACCTTGTCAAGTTAAACTATAGTACGCTGGCGCATGCGCCTCTCTTTGTCGTACTGCATATGCATACAATCTGATTACCATTATAAAGGAATAAACTATGCAATCCAAGCTTATTTTGGAAACAACAGCGTACACTTTTGAGCAAATAATTGCATTAGATAGTGTGCAAATTGCCTTGGCAGGACGATCCAATGTGGGGAAGTCTTCCTTGGTAAATGCTTTAGCAGGGCGAAAATCTTTGGCAAAAACCAGTGCTACCCCCGGTAAGACACGCTCTTTAAATTTTTATCGTGTAGAGCCAGAAGATTTTTATGTGGTGGATTTGCCAGGTTATGGCTATGCCAGATGTAGTAAGGAAGAGCGCAACGCATGGGGAAAGTTAATGCAACGCTACTTGGTGAATTGTCAATCTTTAGAGGCTTTAGCTGTGCTTTTAGATTGTCGCTTACCACCGCAAAAAATCGATGTGCAGTTGGTAGAATTTGCCCAAACGAATAACATTCCCTTACTTCCCATTTTGACTAAAGCCGATAAGTGTAAGCAAAAAGAAAGAGTAGAAAAACAAAAACTCTGGACGCAGCATTTACGCGGTATAGTGCCCATTATTACATCTTCATCCAGCGGTCTTGGCCTAGATACTTTATGGCAAGCGTTGCGCGATATAGCACAAAATGCTTCCCCGCATGAGGAAGAGGTATAGGTTATGGGTATGGATAAAGAAATGCAACGTTATTATGACTATACTGTTTCGCCTTTAGGCGAGGTTTTTTATCAAACGGTATGGAAACAATTGGATTTTTTGCAAGGCCAAAAAATATTGGACTTTGGCTCAGGATTTGCCTTTACGGCTAATGCCTTGGCAAAGCAAAATACCGTGGTGGCGGTGGAAATGAATGCCGCCATGATAGCCGCAGCACAGAAAAATGAAAACTTTGAGCAAATTCACGGTGATTTAAGCGTATTGCAAGCTTTTTCCAATGAATCTTTCGATGTGGTTCTTTGTCATATGGTTTTTGAATTTGTAGATAATACTAAAGAAATACTGCTAGAATTGCTGCGCGTGCTCAAAAAAGGCGGCATACTTTCTATTGTGCGTCACAACAGAGCGGGGCGTATTGTACAAGCCGTGGTGCAAGAAGCAGATTTTGATGAAGTGCATAAACTTATGCAAGGCGGACATGCCTATTCTTCGGCCTTTGGACATATTAAGTATTATGAAAATGAAGACTTATTATACTGGCTAGAGGATAAAGCGCAGATAGAAAGTGTGCAAGGTGTGCGGGCTTTAGCCAGCCTGCATGATGCCGCTGTGCAAGGGCGTGACCAGTGGGTGCAAAACATGCTTGAGGTGGAATGGGCTCTTTTGCAAAACCCCGCCTTCGTGAGTATAGCTTATTTTAATCATGTGCTTTTACGGAAAAATGTTTAGGGTTTTTGAAAATAAAAAACCTCGGTAAAAAGCCGAGGTTTTTCTGTAATCATATATAATTAGTTTTGCATTAAGAACCGCAAGAGGAACCGCCGGAGCAGCTTCCGCATGCGCTACTACCGCTGTTGGGCAGTGGATTCTTAGGGGTAATGGCAAAACCCATATATCCAAAATCAAGGGAAACGCCTTCTACTTGTGCTAACAATTCATTGTTCACACAAAATACAAAGCCATCAACATCAAACTTGCTATCTTCATCTGTTGGCTCATCCAGAGCCAATGCTAAACGTGGGCCGCTTCAACCGCCGGGGGCAAGATAAACACGAATAGATCCTTTTTCTTTATCCGCAAAATACGCTTCAAGCTCTTTGCGGGCGCCTTCTGTCATTTCAACCATGATGGCCTCCTAAAAAATTGTACGTCAAAAAACTAAGCATCTAGAGGACATTTGTCAATGGTATAAATATTTCTTTTTATACTTCACAAGGAAGGCGTTTTTTTATATGGTTTTGCACGATGTTTTATTCTTTGGAGGAAAAGAGTATTATGAAAAGTACTGTCATTTTGAATGGAGATGAATTTACATATACCCTAGAAAAGCTTGCTGACCATATTATAGAAAAACATGGTATGTGTGAAAATGTTATGCTTGTAGGTATACAAAGGCGTGGCGCTGATATTGCCCAACGCTTACACAATGTTTTACAAGGGCGCACAGGAAAAAAACTTGCCATGGGCACACTGGATATAAATTTATATCGTGATGATTGGACAAGTCTTGATGCTAAGCCACACATAGGGCAATCACATATAGTGCACGCTGTAGATGGCATGACCATAGTGCTTGTGGATGATGTGCTGTACACGGGGCGTACCATTCGCGCGGCACTGGAGGCTTTGCTAGATTACGGTCGCCCCAAAAAAGTGGAGCTTTTGGTATTGGTAGACAGAGGACATAGAGAATTACCCATTGAAGCTAATTATGTGGGGTGTACCGTAGATACACAGGTTTTGGAGCATGTGAATGTTTTGGTAACAGAGCAAGATGGGCGTGATGAGGTTGTTGTTGTAAAAGCCCCATAGTTCTTTTTTTATAAGTTTGTAAAATCCCTTGCATTATACCAATGTGAGGGTTTTTTTTGTTGTTTTAAAAACGAAAGAGAAAGAGTGGATTTTAAATTTGAGTTTGACTTTCATTTTTAAAAAATGTACGTAAGAGGTGCAAAAAATCAAGAGTGGCTTTGCTTCGCTGTTTGGCCGTACAAAGGTAGATACATTTACGTGAATAGCCTGTGATGTGAATTATGGAGGTTCGTGTAAATTAAGAACATCGCAATTGATTTTGTGCCTTTTAGCTCTGCACCGCATTTTTTATTTTGCAACATCGTGTGCAAATTTTATGAAATGACATCAAAATTTCTTGTGTAGGGCTCTCAGAAGAGGAGTGCGCAGTGAATCCATTACAAGTTATAACAGCATTACATACGCTTATTACAATTCAGCAACCTGTTTTTTTATGGGGAGCACCAGGCATTGGCAAAAGTCAAATTGTTGCTCAAGTGGCTAAAGAGAGAAATTTAAAACTCATTGATATACGAGCTGTTTTACTAGATCCTGTGGACTTGCGTGGCTTGCCTCGTGTCAATGCTCAAGGGCAGGCTACGTGGTGTCCTCCCTCTTTTTTGCCTCATGAAGACAGCGAAGATGCAGGCATCGTTTTTTTAGATGAACTTAATGCCGCTCCGCCTTTGGTGCAGGCCGCCTGTTATCAGCTTGTGTTGGACAGACGCATTGGGGAATATGTATTGCCTCAAGGTTGGACTGTCATTGCAGCAGGTAATGGTGAAAAAGATCGCTCTGTAACTCACAGAATGCCCACAGCCTTAGCCAATCGCATGGTGCATATTAATATGCAAACCTCTACGGATGATTGGCTTTTATGGGCAGAAAAAGCACAGATTTCACAAGAAGTTCTTGCGTTTTTACGCTTTAGACCCATGCTATTACACGACTTTGATCCACAGTCAGCCAGCAAGGCTTTTGCTTCGCCGCGTTCATGGGAATTCGTGTCGCATATGTTAAAAACATCTTTGGAGCCTGAAGTTGAATATGAGTTGTTTCAAGGCACCATAGGTATGACAGCGGCTACAGAATTTATTGGCTTTTTGCGAATTTGGCGCGAGCTGCCCACCATGGAAAGCATATTGGCCATGCCCACACAGATAGAAATTTCCCCAGAACCCGCCACACTTTATGCCATTTGCGAAGCTTTAGGTGCCAAAGCCGATAGCCAAAATATAGATAAAATAGTGCAATATGCATTGCGGTTACCGCCAGAGTTTTCTGTGTTGTTATTACGCACAGCAGTGTGTAAAGATGAAAGCATTGTGCATACGGAACCCTTTATGCAGTGGGCGCAAAAACATTCCCATGTGCTTATGTAAACCATGACAAGCTTACAAGAAAAACCTTCTCTTTCATCTAAGGATGCACAAAAAGCTTTGGAAGCACAGGCTTTAGCGCGCATGCAAAAAGCTCGTGCTCATTTGCTTTTTTCGCATCCTTTTTTTGGTTCTTTGGCTTTGAAATTACAATTAAAAGCCGATTCACAATGCGCTAATTTGTGGACAGATGGAAAAACCCTTGCTTTTAATCCGCAATTTATTTCTGTGCTGTCAGAAGATCAACTGCAGGCCGCGCAAGCCCATGAAATTTTACATATTGCGTGCAATCACCATTTGCGTCGCCAAGGGAGAGATGAAAAACTTTGGAATAGAGCCTGTGACTATGCCATTAACAGCTTACTTAAAGAAGCCGGTTTTGTCTTGTCTGAAGTGTATTTTGAACATGATCCGCAATACGATGAAAAAAGTGTAGATGAAATTTATACGCTGCTAGCGAAAATGACAGATCATGATGTGCACGGCGGAGCACAAGAAGCTTTAACTTCAGAACAAACCGATGCCAATACGGACAATGCCTCTAGTGGGCATGTAGAAGATTCTCAAGAAACGGAAGGGCAAGAGCATCAAGAAAAAAAGGCGCAAGGTGAAAAAAAAGATGACGCGCAAGAGCAGGAAGAATTGGTGCAGACGAAGGGCAATAGCGCCTCTGATAGTTTGAGTGAAGATGGCAAAAGTGGCGATTTTTTCGGTGAAATTCGTGATCATCCTCTTATGGCGCAACAGAGTAAAGAAAATGAGCGTAGGGCAGAGGAAGAAGCGCTTATTCAGCTCACTCAAGCCATGCACAGTGCCGAAGGACATGGCGATATTCCCTTAGGCTTACTGCGCTTGTACCATACGCGCATACGTCCAAAGTTGGACTGGCAAAGCCTTTTGCAGCGTTTTATAGAGTACTGTTTTGACGGTGACTATTCGTGGTCCATGCCTAATAGGCGCTATATTTCACAAGATATTTATTTGCCTTCACGACTAGAGCCGCGCATTCCCACTCTTGCCTTGGCCATAGATGCGTCTGGCTCCATTGATACAGATATGCTGGCAATCTTTTGCACAGAGCTGGAAAATATTTTAGAAAGCTATGATACCACACTTTTTGTCATGTATCATGACACTGTGGTGCAAAAGCATGATCAATATACCAGAGCAGATAGGCCGCTTCGACTTATGGTGCATGGCGGCGGCGGGACAAGCTATAAAAATATTCCGGCTTATCTTGAAAAAGAAGGTGTACACCCTGCCTGCTTGCTTTGGTTTACAGATTTTGAATGTGTGGATTTTCCGCAAGAACCTGACTATCCGGTGTTATGGATAGCTTCTAAAAAAATGGAACACATGCCCCCCTTTGGGCAATGCATACAGATGTTAGAAAAAGACTTTGAGGAGTAGTTTTATGAAAATTGAATGGAAAATCACAAAAAAAGCCGGCAACCTTCGCCCCACCTTGTACTATTCTTTTGTAGTAGAAAAATTTGAAAAAGAATTGGCACTCCCTCCCATTGTTATAAAATCTACCATTCCTGAACCTTTAGATTCGTGGCAGGAGCATTGTTATCCTCAAGAGTTTGAAAGGGCAGAAAATGCGCAATTAAAGGGCTTTTATCGCCTTTCGTTAGTGTCTCATAAAGGTAATATGTGGGGCCAAAGTATTCGCTTGCCTTGGCGCGAAGATAATAGCTACCCTGAGGTAGAGGAATCTTTTAAATTGTTGCGCGAGGCATTTGAAACAGAGCTTGCCAATGCTCATGCCAGTAAAGCCATGGATGAAACAGCCTTTTTGAGCTTATCCGGAACGGCTACGCAGACCATTGCACCCACGGTTTTTGCAGAAAAATTTCTGAACTTTGCTAAGCGTGGTAATGCAGTGATGTAATGTGTAGCGGGGTTTTATAAAAAATAAAATAATACTGAGTTATCAAATAAAAATCCCCTACATAATTTTATGTAGGGGATTTTTATTTGATGTGCAACCCGCGTTCTTTTCAAATGAAAGGTAGGGTTTTTTTTATTGGGCTTTTTTCTTCAAAAAATCATATTTTTCATTGCGATTTTTGGCTCTATTTTGGCATGCACATGATTTACACGCTCCGGCACACTTACAAGAATCTTCTTTCATAAAAAGCACTCTGTTACCCTGGTGTCCCAGTTCTATGCCTTGTTTTCCTTTGAAGTATAAATTACGTGAGGGAATATGCGCGTAACATTTTTTAAATGTTTGGCAATAAGAATCCTTCATGGGGGCAAGCTGGCGCACATCTAAAAAAATTCGTGCATTTTCGCTGTGGGCTTCACTAATGAGCGCAGAAAAATTTTCTTTATGCTGCTGGTTAAAACTTCCGGCAAGAGTAATATGTACGCCGGTGATGCTTTTGCGCATGGACATGGTGAAAGCTTGTTGCATAATATGCTCCTTAAACTCGTGTAAAGTTGATGAATCAAAATATAAGTACATTGCTGTATTTTCTGCCATACAAAGCATAAAGTAAGAGAGAGGAGTTTTTACCTTAGTATTTATATTACAAAATCCATATTTTATAAATACAGCAATGTACCTAATCAAGGCTCGCTATTTAGCAGAGGCAAGAACCTTTTGCATAAACTCGTCAATGGCTCCCTTTTCAGACTGGGGGTCACCATCAATTTTTAATGTATCTAAAACTTCTGCACCCATGGAAGTAAGCTTTTGTTCAATGGCATCTACTGCGCCACAAAAAAAGGTATAGGAGCTATCGCCACAACCAAAAACAGCGGTGTTTTTGCCTTTGGCGTTGATGTTATCAAAATCGTCAAAAAGCGGTATGAAATCGTCTTGCAGCTCAATTTCATCTTCGCCCCAAGTGGAGCAACCAAAGAGTATTAACTCATAATCATCGCACAATCCGCTGGCAGAAACACTGTCTGCACTTTCATTAGTTACAGCATAGCCTTCGGCGGCCAATTGCTTTTCGATGTAAGAAGCTACAAATTCAGTGTTTCCTGTGGTGGATCCGTAGACAATTAAAGCTTTTTTCATAAAATCTCCTTATTAAAATTGTGTCTAATCGGCTAGACTTGAAAATGATATTGAATATCAAATTTAATTGCAAGCTTTTTTTCAAAGAATTTTCGTAAGAGCAAAAAAATTATTCCTGTGTATAAAAAGTAGGAGAGGATTGTAATTCTTAGTAATTTACTTTGTGTAATTTTAGACAGCGCTCTGAGTAAAAGTAGTGTACTAGGAAAAAAGCGTATTAAGCAGCATTGAGTATGTTTTGCTATAAATGCAAATAGTAGAGTTTTTCTGTAGCAGCTTTTAAGAAAAACTCATTAAGGAGTGGCAAAAATAATATTTTAACATAATAAATAGGTATTCAAAGCTAAACTTTTATAATACTGTACCGAAATACAATATGAACTTGACAATTTGTTGCAAAAATAGGCAGCGAAACACTGTGTTGTGGAAATTGATTTTTCATGAAAGATATTTTTCAACACGTTGCTAGGCAATGTCTACAAATAACAATGTCGTTTTTTTGTAAGGGATATGCTCTGGGGTTGAACTACAAAACCAAGAGAAATTTTTACTAAATAGGTAAAAAGGCGTACCTGACAGCAATGTATAAGGTAAAGACGTTGTTTTCAAAAGAATACATCAAATAGGGAGATAAAATGCGCTTGAATTTATTGGCAAAAATGATGCTTTATATTTTAGCACCTGCAATTATTGGACTTGTGGCCTTAGCTGTTTTTTCAGGAATACAAGTGAGAGCTGATTCCATGGCAACTGCACGTTTACAAGTGCAAGAACTTGCACGTGTGCAAGCCAGTGAATTAAATAATATTATGA
>CAYJAD010000009.1:0-12889 GCA_964368075.1 uncultured Desulfovibrionaceae bacterium | reverse complement strand
TTACAAGTGCAAGAACTTGCACGTGTGCAAGCCAGTGAATTAAATAATATTATGAGTTATGTTATAAATACAGCTAACTCTACAGGTAGTATTTCTACCTTTAGAAAATTTGTTATTGAAGAAGCGCAAGGTATTACCACTGAAGAGCATAAGGAGCTTAGGCAAGTTCTTGTAAAATATCTTTCAAAAATGGCGCAAGAATATAGAGATATATATTCCGGTTTTATTACAGATACAGAAGGAAACGTGATAGTACATACTACAGAAAGTCGTATTGGTAATAATACCGCAAATTATGAATCTGTAAAAAAAGCTTTGCAGGGGCAAAATTATGTAGAAGTAAGAAAGTCTCGGGAAACTGGAAGATACAGTGCTTTTGTGGGAGCGCCAATCAACGAAAATGGGCGTACCATAGGCGCTCTTATTTTTAATATAGATCTTGCTTCTTTAAATAAAAATTCTGTAGGCTCCATTGCTTTAACGCCGAATATGTCTCCCTATGTATATGATTCTAAGTTTACAGTTATTATGGATATAGAATCTGAATTTGTGGGAACAGATGATTCCTCAGAACCACAAAGTGCCTATATTGCTTCTCAGAAAAACGGATCCTCTTTGTATACCTTTGAGGGAGAAGAGATGATAGGCTTTTTTGCCCATGTTCCCACAGTAGACTGGTATGTCATCATTGATACGCCTGTTTCTGAACTGCTTGCCGATGCAACAGCACTTATATATGAAATTCTAATTCTTGCTTTTGCTATTGCTGTTATTGCAAGTATAGTTATTTTCATGGTGGCTAAAGGTATTGCCTCTGCCATGAGTAACGGTGCCAAGATTGCTACCTATGTGGCAGCGGGTAATTTAGAGCTAACCGCTGAGCATGAGCGCGGTATTGAAGCGGGAATTAAACGTGGCGACGAAATTTCAACTATGGTCATAGGTTTGCGTTCTATGATTGTAAACTTGGCTCAGATGGTGAGCGAAGCTAAAAGCGCCACTGCGGAAGCACAAAGAGCTGTAAACGAAGCAGAAGAAGCCAAGCAAAAAGCCTTTGAGGCTGCAGAAGCTGCAGGTAAGGCGCGTCGTGAAGGTTTGCTTGATGCGGCGCATCAATTGGAGGGCGTCGTTAATGTGGTGGCCTCTGCATCACAAAGATTGGCGACGCAAGTAGAAATTTCTTCGCAAAGCGCGCAAGAGCAAGCGCATCGTATTACCCATACTGCAGCGGCCATGGAAGAAATGAATACCACTATTATTGATGTGGCCAGAAACTCCGGCTCTAGTGCAGAGCTTACTGAAAGCGCAAAAGAAAAAGCTTTGCACGGGGCAGAAATAACAGAAAGATGCAAAACTTCCATTACAAGAGTGCAGGAAGATTCCATGGTCTTGCGTAAAAACATGAATGCCCTTGCTGAGCATGCACAATCCATCACTACAGTCATGGGGGTTATCTCTGATATTGCAGATCAAACTAACTTACTTGCTTTAAATGCCGCCATTGAAGCTGCGCGCGCCGGTGAAGCCGGTAGAGGCTTTGCGGTTGTGGCCGATGAAGTGCGTAAATTGGCAGAAAAAACTATTTCTTCTACCTCAGATGTAGCTAATGCCATTTCAGCCATTCAAAGCAGTACAGAGAGCAATGTTAAGCAGGTGGATATTTCTGTAAGCGGTATTGAAGAAGCCACAAAGCTTGCTAATATGAGCGGAGAAGCTCTGCAAACGATTCTTGAAATAACAGAAAATAGTGCCAGTGATGTGCGCGCCATTGCTACAGCCAGCGAAGAACAATCTGCCACAGTCAGTGAAATGAACTCTGCCATAGAACAGATTAATAATATTGCTGGCAGCACGAGCATTGCTATGCAAGAAGCGTCACTTGCTGTGCAAGAACTTTCTTTGCAAACGCAAGAGCTTTCTAAAATTATAGAAAACTTGAAAAATAGTTAGGCGACATTGAAAAAATGTGGAAATACGTTTTTCAGCATCGACGCATATAGACTGTTTATGTATAGGTTTTCGCTCATCTCTGTGATGTGAACTCTGAGAGGAACTTTTCTAAGTTCCTCTTTTTTTAGTTTGTTGTAATTTCATTGACGCCTTGATGCTATACAGCTATAATATTGACCTCTTGTTGCACCCTAAATGAGCAATGTGTGGGAAAAATTTTTACCCTTTATTTGCTAATGCCACGTGTTTTGTCTGTGCACAAAACATTTATATAGGGACAATTTGCATGCATTGCATTTAACATTTTTGTTTTGGATAAAGTATGACTTTGCACAGTACCGATAAAGACACAACACAAACACCCCCTTTTCCGCGTGTGTTGTATGTGTCTTTGTGGTTTCCATTGCCATCAGAAACTTTTGTTTTTTATGAAGTCGATGCGCTTTATAAGCGGAATTTGCCTGTGCATGTGCTTAGTCTGTATGGTTCTAAAACAAAAAATTTGGCTCCACATATGCAAAATATTGCTATCCCTGTAGAGCATATGGGTATTTCAGCTTTTGGAAATATTTTGGCGGCACTTTGGCGTCGATTTAGAAAATCCCCTCAAAAATGTTTTTTGCTCCTGAAGGATATTCTTTTTCGGCGTTGGCGTGATAAAGAAATGTATGCGGAAAATCTCTGGGCCGCCGTTGCGGGTTTTTATGTGGCAGAGCGTTGTAAAGAATTGGGCATAGAACATATTCATGCCGCTTGGGCCAATGGCCCTGCCACAGCAGCATATGTGGCTCATAAACTTGAGGGGATAGCGTATTCTTTTACAGCTAGAGCCAGAGACGTAAGCCCTCCCGATGGCTTTTTACAAGAAAAACTTGCGGCTTGCGCCTTTGCTCGGGCTGATTCTTCTTCAAATATTCCACACATGGCTTCCTATTTATCAGCGGCGGAACAGGATAAGTTACATTTAGTCTACAATGTAGCAACCTTACCTGCTTGCAATGCTGCTCAAGTACCTATGCAAGAACCGTATAATGTTTTGGCCATAGGGCGCTTGGTGGAACAAAAAGGCTTTAGGTATCTTTTAGATGCTGTGGCTCAATTGGTGCGTGAGGGTATAGACATGCGTGTATCTATTGCAGGCTCTGGGGACCTTATGCAAGAGTTGCAACAGCAAATGAAACACTTAGGGCTTGAGCAACATGTAACTATGCTGGGCTTTGTTGCCCACGATGCCATATCTCAAGCTATTTTAGAAAGCGATATGCTGGTTATGCCCAGTGTGGTAGAAGAAGGTACAGGATTTTCTGATGGTTTGCCTACCGTGGTTATTGAAGCCATGTGCCATAGCTTACCCGTTATAGGGACGCAAGTGGCCAGCATGGGCGATGTGATAAAACATGGCGAAACAGGGTACCTTGTGCCACAACGTGATGCCCCTGCCTTAGCCCATGCCATGCGCGCTCTATGGCAAGATAGAGAACATGCCTTACGCATGGCAGCCAATGCAAAGACATTGGTAGATACCCTTTTTGATTCATCTACAAATATTGACACCATGTGTCAGCTTTTTTCTAAGTATACCCCACAAAAAAACAAAGCATAATTATTAATGCGATTGAATAGCTTGGTGTAATGCACGCGCCAATTGATCGGGGCAAGAGGTTGGTCTATCTCCGCAGCGAATACCGCGAAGGCAAGCGATAACTTCTTGAGCAGGTCTGCCTTCTACAAGGGCTGCTATACCCAAAGCATTACCAGCACAACCACGCACAAAAGCGACATCATGCACGGTTAAGTCATCGGATATTTCAAAAGTAATGAGTTTTGAGCAGACATGTTCTGGAATGAAGTTCATGAGATATTTTCCTTAAGGCCTGTTAAAAGGGGAATTACCTTTTAACGAAGTAAGCGTAAGTCATCTTGTCTAGGCTTGTGAGTCAATCAAGATTATGTGAATTATAATAGGTTTTTCGCTGTGAGCCCTTACCCTGCAGCAACCACGAGGGCACTGTACGCTACTTTTTAGCAGGCTTCAAGTGAATATGTACGTCTTTTGTTGAGATGGCATGAGATATTTGGCAAGATGTTTATTAGATGTGTATTGCATATTTTTTATACTTTACGTATATTTTTCGAATGTTAACAATAAAATGTGCAGCGTGTAGACGTAAGTTGTGGAAATACGAAAAGTTAGGGCAAGGCGAAGTAGTGCGTTGTCATAAAGAGCGTATTTCTAAAATGTTCGATACCCAAGAACGTGATGGGAAAATATGGTGCCTTTGTGGCAGGCCTATTGGTATTGATAAAGGTACTTTTTTTAGCATGGTTAAAGGGAATTTTACCTATGCGGGAACTAAAGTAAATAGATTATAGATGGTGTTTCTTGCATCTTTTATTTTTAACTTTTTGCAGTGCACCGTGAAACCTGCCGCATTAACTATCGTTAATGATCCATAAGACCCTACGCAACAAATTGCGCAGAGGTCTTTAATCAGTGTTTCTTTAATAAAAAAATCTTGTTTTCGCATACTGCTATACTTCTTGTCGATACTGCAAGGATTGACGCAAGGTTTCTCTATCCATATATTTTACCTCAGAGCCCAGCGGCATACCTTGGGCAAGACGTGTAATTTTTATGGAAGGAAATTGTTTTGTTAATAAATTTCTTATGTAAGCACCCGTGGTATCGGCCTCTAGGGTTGCGCCAAGGGCAAGTACAAGTTCCGTAATTTCGCCTTCACGTAAGCGCTGTAATAAAGTGTCTAAATCAAGCCCGTCGGTATTGGCATTGCCTGCTTGCAAAAGACCACCTAAAATAAAATACTGCCCTTTAAAAATACCGCCCTCTTCTAAGGTGAGCATGCTATCCCACTCTGAAACAAGACATAGCACATGTCTTTCGCGCGTGCTGTCGCGACATACAAGGCATGGCTCTTCTGCAGTTAAAGCATGACAACGTGAACAGAGATGCAAATTATCACGCAAGTCATGTATAGCTTGTCCTAGGCGTCGCGTTTCAGATTCTGGCCATTTTAAAAATGTCATGGCTGCGCGCATGGCAGACTTGGGGCCAAAGCCGGGTAAGCGGCTGAGTTGCTCCACCACTTTTCGTAGAGGTTCGGGAATTTGTTCTTTCATAATAGGGTACTTTGCTTATGGAAAATAAGGCTATTTTTTTGCAGATATAAAATGAGTGCTTTTGAGCAGAAGGCTTATAACAATTTCACATAAAACTATTATAGTTGCTTGCAAAAGTAGGTATAAGTGTAACTTTAGTATACTGTTAAATGCGAAAGTAAGTATGTCTTTAAACTGTTGAAATAGGCACTGTCTACGTAAAATAGTATACTGGTAAAACGTGAATAACTTTATGGAAACACTGTAAAGAAAGGCCTGTATGCGTATATTTTATTTGTATAGACAAAAAAAGACTTGCAACAAGAGGCCATTCTTTACAGTATTTGCCAATACTAAAAATTAAAAAATTCCGGGAAGCTTAATGCCACCACTGATGGCGCTCATTTCGCGCTCCATGCTTTCTTTGGCTATACGATTTGCTTCATTGACTGCCGCAACAATAAGGTCTTGCAACATTTCCACATCGCCACCTTCCACGGCTTTGGGGTCAATACTAAGGCTACGCAATTCTTGTTTGCCGGAAACTTCTGCTTTTACAATGCCACCACCGCTGGAAGCTTCAAAGCTTTTTTGACCAAGTTCTTCTTGCATTTTAGCAATTTTGTTTTGCATTACTTGGGCTTGGCGTAGTAAATCGTTCATATTTTTCATGGGATATATACTCCTTAAAGTTGACGCACCTTAAAAATGGACGCGTCTAAAATGGTTAAGCACTCTTGTAATTCTTCACGGGCAGAAAACTCTTCAATGAGGATGCTTTCTGGTTTAAAGGTTGTGGTTGGTTGTATAAGTTCTATGCTTATGGGGCATGCACACACCTTGTGTAATATCTGTTCAAGCTCTATTTGTTTTTTTTGAAAATGTTCAAAAATCATGTGGGATTTCGTCGCTATACGCATGGTATTTCCCACAAATTCGCCCTGAGCTTGACGTAACATATATTCTGCCAATACTGAACTTAAAGCCCCTTGCAGCTCTTGCCAAGAGGGCATGGTAGCAACGGGGGCGTGCATTGTTTCTTGGGCGCCTTCCATAGGGGGCATGGGTTGTACCGACTGTATGGGGGCACATGGCGCGGTGCTTTGTGGTTCAGAACATGATGCAGACGGCTCAGGCTCCGGATCAACGTCGGGCAAAGGGGCAGAGCTCTCCCCAGGAGTGTTTTGTGCATGTCCACGCTGCGGCATGTGTTGATTCATGCTGCCTTGTGTGCTGCCCTGCGTAGTATATGGTGCCACGTTGCCTGCTGTGGGCACGGCGTTTCTATTAAGGTCGTGTTGTCCAGATGCCGCGCCCGAATGCGCCGTTTGATCCATGGGCTGTACAGCATGTACGGGCAAAAGCCGTGGCATAAGCGTAAGGTTGAGTAATAATAATTCCAAAGCCGCCGCAGGTTCGGGGCTATGAATAATTTTTCTTTGCACATCCAGGGTCATATGCCAAGCGGCATGAAGATGTGCCGACGCAAATTGAGACGAAAGTTCAGACCAAAGAAGGCTTTCTTCTTGTGTAAGCTCTAGCGAAGGCACAATGCTTGGGCCTGCTTCGCGCAATAAGAAAAGCGTACGCCACAGGTGGATAAGCTCTCGTAAAAAGAACCCAATATCAATGCCTTGGTCACTTAACTTTTGCATAATGTCTATGACAGCAGGGCAATCTTGTTTGGCAATGGCTTGGAAAAGCGTTATAAAAAGCTCTTGTCCGGCAAGGCCAAGAACAGAGCGTGTGCTTTCCATAGTCAAACTATCTTGACCGAGAGCGAGTGTTTGCCCTAGCAGGGACATACTGTCGCGCACTGAACCTGAAGCGCGTCGCGCAATGGTGCGCACAGCTTGCACATCAAAGCTGACTGCTTCTTTTTCCAGTACGCGGCTTAAATGCGCCACCAAGCCATCTTCTGAAAGCCGCTTAAAGATAAAATGCTGACAACGGCTTACAATGGTAATGGGAAATTTATGCACTTCTGTCGTGGCAAAGACAAAGACCACACGCGGTGGCGGTTCTTCCAATGTTTTTAACAGCGCATTAAAAGCAGAGCGTGTAAGCATATGGGCTTCGTCGATAATAAAGACTTTATAACGCCCTTCCATGGGGGCGTAGCCTATATTTTCTCGTAAGGCTCTGGCATCATCGACGCTATTGTTGGAGGCACCGTCAATTTCGGTAACATCCACATGATTACCTTGTGTAATCATAAGGCAATGGGAACATACATTGCACGGTTCTGCGGTGGGCGCTTCCTTACAATTAAGTGCTTTGGCTAAAATACGGGCAATGGTCGTTTTTCCCACGCCGCGAGTGCCACTTAAAAGATAAGCTGGCGCCACACGATCTTCTGCCGCCGCACGTGAAAGGACGGTGGTAATCATGTCTTGACCTGTCACCTCAGCAAAAGTCTGGGGACGGTAGTGGGCAGCAAGTGATGTATGTTTCATGGCAATTTTTTGGGAGGAGGCTTAACAGTCTGCTATCCTCCCCCATAGGATTTTCTTGTTTTTTTAATAAATGCAGTTCTAAATTATACGCTATAGCGGCTTAGCCATGCTTCGTATTTTGGGTTAGCACCTTTTACCACATCAAAATATTCTTTTTGTAGGTGCTTTGTTATTTCACCGGCTTTTCCACTGCCAATAACTCTTTTATCCACAGCGCTGATGGGCGTTAATTCAGCGGCAGTGCCAGTAAAGAAAGCCTCGTCGGCAACATAAAGCTCATCGCGGGTAAATTGTTGCTCTACCACAGTATAGCCAAGATCTCGGGCTAATGTCATAATGCTTTCGCGGGTAATGCCGCCAAGAATGGATGTGGGAGGTGTAGTTTTAATAACTTTATTACGCACAATAAAAATATTTTCGCCTGTAGCTTCAGATACAAAACCATTGGTGTCTAACATAAGGGCTTCATGGTAACCGTCTGCCACAGCTTCCATTTTGGCAAGCACAGAGTTGACATAATTGCCTGAGGTTTTAGCCTTGGTCATCATGGCATTCACATGATGTCGGGTGAAAGTAGATGTTTTAATACCAATACCATTGGCTAAAGCGTCTGCTCCAAGGTATGCACCCCAAGGCCAAACGGCAATGATGGTTTGAATGGGGTTGTCTTGTGGATGTATGCCCAAAACACCATAGCCCACAAAGCTTAAAGGGCGAATATAACCTTCTGTAAGTTTATTTATTTTTACAGTTTCAAGAATAGCATCATACACGCTTTCTTGGCTATGGGGAATTTCTAATCCTAAAATTTTCATGGAATTAAAAAAGCGTTCAACATGCTCTTGTAGACGAAAAATAGAAGATGTGCCATCAGCACATCGATAGGTGCGAATGCCTTCAAATACCCCAGTGCCATAATGTAAACAATGTGTAAGCACATGAACATTGGCATCAGCCCAAGGAACCATTTTGCCATCAAACCAAATAAATTCTGTCGGTTGCATGAAAATACCTCTTAGTTAAAACCGTTTCATAACAAATCGTATGCTATGCATACAAACCGCCTTTTTAAGCTATTCCGGTTATAAAGGCAATGGATTTTTCTATAGCTGCATAAGCCCTTGTCAACTTCACTTCTCGAAGTTATATGTATAAAGGGCGAAAAAAAATTCTACAATAAACAGGAAATGTAAGGAAATATATGTACCTAGGAATAGACGTAGGCGGAACCCATACCGATGCTGTGCTTTATCATAAAGGGCATGTACACGCTGTTGCCAAGGTGAAAACGCAAGCACAGGCTTTGCCTACATCCATAAAAAATGTGCTGCAAGCATTACAAAAAGAAGCACAGCCAAGGCATTGGCAAAAGATAGCGCGTGTGACGCTGGGCACCACCCTTGGACTCAATGCGCTGGTGCAAAATAGTCTTGAGCCCGTGGGGCTGTTCCTAACAGCAGGGCCGGGCATGGACCCTTTACGCTTTGTCGAAGGCCTAGGGGACTTTGTGTATAAAGTTCCGGGAGGGCTTGACCATAGGGGGCAAGAAGTCACTCCCCTTCAAGTGGAAAAAGTAGCCCCTATAGCTAAAGCTTGGGTACAGGCGGGAGTGCGTCACTTTGCCGTGGTAGGGAAATTTTCTGTGCATAACCCTAGGCATGAGCAAGCCATAGCCTCAGAACTGTGTAAGGTGCATGGCATTGAAGCCCATGCTATCACATTAAGTCATACGCTTTCCGGCGCTCTTAATTTTCCAAGGCGAATGGCAGCGGCCTATGCCAATGCCGCCATACAAGAAATACAAAGAAATTTCTTGCATGCAGTGCAACAAACTATGGCGGAATTTTCTTTAACAGCTCCCATATACCTCTTAAAAGCAGATGGCGGCGCTCTTGCTTGGGACTATGTGTATGCACATCCTCTATATTCGGTACTTTCCGGCCCTGCTGCCAGTGTTATGGGGGGTATGGTATTACAAAAACAGTATGAACAGGAAAAACAGGACGCAGTCTTGCTAGATATTGGTGGCACTACTACAGATATAGCAGTATATGTGCAAGGTATTCCTGTGCTAGATAGAGAGGGAATGCGCCTGCCCATACAAGGGCATGTGCGTACAACCCCTTTACGCTCACTTGCGACACATTCCCTTGGTCTTGGGGGGGATTCGCTTATTACATTACAGCAAAATGCAGAATCATTACATATAGGCCCACAACGCTTGGGAGATGCCGCAGCCTTTGGCGGTACGCAAGCCACGTTTTTAGATGCGCTGAATGTGTGTGCTTTGCAAGAAGGCTTAGAGGATTTAGTAGCAGGCGATGGCTGTGCTTCGCAAAAGGCATTGGAAAGGCTTGTAAGCACAACAAAATATTCAGCGCAACATATGGCGCATATGGTGGTGGAAAAAGCTTGTGCCATGGTGTTTGAAAGTTTGCAAAACCTACTTTTACGATTGGCTGGGCAACCTGTTTATACTTTAGCGGAATTATTAGAAGAATATACCATAAAACCAAATGCTGTTATTATGGTAGGCGCCCCTGCTAAGCTTTTTTCCACATGGCTTGGGCCTTATTTGCAGGCCAAGGCCGGCATGGTTTGGTATGTACCGCCACACAGCCCTCTTGCCAATGCTTTGGGTGCTGCCGCAACCTTGCCCACAGCTCAATTAGAATTTTTTGCCGATACCTTGCAAGGGATATGGCATATACCCACATTGCATTTGCAAGGAAAGCTCGATAAAACATTTACTTTAGATAAAGGTATAGCTTTGGCAACACAAGCCCTACAAGAGCATTTTCCAAGAACCTCACAAGGAGAAAAAACCCAAGAGCAAGCCATAGATGTGATACATGCACAGAGCTTTGCCACGTTAGATGCTCATGGCCGTGGGGGTAGGGATGTGCGGGTAGGGTGTCAGTGGCGTCCTGGTATTGTATAGCGTGTAGCGTGTTGAAAATGGGTAGTCTGCGGCGTCAGTCAGTTATTTTTAGTCAGGTCATGGGGGAAAGACCCCACTCCCTTCCTAAAAATATCTGCTTCCTTGTATACTTTTCATTTTGAACACGCTACAAACGAGGTGAAAATGGGTAGTCTGCGGTGTTAGTAAGTTATTTTTAGTCAGGTCATGGGGAAAGACATACCCTCAAAGAAATCTTTATTTATTAAATCAGTGTTTCCTTAAAAATCACAATTATCCTGTTCATCATACTTCTCTATGAGTATGTGTTTAAAGGGGAAATATGCACTCTAGCTTGCAAAAAACTTTTTCTTTATTCTTCATTTATTGTGGATTTATAATGATATTTTGCGCTACTTGTACGCAAGCGGCCACGTCTCAGAGTACCTCTTCGGCGGTACAAAATGCCGGAGTACCCAGTTTAGACACCTTGCCTGGCACTGAGATTACTCCCGAGCAAATGCAAAAGTATTTTCCAGCACCTCTAAAAGGAACAGCGAAAGGTATGGAAGGCGGGGCAGGCATAGCACCGCATGTGCCTGTACTTCCGGTAAAACCTTTAGCCTCTCCTCCACATGATGGGGTAGTATTACCAATAGTACCAAAGCAAAGCACTACAGTACCGTCGTTTTTGCGAGTGGCGCCTTCGGCACCGCAAACGCCAGCGCTTACACCGGCCCGTTCTGGTGAGGTGGTGCCTAGGGCTCCCATTCAAACAAATACCTCTCCTACATTGCCTTTAGTAGCACAAAAGAATGGCTTTCCTCCCTTGGAGATGATGCTAGGCCAAATGGTGATGGCAGGATTTACCGGTACAGATATGGAAAATGACGCTCCTGTATTGGCGCTTATTAAGCAGGGAAAGTTGGGCGGTGTTTTTTTAGAAGCTTTACCTCCAAAAAGCCCCCAAAAGGAACAAATGATGCAAGCTCCTTTACCGCTGATGGCAGGAGGACAAGGTAAACAAGGTATGGGGGCTGGACTTTTATCTGCATCTACACAAGCGCAAGGGAGTAAAATACCGCTGGGAGTACAGGGAAATATAGCTTCCCCCACACAGTTACGTCAGCTTATAGCCACATTACAGCACGCCGTACCTGAGGGCTCTTCGGCTTTATGGGTGGCGGTGGAGCAAGAGGGGGGTACTGTACAAAGCCTGCGCAGAGATTTAGGATTTGAAGGGCTTGCGGCAGCGGCTTCGTTGGGGCAAGGAACCGTAGAAAATACGGAAATTGCGGCTCGTCGTGCCGGTATTGAAATGGCCAGTTTGGGAATTAATTTTGTGCTTGGCCCTGCTGGCGATGTTAATGTAAACCCACTCAGTGAGAGTATAGGTAAGCGCTTTCGCTCTTTTGGTCCCAGTCCGTCACAAGTAACAGCGCATGTACAAGCTTTTACCAAGGGGCTTTTTGCTGCGAAAGTCTTGCCTTGTATACGTAACTTTCCGGGTACTGGTTCCGTAATGCAGGGCTTTGCTTCGTCTGGCAATACAACGCCGAATTTTTTGCAGACCATACCGGATCTTGCGGCTTCGTGGCAATATGGAGAGCTTAGTCCCTATGCGCAAAGTAGTTTGCAAAATTATGGTGCTGCAATACAGCCGGCTCTTATTTATCATAGAGGCTACGATGCTCTATATCCTGTTCCTTTATCGCAAAAGGTTTTGCACCACGTCTTGCGTGGACAATTGGGCTTTAGAGGCATTATTCTTTCGCCGGACTTACGTGCATTACAACCTTTTTACTCTTTACAAGAAAGTATACTCTTGGCAATAACAGCAGGAGTGGATATATTATTAGTGTCAGAGCCAGCAGCCACTATGCCTTTGCAAGACTCTTTTTTGGGTTTGGGAAATTTAGGAGCATTAGATATTTTGGGGCAAGGCCTTGGTGACGAAAGTAAATCGGATAATATGCAAGAACTCGCTGAGGTGCTACAAAATGCCAAAGACGGTCAGCAAGTAGATCAAACCGCCCTCAGTAAAGCTTTATTGCAAAATAGTTTGGGAAAATTTCTACCGGGTGCTTTTCAGGCCACAGTACAGTCGAAATCTCAGCAAGGTATAGCCACACAAGCAGAACTGGTGTATGCAACCTTGTTGCAATTGGTGAAGCAAGGAAGGATTTCTGAGGAACGTGTTAGGCAGTCGTGGGTGAGGATTAGGGATGCTAAACACTCTCTCGGCTTGGCAGGGCGTTAAAAAAGCGCCGTTTACTGCGTCAATATCTTTTTTTCTCGGGCATATAATTCAAATTTTTACGCAAATATGACCTAAATGCTTTTATATCTCTTCAACAAAGTTTTCTAGACACTTTTGTTTTTTTATTAAGAGACCATAGTGTTGAAATGGGTTTTTTTGAGGGGCGGGGGCTGGGGAGGGGAACTTTTTTTTCCTAAAAAAAGTTTC
>CAYJAD010000008.1:0-72905 GCA_964368075.1 uncultured Desulfovibrionaceae bacterium | reverse complement strand
AAGCCAAAACTCCTGTTGTGGGCACTTCCTGCACCAGCCCCCTTGTAACACAAGGGAAAAAATATTATTTCCGCGCATGCTTTATTGACCCTTATCAAGGCCTTGGCGCAGCACAATACGCCATTAAAGCCCTTGGTGCCAAAAAAGCCGGTATTCTTATGGACGTATCTAATGACTACGCCGTAGGCCTTTCTGCTTTCTTTAAGCGTGCCTTCACCAAACTTGGTGGCGAAGTGGTAAGCGAAATGAAATACAGCTCTGGTGAGCAAGACTTTACAGCACAATTAAATGCTCTTATTGCCGCTAAGCCAGACATCGTGTTCATGCCTGCATACTTTGCTGAAGGGGCTATCATCATGAAGCAAGCCCGTGAAGCTGGCGCACAATTCCGCCTTATGGGTGCTGACGCCATGGACAATCCTGACACCGTAAAAATTGCCGGTGCTGCTGCTGAAGGCTTTATCATTACTGCTTTCCCTTATGCCGCAGATATGCCTAACATGAGCGAAGAAGCCAAAAAGTTTACTGCTGCTTGGAACAAAGAGCACCCTAACAAAGAACCTAACATGAATGCCACCTTGGGCTACACCACATACATGATGATTATGGACGCCATTACCCGTTCCGGTAAGACCGACAGAGAATCCATCACCACTGCCCTTGGCACCATTAAAGATTTAGCTACCCCATTAGGCGTGTTAAGCATTAACGCTACTCACGATGCTGAAATGCCCATTGGTATCATTGAAATTAAAAATGGTAAGCGTACTTATGTTGGTGAAGTAAACCCTGAGTAAGCTTTACACATTTTAATGTATTCATAAGGGAGAGGCTTGGCCTTTCCCTTTTTTATTTAGAACGTGTCCACATAAGCTAAGGGGTCTGCACAATTATTTTTTTGTGCTGTTGTAATATACTTTTGCGTAAATCGACATGTGCAAAACCCTTAAAACACACTCATTCTCTTTACTTTTTTCATTTAAAGCATTTTTTCACAATTATCTTTAGCTATTTTTCTGCATAATACGAGGATACCAGGGAAATTGTCTTAAAAAAGTTATAGTTAATTGCCTACTAATTCCATATGCTAATAATTACATTTCCTATTGCACATAGCTCTAGAGGGTGATATACTGCTTAGTGAATTTTAGAACTATATGGAGGTTATTATGTCGCTTAGTTATGCTCAAATGGAACACACACTTATGGATGCCTTACGATTGTATCACCACCCCATAGCTGTTACGTTCTTGTTTACCGACGAAGATGTTGCCAATTTTAAAAAATGTACTCCCCACGTGGAGCCAGTAAAAGCCCTCACCTACTGTCAATGGGAAGTGGCGGCTCGTATGCAAGGCCATACTGTGCTTGGTACCAAAGAAACCCTTGCCTGTTCCAATGCACGGGTAAGTTTTGGCTGGAAAGAAATTGACGAAGCCGAAATTAGAAGTCAAAGCAAATACTGTGTTGACCTTGACCAAGCTGAACGTTTTATGCGCTCAAAGCCCAAAATGAAAATGGATTCTCTAAAAGCTATTGCTGTGGGCCCTCTTGGCAAGGCACAAATGATTCCACACGTAGTACACTTTTACTGTGATAATATTCAATCCTATCACTTGGCAGTCGATTACTGTGCTGCCACCGATATTCACCCCTTGCCTACCATGATAACCATGAGCTCTTCCGCATGCGGTGGTTCGGTATATTCGCACTTAAATACAACATTTAACTGCTGTCCCGCCTGTTCCGGCAGCTACAATGCCGGCAAAACCGAACGCGGAGAAGTTAACGTCTTTATTCCTGGCGAACATATAGCCCCCACGGTGATGCGCCTTATGCAACGCATGGCCCTCAATAATGGCTCTAGCTCCATTACCCGTCCCGGTGACTACTTCCCCGGTGGTGATGTTTGCAAAAACTGTCCGCTCATTATCTTCAAAAAAGGTAAAAACGACGCTTGCGGATCGTGTGAAAATAAATAGTAGAATTTTCGCCCCCTTGGCTCTGTAAAGTTAAAAACCAACCTGTCTTCATCTTTACAAAGAGCTGTATTGGTATAGAGCCAAAGGTATAAAATGCTACTATAGCGATGCAAATAAGGTGTAATTTTAGCCATAGCGCGTATTATTACGCCTTGTTTTAGAATATGTTGAGATAGCCACAAAGGACGTATTATGAAAAAAGTGTTCGCCATGCCATACCTGCTTGCAGTGTTGGCTTTACTGTTACTAACCAGCCCCACCATAACATTTGCCGCTGAAGATGCCGCCGCACCGCCTCCCGCTACGAAAAGCGAAGACACCGGTGCAAAAGCTCAAAGCCCTTTAGAAGCAGCCATTGCTTCTGCTGTAACCGATAAAAAACTTGACCCCAAAGCCGAAAAAGGTTTTCTCGGTATTCCTGGTGCACCGCAAATATCCCCCATTATGGGCTTTTTTTGGGCCATTTGGGTGGGGTGGATTTTCTCAACTGTAGGCGCCTTTGGGGGTATTATGGCCTCGGTGGGGCACGTAAGTGTGTTTGGACTGGGCGACTATGCAGCGTCTTTTGGTAAAGGCACGCCACTAAATAAAGGTATTACAGACTCCATTCGTGTATCAAACCAGTGGTTAGTGGGTTGTTCGGCTTTAATTTCTTCTTTTAAGCAGTATAGTCTTGGACGCCTTGTTTTACCTCTTGGTATTGCTCTTGGGGTAGGTTCGTTAGCTGGCTCTATTCTTGTGCCCATGCTCACACAAGGTAAAATTGATTTTAGCGATTATATTGGCTATTTTGGTCTTTTTGTTCTTGCCCTTGGTTGCTACCTTTTCTATGAAACCACACCGGCAGCCAAAGCCAAGAAAAAGCTTGCCGCCGCCGCCGCCAAAGCCTTTGAAGAAGCTTCTAAAGGTCACGCAGAAAGTGGTGTTCAAACCCGTGTACAAATAGTAAAATTAAGCCTCACCAGAGTGATCTTCACTTTCTGCGGTGTGGAATTTTCTTTTGCTACGCTTATGCCTGTTATTGGTGGCTTTCTTATTGCTTCTGTAGCTTCCTTCTTGGGTGTAGGTGGTGGGTTCTTACTTGTGCCCTTCCTTACAAGCATTTCTCAACTGCCCATGTATTTAGCCGCCGGTACATCAGCCTTTGCCGTGCTTATAGGTATGGTCACCTCCATTGCTACTTTTATGTTTGGAGGCACCCCAGTATATTGGCCACTTATCGGTGTAGAATTAGCCGGTATTGTTATCGGTTCTTGGATAGGCCCCATGACAGCCAAATTCTTGTCCGATGTTTGGCTTAAGCGCATCTTTATTGTGCTAGCCTTCTTAGTGGGTATCAACTACGTATTACGTGGATTTTTTGATATGCGCCTTTGGTAGTTTTAAAGAAAACGATGGCTCATGACTTCTTCTGGGGGCAACTTTTTGGCGAGGTGTCCCCCAGAAAAAATAATGAGTCATCGTTTCTTTTTAAAATTTCATACTTAACGTAATACGTTCGCGCTTACTGTCTACTTCAAGCACTTTCACGCGTACTTTTTGTCCGGCACTGACTACCTCATGCGGGTTTTTCACAAAACTATTTGCTAATTGGCTAATATGCACAAGCCCATCGCGATGTACTCCCACATCTACAAAAGCGCCAAATTGCGTAACATTGGTTACAATGCCTTGCAACTCCATACCTTCCTGAAGATGTTCTATGGCTGTGATACCATCGGCAAAACTAAAATGCTCATAGGGCGGGCGGGGGTCGCGTCCTGGCTTGGCAAGCTCTGTCATAATATCACGTAAGGTGGGCAAACCAATGGTATCGTCTACATAGGTAGTTAAAGTAATGCGCTTACGTGCTTCGTCATTAGATATAAGCTCTGCCACGGTGCAGCCTGCATCTTGAGCCATACGTTTTACAAGGGCATAGCGTTCCGGATGCACCGCGCTGCTGTCTAATGGCTCTTTGCCATGGGGTATGCGTAAAAAACCGGCAGAAAGTTCAAAAGCCTTGGGGCCTAGGCGTGGCACCTTTAGCAATTCCCGACGTGTAGTAAAAGCGCCGTGCTCTTTACGCCAAGTAATGATGTTTTTAGCCAGTGCCGGACCAATGCCAGATACATAGCTTAAAAGCTCACCACTGGCAGTGTTCATATCCACACCTACAGCATTAACGCAGGAGGCCACTACCTCACTGAGGGCGTCCTGTAGGGCGCTTTGGTTTACATCGTGCTGATATTGCCCCACACCAAGAGAGGCAGGGTTTACCTTCACAAGTTCTGCCAAGGGATCCATGAGGCGACGTCCTATGGAGACGGCTCCGCGCACGGTGACGTCTTGGTCGGGAAATTCTTCGCGAGCCACGTCTGAGGCAGAATATACAGAAGCGCCGCGCTCATCCACAAGAATGATGGCAATATGTGCTGGTAAATCTAATTTTTTTACAAAGGCTTCTGTTTCGCGCCCCGCAGTGCCATTTCCCACGGCAATGGCTTCTATGGCGTATTTCTGACAAAGCTTGCGTACTCTTTCGGCGGCTTTATGACTTTGCTCTTGGCCTGTGAGTGGGTAAATAACTTCATTATGCACAAGGGTTCCCAGAGCATCAAGGCAAACCAATTTTGCTCCTGTTCGCCAACCGGGATCTAAAGCCAATGTTCTTTTAGGTCCTAAGGGGGAGGCTAAAAGTAGCTTTCGCAAATTGGCGGTAAAAACCAAGGTGGCCTCTTTTTCGGCACGTTCGCGTAGGGCTGTGCGGTATTCATTTTCTAAAGATGGGGCGAGCAAGCGTTGCCAAGCATCTTTCGAAGCAAGGTGTATTTCTTGAGCTGCCGCATGATTTTTTTGTAAAATCCATTGCTTCTCTAGGAAGTCTAAAGCATTACTTTCGTCTGGGCGTATGTGTAAGGACAAAAAGCCTTCGCGCTCTCCGCGTAGGGCTGCCAGCAATCTGTGCGCTGGCATGCTTGCCGCCTGTTCTTGCCGGTCAAAGTAATCTTGGTATGTGCTGCCGCTTTCTTCCTTACCTTTACTCACTTTGGAATGTAGAAGTGCTTGTCTTACAAAAAGACCACGCAAAGCTTTGCGGCTGTGCATGTCTTCGGCCATATGCTCTGCCACAATATCGCGTGCTCCTGCCAAGGCACTGGCAAGGTCAGGCACACAAAGGGCAGGGTTTTCATGATCTTTTATAAAAGATTGCGCAAAGCTCTTCAAGGCGTCTGGATTTTGTATATCTGCTTGCTGTTTTAATAAAGCCGTGGCTAGAGGCAGAAGTCCACGCTCCTTAGCTTTGGAAGCCCGTGTGACCCTTTTGGGACGGTAGGGCAGATAAATGTCTTCTAATACGCTGAGGCTTGTGGCTTCCTTTAAGGCCTTTTCTAAGGCAGGGGTGAGTTGTTCTCTTTCCTGCATGGCAGTGAGTATAGAAGCGCGCCGTGCATCTAGGGCGCGTAAACGTTCAAGACTATCACGCACCTTGGCAAGTTCTAGCTCATCAAGACCACCGGTGGCCTCTTTACGATAGCGAGCGAGAAAAGGAATGGTGGCTCCTTCATCTAATAATGCGATGGTGTTGACGATATTGTGTTCTATAAGCGAAAGTTCTTGAGCAATACGCTGGGCAAGAGTTAAAGACATAACAACCTCTAAGTATAAAATGAAACGAACTGTTGAGATACAGATTTTTTCTTATTTAGTCAAAGTTTGGGCAAAGTATAAGATGTTTTTGCGTGAAAAACTGTGTAATATATTGACAGCTTTTCCTCTTAAATTGTAGGGTATTTTATAGATTTGCTAAGGTTTTAGTTGCCAAACTTTAATAAATTTAAAAAAAGGAGGGATTATGAAGAAAAAAATTATTTGTGTTTTATTGGGTGGCTGTATGTTTTTACCTAGTCTTGGGGTGGCGCAATCTGTGCAAAACTCTTCCTTACTTTTGGAGGCAGGACAGCTGATTGCTTATGCAAATAATTCGGGCTTGCCTAAGAATTTTGCAGATTTTAAACAGCGCTGTCAATCTATGTTGCAAACGCCTGAGGGGGCAGTTAAAATGTATTTTGACGCGGTATTTTGCTATATAAACCCACAAACGCGCACCGAGGGGCAGAAAATGCTTGGCTATGTCATGCATGAATCTGATAATTGGGTAAGAAAGAGTAGTTTTGCAACCTTTGTTTCGCGCTTAAAAGACCCACAAATGCAGCATATTTTTAGAAGTTTCGCTGCGGGAACCTCTCCTCAAAATGGGTATGCCATGTCGCCGCAAAATTACAATGTTACTATTGCTAGAAAAGCAAAAGAATCAGATTATTTGCGGGTGAATTTAGTGAGTAGCGGAGCCGACTCTGAAAGAATTGTTTGGGTGAAACAATTTGGAGATGGGCTCTGGTATGTTATTAATAATGCGTCTACCTACGCAGGTGTGCGCATGCCTGCGCAATAGCAGCGTAAGGAAATATTGTTAAGTTAGTCCTTTCTTAAAAAAACTTAGGTCTCTGTCGTTTTCAGAGACCTAAGTTTTTATAATATTATTTTTTGTAGAAAATTCCGTGTTTGCTTTTGTACTTTGTTAACGGCTGTTTAAGGTTTGTTAAGCCATTGATAGAGGGTGTTATATAATAGATTAGGGTTAATGGGCTTTGTTAAATGGTCGTTCATGCCATGTGCTAGGCTTTTTTCTTTATCGCCAACCATAGCATGCGCCGACATGGCAATGATGGGAAGCGTGGCAAATTTATCTTGTTCGCGTATTTTTTGAGTGGCTGTGAGGCCGTCCATAATAGGCATTTGTATGTCCATGAGCACAAGGTCGTAAGACATTTTTTCTAACATATCCAAAGCTTCCTGCCCATCATGGGCAACATCTACGGTATAGCCGCCTTTTTGCAAGAGCTCTTTTGCAATGAGTTGATTTATTTCATTGTCTTCTACAAGCAAGAGATGTCCATGCCCTTGAAAACATTCTCTGTTAATAGTTTGTTCATTGAGATTTTCCACAATTTTTTGCTTGGGGCTGATGGTGAAAATAGCTGAACAATAAAAGGTACTCCCTTCACCGAGGGTGCTTTTTAACCAAATATCGCCATGCATCATTTGTGCTATGCTACGCGAAATGGCAAGGCCAAGACCTGTTCCCCCATATTCTCTGGTAACAGAGCTGTCAGCTTGGGCAAAAGCAGAAAAAAGTTTGCTTTGTTGTTCTTTTGCCAAGCCTATACCCGTGTCTTGTACAGAGAAAAGGCAATGCACTTTTCCGTCGATTTCTTCTGCCTTTTCCACACTTAAGGTGACCATACCCTTGGCGGTAAATTTAATGGCATTACTCACAAGATTGTAGAGAATTTGCTTTAAACGCAAAGCATCACCAAGCAATACAACGTTAGTATGCGACCCTTTTTCTATGAAGAATTTAATTCCTTTTTTACTGCTTAAAGGCTCATATAATTCATATATTTCTGTGCATAGTTCGCGCAAAGTAAAGGGAGCTACTTCCATTTCTAATTTTTTTGCTTCAATTTTAGAAAAATCTAAAATATCATTAATGATGCGCATGAGATTGTTGGCAGATAAAAGAGACTTTTGCACGTAGTACAATTGATTTGTGTTCAGGTCTGTATGTTCTAAAAGGTGTAAAAGCCCTAAAATGCCGTTCATGGGCGTGCGGATTTCATGGCTCATGTTGGCCAAGAATTCTCCTTTAGCTTGGGCATTTTTTTCAGCTAAATCTTTTGCTTCGCATAATTCTTCCTGTGACTTATAGATTTCTTTAAGCATAGCTTTTTGTTCACGTAAGTCTCGTAAAAAGGAAATGACGCTTTTTTTCCCTTGATACAATACACTGCGTATATAAATTTCTAAGGGAACGTCTTCACCTGTCACAGGATTAGTGCACCAGAACTCAATTTCTGTTCGGCCGTGTACAGCGCCATGTTCAAGCCCCTGCGCTATAATGCCTTGTGACACCTGTCCATTGGGTTGTTTTTCTGGAACGGTAGAGTAAAAATTTTCTAAATAGGTTTCGGTATCATCGTAGCCAAAAAGTTGCGCACTGGCTCGATTGCAGTAACTTAGTGTAGAGTTTTCATCCCAAAAGTGTACGCCCATAGGCATGGCATCTAAAATGGCTTTGTTGCGCAGTTCTGCGGCTTCTGCCAAGGCTTGTGAGGCTTTTATTTCGCGTAAATCTCGTACATATGCTAAGATGATATCTTCATTTTTATAAAAACTGTGTACTAAGGTTACTTCACAAGGTATAAGTTCTCCATTTTTATGGCAATGAACCCACTCAAAGACGCAAAAATCTTTTTCAAAGCCTTGCTCAAGGTAGGCGCGAGAGCCTTCGCTGCTTAATGTACCATCGGGCTGAAAGTGAGGGGAGAGTTTATAAAAATTTAGCAAATAATCATCTTTTTCATCATAGCCGAAAAGGCGTAAAGTTGCGAGGTTACAATCAATGGGCTTAAACTCTCTATTAAAAACAAAGGAACATAAGGGCATGCTATCTAGCATAAGCTTTACACGTTCTTCGGCTTCAAGAGCTTCTTTTTGCTTGGCGCGCAATTCACGCAAATCATAAACATATTCAGCAACAAACTCTGTATCATCGTAAGAAAAGCGACGCAAAATAACTTGCGAAGGAATGGTGTTGCCATCGCTATCATTCCATATCCATTCTAGTTTTCTTTGTCCTTCTTCAAAGGCTTTTTGTATTTCTTCAGCGCTGTAGGGGATAGATTTTTTACCATTTTCTTGAAATTCCGGAAAAATCTTCTCTGGGCTGTAGCGGTAATCCCCTAAATCATTAATCTTAAAAAGTTCAAGAAAGCTTTCATTGCAGTCCATGGCATAACCGTCTTTATGCCATAAACATACTGCTGTGGGTGAGGCATTAAGAATGGTTTTCATGTTTTTGTCGGTAGCATACTTATGCTCACTGGCAATAGCATTATGCATAAAACCCACTAAGAGAACTGTATCGTTATGCTTTAGAGTAGTTATGGTGTATTCTACCGATTTTTCACCGGCCCAAGGCAAGTAGTGCATCCAGTAAAAACGCACATAATTCTCGCGTACAGCTACAGTTAGAAAATGCTGTTTTTCTTCCTGAGAAGATTTTCCGCTGGGTTGTATGGGAGGACTGAATAAGGAAAAATTTTCTCCCACTTCTTCTTTTGTTTTTGCGCGAAATATATCTAAAAAACTTTTTGAGCAATAGAGAATTTTACCATTTAAATTCCAGCAGCATATGGGGCTTTTGTGGTCTTTAAATGCTTGCTCCAAAAAAACGCTGGCCAAATCATCTTTTTCATTACAATTGTATTGCATAAAAGTCCTTTAATCAAAAAAGAATGTATTCATGTAAAATTATTCTGTTTTTCTTTATCATATAAATGTAGTTTGAAGGTGCAACGAGCACATTATTCCTTTATCAGCAATATATTTAAAATGCATTACGTAAACTGTATTTTAAGATATATTAGAATTGGTTAATTTATAACATACGCGCTTAGGCTACGTTAATTTTAGTTTAGTGTATAAAAAATAGGTGTAGTCATTTGTTTTGTAGGATGATGAGCTTTAGTCTTTTGTTTTGCTTATGGAAAAGTAAGTAAAAAATTTTTCCAACTTTTCTAAAGAAAATAATTGCGAGGAGGTTTAACACAAAATTTTTGAGGGTATAAAAAAGAGCGGTAAGTTTTAAAACTACCGCCCTTAAATGATTTATTTGTATTTCAAAGTATTACACCATTGGAGCTTTTGAGGTGGATATGGAATAAATTTCATGGGGATCAAGAATAAGAATAACTGACCCATCTCCCATGATGGTAGCACCAGAAATGCCTTTTAAATCACCAAGGTATGAACCGAGGGGTTTAATAACCACTTCTTGTCTTTCAAGCAAGGTATCTACCACGACGCCAAGGCGTCTTCCATTATCGTGGATAACAACCACGGAAAGCATTTCTGGTTCTTCTGCTGGCGGAGGCAGATTTAGAATTTCTGAAAGCTCTATAATACCTAATACTTCTCCACGCAAAGTCAAGGCTTTGCGGCCATTAATATCTGTCAATAAGTCTGCATCAATTTTAGTGGTTTCTGATACAGAATCTAAAGGAATGGCGTACATTTCTTCGGCTACGGTGACCATAAGTGCGTCAATAATAGCCAATGTTAAAGGCAAGAGTAGGGTAAAGCGCGTGCCTTTTCCTAACTCGGAAGTAATATTTACACTACCTTTAAGGTTTTTGATATTGGTACGCACTACGTCCATGCCCACACCACGTCCAGAAATATCTGTGATGACTTCGGCAGAAGAAAAACCGGGAGCAAAGATAAGCTCCATAGCTTCACGGTCATCCAACTGTTTTGCGTCGTCAGGGGTAATAATACCCTTGCGAATAGCCACTTCGCGCATTTTTTCGGGGTCAATACCTTTACCATCGTCTTCAATTTCAATGGCAACAGAGTTACCCTTATGGAAGGCACGTAATGTTACGCGGCCTTTAACGGGTTTACCTTTAGCTATGCGGTCTTCTTGGGCTTCGATGCCGTGGTCCACGGAGTTACGAATAAGGTGAACTAAAGGATCGCCGATAACTTCTACAACGCTCTTATCCAGTTCTGTTTCTTCACCTTCGAGGACAAGATCCACTTCTTTACCACTTTTGCGCGAAAGGTCACGCACCAAACGTGGAAAACGTGAGAAGACAGAGGCCACAGGCACCATGCGCACTTTCATGATGGTGTCTTGTAAATCATCAGAAATACGAGCCATGGCATAGGTGGTTTCAGAAAGACTTTGGGCCACATGCGAAATATCAGCACTGGTGTTAGCTTCTTCTAGGTGGCGAGCAATAAGCGTATATCTGTTTCTATTGATAATAAGCTCGCCAATGAGGTTCATAAGGTGGTCAAGTTTCTCATGATCCACACGAATGGTAGAGGAGGCGGGCTTGCTTTCCACCTTAGCTTCTTGGGGTGCTTGCTTTGCATTAGCGGCTGGAGCTGGCTTTGGTGCAGCCGGTTTTGCCGGAGGCGCAGCAGGCTTTGGTGCAACAGCTTTTTGCTCCGCAACAGCAGGCTCAGCAACAGGTGCAACGACAGGTGCCGCAGCGGGCTTGCTTTCCACCTTGGCTTCTGGGGTACTTTGTGCTTTGGGGGCTTCAGGAGCCGCAACCGGTGCTGTTTCTGTTTGTTTCTCTTCTGTGTCTTTTTTATCCTCTTTATCTTGGGCAGCGTCACGAGATAAATCTAGGCTAGCACCATCAAGAGCTTTGATCACCATTTCACGTATGATTTCAATTTCTTGAGAGAGCATATCTAGCAAGAGGCCAAAGTCCATATCAGAAGAGCGTGCCGAATCTACAATACCGGCTGTGCGTTCGCAATATTCTTTAATATCGGGTAGTTCTACAAAAGATGAAGCGTTTTTAATAGCTATAAGACTGCGGTAAATAGCGTCTTTGGAAGGTCCATGACTGCTATCGTTTTGCAGAGTTTCCATACCGGAGCGGATAATTTCTAATTGCTGTGCCACCGTGAGGCGGAAAATTTCCATATCATCATCGTCGGTGCCCATGGCAACTACGGCCGGCGGTTTTACAGAATCAGTGGTGCTGGCAGTTGCCGGAGCAGTATCGCTTGAATCGCTTGTATCGCTAGCAGAAACTTCTTCATACATGCTGGCAGGAAGCATAATGGGGCCACCAGCCAAGGCTTCTTTTAATTGATGAAGCACTTCACCTGTGTCCGGAGGAGATGCTGTACCTTTTGAAGTATCAATGGCGTCGATAAGAATTTCTATTATGTCTACAACAAAGAGGAGTAAATCAATGAGTTCAGGTATAGGCTTTGTTTCACCACGACGCATATTATTGAGCACAGTTTCCGCTTCATGTGTAAGCAGGTTAATTTGCTCGTAGCCAATAATACCGCTATTTCCTTTTAAATTATGGAAAAAGCGGAAAAGGTCGTTGATGAGTTCTTCTTGGCCTTGTCCTTCGCCTTCTAAGGATAAAAGGCCATCGTTAAGATTGGCCACAATATCTTGTGATTCATCGATAAAGTCTTTGAGGTGCCCCTCACCAAAGGCGGTAAGTTTATACTCAGGTAAAAGAGGAAATGCCTGAATCCATTCTTTAGGGCTTTTATCACTTTTTTTCAGTTTGGTACCGGAAGCATTGACCACATCTGTGTCGGAAGCTTGCACATCACTGACCTGCTCGGTGCTTTGCGCATTCGCATTCTGTATTTCAGTAGCATCTTGTGCAGGGGTGCTTTCCGCCATTTCAGGGGCGGCTTCTTCTACGCTTGCTTCAACGGCTTCAGCAATGATTTCGCCCTTGTTTTCCATGAGTTTATCAATTTCCGTCACAAGGTCTTCAATGGGAACGCCCTCGTCGGTATTGGCACTTTCCAGCACGTCAAGCATTTGACGCAGAGCATCTGTTGAAGCGAGAATAATATCCATAACTCCAGAAGTCATTGACATTTTAGCATGTCTGACATCGTCAAGAATATTTTCGCATCTATGAGCTAATTTGTTAATATTGTTTAACCCAAGAAAACCAGAGGCGCCTTTGAGCGAGTGCATGGGGCGGAAAATCTCATTGATCAAATCAAGATTGTCAGGGTATTTTTCCAGCTCCAGCAAATTGGGCTCAATAGTCTCGAGATGTTCACGTGCTTCAATGATAAAGTCAGCAAAAATCTCAGCATCCATAAAATCTTGACTCATAGTACACCCTTGCTGCAAAAATTATAGTGATAAAACTGTCTATATCCGTCTACAAAAAGTCTTATCGGCTATCCGAGCAACATCTTTATGTTTCGAACCATTTTTTCTGGTTGTGCTGGCTTTACCATATAAAGGTTGGCACCAAATCTCATTCCCTGCTGAATATCTTTTTCTTGCCCTTCGGTGGAAAGGACAATAATTGGTGTATCTTTATAGGCTTCCTGTTCGCGTAAAGTTTTAATAAAGGTAAAACCATCCATACGCGGCATATTGATGTCTGAAATAATCAAATCTACTTCAGCGCCATTATATAGTTGCTCAAGGCCGTCAAGACCATCTTCTGCTGTAGTTACTTTAAAGCCTTCAGCCTTCATGACGAAAGCCAAAAGATTACGAATAGTTTTAGAGTCATCAACGACCATTATGTGCTTACTCATTTTATACCTCTTGTTTGTAAGACCTGATTTACTATCTTATCAACGGAGACTATACCAAAAATTTTTGTTTCATGTTCTAAGATGCCGCATATACTTTCTATGCTGGCGCCTATTTCTGCTTCCACGTTCCAAGAAATATTTTTTTGCGCAATGATATACATATTTTCAATACGATCGATAATCATACCAAATTGTATACCTCTACGTTGACAAACTATAATAAATTTTTCATGGCAACTCTGCGTGTTATTGTTCTTGCCAAATAAAAGTTTGTCCATAAATACGAGGGGTGTAACTCTTCCTCGTAAATTTATAATACCTGCCAAAAAAGGTGGACTCATGGGCAAACGCATGGGGCTTTGATAGCGTATAACCTCTTGCACAGCTTCCACAGGCACGGTGAAGGTTTGGTCTTGCAGTTGGAAGAAAATAATTTGTAATTGTTGATACTGTTTTAATTCTTCTTCCAACGGTGGGGTCATAGGTATAAGTGCCAACATTTCCTGCTGAGAAAGCTGCAAATCTAAACCCATGGATTGCGCACCTTCCATGCCCACGTATTTAAATAAAAAAGCTTGTTCTGCCGCTGTTAAGATGACGCTATCTTCTGAACTTTGGCTTTGTTCTGCTATCTTTTCTGTACCCGGTAAATGAAAATCGTGGTCTTGAAAATACTGCTCCGGTGTTTTTACCATATGTGCAATACCTCTTCGCTTAAAGCATCGTAGGCCATGGCGCCGCGCGAATCTGGCGCTATATGATAAATGCTGGTGCCAAGGGCACTGGCTTCGCGAAAGCGTGTATCAACACCAATAACTGTTTCAAACATAGCTGTTCCCATTTTGTTACGCATAAGTTCCAGTACTTTAGTGCAAGCTCTGGCTCTTTTATCATACATGGTAGGCAAGGCTTTATAGCGTATGGGACTAGGCAATACTTTATTCAGGGTACGTAATGTATCAAAAAGCAACTTGAGTCCGTGTAAGGCCAAAAAATCTGTTTGAATTGGAATAATTAACAAATCAGAAGCTACCAGCGCATTAACCAATAAAATACCCACATGCGGCGGGCAGTCTAATAAAATAAAATCATAATTATTCTGCACAGGTGCTAAAGCTCTGGCAAGAACCATGCCCTTGCCTTTTCGCTCTTGTAAATCAAGCTCAAGCTCTGATAGGCGTATGCTGCCTGCAGCAACTTGTATATTTTTTTCGCCTACATCTTGGGCAAGTTTTTGCCATATTTCAGCCCATTGCGTGGCGTCGGCGAGCAAAAGATCATGTAATGTGACCTCTTGTTCTTCGGGATATAACTTCATGTGTAAAGAAGCACACGCATGCGGATCCAAATCAAGAATAAGGACACGCTTACCTTTTTTTGCCAATGCCGTTCCAAGGGTAAGTGTTGTGGTGGTTTTACCCACTCCTCCCTTTTGATTGGCAATGGCCAAAATTTTGGCAGAATGTGCTGTACGCATCAGGAGCCTTGCTTGTATTCCCGTTAAGCTTGTTTTCTATATACTATAATGCCTGTGTAATGTTCTGGTGTAAAAGCACGGCTAATGCTGTGCAATGACTCTGAGTGCCCAATGTGCAAAGAACCACCAGGAAGAAGATTGTCGTAAAAAGCGTTAATAACACGTTTTTTCATATCGTTGTCAAAGTAAATAATAACATTTCGGCAAAAAACCGCATGAGATTTTTCTACCCGAGAAAGTTGTAACTTGTCATTAAGGTTGATTTGACCAAAGCTAACCAAGCGTTTTACATTGGGATTTACCGTGTAGACACCATCTCTTAAGGTAAAGTATTTAGCCACAATGTCTTTTGGAGTGGTGCGCAAGCTATATTCAGAATATCTACCTTGTCTTGCAGCAGCAAGCACCGCTTCTGAAAGGTCGTTAGCGGTAATTTTTATATCCCAAGTGGCAATTTCTGTTTTCAAAATTTCATGCAAAATCATGGCGATGGTATAGGGTTCTTCGCCTGTAGAACAGCCTGCTGACCAAATACGCAAACGCTTACGCCCAGCTTTACGACATTCTTCAATTGTTTGTTTCAAAACAATATTTTGAAACACCTTAAGCTGCGGTGGGTTTCTATAAAAACTGGTTTCGTTGGTGGTAACTACTTCAAAAAGCCGGTTGAGCTCTGTTTTTTTACTGGGATCAAAGCGTAAAAAATTATAATACTCTGAATAAGATTTTAACTTTAATTCTTTAATTCGATTACTGAGCCTGTTTTCCACCAAATATTTTCGGTTCTCAGCAATAAAAATCCCACATTGTTGATAAATAAAATCCCGAAGTTGAATAAATTCTTCATCAGAAATTTTCAACTCTTGTTTAAAGGGAGATGTGGGCCGTTTGAATAGTGAAGACATAAGTTAGCCTGCCTTAATTTTTGCGATAGCTTCAGAAGCTGCTTGTTGAATTTCAACAATGTCGGTTTGCATCATGTCAAGAAGGGCTTTAAAAGCCTCTTCACCACCAGTAATGGAGAAAATTTCTATAATTTTAAGAGTTATCATGGGAGTGGCCTTGGCTATATGCGGCAACAAAGCTTCTTCCAATGCTTCTGTTGGCATAAATTCAGTTAAGGCTTCCATGGCACGTATGCATACCCACTCATTATCATCATTAAGGGCATTGAGTAAATAGGGAAGAGCCGTGGTATCTTTTGAGGTCCCCAGCACATCAATGACGGCAATGCGCACTTCTGGCGCCATATCGTTAAGCATTTTAAATAAGTTTTCTAGGTATTCATGCAAGATGACGGCATTGGGCTGCGTTAACGCTTCTACGGCTAATTGGCGCACAGCGGCGCTTTCATCGTGCATAGCTCGTAAAATTGCAGAATAGTTTTCTTGCACTCCAAAGGCTCCCAAGGCATAAACAGCCATCATGCGCTGTTCTTCTTCGCCTTCGTTAAGCCATTGGATAAAATGCTCGGCCAAAGCAGGGGTGTGTAAATGAATACAAGCTTCTAAAGCCGCTTCTTTTATATCGGTATAGGAATGCTCTAAATAAGAAAAAATGGTTTCTTGAGCTTCTTCGTAGTGTAGTTTATTGCCAAGACAAATAATAGCGCTTTTTGTTATGTCTTCATCGACATTCTTCTTTAAAATATCCAGCATAAATTCAGCGTCTTTTTCTTCGCTGTAAGCGGAAAGATATTTGGCCGCAAGGCGTTGACTATCTCTTTCCAGCGTCCAGAAAATCTCTTGTAACTTAGGTACAGCATCGGCATTGTCTAAATGTAAACACGCTTCACATGCCAAACGGGCTTGTACAAAGTTTTCGGGGGTAAGGAAGGAAGCAAAGGCTTCGTTATACCCAATTTGTGCTAAAACTTTTGTGGCCATTTGGTATACATCGTGTTCTGATTTACGTGCATATCTTTCAAGCAATTGCATTATGGCTTGAGAGGAGCTGTCTTTACCCATTACAGAAAGTCCCATAAGGGCTATATGTAAAAGGTCCTCATCTTCATCTTGCAGCGCTTCTTCAAGGTATCCACGGAACTTGCCTTGTTCTTTTTCTGAAATGAGACACAAGGAATCTGCCCCTAAAATTTGCACGATGGCTTTTACTGCTTTATGGCGTAAAACCTCTGGAGCTTGTTCAATAAATTTAAGCAAGAGGGGAACAGCTTTAATATTTTTTAACTCGCCAAGGGCATCGATAATGATGGATGCCACCAAGGGAGAACAGGAATTTAAAGATTGCACTAAAGTATTAATGGCGCTGTCATCGCGAATTTTTGTAAGGGCTTCCACCACAGAAAACTGTACCCACTCTTCATCTTGCATAGCTTGATGTAAGGCACTTGCTGCTTCGGGAAAAGCCAAGTTACCAAGGCTCATGGCGGCCTGATAGCGCACATTAACTTCAGGGTCTTTTAAAAGTGCTTCACATAAGGGAGCAACGGCTGATTTACTTTTGGAATGTCCTAAAATATCAGACATAAAAATACGAATGTCAGGGTCTGGATTACGCAAAAGCTCCGTAAGTGAGGGAATATCATCGCAGCTAATTTCACGCAAAATGTCCATGGCTACATTGCGCAGGGATGAATCTTCACTGTGCAAATGAGGCAACATTTTTTGTATAGTTTGTGGACCACGAATTTTACGCAAAGCATATTCAGCAGCTTCTTGAATGCCCACATTTTTGCTTTTTATATGCTCACTTAAAAGAGGAATAGCATCCACAAGGCATGCATCACCAGCTTCAAAGGCAGCTCCTCTAATAGCGTCAGTATCTGGGCTTTCCAAAGCTTCTAAAATTGCTTTTGAGTCATAGTGTATTGCTGTACTCATAAATTTGTTCCTTCTGGAAATCAGCCTTTGACGGCTGTGATAAGAGCATTGGCTATGGCATCTAGCTCCAATGTGTTATCTGATAAATTTGCATCCACAATGGCTTTAGGCATGCCGTATACCACGCAGGAAGCTTCGTTTTGGGCCATGATATAGCCCCCTTTTTCTTTGAGGGCTCGTATTCCTTCCAAACCATCGCTGCCCATGCCAGTAAGTATAAGTCCTATAGAGCGACGTGGCAAGCAGGAGGCAATGGAATGCATAAGTTCTGTGGCAGAAGGTTTATAGAGAGCCTCGGTGGGTTCTTCTGTAACTACCAATTCTGGTAAGGGGCCGCGCATGCGCAGGCGTAAATGCTTTCCACCTGGGGCAATGTAGGCGTGGCCCTGTTTGGGTCGCTCACCCCCAACGGCTTCGCTAACGGAAATCTTACATGTATTGTCAAGGCGCTTTGCAAATGGGCCTGTGAATGCAGCTGGCATATGTTGGGCAATAAGAATAGTTGCCGGAAAATTCTCAGGGAGGGCAGAAAGAAGCTTTTGTACTGCCGGTGGGCCGCCGGTAGAAACCCCAATACCAATTATATCGCGCGCTCCTTTGCAAGGCGTACAAGATGCCGAGGCACTGGCGCGGCTAAGAGTTGTGCCTGTGCTTGCTCGAGAGCTTTCATTTTTTTTCATGCTAAAGCGCAATTGCATGAGCGATTTTCTTCTGGCCAACAACTTGATTTTACGGGTCAGATCTGGCCCGAACATTTCTTGTGTGCTTTGCGATTTAGGTAAAAAGTCCAACGCTCCTGCTTCCAAAGCCTTCAAAGTGGTTTCTGCCCCTTGCTCAGTGAGAGAGCTAATCATAATGGTGGGTGTGGGCTTTGTTTTCATAATTTCTTGCAAAGCAGCCAAACCGTCCATACGTGGCATTTCCACATCAAGGGTAATGACATCAGGATCTAAGGTTTTTAATTTTTCAAGAGCCTCTTTGCCGTTATGGGCCATGCCTATAACTTCAATATCCTTGTCGGCAGAGAGAATATGGTTTAGGGCTTTACACATAAAAAGTGAATCATCGACAATGAGGACTTTTACCACAAGAAGCTCCCTTGAAAGAAATTAGAATGGGGCAAACAGGACATCAAACAAAAATGCTTCATACCAAAGAGTAGCATATAGTATCGTACATTTATTGACAAGTTTAAAATGTTTTGCTCTCTGAAAAAATATTTTATTATATTAAAATGTTAATGTTTTTTCATCGAGAAAAAGTAAAGTTTTTTTGAGCAAATTCCGTAAGGGCTTTGGTTAAAGTTTGGGTCGAAATGGGTTTTAGCACATGACTTTGCATGCCCGAGGCATAGCATTTATCGATTTCTTCTGTGAGAATATGCGCCGTTAGGGCTACTATGGGCAAGGTATCAAAGCGTGCATCTTTACGAATATGCTCTGTTGCTTCAATACCATTCATGTGGGGCATTTGCACAT
Source organism: uncultured Desulfovibrionaceae bacterium (assembly GCA_964368075.1). Taxonomy (GTDB): domain Bacteria; phylum Desulfobacterota; class Desulfovibrionia; order Desulfovibrionales; family Desulfovibrionaceae; genus CAYJAD01. Next base: position 53,959 of record CAYJAD010000008.1, on the reverse strand, counting down.
CCATAAAAACTAAGTCGTAGGATTTTTTTTCTAAATATTCTAAAGCTTGAATGCCATCGTGAGCACAGTCTACCACGCAGCCTAAGCGCGTAAGAATTTCATAGGCAATAAGACTATTAATCTCATTATCTTCAGTAAGTAAAATACGCAATCCTTGTGGTAGGTTGTGTTCTTCTTGTGCTGTGAAAAGCAAAGCATCGTCGCTTTGGGGCAATACAAATGGAATGTGACAAGTAAAGGTAGTTCCTTTTCCCACGGTACTTTCTACTGATATTTCACCGCCCATAAGAGTTATTAAATGGTCTACAATGGCAAGACCAAGACCCGTTCCACCGTGACGACGCGTGCTGGAACTGTCTGCTTGTGTAAAAAAGTAAAAAAGCTGTTTTGTCTCTTGCTCTGTCATACCAATACCGCTGTCCTGAATGATGAGCCGTAAGAGTTGTTTATTGTTTTCAGAATTTTTTGTGGCGGTGTACAGTGAAATGCACACGCCTCCCTCTTCCGTAAAAGCGATGGCATTTTTGATAAGATGGAGTAATATCTGCGAAAAGCGTAAAGAATCACCTAATAGAGCCGATGGTGTATTGGCATCGATGAAGTACTTTAAGGATATTCCTTTGCTTTTGGCATGTTCCCGATAATCTTCCACAGTGTTTTTACACACTTCGCCGGGTGAAAAAATATGATGCTCTAATTCTAGCTTTCCTGCTTCCATTTTAGAAAAATCTAAGATATTATTTATGATGGTCAAGAGGTTTTTGGAGGAAAATTGAATTTTGTCTAAATAATCGCTAATCTTAGGGTTTTCATTGTCCTGTATGGCAAGGTTGGTCATGCCTATAATGCCATTTAAAGGGGTGCGCAATTCATGGCTCATATTGGCTAAAAAACGACTTTTTGCCTTGGAGGATTCGCGTTCTAGTACTTGTTCGCGTTGTAAGCGTAACGAATCAGCAATGTCTAAAGCAATAGTGAGTTTTGCTTGCTCTACATCGTGCCATTGGATAAAGCTATCAATAACTTTAAAATCTGCTTGTAAATGATCGATGGTTAAATCCCAGATAAAGGGTTCGCTATTGGGCGAAAGACAAGAAGTTTTACAAAATTCGCACGGACTGTCATAATTAAAAATGACTTTGTAACATTTTTTATACAAAGGGTTGCTGTCGCCAACATGATCGCAGGTCATTTTATTGCAACAAAGCATTTCGTAAGTTTGCGGATTGGATATATAGATGGGAAAAGGCAAAGCATCTAATAATTCTTGCGTTTCCTCTTCTCTTTTTTTGAGGAAGTCTAGAGAGTTAAAATAGTTAAGGGCATTGTTAAGTAAATGCCCCACAGTGATAACAGCATTAAGGTTTTTTTGCACCCAATTTTCCACATGACTACATTGATCTACGCCAAAAAGCGCAACAAGTTTGCCATCTGAAAAGAGAGGTACAATAATAAGGCTGACAATGTGTACTTTTTTTAAAGTCTCCGCACCTGCTTTATTGGAAAAAGTGTCTATGGAATTTATGATATAAGGCTTGCCAGCTTCTAAGAAACCGAACATATTGTCTTCTTCAAAAACTTTTTGCGGGCTTTCACCCCCTACAAAGTTCACAAAAGGGGGTGTGGTTGGGGCCACCCAAGAAAGCGTTAATTCCCAATTGTCCTGTACTTTTTTGAAAATGTAGCTACGGTGTACATTAAGCATGCGACCCACATCAGCTAGGCTTTCTTCTATAAAAGTATTTAGGTCGGCAGACACAAGCATATTACTAGAAACCTTCATGAAAAGGTCTAATATGTTTTGCGTGGTGGCTAAAGAGGACGATACTTTGTTTTGCATAGAACGGCCTCCTGTTATATTTCTTCAGAAAAAAGAAAGGGCTTATGTGTAAACTTATAAATAACTTTACGCAATTGGTCGGGGCTAAAGGGCTTGGTTATATGCTCTTGCATTCCCACTTGCCGACTTTTTTCATGATCTTGTACTTGTGCATGAGCAGACATGGCCACAATGGGCAAGGTGTTAAACTTTTCTTGCTTACGTATGTTTATAGTTGCCTCTATACCATCCATATTAGGCATTTGTATGTCCATAAGCACCAAATCATAGTTATTGCTTGCCAGCATTTCTAGAGCAATAATGCCGTCGGTGGCGCACTCTACAACACATCCGTACTGTTCCAAAACTTCTGTGGCTATAAGTATGTTAATTTCATTATCTTCCACAAGAAGAATGTGTACGCCGCTGATATCTACTTCTTCTGATACTGTGGCCTCTTCACCAGAGTTGACGGGTTTTTCTTGTCTTAGTGGTTTAGCTAGAGCAATATCGCAAATAAAGGTAGACCCTTTGCCTAATGTGCTTTCAACGCGAATGCTTCCCCCCATAAGCTGAGCAAGGCGCTGAACAATGGTAAGTCCAAGACCAGTGCCTCCATAACGACGAGTAGTAGATGCTTCTGCTTGGCTAAATTCTGTGAAAAGCTTCTCTAATTGCTCTGGTGAAATGCCTATGCCACTATCTCTCACTTGCAAGCGTACATGCTGCATTGTATCCGTACTTTCAGTGGCATAAGCTTCTATATATACACCGCCTGTGTCTGTAAATTTTATGGCATTGTTCGTTAAATTTAAAATAATTTGCAAAAGACGTAAGGAGTCACCTTCTAAAAAGGGGGGCAAGGCATTATCTACATGACATTGTAAAAATATACCTTTGCGGTTTACCTCTGTTTGCAAAATTCCTTGGGCTTCAAAGATTACTTCTGATAAACTAAAAGCTCGATTTTCCAAGGTCATTTCATTGTTTTCAATTTTTGAAAAATCTAAAATATCATTAATAATGTTCAGAAGGTTATTGGAAGAAACATGTATTTTATCCAGATAAAAACCAACATTTTTTTGGGTATTAGCTTTGTTTGCTAAATGCGTCATACCAATAATGCCATTTAATGGAGTGCGCAATTCGTGGCTCATATTGGCTAAGAAGCGTCCCTTAGCGAGGTTTGACTCTCTCTCAAGCACTTGTTCGCGTTGTAAACGTAAAGAATCTGTAATATCTATAGCTATAGAAAGCATAGCGTTATCCACGTTTTCCCATGTCATACAGCGGTCTATGCTTTTATAGTCCAAATTTGTTTTCGGATCATGGTAATGCCATACATGAGGAGGATCCCCTTTTTTAATCAAGTCACGTTGACAAAAAGAACACGGGCTATCAAGATTGCGAAAAGCTTTGTAACAAGGTTTTTGCATTGCTTGCGATGTATCGCAAAAAGTATTCATAGCTTTATTGAAAAATAGGGTAGAATAGTCATCAAGGTTAACAATATAAATAGGAAAAGGGAAAGCATCAAAGAGTGTTTGAATATGTCGTTTCTTTGTTTGGATACGTTTTTGCGTATAGAAATAGGTTCTGGCATTATTTAAAATATTTCCCAAAACAATAATAGTGCTAACGGTTTTTTCTGCCCAGTTTTCTATTTTTTTACATTGATCGACGCCAAAAATTCCGACGATTTTTCCGCCAAAAAAAAGAGGTACCATAATAAGAGAGACATTACCTTGATTTATCATGTACTCTCGTATGTTATTATCTTCGATGGCGCTTGTATCATAGATAATGCAAGGTCTTCCAATCATGAGAGGATGAAATATTTCGCCTTCTTTTGTCCACGGTGAATAGTCGGCATTTTGCATAGTGTCCATAAAGTGGGTGACTCCAGAATTCACCCACTCATAGGTATTAGACCAAAGCTCATCATTATATTCAATTATGTAAGCGCGGCCTACCTGTAAGACACAACCTATGTCTGCTAGGGTTGTATCTAAAAAATCAGCTTCATCTTGGGCAGTAAGTATGCGCGCAGAAATACGCGCAAAAAGTTCAATATGCTCTTGCTCAGGAGTGTTTGCAGTTGAGTGAATGGCATTGTAGCTCATAGGTACTCCGAATCTCAGCGTGAATCAAAATATACTCATGGAAGGAACGACGGTTTAGTAAAGTCTGTGCGTCATAAGACAGTACTTTTTAAAAGTCTATTTGTGTCTTGTGCCAACAGCTTTTTGTCATGTGCATTGTTTTTTGCCCGTGGTGAAGAGTAATCCATCATGGGCAAAAAACAATGCTGTAATTATCGTAAAAGAAGTATGAGTACCTCTTTTTCTTACATTATTGTTGTGGAGGAGTTACACCGGTAAGACGTAAATTTACAGCTTGTGAGCCTTCGGAACTACGCATTACGCTGGCGAGTTTTTCTACAATTTCTTGATCATAGGCAGTGCTATTTTCACGTAGAATGCTTAGAGCCTTATCTACCGGCAAGCTTGAACGGAAAGCACGCGGGCTGACCATGGCGCTAAAGGTGTTGATGATACTCAATACGCGTCCATACAAGCTGATTTCATCGGCTTTAAGCTTCTTTGGAGAACCAGTACCGTCTAACTTTTCATTCATTTGTAAGATGGCCGCAGGCACTGGTATGCCAAAATCAATGGTACTTAAAATATTAAAGGCATATTCAGGAATTCTGCCCAATTCAGCTTGTTCTTCTGGAGTAAGCTTTTCTGTCTTTGCCAATAAATCTCTGGGCACAAATATTCTACCAATTTGTGAGAGAACAGCTGCGGTGGTTAAGGTGTCTTTATCTCTTCCTTCCAATGCCATTTCATCAGCAAGTAGCTCCACTAGTCGGCGCATAAGGGCAGAATGCCCTGCAAGGTAAGGGTCAACCCTTTCAATGGTGCCAACCAGAGCTTCAATGGTGCTCATTTGTTGCTTATTGCGTTTTTCGCTGTTACGTCTAAACTCAGTAATATCTTGCATAGTTATAACCGCGGCAGCAATGTCGTCTTCGCCTTCTACAAAGGGAAAGAGTGTGGCGCGGAAAAGACGTTCTTCGCTCTTAATATTGAGCATTAATTCAATAGTTTTAGATGCGTTATTGCGAGAAACCCACGAAATGGCCTCTTGAACCTGAAAAGCTGCCTTTTCGTGAATGAGATTATGTAAGTTTTGATCTTGCAATTCTTCTTCTTTTGTACTGAGAATCTCTGCAAAAGCACGGTTAGCTAAATGCAATTTACCGCTTACGTCAGCCATAATGAGACCCACGTCTAAAGAAACGTTGATGCTGTCAAGAAGACCTTTTTGCTTGCGAATAACTTGGTAAAGTTTTCTAAATTGCTCGGCGACAGAACGTTGTTCTTTGCCAATCATAATCCACCAGACCAAGGCAAACATAAGCAGTACACTTAAGCAAAGAAAAATACCAGCACCATACACAAGATTAAAGGCGCGATTTAATTGTGCATCTACAAGGGGGGCGGCGATTTCTTGCATGACAATCCAGTGTAAGTTCTTTACACGTTCACCCATGGAATACACATAGCCATTGCCAGTCACAGAAAGGCGACGTTCAAAAGGAATTTTTTTTGCGTCGGCTGTTATGTTGAGTTCGTCTGGTAAGGCAGAGCTAGAGTCAGAACGCAACACTTCCCAATGTTTACCGGCATACTGTAAGATATTACTGCGCAATTCTTGGCTTTGGCCTGATGTGCGATTTAAGAAATTAGCTAAACTTCCTGTGACGTTTGTTGTAATAAGAAATGCAGCAGAGGGCTTGGCACCTACTTCTTGTTGCTCGGCCATAATGGGGGCTGCATAGTCTAAAATCATGCCTGCTGTGGAGTTACGCACAGGAGCATAGGATGTTTTATTTGTACTTACAGAATTTTTGATGGCTACAATTTGAGCCTCAGTTATGGGAGTGGGGCGCGGTGCAGAAGAGAGCAATGTACTGCCTGTAGCGTTGGCAATGCGCGCGTCCATGAGTCCGTTATAGGAGGTAAAGTCTAAAAGTAAGTTGCGCATCATGGGCAATTGTTCTGCCAAATAGGCAAAGTCTTCGCTTTTATTTTCCACATTTTCAGAGTCATTAAGCAGTTTTGCATCATCCTTATTCATAAGGGCAATATCTTGAGCGAAGAGGCGAAAGAGCTCTGACTCGCTGACTCTGGCTGCTTGACTGGCAAGGCTTGCTTCCCAAAGAGTGATACTTTCAATGGTTCCATAAACGTTGAGCAGTAGGCGCTCTTCTTGGCTTACCAGAATATCCCTTTTTTGTGCAGTATAAAATGTGTGGCACAATAAGGCAGTAATACCGCAAAAAGCCAAGACAACGCCAGCAAAAATCACTAAACGCGAACGCTTAGAGCTGCTTTGAGGATTTGCAGTTAGCATATTTTGATTTTCATTGTACATTATGTCTCTCCGTCATTTTTTTTTGGGCATTACATGCATCCATCTATTTTTTTCATTGACAGAATACTGAGGCACGTAGTTACGTATTCTGCTATGAGAAAGCACGTTCCGTGATAGATTATCTAGAATATAGACGTCTCCGTCAATATATACTGCAAGTATAGCATGGGCAAGTCTTAAGATGGTGTCTTTAACGACAACGATACGCATTTTTTCCATAGGAAAACCAAAACTGCGTAATGTAAAGTATTTAGCTATGGCATAATCTTCACAATCGCCAGAAGTTTTCTTAAACTCGGCTGGAGTTGCCCAGTAGTCTGGCGATTTATAGGCCCTTGGATCTTGCTTGTAAGGCCATTGGTTCCAAAAGCTATTTACAATTTTAATTTGCGTAAGTGGGTCTTTACCTTCTACTTTTTTCTTTAATGCATCCCAAGACATGCCGCTATTTAATTTAGAGCCAGGTTTGAGAAGGTTATTTTTATAATGTCTTTTTTGTACATTAAGCCATTGTTTTAACCCTTTCATAGAACCTTTAAACTCAATGGAGCCAAAAAGTTTGGTAGAGGCTGCATGGGCCTGAGGTAGCAAGAGTGAGTTTTCTCCATAAGGTAGGCAGCTCAGTCCAAAGCATAAAAGCGTCAAAAGCGTACATGCAAGGGTACGTTGTCGTAAAGAAAAAAGATCTTTTAACGAAAAATTTACAAAAAAAGTATAACTCATAATTGTGGTACTGGTTGTGCATCTTTCCATACGGCGTAATTTTTCAAGATAGCGTTAACAGTTTTTGGGCTTTGTTTATGTACATTATAATTTTGCATAACGGTTTTTCGCGCGCTTTTTCTAATGTCACCCATAAGAGATTTGCGATTTAGAAGCTCTGTAATCATTTCGGCTAAAGCGTTACCATCGTTTTGATTATACAAAAATCCATTATTTCCGTGAGAAATCACTTCTTTAATGGGGCCAGTATCTCCTGCCACCACTAAGCATTCACAACTCATGGCTTCAAAAAGACCAGAGGATAACGCTTGAGGTGCCGAAAGGAATACATGTGCATGGGATGCTTGCAAAAGTTTTCGATAATCTTTGTAAGGACAAAACGGTATGAAATGTAAACGTTTTTCATCGAAAACATGCTTTTCTCGTAAGGCCGCTAACCATTTTTCCGTTTGCGCTGTGTTGCGTGTTGTTGAGCTGGACATGACAACTATATGGCATTGTGGTCGCTCTTCTAAAATATGAGGCAAAGCTGTAAGAAAAGCTGGTAACATATGCTGTGCTTCCAAGCTTCGCCCTGAAAAAGTAACCAACTCCTCTGCGTGACTTACATCACATCCTTCAATGCAAAAAGTTTCGTTGGCTTTTGGAACAAAAAAATCGGTATCAATGCCTTCATGAAAGACGTGAATTTTTTTTGCCAAGTCTTTAGGGTACAAAGATTTCTGCCAGTTTGTTGAAGTGTATGCCATATGACTGTCGTGCAGGGCATTCCATTGGAAAAAATTACGCACACGGTCAGGGGCAAAATCAAAAGAAGGATGTGTCTTTCCTTTGCTAAAAAGGGTAAAGGTGTTTCCTTGTTCTTGAAAACCTTCAGCATAAGCTACCAAGAAAGCCTCGGGAAAGACATCTCGCACATAGAGAGAATAGCCAAGACCAGCATTGGCTATAACAATATCTGCAAAAAAGCCTTTGCTTTTAAGCCGTACAAGGACGTTAGCCATATGTGTGGCTCGACGAATACCTCGTACAGCTTCCAACTCTGCACGATCAGAAATATTGGGTATAGGTGGTTGATTAATGAGAATTCGCCCCACATTGGGTATTCGCACATCATTACGAGAACGGTTAGTGACAAAGAGCACCTTATTCTCTTCTTGTGCGGCAAGCTTGCTGGCAGTTCCACGGAACGGGCCTGGGAAACTGTGGGGCAAAAATAGAATTCTCATACAAACCCTTTATGAATGAACACTTTTACGTTGTAATTCCATAATGAATTTCTTGCCTTCTTCTGTGGCGGAGTAGGCATGTAATGCTGCAATAACCTTGGGATCAAACATGTGCTTGTCTTTGTCTAAAAGCACCAAGGTTTCTTTTAGGGTTTTTGCCTTACGATACACACGCGGACGTAAAATAGCGCAAAACACATTGGCAACGCTTAAAATACGTGGGAGGAATTCAATTTGCTCTCCCTGCAAATGGTTAGGATATCCAGATCCATCCATGTTTTCGTACATTTGGCGAATGGTATCCAATACAGGAAGTCCAAAGTCAAAGTCTGCCAAAATGGCGCAAGTTTTATCTACGTGTGTATTCATGAAGGCACGCTCTTCGCTGGTAAGGGCTCCCTTCTTGTTCAAAAGTTCTGAAGGTAAGCTTAACATACCAATTTGACTTAACGAGGCAGAAATATGCAACGTTTTGAGCTCTTCAGGAGTACATTTAAGGTTCACGCCTAGTTTTTCAGCCAACTTGCCTAATGCTAAAGAGTGACCACAAAGGTATGGATTTACTAATTCAATAGCCATGGTCAGCACTTGAATGAGTTGCTCTACGCGTTCTTGTTCTTTTTCTCTTTCTAAAAGCATTTGGGTTACATCTCTGTAAACAGAAACAACGCCGTCTACTTTCTTTTGCGCCCCAAAGTAGGGTGTACATACGGTTTGTAAGTAGAGTAATTTTTCTCTAATCACAATTTTATCTTCAAAGGTATGTGTAGACTCTGTACGTACTACACGGTCAATTTGTCTTTGTATGCGCTCAGCGGCATCGGCATTGATGAAATTGCCAATTTTGTAGCCATACAAAGATTCAATGTCGTGGTGCACCATTTTTGCAAAAGAATTATTGGCATATTGAATATTGCCTAAACTATCTGTAAGTACCACACCATCAATAAGAGTGGCATTAATACCGTTAAGAATCTGTTGCTTGGTGCTCACATCTTCGTAAAGGCGAAGCATGTTTTGATTTATATTGCGTTCACTACGATACACAAGGAACCACCAGCCAAGACCTACAATAAGGAAGGTTAATGTTAAACTAGCAGCCACCATGGAGACCATGATGAGTTCAAATTCATTATAAAACTCTTCTGCAATGTAAGAAGGCTGTTCGTGGGTAACCATAAGATCGTACCCTTCAAGAGGCACACCCACAGAATATACTTCTTCTCCATTGGAAAGTAGTCTTTCTGCCAAGGGTAAAACAGTATTGGGAGATGCCACCCAATCGCCCATAGAAATTAAGTTACCACCATTTAAGTCGGCATATTGTAATAATTCTTCGGAACCTTCAGCCCATTGCATAAGACGATAGGGCGCTCTTGTGCCCACTTCATTTTGCAAAAGTTTCGCTAAAGCTGTTTCTAGAGGTACATACAGCATAATTACAGCCACTGGTTTTGTTAGATCAAGGTCTGTATATTCCGGTGGCAAAATGGGGTAAGCCAAGTTGGCCATTAATCCATTGGGACTGTCGTAAATATTAGAAAAATGCGCTTTTCCATCGCTCAAAGTTTTGCGCATAATGCCATCTTGCAATGGCGTTAAGGCTGTTATGTGATCAGAGGACATAAAGAGTGGTTTGAGATTTGTATCCCAAATCCCTACGTCTACCACGTCTTCGACCTGTTTCATAAAGTTTACAAGCTCTTGTTGCAAGGCGTCCTTAGTGCTTTGTAGGTCAAGTTCTCCTGTGCCAGATTGTTTGGCCCAGGAAGGAAGCTGTCCACTTTCTAACTGTGCATTGTGCACGAGATATTCGGCACTATACAGACGCAACATGTCTTTAGAGACAAAACGCTTCGTTTCAAGTTGCAAGCTATCTAACCACAATTTTACCACAGCGCTCTTGGTTGTAGCATCGGCATTAAGAGTGATTTGCAAGCCGTGCATCATGTTTTTTGAAGCCGTGCGTAATGAGTATGTAGCAAAAAGTACAGAAGAAGCCGTCATGGTAATCATGATCAGCAACACCAAGATTATGCTACGATAGCGAGTTTTTTTAGGGGAAAATTGTGCCAACGCGGTATCCTACCTTTCACGCAAAGCGTTTTGATGTGCTTTTAAAATAGGTTTTAAAATATAGTCTAAAATAGTTTTACGGCCTGTTAAAATATCTGCTGTGGCTGTCATGCCAGGAATAATGGGTAAAGTCTCGCTATGATAAACGATACCATTTTTCTGTGTACGTAGCTTGGCAAGGTAAAATACTTCCCCCTTTTTGTCTTCGATGGTGTCAGCACTGATTTGTTCTAATACACCTTCAAGGCCACCATAAATACCAAAATCATAGGCAGAAAATTTGACCATGGCTTTTTGGTTGGGGTGCAAGAAGGCTACATCAGAAGGGCGTACTCTCACTTCTACCAAGAGGGTGTCGTCTAAAGGCACTATTTCCATGATGGGTTCGCCTGGTTTAACAACACCACCGATGGTATTGATGTGAATTTGCTGTACTGTGCCATTAACTGGTGCGCGCATGACGGTACGAGTAACGCGGTCACTACCAGCAGAAAGGGTTTCTTTTAAAGAGTTTAATTCAATACGATGCTTATTAATCTCTTCGGTAATGGCCGCATCTAATTCAGCCTTACGAAAAGCGATACGTTGCTTTGCTTCTGTGGCGGCGGCTTGTGTTTTGGGTATAGAAGCAGCAAGGCCGCTTAGTTCGCCCTCAAGATTAGAAACTTTTTGTTCTAAATCAAGAAATTCAATGCGCGAATAGTTTTTACGCTGTAAAAGCGGTGCTACTGTATTACGCTGTTCAATGGCAAGGGCTAAGTTACGTGCTACAGAGGCTTTGCGCGTCTCTTGCTCTTCTACTTCACGTAAGCGCTGGTTATATTGAGAGTCTAATAACCGTAGTTCACTTTCACGTTGCAACTTGCGCGCTTCCATAACGGTGATTTGATCTCGTATAACTTGCGGTGCTGTTTCTTGAATATCCTTGGCAAAAACGGGTTCTTCGCCAGACAATTCCGCTTCAAGGCGAGCAATAGCAGCGCGACTTTCTAAAGATTTTGTTAATGCTTCACGAAAAGTAGAGGCAGCAACCTCGTTATCAAGTCGAGCAAGCGGAGTACCTTGGGTAATAATCTGCCCTTCACGTACTAGAATGGCTTGTAAGATACCCCCTTCCAAGTTTTGTATCATTTGTGTGCCTTGAGAGGCGATAACCTTGCCTTCGGCTCTCGTTACTTCATCCACTTCAGCCCATGCTGCCCAGCCAATAAAAATGGCAATAAACAGCCCTGTTGCTAAAGAAAGCATGCGTGCATGCATGGTAGGATTGCGTTGCAAGGCAGCTTCTACCACGTCTGCATAGACAAGCTCATCGGGCAATACTTTATTCTTTGCCTGACGCTCACTTTCCGCCACTTCGGCAGCGGCTTTCATATCTTCTAAAGCGGTATTATTTAAGCTTTTCTGTGAAGGTGCATTTTTCTGATCATTTTGCATATTTTACCTCAAATAAAATGCTACTGCATATATTAAACGGCTACTTCTTTGGTATCTAATTCTTTACTTGCAGAAGAATTGCGTAATTTATCGATAACTAAATCTTTCGGGCCATCTGCCACAATACGTCCGCCATCCATAACTACAAGTCTATCTACCAACTTAAGCATACTCATGCGGTGTGTGACGAGGATAAGGGTTTTGTTCTTCATATGTTGCATAAGGCGTGACTGCACTATGTGTTCAGACGATGTATCCATATTACTGGTGGGTTCATCAAGTATAAGCACTTCTGGGTCACGTACCAAGGCGCGTGCCAAACCAATGGCTTGACGTTGTCCTCCAGAAAGGGCTTTGCCCTGCTCACCCACTTGTGTTCCGAAACCTTCTGGTTTGGTACGAATAAAGTCAGATACACTGGAGATAGCGGCGGCACGCAGCATTCTTTGGTCACTGACGAAAGGGTCTCCTAGTACAATATTGTCGCGTACGGTACCATAAAAGAGCACGGTGTCTTGAGGGGCAAAGCCTACGCGAGTGCGTAAATCTGTGCCGGCCATTTGGCGAATATCAATCCCGCCAAATTTTACCGCGCCGTCCTTGGGTTGGTAGAGCCCTATAAGCAAGCGAATCAAAGTAGATTTCCCCGATCCCATGCGCCCAATAACCCCTACTTTTTCGCCGGGTGCAATGTGTATGGATAAATCTTCCACGGCTGTTCTTGCCGCATTGGGATAAGCAAAGCTCACGCTTTCTAGGGTAAAAGCAGGATCAAGAGGCCCAAAATCTACCGTTGAACCAGCTTCTCTATCTTCAGATGGCAAAGACATAAGTGTGTTCAATGCGTCTAAAGATATACGAGAATTTTGATAACGTGTAATGAGGCCGGCCATCTGCATAAGTGGCGCCATGGCTCTTCCTGCAAGAATGTTACTGCCAATAAGGCCACCCATAGTCAAATCGCCTGCTGCGATAAGATGCACGCCCCATACCACCATGGCCACCGTGACAAATTGGGTGATGAATACAGAAAAGCCTACGGCTAAAGAGCCATATTTTTTTGTTTCAATGTTGGCTTTTGCAGATTCTTCCACCACGGTTTCCCACATACGTTGCATACGTGTTTCGCCTTGGCAGCACTTCAAAGTTTCAAGACCATTGACCATTTCTGTAAGCAAAGAGTTTTTATGCATATTTTGCGAGTAACTCTTTTCTGAAGCTTCTTTTGCCATTTTTTGCAATAAAAATCCCGCACCAAACATGATGGGCATGGCAATGAGTGGCAATAGTACCAACGGGCCGCCTATGAAAGAAAGGAATACAATAAAGAGGAATAGGAATGGTAAATCAATACAAGAAAGTAAGGTTGATGAACTAAAAAATTCACGCAATGATTCAAACTCGCGAACGTTGTTTACTAACGCCCCTGTTGATTCCGGTTTGTGGTCAAGTTGCATGGAAAGAACTTTGTCCACCAGCAAGCTTGAAATAACGACGTCAGCATTACGTCCTGCTGTATCCACAAAGTGGTTGCGTAAGGTTCTCAACATAAAATCAAAGAAATACGCAAGGCTGATGCCTATGGCTAAAACCCATAAAGTATCTATGGCATTATTTGGCACAACTCTATCGTAAACGTTCATAACGAAGAGAGGACTGCCCAAAGCAATAAGGTTAATAATTACACTGGCAAAGGCTGCATGGCGGTAAATAGGGCCGTAATGTTTTATGGCGTCCCAAAACCAGCGTTTACCTTGCGGACGATGGAAGGCAGTAATACGTTTGTCTTCCGGTTTATCTACAGAACCAAAAACAGCGTACCCTGTGTATTCTTGTGAAATTCTTTCTCTATTAACTTGCTGAGGTTCATCACCAAGCTCTGGTAGAATTACAGTGGCAAGATGTTGCGTTAAAGCAGTTAAAACACAAGAACGTCCATTTTCTAAAATAAGCACACAAGGTAAAGTGAGCGGAGAAATATCATCAAGAGTAGAGCGCTGCATAATGCGTGCTTGCAAGCCAGAGCGTGCAGCTGCACGAATGCATTCACCTGGGGTTACTTCGCCAATGCCAGCAAGGCCCGAATATAAAAACTGCGGAGAAACGCTTCGTCCGCGAAGGCGTAAAAGCGAGCTTAAGCTACGTAGCAGTGGCGGAACGTAATCCACTTCGGCAGGAGCCACAGGCATAGCTTCTGGTTCATAATTGGAAGCTTGCTCCCCTTGTGATCCAGGAGGCGCCGTGTTTTTGGCAGCATTTGCCGGAGGCGGTGTAGCATTGGATGTAGCATTTTGGGGTGCTGGTTCGTTAAGAACTTTAGCATTTTCGTGCGGCGCTTTTTCACGGGCAACAGCTTGAGCTTCTTTTGGAGCTGCAGGGGGAGTGCTTGTAGCAGCATTTTGAGGATTTTTTTGCCCCACAGGCCCCCAACTTTCAGGGCTTGATGGAGAAGTTTTAGGCGCCACAGGTTTTGTTGGAGCTGTAACAGAAGATGTCTCAGAAGCCTTTCCGAGAGACTCCGCTTGTTTTTGCACCGGAGGCGTTGTCGCAGGCTGTACCTTAGAGGCATTCGCAGTACCTGGGGACGGAGATGCAGTAGGCCTAGTCTGTCCTTGCGCCTCAGTAGTGTGCTGTTTTGGTGTGCTTGGAGAAGCCATAGTTTTTTTCGTTCCTATCATAGTTTCAACATGTTGTTTTGTGCTCTCGGTGACAGGGCGTGAGGCAGCGGGAGAAGCTTTTATCGTGGACGTGGCCGTCCCCTGTTGTGCCACAGCAGCAGCAGGAGGTTTTAAATTATCGTTATTCCTATTGTCTTTCAAAGGCGTGGAGTCTTCTTGCGAATAGGCAAGACTTTGGAAAGCACTTTCTGTCACTGAAGGTGTGCTTCCTTGAGAAGAACTGTCGCTTTTTTGGGGAATAGGCTGAGGAGATTTGTACTTTTCTGACATAATCTTCCCTACTTGTATTATAACGTTATAGTATACTATAGAATATAGTCAAAAAAAGGTTTTGTCAATGACTAAAAAAGTCTTCCTTAGTATCTTTACTACCAAGGAAGACTTTTTACTGAGTATTTTTTTATACTTTTTTTGCTACTAGTAACGTGGCTCTACGGCTTCACCTGGCTTAATAAGCACAGAATCAGCTGCAATGTTAAGCTCTGGCAAAAGCAGACCAGCCAAAGCATACAAGCGATAGGTACTGATAATGATATTGGCGCGAGCTGTTACAGCTTGCACTTCAGAGTTATATAATTCATTTTCAGCATCAAGCACGTCAAGCAAGGTACGTTGGCCGATGAGATATTGTTCCATATAGGCATCACGAGTTTGCACGTTAAAGCTGATGGCTTTCACATGAAAAGCAAGTTGAGCAATGGCAGTTTTGTAATCTGTCCAAGAGTTTTCTATATCAAGCTTTAAGTCGTCCATGAAACTATACGCAGTTTGGCGTGATTCACGCACGCGCGCAGCAGAAGCTTTAGATGCGGCTACATCTGCACCACTGTTATACAAGTTCCAACGAATGGTACCAAGCACATCAAAGCTGGCTGTGAACTCGTCTCCATTGTTTTCATAACCATTGTTGCTATAGCTTGGGCCTGCTTCAAGGTTAATGGTGGGGTGGAAAGCGGAGTCTGTGAGCTCTTTGTTAGCTTGCGCGGTAACAACGTCTTCAAGGTATGCAATAACTTTAGGGTTATTTACTTTTGCAAGGGCAAGTACTTCTTCAGGAGTCGTAAACATCTTTAAGGGCTGCTTTACAGAACCCAAAGAAGAAGGCACAGGAAGTTCAGTTAAACGACGGTAAGAAGCTTCACCTTGAATAAGAGAAGATTTGCTATCTTCCATTGTGGACATGGCATCAATGAGACGGCCTTGAGTTTGTGTAACGCTGGAAAGTACGTCAGTACCAGCAGCTTCGCGATCTCGGGTTAAGGCAAGAATTCTTTGGTGTGTTCTCACATTCAAATCAGCAAGCTTTAAGTTTTTGCGGCGCCATATAAGGTCTACGTGTGCAATGATACCGTCCAAAGCAAGAGTTGTTGCATTGTCGACAACGCGGCTTGATACTGAACGCATTAACGATTCACTAGCACGCACGCGGCTACGGGTGGCAAAACCATCCCAAATAGGTTGGGTAAGTAACAATTGTACTTGGCCTTTGCTATGGAAATAGCTGGCATTACCATTGGTACGCGTAGTTAAGCTATTTGTGTTGGAAAGCCCTACGTTTCCCGTTAAATCCAAGCGGGGGCCGTAGCCTGCGCGGGAAGCGTCAAGTTCGTGCCTTGCAACCTCGCGGTTTTCTTGGATAGCTTTTAAAGATCTATGTGATCCAATAACAGCGTCTACGGTTTGCTTAAGGCTTGTGCTTGGGCCTGTGGCGCCGTCTTCAATCAGCTCGTAAGGTCCACCAGTGATGTCTCTACCTGTTACTTGGGCAGAGTTGGCATCTGTTATTAACCCATTGGTTAAAAATAGAAATGCCAGAGCGGCTACACATGATTTACGTAACATGAGTTATACCTTCCTTTTTGTTAAAAATTCATTTTCCGTGAAACAAGTATAATTTTTTTGATTTTTTTTTGCAACACAAAAATGAAGTTTTTTGAAAAAAACACAAAAAAAGGGGTTTTTCTCCTTTTTTAGATAGTTTTTAATAAAAGTTTAGAGAAAATTTTTAAATTTTATTAAAAATGAATAAAGGGACTTAGGTATGTGATTTTTCTAAACCGCAGTGATACTTTAACTTTTATTAAATTATCTTATAATGTGGGCACTTACATTGTTTTCTTTGTGCAGTCTAAATATTTTTTTGCGTAGATATCTTGTATATGTTTTTCGAGTGTGCTATCTTCTCTTTGGGTTTTTAGACAAGTTTTTGTTGTTTCTATCTTTGAGAATTAGGTAGAAAATTAAAACTTGACATTTTGTTAAATTTTTCACAAGATGATTTCTAACATGGTAAGAATGTTTTCATAGAAGGTTATGAGAAAGATTCTGCTGCGTTTACAACACTAAAAAAACATTTTTGGAGGTTTTCACGATGTCCAGATTGGTTCCCCCACATGGTCCTTACGGTCTTGTATGTTGCTTACTAGAAGGTCCTGAACTTGAAGCTGAAAAAGCTAAAGCTGCTGGTTTAAAGCAAATTGAAATTTCTTCTCGCGCTAAGGGTGACCTTATCATGATGGGGATTGGTGGTTTTTCTCCGTTAAGCGGCTTTATGAATAAAGCTGACTGGAAAAGCGTTTGTGAAAATATGACCATGTCTTGTGGTTGTTTTTGGCCTGTGCCTGTAACATTAGATGTTTCTAAAGAAGATGCAGCCTCCTTAAAAGCAGGTCAAGAAGTAGCTCTTGTACGTAATGGTGAGCTTATGGCTACCATGCAAGTGGAAGAATTGTATGAAATGACCGAAGCCGATAAAAAATGGGAATGCGAACTCATTTTTAAAGGCGAAGGCCCTGACTCTCAAAAGTTCTGGGAAGTGGCTTTAGAAGATCACCCCGGCGTAAAAATGGTTATGGAACAAAAGGAATTTAACCTTGCTGGTAAAGTAAAAGTGCTTTCCCAAGGTGACTTCCCCGAAAAGTTCCCCGGCGTGTATTTAACACCCAAAGAATTGCGTGCCAAAATGGACGAGCGCAATTGGGGCAAAGTTGCTGCATTGCAATTGCGTAACCCCATGCACCGTTCACACGAATATCTTGCTAAAATCGGCGTAGAAATTTGTGACGGCGTGGTAATTCACTCCTTGGTTGGTTCTTTGAAGCCTGGTGATATTCCAGCTGAAGTACGCGTAGAGTGCATTGACACCTTAGTTGAGCATTATTTTGTAAAAGATCACGTTATCCAAGCTGGTTATCCTTTGGATATGCGTTATGCTGGCCCACGTGAAGCTCTTTTACATGCTACCTTCCGCCAAAACTATGGCATCAACAACTTGCTTGTTGGTCGTGACCATGCTGGCGTAGGTGACTTCTATGGCATGTTTGAAGCTCAAGACATCTTCTTAAAGCTTCCTAAGAGCGATGATGCTCAAAAGAATCTTCAGTGCATGAACTTAAACATTGATTGGACATTCTATTGTAAAAAGTGCGACGGCATGGCTTCCATGCGTACTTGCCCACACGGTAAAGATGATCGCGTTATCCTTTCCGGTACCAAGTTGCGTAAAATGCTTTCCGAAGGCGCCGAGATTCCAGATCACTTCGGTCGCGATGAGTGCCTCGTAATCTTACGTAAGTACTATGAAGGCTTAACTGAAAAAGTAGAAGTAAAAATGCAACGTGCAGCTTCTGGCTCCACCATGTAGTTTTTGCTACTGAGAGTAGAGTTTATAAGGGAGGACTTAGGTTCTCCCTTTTTTTTGTAAGTATCAGCAAAATAAGTTTCAATATAATGTACTGTGGGAATCTATTTGAAATAGAGAGAGTAATTTTTAAAACAGAACGTATTCCTCATGCAAACTCCTTGACTTGTGCAGGAAGCAGGCCTATTTTTTGAATGTGAATTTATTTTGTTGAAAACACAGTAAACCTAAGGAGAATTGTATGTTTGATAACATGATACTGGGCCAAGAGTATACACGCGAAGAGTTTAAAGAAATGGAAGGCCATTTACGCATGAGGTTGTTTGAGTTGCAAAAGCAATGCGAAGAACATAAAATTGCTGTATTATTGACTGTTTTGGGTGTAGATGGTTCAGGTCGCGGTTCTCTTGTGAATACATTATCTTCTTGGGTAGATGTAAAAAAATTAAGCAATCATACTTTTTGGAATACGAATGATTCAGAAAAACATCGCCCAGACGCTTGGAAATACTGGGTGAAATTACCAGCCTATGGTGAATACGGTATTTTTTTTGGTGGTTGGTACGACGAAATCATTCGCAAAGCCTCCTACGGTGAAATTGATGAAAAAGAATTGCACAAAGATATGAATAAAAGGATGCGTTTTGAGCATACCTTGGCCGATAATGGTTATGCTTTAGCTAAATTTTGGCTGCATCTTGGGCAAGAAGAACACAGTAAGCGCCGTAAAGCCCGCTTAAAAGAGCAAGGTTCTTGTCGTTTTACTCCTTACGATAGAGAAAGTGAAAGAAAATATCCTCAACTCATTGAGACGGTATCAAAATGCATTACTATGACTGATAGAGACTTTGCCCCATGGTATATTATAGACGCTTATGATAAAAGATTTTGCCATGTATCTGTAGCTAAAGCTATTATTTCCCGTTTAGAAGAAGTTGTGGCGGAAAAAATTCTTGTAAAAACTGGAAAAGAAGTAAAGGCCGAAGCTCCTGTTAAAGAGAGTAAAAAAGCTCCGGTAACCATGTTAGATAGGCTTGATATGTCTCTTACTTTAGAGCGAGATGCCTATAAAAAAGAGTTGAAAAAATTGCAAAAAGAAGTTTTTCAGCTCAGTTTTAAAGCGTACAAGCATGGCATTTCATCTACCTTAACTTTTGAAGGATGGGATGCAGGCGGCAAAGGCGGTGCCATACGTCGCCTAGCTTCGGCAGTGGATTCGCGCATTACACGTATCATTCCTGTCAGTGCTCCTACCGATGAAGAATTAGCGCATCATTATTTATGGCGTTTTTGGCGACACGTGCCTTTATCTGGCTATGTTACCATTTATGACAGAACATGGTATGGGCGTGTATTGGTAGAGCGTGTGGAAAAATTTGCTAAGCCTGCAGAGTGGAAACGCGCCTATGCAGAAATTAATAGCTTTGAAGAGCAATTAGTAGATGGTAAAAATATTCTCTTGAAATTCTGGTTGCATATCACAGCAGATGAGCAATTACGTCGCTTCAAAGAGCGTGAAAATACGCCATGGAAAAATTATAAACTTACCGATGAAGATTGGCGCAATCGTGAAAAGGCCACAGACTATAAAGTGGCTGCCGATGAAATGTTTATGCGCACCAATACAGATTATGCGCCTTGGCATATTATTCCGGCGAATTCTAAGTACCATGCACGTATTCAGGTTTTGAAAATTTACAGAAATGCGTTAAAAGCTGCTCTGAAAAAACATGGCAAAGAAGATTGCTAGTGTCATAAAGAGTTCTTGATAATTTTTTGAATGGAGAAAGGGAGCTTTTGCTAAAGTGCAAAAAGTTCCCTTTCTGTCTTTTAAACCTTATCATCTCTTAAAAAAATTTTCACTAATCCATAAAATTATTTATTATTTCAGTACTAGATGTAGGAAATAGTAAAGGCCTCATTTTTTTATTGCGCTTTAAGGCTCTTGCCAGTATTTCTAAGCCCATGAAAAATACTTACGATGCCATAGCCTTGTTCTCTGGTGGTTTAGACAGTATCTTAGCTGTTAAAGTTATTGAAGAACAAGGATTAAGAGTGAAATGTGTACACTTTGTAACGCCTTTTTTTGGTAAGCCTGAATTATTGGCCCATTGGCGAAAAATTTATAATTTAGACATAAGCGCTGTATCCATTGGGCAAGAATTTGTACAAATTCTGCGAGATAGGCCAGAACACGGATTTGGGAAATTGCTAAATCCGTGTGTGGATTGTAAAATATTGCTTATGCGTGCGGCTCAGATGCAAATGAAAAAATACGGCGCTTCTTTTGTTATTTCGGGAGAAGTGCTAGGGCAGCGCCCCATGTCACAAAGGCGCGATACCTTGAATATTATTCGTAAAAGCAGTGGCATCAACGATGCGTTGTTGCGTCCTTTATCAGCGCGTTTGCTCAAGCCTTCGCAGGCAGAGCTTTCGGGACTGGTGGAAAGAGAAAAATTGCATGCCATTTCTGGGCGCGGCCGTAAAAAGCAAATGGAGTTGGCAGCGTATTTTGATATACGCGAGATTCCTACGCCGGCTGGCGGATGTATGTTGGCAGAGCAAGAAAATGCCAGTCGTTACTGGATGGTGCTTACACGCCTAGCTTGCCCCACGCCGGAGGATTTTACTTTGGCACATACAGGTCGGCAATATTGGGACGCAGACGGTAAAGGGCAGCATTGGCTTGCCATAGGGCGCAATGCCGCTAGTAATACTGCTTTGCAGGGGCTTGTTCAGCCTCAAGACTATGTGTTTCGCTTGCGAGATTTTGCAGGGCCTTTAGCTGTGGGGCGGTATATGCATGGTTGGCAAAGAGAAATATTAGAAGATGCCGCAGCTTTTGTGGCTTCCTATTCCCCTAAAGCTGTTAAAGCAGCACAACAGAATAAAGATGGGGTGGTAGCTGTGATGTTGCGTCAAGGCCCACAGGGACAAGCAGAAGAAACGCTTTTTGTAAGGCCACAAAGGCAAACAACGCAAAAATGGCATGAACCCCTCTGGGAAGATGCTAAAAAAGCAAAAAGAGAAGAAATATTGGCGCAAAATGTTGTAGTAGAATAATTACTATCAGCATTGATTTCAGAAAAATGTTAAAAAATCTACTCCTTTTAACATTGACCTCCTTCACAAATTAGGAAAAAGCTTTACATATTTTTCATTATCATATAGCATCTTTGCCTTGAAGATGTTCTTTGATAAAATACCTTAAATAGCATTCTATGGAATTGTGTTTGGAGGAAGTAATGGAACAAAAAGATATAGATTTTTTTCGTGAAAAATTAACCCTCATGTTGGAAGAAGCGCAAAGTAAGGGCGATTCCACCATTGAAGAGTTGACTGACAGTAATGAAGTCTTTGCTGATCCGGCTGATAGAGCCACAGCAGAGTCGGATCGCGCTTTTACTTTACGCATACGTGACAGAGAGCGCCGTCTTATACGCAAAATTCAATCAGCTTTACAACGTATTGATGATGGAACATACGGATATTGCGATGAGTGTGGCGAAGATATAGGTGTACCTCGATTAAATGCGCGTCCTGTAACAAAATTGTGCATTGCTTGCAAAAGTAAGCAAGAAGAAGACGAACATTTACGTGGTGATTAGTAAGGCTCTTTATATACAGAGCTACTAGAGTCATCTCATAGTTTTAGTGCGGCAAAAAGTTGATAAAAACAGCTTTTTGCCGCCATTGTTTTTTATGACCGTAGAATTTCTTACTATACGAATGTTATAAGAGAATAAAGACTCCTGCACATGACGATTTACGCAAAAATATAATTTTTTTACAACAGCACAAAAAATAACTGTGCAGGCCCTTGAATAGGTAAAATTTGTACAAAACCCATTATTATAAAAGCAAGAGGTTTTTGTGGACGTACATGTATTTCGCCGCTTTTGCGATGCTTTAACGCCGCTCTTAACGGGAGCCCGTTTAGAAAAAATTCAATCACCTTTGGAAAATGTGTTTGTGCTCACATTTTATGCGCAACAACGTAAGCAACATCTTGTTTTCAAAGTAGGTCGAAAAGATGCCTTTTGCTATCTTGCCAAAGAACGCCCCGTCACCGACGCCGCACCTTCGGCCATAGTGATGCGTTGGCGTAAATATTGTGTGGGGCGACGCATTGCGTCCTGTTCGGCAGATTGGATTGGGCGGCGCTTGCTTTTACTTTTTCATACACACAGTTTGCAAACACAGCAACCAGGCCAAGAAACGTGGTTGGTGCTTGACTTGCGCGAAGGCATACAGCTTTTTTTAGGTAAATCTCCGGCATTGGATTTTATGCAAGAGGATATTTCTTGGCCTGAACCTCTACATGTGGCAGATGCTTGTGACAATTGGCGTCAATGGCCTGTGCTCAGTCCGGCTTTACGGCGCTTACTCCCCTTGCTTGATCCTTTAGATGCGCAAGCTTTACTCATGGACTTGGAAATGGGCGGTGGGGATTTGTATGTATATGAAACAGACCCTGTTGTGGAGGCTATGCCAACTGCTCAAGATGTACCGCGCATTAGCCCATGGCCTTTACCTCCTGTTTTACGGGGTATGCATGGGCATGAGAGCGTGTTTGAAAATCCCTTGGAGGCCACATCGCGGGTTGGCGATGCTTTGGTATTGGGGGTAGGGGCAGAAAAATTGCGCAGTAAGGCTGCTTTGCCACATCAGCGTGAAGCTGCACGCCTGCAACGCCTCTTAGAAAAATTGCAAGAGGATGAAAAACGCCTTCAGAAGATGGCAAAAGCACAAGAGCAGGGGCTTGTACTGCAAAGTATTATTTGGAAATATCCTGCTAACATAAAAGAAAAGCGTATAGAAACCGAAGACGCCACTTATCCTGTCATAGAGCTAGACAGCCGTTTGAGCGTGCGCGAAAATATGCAAGCTTTCTTTCATAAGGCCGGACGTGGTCGGCGTGGTTTGGAATATTTACAAAAGCGACGCCAAGAATTGGAAGAACAAATGCTTGCCACACAAAGTTTGGCATCAGTGGTGGAAGCCGGTGCCCATAACTTAGTAAAGGCACAAAAAAATGTTGCGCTATCACAAAAAACACTGCCTAAAGGTGTGCAAGCATTTAAAAGTAGCGATGGTTTTATTATATTACGTGGAAAAGATGCCAAGGGTAATGGGGCGGCTTTGCGAGCAGCGGCAGCCAAAGATATTTGGTTGCATGTGGAAGGTGGCCCAGGTTCTCATTGCATTATTAGGCGGCACTTTTCCGGGCAAGAAATTCCCGAAAGAACCTTACAAGAGGCCGCGAGTCTTGCCGCGGTAAAAAGCTGGCAAAGGGATAACCCCACGGCACAGATTTTATGTGCAGAAGTGCGTCATATTAAAGCCATGCGCGGCGCGGCTCTGGGGACAGTGCGCATTGATAAAGTTCTGCGAAGCTTTACAGTGCATATAGAAGGAAAAATTGAAAGTAAATTAGCCGTATAATAGGTATAATAAAGCGTTTTTATAGAAAATCTTTCACTTGACCTTTGCCCTTGCTTTCGTATATATAGCCTATATAAACAGCTATATTATAACAATAGGAAATTTTTATGCGTACAGCATCCATAGGCATAACGGCTGAGGGTTGGCCTTGTATAGGTTTATGTGCTTTTACCACATTGAGTTTTGCAGTAATGGGGTGTTGGCCCTTGGCATTGGTCTTTTTGGTGCTCACATGGTTTTCTTGTCATTTCTTTAGAGACCCTGAAAGAGTAGTGCCACAAACAAAAGATATTGCCGTAAGTCCTGCCGATGGACGTATCATCCGTGTGGATTTGCGAAAAGACCCTGTGAGTGGCGAAAATCGCGTTTGCATTTGTGTTTTTATGAATGTTTTTAGCGTACACGTGAATAGAGCCCCTGTGGATTGTCAGGTAGAAGGTATTTACTACCATGCGGGTAAATTTTTGAATGCTGCATGGGATAAAGCCGCCACTGATAATGAACGCTGCGCCTATGCTTTAAAAGATGCCGATGGGAATCAGTGGACTATGGTGCAAATTGCCGGACTTATAGCTCGACGCATTGTATGCCGTTGCGATGAAGGGGATAATTTGCAAAGGGGAGAGCGCTTTGGCATGATTCGTTTTGGGTCTCGTGTGGATTTGTATATTCCTGATGATTACGTCAGTGCTGTGACCATCGGCGAACAAGTTTTTGCCGGACAAAGTGTTTTGGCACGGAAAAAAGTGTAATAAAGTTTTGCAGATTTAGGAAAGTATCTTTCTGAGATGCTTTAAGAATGAGTACTATATGGATAAGAAGAAACCGCCACGCAAGGGTGTGTATTTACTCCCTAATATGATAACAAGCTTGAGTTTGTTCTCGGGCTTTTTAGCCATTGTCATGGCCTCAGAAGGGCGCTTTGAAACGGCTGCTTTGGCTGTGCTCTTTTCTGCGCTTATGGATGGCTTAGATGGTAAAGTGGCAAGACTTACCAATACTGCCAGTGAATTTGGCATACAATACGATTCTTTGGCAGATTTGGTGGCCTTTGGTGTAGCACCTTCCATTGTCATGTGGCATTGGCATTTACAAAGCTATGGCCGTTTAGGCTTGGCGGTATGTTTTATTTTTACAGCCTGTGCGGCCTTACGTTTAGCTCGCTTTAATGTTTCCACTGCCGTAACCAATAAGAAATTTTTTATAGGTTTACCTTCGCCTGCAGCGGGGTGTTCTGCGGTGAGTTTTATCTTTTTCGCAGGCTTTATTCCTGAGTCCATTGCCGGCGCTTTGCCTCCTGTAGCATTGGTTTTAACCTTGCTGTTAGGTATTTTGATGGTGAGTAGGGTAAGGTATTATTCTTTTAAAGAGTATGCTTTCTTACGCGCTCATCCTTTTAGTTCTATGGTCACAGCTATACTTCTTTTTGCACTTTTGGTTTCTAGGCCAAAATTGTTAGGATTTGTGGTGGCCATGGTCTATATTATGGTTGGTCTTATTTATACCTACATTGTCCTTCCTCGTCGTAATCGTGAGCTACTACGTGGTCTATCGCTACAAGATGACTAAAGATATGTCATGAGCTCCTACGGTTTTCCTGTGTTTTTTCTCACCACATTACCCCATACAGAGCTCAAGGCTGAGCTTTGCGGTGTATTTTTTTACCCGCTACAGGATATGAAGAAGGTATAGAGTTTATAATCGGCATATTGCCAAAGAGAAAATAAGGAAAAAACATGAGTAATCGAATTTACTTTTTTGACACTACTTTGCGCGATGGGGAACAATCCCCAGGGGCAACCATGAACCTTGCCGAAAAATTGCGCCTTGCCCGTCAATTGGAAATTGTGGGTGTAGATATTATTGAAGCGGGTTTTCCTGCCGCCAGCCAAGGCGATTTTGAAGCTGTTCAAGCCATTGCCTCGCAAACGCATATGGTGCAGGTAGCAGGCTTGTGCCGTTCCATGAAGGCCGACATTGACCGCTGCTGGGATGCCATAAAAGAGGCCGAACAGCCACGCATTCATACTTTTTTATCCACATCTGATTTGCATATGAAGCATAAATTGCGCAAAACTCCCGATGAAGTTCTTGCCATGTCTGTGGCTGCAGTAAAGCATGCCGCTTCCTATACTTCCAATGTGGAGTTTTCTTGCGAAGACGCTTCGCGTTCCGATAAAGATTTTCTTTGTCGCGTTACAGAAGCTGTCATTAAGGCCGGCGCTAAGGTTATTAATTTACCCGATACTGTGGGCTATGCCATGCCGGAAGAATATGCAGAGCTTGTGCGCTACGTTATAGAAAATACCCCCAATAGCGATAAAGCCATCTTTAGTGTGCATGCCCATAATGATTTGGGTGTGGGCGTGGCCAGTACCTTGGCTGCTTTGCGCGCCGGTGCGCGGCAGGTTGAAGTCACTCTTTCCGGTATTGGAGAGCGTGCGGGCAATGCCTCCCTTGAAGAAGTTGCCATGGCTTTACGAGTTCGTAAAGATTATTATGGTTTTGAATGCAATATTAATACAGAAAAATTGTATCCTGCTTGTAGTTTGCTTTCTTCCACCATTGGCTGGCCTATTCCTGCTAACAAAGCCATTATTGGCGGCAATGCCTTTGCGCATGAGTCGGGCATTCATCAAGACGGCATGTTAAAAAATCGCGAAACTTACGAGATCATGACGCCGGAATCAGTGGGGCGTACCACCAGTGATTTGGTGCTTGGCAAACATTCAGGTCGTAATGCTGTTTCTTCAAAATTGAAAAAGCTGGGTTATGATCTTGATGAAGAGCAAACCAATCAAGTCTTCAATGCCGTGAAGAATCTTGCTGACATGAAAAAAACCGTTCATGATGAAGATTTGGTGGCTTTGGTTCTGGAAGAAGTGTATCACCTGCCCGATCGCTATCGTCTTATTCATGCAAGCATCAGTTCTTCTTCTACACAAGACATTCCCCCCACGGCAGCCGTGGTTATGGAAGTGGATGGCGAGGAAAGACGCGGCGCAGGCTTTGGAGTCGGCCCTGTGGATGCTTTGCTTAATACTATTAGTAGCATTGTAAATAGAAAACCAGAATTGCAACAATATGTGGTTAATGCCATCACCGGTGGAACCGATGCTCAAGGGGAAGTGACAGTGCGTATTTGCGATACAGCTTCTACCATTTGCGCCGTAGGGCGTGGCGCACATCCTGATATTACGGTGGCTTCAGCCAGAGCCTATGTCAACGCTTTAAATTCGTTGGCTAAAAAAGAACGCGAATGCGAGTAGGGAGAGAATTATATGGCACATACTTTAGCACAAAAAATTTTGCAAAGGCATACAGAGCAAGAAGTTAAGGAAGTAGGGCAAATAGTACGTTGCAAATTATCCTTAGTTCTTGCCAATGACATTACAGCGCCTTTATCCATTAAATCTTTTCATGGCATGGGTGCAAAAAAGGTTTTTGATAAAGACAAAGTCGTCTTAGTTATGGACCATTTTACACCACCTAAAGACATTGACTCTGCCAATCAGGTGCTTGTTTCCCGTAAATTTGCCGCTGAACAAGGCCTAACGCATTATTATGAAGGCGGAGATAGCGGCGTTGAGCATGCTCTTTTACCAGAGCTTGGCCTTGTGGGCGCTGGTGATATTGTTATTGGTGCTGACAGCCATACCTGCACCTACGGCGGTGTAGGAGCTTTTGCCACAGGTCTTGGCTCCACAGATGTTGCTGGCGGCATGGCTCTTGGCGAAACGTGGTTTAAAGTTCCACCATCTATTCGTGTTACCTATAGCGGCACCATGTCAAAGTATGTTCGCGCTAAAGATTTGATTCTTATGCTTATCGGGAAAATAGGTGTAGATGGCGCCTTGTATAGAGCCCTTGAATTTGATGGGTCTGTCATCAATGCATTGGATATTGAAGGTCGTTTGACCATGGCAAATATGGCCATTGAAGCCGGTGGCAAGGTGGGGCTTTTTGCCTCTGACGATGCTACCATTGCTTACGGAAATACGCACCATCGCCCCAATCAAGAAAAAATTAGTGCTGATGCCGGCGCAGAGTATGAAAGCGAAGTGCACTTTGATGTAACGGGTCTTGGACCTGTGGTGGCTTGTCCGCACATTCCTGATAATGTAAAGCCTGTATCTGAAGTAAAAGATGTAACTATTCAGCAAGTCATCATTGGTTCGTGTACCAATGGACGCATTAAGGATATGCGCGATGCCGCTGAAATTTTACAAGGCCGCAAAGTAGATAAATCTGTGCGCTGTATCGTCATTCCAGCTACACCCAGCATATGGAAACAAAGTATGCAAGAAGGGCTTTTTGATATCTTTACCGATGCCGGTTGTATTATCAGTCCGCCCACATGCGGCCCTTGCTTGGGTGGCTATATGGGTATTTTAGGTGATGGTGAAAGAGCCGTTGCCACAACCAATCGTAACTTTAAAGGACGCATGGGCAGCTTGCAGTCAGAGGTGTATTTGGCAAGTCCGCTGGTGGCAGCAGCTTCTGCTGTGGCCGGAATTGTATGCGATCCCCAGGAATTATAAGAGAGGCATGCTATGAAATTTCATGGAAAAGCGCATAAAGTTGGTGAACATATTGATACAGATGCCATTATCCCGGCTCGTTTTTTAGTAACGGCAGATATGCAGGTATTAGGTGAAAATTGCATGGAAGGGCTAGAGCCTGGTTGGGTGAAGCGCGTGCAAGCCGGAGATATTATGGTGGCTGAGCGCAACTTTGGTTGTGGCTCTTCTCGAGAGCATGCGCCGCTTGCCATTTTGGGCGCCGGTATGAAGCTGGTTATTGGTCATAGTTTTGCCCGTATTTTTTATCGCAATGCTTTTAATATGGGGCTCATGCTCATGGAAGTGGGCGATGAAGTGAGCAAATTTAATGACGGCGATGAATTAGACGTAGATGCCAGCACCGGCCGCATAACCAATGTGACCACTGGCGTAAGCATTCAATGTCCGCCACTTTCCGAAGCCATGGCTGAATTGGTAGCCAAAGGCGGATTGGTAAATTATGTGAAGGAAAAATTGGCATAAATTCTTTTGGGGGGAGAACCGTAGAAAAGCTTTCCCACCAGAAGATTTTTTCTTTCCCCAAAAAAATTCAATCATAAGAGAATAGCATGAAAAAAACTATTTGCGTATTGCCTGGCGATGGTATTGGTCCAGAAATTGTGGCTGAAGCTGTTAAAGTTATGGATGCTGTAGCAGCGAAATTTGGTCATGAATTTGTCTATGAAGAAGCGCTTATTGGCGGGGCAGCCATAGATGCGACAGGTTCCCCCTTGCCCGATGCCACTCTACAGGCATGCCGCCGTGCCGATGCGGTATTTTTAGGCGCTGTGGGTGGCCCTAAGTGGGATCAAATGGCCAATGATGTACGTCCAGAAAAAGGACTTTTGGCCATTCGCAAAGAGTTAGGCCTTTTTGCTAACTTGCGCCCTGCCACTTTATTTCAAGAACTTGCCGGTGCGTGCTTATTGCGTGCTGATATTGCCGCCAAAGGCCTTGATTTAATAGTCGTTCGCGAACTCACCGGCGATATATATTTTGGTCAACCAAGAGCCATTGAAGAGCGTGACGGTAAGCGCGTGGGCTATAATACTATGATTTATGACGAAGAAGAAATTCGTCGTATTGCGCATGTAGCTTTTCAAACAGCGCGTAAAAGAAATTCTAAGGTATGCTCTGCTGATAAAGCCAATGTACTAGAAACTTCGCGTTTGTGGCGCGATGTGCTTAACGAAGTGCATAAAGAATATGCTGATGTGGAGCTTTCGCACATGTATGTGGATAATGCCGCCATGCAATTGGTGCGCGATCCTTCGCAATTTGATGTTATTGTTACGGGTAATATTTTTGGGGATATTTTATCCGATGAAGCCGCCGTTATTACAGGATCATTGGGTATGCTGCCTTCGGCCTCTTTAGGGGCCACGGCACCGGGACTCTTTGAGCCCATTCACGGTTCTGCCCCAGATATTGCCGGACAAGACAAGGCTAATCCTTTGGCCACTATTTTGTCCGCTGCCATGATGCTACGTTTGGCTTTTGACGCGCCTGCTGAAGCTGAAGCCGTGGAAAATGCTGTGCGCAAAACCTTACAACAAGGGTATCGCACCGGAGACATTATGGAAGAAGGCAAAGAGTACGTAGGTACCAAACGTATGGGACAATTGGTTGTAGATAATATATAAAAAGATATGATTATTTTTTCTGGGGGAAACTTTTGCTAGCGCCAAAAAGTTTCCCCCAGACCCCCTTCAAAACGCGCTTATCGGCCTGTTGTTAAAGTTTATTTTGTACAATCCTCTTAAAACTATCCTTCATTCATCTATCCCTTACCAGCCTGTTGAAAAAGTCTGCCGCGAAAATTATTTTGAAAAAATGCCTATTTTAGCGTCTGAACACAGGCTGTTCAAAAAGTGTAAGATACAAGGAAGACGAAGTTTTTTTGCGGAGGAAGTGTATACAGACATACATGACCGGAGCAAAAAACGAGTCTGACGAAGTAGACAGTTCTTTTTCAACAGTCTGTTACAAGAGGGATCCCTGAGTTTCAATAACACTGGAATTTTCTCTTTGTGTAATAAGAGCATTTTCTGGTAGTTCTCCTATAAGTACAGGAGAGTTTGGGTTGTGCTGCCGCATATTTTGGGCATTACTTGTAATGTTTTGTAATGCATAACAATAGTTACAACCATTGGCACAGCAATTATACGTCCCCACTTCTATACTTTCCATACAAGCGCAAGCAGGTCTTTGATTCTTATCTCTGCGTAATACGGTTTTTTTACCTAAAACGTTTTCGATAATACTTTTATCAATGCAAGAAGACTTTTCTATGCCATAGCTAGAAAAATCGTGTTCTTCTGCACAAGTAAAAAGCGAGAAATCGTGTTCATGCGCAATATGCGCTAAGGATGCTGCAAGAATATGCATATTTTCGCAGGATATAGTGTAAATGGACTGCTGACCCAGTCGCGTCATTAAATTCTTGTAAATATCAACAAAACTCATAACGCATCTTTGCGTAAAGCCCTGAAGCATTTTTGCCATGGAGCGAAAAGCTTTTTCATGGTATTCTACAGTAAAGGTATTGTTTAAAATTATAGGGTCATAGCGCCACACCATTCTATGCGGCCCCAAGGTTTTACTTAATTCTTTAAAAGCTTGAATAAGTAAAAGCTTATCGGGTAAATGTGCCTCAACGCTTCTATT
Organism: uncultured Desulfovibrionaceae bacterium; assembly: GCA_964368075.1. Taxonomy (GTDB): domain Bacteria; phylum Desulfobacterota; class Desulfovibrionia; order Desulfovibrionales; family Desulfovibrionaceae; genus CAYJAD01. The sequence goes on along the minus strand of CAYJAD010000008.1, from coordinate 23,240 downwards.
ATAGGGGGTTATAGTGAATTGAAAGTAGGAGGCATAGCCTAAGCTTTCTATGTGTCTATGGTGCGGAAAAAAGGGGAGAGGATTCTTTGTCCAAAAAACGATGCAATCCACAGCTTGAGGCCGTAAGTCAACTTTATAATAGCGTTGTTTATTATAGGGGTTTGGCACAAAAATATGCCCCCTCTGTAAGGCGTTTACAAACCATTGGCCATAATAGGAGGGAATATCGGTTCTTCTGCTAGCGCTTATAATCATAGTGGAATTAATAAATATTGAAATGTGAAATATGACATATATTCGACGTTTTTTCACGTATTACTTCATAAAATAGCATGAAAATCATGCTAGGTCAAAAGCCGCAAACACAGAAAATATTTTTCTTTTATGAAGTAATTTTTTATATTGCTATTTTGTGTTGGGGATTTTATATTGCTTGCAGAAATAAATATTTTGTACTGTGTAACGTTGTAAATTTTGAGTAATATGCTCTTTCTTCTTTTTCATTCTAAAAAAGTGAGATACAATAACATATGAAAAATATTCTTTTTCTTTGTTCGGATTCTTCTTGTCTTAATCTTATGGCTGAGGGTTTGAGCAAAAAACATCTCGGATTCATGGCGCACTTTTATTCTGCAGGTTTGGTGAATAAAGCTGCCGATCCCCTTGCTGTACAAGCCCTACATAAACATGAAGTGGATATGTCGAAAGAAAAGTCAAAAACTGTACAAGATTTGGCAAATATTTCTTTTGATTTTGTTATTGCGCTTTGTCCCAATATGCCTTTACAGCAACCTGCCTTTGCAAAAGCGCGTGTAGTGCAACATATTTTTGATGATCCACAAAAAATGGCGGAAAAATTTGAAAAAAGCGTTGATAAAATGCGTTGCTATACCGACGCTTGTGATGAAATAGAAAGCTTTATTACTGAATTGCCTAAAATTTACCCGCAGTATTTTTAATAGATGAGCTTTGTAAAGAATACTAAAAAAAGCCTTTTCCTCATGCTTTAGCATAAGAAAAAGGCTTTTTTATAAGCGATAAGATAAATTATGCTTCTATTTTGTTAACGGCGCTAGCAAGACGAGAAATCTTACGAGCAGCTGTTTTCCAATGCATAGCACCCTTGGTAGAAGCCTTATCCAATACGGAATTAGCTAAAACCAAAGCTTCGTTGGCAGCGGTTTTGTCGTTGGCAAGTACAGCAGAGCGTACTTTCTTGATAACATTTTTCACACGAGTACGAGCAGCACGGTTGCGCTCGGCACGAACAAGACTTTGCTTGTGACGCTTAATGGCAGACTTATGGTTAGCCACGGTTTCCTCCAAAAAAAGTTGATTGAAATATATAATTCTTGAGCACCAAGCCCAAGAGTTCCAGCTTGGGTTCAACGCAATGAACGGTGTTGTCTATCGCTTTTAGAGTTCTTTGTCAATAAAGAAAATGCAGCCTAAAATTTTTTTACATGCAAGGCTGAAGCTCTCGCATAAAAAATACTGTACTTTTTGCAAAAAAAATGTCAATATCTCTGTTTGTGAAGTTATAAAGCCTCTATGAGGATTTTCTATACTATAAGAAAATCTTGAAAATTATTCTATATATAAAAAATGCAGTTAGCAATGGAAAATGTATGGCTAAGAAAAAAAATATAGACACTGTGGAAATGGAAGAACAAAGCTTGAATCCTAAAGAGAGCTTAGAAAGGCATGATTACCGCCGCCATGTGGAAGCCCTTGGGCGCCAGTGGGCCGTGCTTGTGGGCAACCCTAAGGCTCTGTTGCCACAAATTATTGGCACCATTGTTCATGCTGGGGGCACGCGTCCTTGTTGGCAACGTAATGATGCTCAAGGCGAATGCATGCTTATGGCATGGCCAGAAGATCAGCCTTTACGCGCAGCCGCTGTATTTAAAGGGCCTACACAAGAAGAGTTAAAACCAGCTTCTGTAATGCCGCTTATGGAAGGGTACCCCAACGATTTTGAAGTACACAGCACTGTGCCATGGCAAAGTGGCGTGGAGGCCAATGTGGGTGTAACCGTGCTTGCGGGGGATAAACCTCTTTGGTTTTATGATCCCTTATACTATCGCGATAAAGAAGATTTGACCCCAGGCGTGACGCACACGTTCCTACTTTCCGGTTTGGCATTAGGTATTCGCCGTGCTTTGCTTGATGAAATGACCATTACTCAAGGTCCTTTGTACGAATCGCATGCGAACACATGGCTTGAAGAAAATCCGGATAAAGGTCGTTTAGATGTGCCGCCTTTAAAGCTTAATCTTGCCGGTAAACAAATTATTATGCCGGGTCGCGAATTTTGTGAATACGAAATGCGAAGCAGCGTTTTAGAGGTACAAACATGCACCTTAGATAAGCTGGAAGTCACCATGTTACGCCTTGGTTTTCCCATGCCTGACAGAGCCCCCATGTTTGTGCTTGTGTATGTGCCTACGCCTATGTTGAAAGATTATACTCCTAAGGTTGGCGATGAGGTGGATGCCTATGTATGGTTGCAAGGGCGTGTGGCTGACGTTTAAGATTGTACATATGAATTTTATTGTGCACTATTTTGCAAGACAGTAAGGTTATGCATAAAAAATATGTAGAAATTTGAAATAGTAAAAGGTTCTTACATCAATGTGTAAGAACCTTTTACTATTAATATAGGGAGAAAATAGAATGACTTTCTTGCGAAATGTATGCCTTGTTACTGTAGTAACTGTGGGCTTTTTTTTGGGTGTAGATTTTTTTCTCACAAGTTTAGCTCTTGATCCAATGAATAAACGAACTCAGAAAAATGCTTTTATAACGAGGGAAAGGCATAACGTGTACCATCATGATTTAAAGAAAAATGTGGACGTTGAAACTTCGTTTGGAAGTAGCTTTTATAGACTTTGTACTAATGAATTTGGTTTCAAAATTTCTTGTGCAGATAAGGGCAAAGAATCAGAGAAAAAGTATGATATTGCTTTTATAGGAGATTCTTTCACGGAAGCGGAGGGGATGGATTATGAAAAAAGTTTTGTGGGGTTATTTGCTCAAAATAATCCTTCATTAAAAGTTGTTAACTTAGGAGTAGCTAGTTACTCCCCCTCAATTTATTTTGTTAAAATAGCACATTTGTTAAAGCAAGGTTTTACTTTTAAACACGTTGTTGTGGCTATAGATATAAGCGACATTTCTAATGAAGGGCTTTTATATGATATATCGAATGATGGAAGAAAGATTGTAGAGAAAACGAAAATTACATCGTCTGGAGAAGTTGCTCAAAAAAATACAACGAAACCGAAAGCAAATACAGCGAAGCCGAAAACAAAAAGTGTAATAGAAAAATATTTTGGGTACACTTGGCATCTAAATCTGATAATTCACGAGTTTTTTTATCCTACAAAGCTTTCATTAAAACGATTTGATAATTATCCTTACATTTCTGATTGGACACATGTGACGAAATCAGAACACTATGGAAAAAACGGAGTAGATGCAGCTATACAGCAAAGCCTAGAAAGTATGGAAAAATTGAAGAATCTTCTTGATGCACATGGCATTTTAATGTCTGTTTTTGTGTATCCTTGGCCAGCACAACTTATGTATGCTCCCATGAATCATAGGGGCGTAACGGTATGGGAAAATTTTTGTAAAGAAAAAAAATGTGCTAATTTCATTAATGCTAATCCTTTATTTTATGCTGAGATGGAAAGAACCTCTTTGGAGGAGGTCATTCATGCTAATTATTTCTTAGGGGATTTTCACTTTAATACCCAAGGAAATAAGTTGATGTATGAAGCATTGCAGAAAGGATTTTTGCACAAATAATTTTGCATAAGTCTTATTTAGAGAATATTTGTGCAGAATTCTCAAAATAGAAAGTCGTTTTATGAAAAAAAAAGCACCCGCGCAAAGTATGCATGGGTGCTTTTTTTGATTGATTATTTATCTAAGAAATTTATTTGCCGTAAAGTCTTTCAGCGCTGACTATGGAAATATTGTTGGCGGTGAGGGCTTCCACAGCTTTTTCTGCTTTATCAAAGCGGAAAATCATGGTGGCGTTGGCAGTATCTTTTTGCACAAAATTGTACATATACTCTACGTTAATATTGCTTTGAGCTAAAATTTCTAAGATTTGGTGTAAGCCGCCGGGCTTATCTTCCACTTCCACTGCCACAACGGTGGTGCGTCCTGTGGTAAATCCTTTTTCTTTAAGAACATTTTTTGCTCTATCATGGTCGGCAACTATAATGCGTAAAATGCCAAAGTCTGAAGTATCTGCAAGGGAAAGAGCCCTAATGCTGATTTCTGCTTCGCTTAGAGCACGGGTTACTTCAGCTAAACGGCCTGCTTTGTTTTCCAAGAATATAGAAATTTGTTCTGCTACCATGACTTTTTCTCCTCTGTGAAGCTCTGTTCAAAGTGTTAATTAGGCCTTAGGCTTTTCATCGCTGTTTTGCTTCTCTTTTGGGGTAATATCCACTTCATCGGGTTCTATGGAAGCGCGTTTAAAATTACGTATAGCCTTACCAAGGCCATTTCCGATTTCTGGTAATTTGTTCCACCCGAAAAAAAGTGCAACAACAACAAGTATTAATAAGATTTCTTGCATTCCAAGACCAAACATTGCGTCCTCCCCATTCCTTCATTACATGCAAACTTTATACGCAGGCCTTGGCATTAGGTCAAGTGGGTAATTGAGTAAATAAAGCTTGCAAGAGTATCATAAAGGTTATGATGTGCGGAAAAATTCTTTATAAGTGCCTTTCAAGCGTTGCTTCCTTTGGCATCTGCGTTTATAGTAGTTGTAAGATTACTGTAAAGGAGACGTATAACTTTGGAAACCCCCTTGCTCTATATGCCGTTGTTACATGAAAATATTAGTCTTTTTCAGAAAAAACCTTTAGCCTATGCTCATAGTTTAGGTGTAGGCCTTAAAGAGCAAAACCCAAATACATGGGTGCCAAGCAATTACGCCTTCACTACACAAGAGGTGGCGGCTTGTCTTATGGATATGAAAGCCATGGGCGAAGCGGCCCTTTCTGGGGTGCCACTGCAAGCTCTTGCTGCCATGCAAAGTCCGTATTCACAACTGCAAGTGGTGGAAGAGCAAGAAGCTCTAGACGCTTTTGTGCACAGTGAACAAGATAAAAACCCTTCTTCGCAAAATATACAGGCAGCACCACCCAAAGCCAGTGTGCATGTGTTGCGCGCAGCACAAAAATTTTTATTATGGGCATGGCTTATGGAAGAGCATGTCTTTGAAATTCAGAGTCTTTCCCAAAACTATAGCGAGAGTATCCAAACTCTTGTACAGGCGCTTGGTGTGGAGCAAGATGAAGCCTTGGGCAGTCTTGAAAATATTCAAAATACTCTGGGAAATATGAGTTTTCCCTTGCCGCCATGGGAATTGGTATTAGAAAATGCTGCTCACTTTTTGCCTGAGGCATGCCATATTGTCATAAATAGTGAAGATATGGGGGCAGCTTTGCAAGATGTTGCTCCATGGCTTCCTTTAAGTGATGCGTCTTTACAAATGTTAGGTGTAGAAAACGCCATGGGTAAAGAATGCACCCTCTCTATTGGGCAGGCATTGCAAAAGAGTGAAAAACAATTGCAAGCCGCGCCATGGCTTGAAAAAAAATTACATTGTATTATCTTGGAGTCATGGCAATGACAAATTTTGCACCACTTCCGCAAAAAGTACAGGGAATTATATTTGATTGCGACGGAGTTATTATTGACTCAAAAAAATGCAATGCTTTATATTACAATAAAATTCTGGAGGCTTTTGCTTTACCCCCTTTATCGCAAGAGCAAGAAGCCTACACCTATATGTCTACGGTAAAGCAGGCTTTAGAATATTTAATTCCGGAGCACTTGCATGGGCAATTGCTACAAGTGTGCACAGAAACTGTAAATTACGGCCGAGATATTATGCCCATGGTAGAATTAAAGCCGGAATATTATGACTTTGTGCTATGGCTACAAGAAAATAATATACGTCTTGCAGTGCACACCAATCGTGCCAATGGTATGAAGTTTGTTCTGGATAAATTTGAATTTCTTCGCGAGTTTTCACCTATTATTACTTCTGAGCATGTTGCTCCAAAGCCTAGTCCAGAAGGGATTTTTGCTATTCTCGAACAATGGAATGTGGCTAAAGAAGATGTTCTTTTTGTAGGTGATAGCCAAACAGATCAGCTTGCTTCTGCGGCGGCTGGCGTGCCTTTTGTGGCTTATGAGAGCATGGAGCTTGAGGCCACGGTGAATGTCGCTTCTTTTAGCGCATTGCAAAAAATTCTAGCTCCTCTTGTTTAAGAATAAAGAGGATATGAGGTAAGAAAATGATTGTTTTAGCCAATACATTACAAGCCATAGGCTATATTCTAAAGGGCTTATTGCAAGTATATTTTTGGATTGTGGTCATCTCTGCATTGCTCACATGGGTTCGCCCAGACCCTTATAATCCTGTGGTGCGTACTTTGCGCGCTTTAACGGAGCCTGTGTATTATCGCATACGAAAACTATTGCCTTTTACTTATACAAGTGGCATAGACTTCTCACCCGTGATTGTATTAATCTGTATTGAATTGCTAGACAGAATTTTGGTAAATTCTTTATTGCAATATGCCATGAAACTTTCTTAGCACAAAAAAAATACAGCAGAGTACACAAGGGTAAGATTATATAGATGATTTTTTCATGATTCTTAAAGACTCGTGGAAAAAGATAACCTTTAACCAAGGAGAGTTTAGATGGACCAACGCGAAAAAGAGTTACTTGAAAAGTATGCCCCCACTAATCCTGATTTACAAGATGCGTGGGATGACCATCTTTTGTACTCCAAACAAGTGACCAAGTTGGAAGGGAAGGCTTATCGTACACCCACTGAAGAGCAAACCTTAAAACAATTAAAAAAGCAAAAACTTGAAGGAAAAACTCGCCTTATAGCTATGCTTGATACATATACTCAGGAGAGTTAAGCAATGAAGATGACTGGTGCACAGATATTGCTCGAAACGCTCAAGCGTGAAGGAGTTGACACCATTTTTGGATATCCGGGTGGTGCAGTAATTGACATTTATGACGAAATTCCACGTCATACAGATTTGCGTCACATTCTTGTGCGACATGAGCAAGCCGCTGTGCATGCAGCCGATGGCTATGCCCGTGCCTCCGGTAAGGTAGGAACCTGCCTTGTGACTTCAGGGCCGGGTGCTACCAATGCTGTCACAGGCATAGCCACAGCCTATTGTGATTCAATACCCTTAGTCATCATAACGGGCCAAGTGCCCATTCCCTTGATTGGCAATGACGCTTTTCAAGAGGTAGATATTGTAGGTATAACTCGCCCTTGTACCAAGCATAATTATCTTGTGAAAGATATTACCCAATTGGCACATATTTTACGACAAGCTTTTTACTTGGCACGTTCCGGTCGTCCCGGACCTGTGCTGGTAGACTTGCCAAAAGACATAGTGCAAGCCACCACGGAATTTATTTGGCCAGAAACTACAAATATGCGTAGTTATAATCCTACTTACAGGCCAAACTTGAATCAATTGCGCAAGTCTGTAGATATTTTGATGCAAGCAAAAGCCCCTGTCATGCTTATAGGCGGCGGGGTTATTAACTCAGAAGCTGCAAAGGCCGTAAGTGATGTGGCTACGACAATGCAAGTGCCTGTGGTCTCCACACTTATGGGGCTTGGGGGCTTTCCTGCCGATAGTCCTTTATGGCTTGGCATGGTGGGTATGCACGGTTGTTATGCTGCCAATATGGCCATTAATAATTGTGATGTCATTATGGCTGTGGGCGCACGTTTTGATGACCGCGTTACCGGTCGTATATCGGCTTTTGCTCCCAATGCAAAGATTATTCATATTGATATTGACCCCACCTCCATTCGCAAAAATGTCAGTGTAGAAGTGCCTGTTGTGGGTGATTGTCGCATGGCATTGGAAGGCATGCTGGAAATTGCGCTTTCTCGCCAAGGCGAAAAAGATTGGGTAGAGGTGCATAAACCTTGGATTGCTCAATTGCAAACATGGGTCTCGCAACGTCCTTTAAGCTACAGCAAAGATAAAGCCATTAAGCCACAAGAAGTTATTGAAACGCTGTATGAATTGTGCAAAGACAAAAAAACAGTTATTTCCACAGAGGTAGGCCAACACCAAATGTGGACAGCGCAATACTATAAATTTAATGAGCCTCGCACTTTGTTGACATCGGGCGGTCTTGGTACCATGGGCTATGGTTTCCCTTCTGCTATCGGTGCACAATTTGCCATACCAGATGCCTTGGTTATTACTGTGGCAGGTGACGGCTCTATTCAAATGAATATTCAAGAAATGGCCACGGCTGTTGCCAATAAGCTACCCATAAAAATTCTTATTTTAAATAACCAATATTTGGGTATGGTACGTCAATGGCAAGATCTTTTCTATCAAAAGCATTACAGTAACACCAATATGGAAGCGCAACCAGACTTTGTAAAACTTGCTGAAGCCTATGGCGCCGAAGGCTACAGAGTTACGGAAGCTTCTGAGTTGGAAGGCACCCTTGCCATTGCACTGGCTTCGCCTAATACGGCCATCATTGATGTGGTTGTAGAGCGTGAAGAAAATGTTTCCCCCATTGTCCCGGCAGGTGCTGCTTTGGACGAAATGTTGCTTATATAGGAGAGCCGCCATGCAACATGTTCTTTCTGTTTTGGTAGAAGACGAACCAGGTGTTTTGTCTCGCGTGGCTGGCCTGTTTAGTGGTCGCGGGTTTAATATTGAATCATTAAACGTGGCTCCCACGTTGGAAGATGGCGTATCACATATGACCATTACCACCAATGGTGATGCGCAAATTATTGAGCAAATAATCAAGCAATTACGCAAGCTTGTAACGATTATTAAAGTGGTGGATTTTAGCGAACATCGCTCTGTTTCTCGTGAAATGTTACTTTTAAAAGTACATGCCGAGGGTGCAAATAGAGGCGAAATTTTGCGTACGGTAGAAATTTTCCGTTGTCGTGTCATGGACGTGGGACATTCAGAAATGACCATTGAAGCCACAGGCAATAGAGAAAAACTAGATGCTATTATCGGTTTATTGCAACGGTATGGCATTAAGGAAATTGCACGCACGGGCATGGTAGCTATGCGCCGTTCCATGCAACCCGAATAAAGTGCTCAAAAAGGGGGCTACAGACTCTTTTTTTGATGGGCGAAGATATATTTGCTGCAAAAAATGCGTGCTTGTATTTTACCCTTTGTAACAAGCCATATTGGAAATTATTTATACAAAATAGGCTTATTCAGGCATATTTGCTTTTTATTAACATTTTAGCTTTGAATTACTGAGGATTTCCCATGAAAGTGTATTATGAAAAAGACGCCGATATTTCCTTATTGAAGGACAAGACCGTTGCTATCATTGGTTATGGCAGCCAAGGTCATGCCCATGCGCAAAATTTACGCGACTCCGGTGTCAACGTCATTGTTGGTCAACGCCCAGGGGGCGCCAACTATGAATTGGCCAAAGAACATGGCTTTAGCCCCATGTCTGCCTCTGAGGCCGCACAAAAAGCTGATTTCATCATGATTTTATTGCCTGACCAAGTACAAGCACAAGTCTATGAAAATGATATTAAGCCGCACTTGAATTCTAGCAAATGCCTGCTTTTTGCTCATGGTTTTAATATTCACTTTGGTCAAATTGAGCCTCCAAAAGACGTGGACGTTTTCCTTATTGCTCCTAAAGGCCCAGGCCATCTTGTACGTCGTACCTTTACAGAAGGCGGCGGCGTGCCTTGTCTTGTGGCTATTCATCAAGATGCCAGTGGTAAATCTTTAGATAAAGCTCTTGCTTACGCTGCTGGTGTAGGTGGTGCACGTTCAGGCGTTATTGAAACGAGCTTCCGTGAAGAAACCGAAACTGACCTTTTTGGCGAACAAGCCGTTTTGTGCGGTGGCCTATCTGCATTGATTAAATGCGGTTATGAAACCTTGGTGGAAGCCGGTTATCAACCAGAAATGGCTTATTTTGAATGCTTGCACGAAGTAAAGCTTATTGTAGACCTTATTTATGAAGGTGGCCTTGCTCGCATGCGTTATTCCGTTTCTGATACAGCCGAATATGGCGACTATGTAACTGGACCACGCATTATCACTGCAGAAACTAAAAAAGAAATGAAGCGTGTGCTGAATGACATTCAAAGCGGCCGTTTTGCACGCGATTTCATCTTGGAAGCTCGTGCCGGCTATCCTATGTTCAAAGCCACTCGTCGTTTAGAAGCTGAACACGGTGTGGAAGAAGTGGGCGGACGCTTGCGCGAAATGATGCCTTGGTTAAACAAAAAAGCTTAATACGCTTTTAATATTGTAAATGAAGGGGGAAGGTCTGTGACTTTCCTCCTTTTTTTATTGTCAAATGGCAATAAAACAGCATTTTGCTAAGGATATTATCTTGTATAGTTGCACGATATAAGGTATAATTTATTTCAAAGGAATTATGGGTAGTTGTGTGTTGAGAAAAAGCTCGTTTCTTTATGCTAAAGTTTACGGCTTATGCATGTAACACAGTACACGTTAAAAAAATACATGTATACTCTTAAAGCATTAAGAATAAACATGAATTTTTTTATAAGAGGCCGGTAATGAAGCCTGCCCATGGTTTAAATTATCGTATTTTTGGTGCGATTTTTGCAAAAAAATGAGGGAAAAGCATCTGAGCGGCAAATTTTGCCACAAAGAAAGTTGTAAGTACGTTTAAGAAAAATACAGTACTTTTCCCGCACCAGATACAGTGACAAAATATTGTGTCATGACTGCCGTATGAAGGGGGCTCTATGCTAAGTAAAAATGCCGTTGGAAATTTAATGGCGCGCTATAAAGCTGTTTTAAGAAAATGTTATGTATTAAATACATTTGGTAGCGTTGTTTGCGTAACAATGCTCTCTGCTGGTGGCTTAAGTGTATCTGTTGAAGCGCAGGCTCTTCCAGCCCCAGCAGGAGAAGTTTCTTTGAACAGTATACAGCCTGGCGAAATGTCACTTTCTGCCTTAACAGCGGCATTAGAAGGCTCTCCTTTGGTTCTCATTAAGCCAACTCCGGTACAAACTCCTGTAACGACACCTCAAGCAAATGTAGAACAAAGCGCAACTAAGCCAAGGTCCGTGGCAAACACTAGTCCTAAAGTTACAGAATATAGAGCTTTAGTTTCAAAAAGCCATAATACCACAGGTACCAATGCAGATCTTGCTTTGGGGAGCGTTGTTTTAGATGACCCTCTATTTTTTATAGAAAAACAGCCAGAAGATACCTTAGTAACGGCCAGCACGCAATACGATATTAATGATCCCTTTCCTCCTGCAAAGCTGAGCGTTGAAAGTGCGCAGTCGGGTTTGTCCTCCGGTTCTGCTTCGCTTGATAGAAGTGGGAATAGTGCTGTGCGTATAGGGCTTTTGGGTGGTGCTGAACTTTCTACAATTAATGCCGCTTGGAGTAATACAAAAGCTCTTGTGGCCCGAAATTCTGACGCGGGCTTTAAAGCTACTAAGAAATCAGGGGCCACTAGTACGGGCATGGAAGGTTTAGGTGTATGGGCTACTCCGCTGTATACTTGGAGCACTACCAGTGAGCATAAGACTGGAGGCTATAGAGCCGGTAATGATATGGGGCTTGGTGGTATAGCCGTGGGTGTAGATTACACCGTAAATGATGTTTTCCGTTTTGGTATGGCTCTGAATACCGGTTTTGGGCATGTGCAGTCTAATGGTGGACTTTTTACAGCCAACAACGACTTTGAATTTTGGGGTATTTCACTCTATGCAGCGTATAGAGAAAATAATTTTGGGATAACTGCCGACTTAGGGTACTTAGACACTGTAGGTGACATACACCAAAATACCGATGCAGGTAAAGCAAAGGCTGAAACACATACTTCAGCTTTCACGGCCGGTTTAAAGCTTGACTATACATTTAATATAGAAAACTTTAATATAACCCCCTATGTTGGGGTGCGCTATATGGGTTTAACCAATGCGTCATATAATGTGCGCTCTAGTGGATCAACCTGGTTTCATGTAGCGGAAGAAAATCAAGAAATTTGGTATTTCCCCTTAGGTGTGGCTTTCAGTGCCGATATACCTATTAATAAAGAGTGGATGTTTACGCCAAAACTTGATTTGGGCGTTATTTTAGCAACAGGCGATTTAGAGGCCAATAGTAAGGCTACCATACCCGGCGGTGTTTTTGATCCCATTTCTTCGAGTTTAAAAAATGTGGATGATGTTGCCTTTAATGGGAGTTTAGGCTTTGAGGTGAGTAATGATGTTGCAAAGCTCGGGCTTACATATAATTTGCTAGCTTCAGAGCACGAAGTAGGGCATATGGTTATGGGTTCTTTTATATATGAATTTTAATTAGTTATATTATTTTTAATAAAGGCTCTGCGCACTAGGTGTGTAGAGCCTTTTTTTATAACTTCAAGATAGTATTTGCGAACTAAGGGGCCTGCACAATTATTTTTTTACAGTTCCAGTTACCCCACCACCAATATTTATTTGGCCTGAGGGTTTTATTTCAAGATTCTTTCCACAGCCAAGAGTGCTGCATAGTAATAACAGTAAGAAGAAAAATAGGCATATTTTACGCATTTAACTGTCCTTAAGAGATTTACCATTACGCACTGCATGCTCTTGCACAAGTCGGCTTCCTGCGGGTACATCATTGGTGACCCACACATTACCGCCAATAACGGCACTTTTACCTATGGTAACACGCCCAAGAATGGTGGCTCCTGCATACACAATAACATCGTTTTCTAAAATGGGATGTCGCGGACGCCCTTTTATGAGAGTTCCTGTGCCGTCTTTAGGAAAGGAAAGTGCGCCCAAGGTGACACCTTGATAAATACGACAATGTTTCCCAATGATGCACGTTTCACCAATAACAACACCCGTACCATGATCTATGAAAAAATCATCGCCGATGGTTGCCCCCGGGTGAATATCAATACCCGTGCGCGAATGTGCCAGCTCAGAAATTATGCGTGGAATAACTGGTATGTCTAGTTTATACAATTCGTGTGCTATGCGATGGTGCGTCATGGCTAACATGGAAGGGTAGCAAAAAATGGTTTCTCCGGCGCTGGTGGCTGCGGGGTCCCCTTCATATGCTGCTTGGGCATCGGAAGCCAAGGCTCGTCGAATTTCAGGCAGTTTTTGCATAAAAGCCATGGCGGCTTTTTGTGCTTCTTCATTACAAAATTTGCATTTATCATCTCTTCCTGCACAAGCAAAACAAGCGCCACTGCGTATTTGTCCGGCAAGCAAATGATAGATACTGTCAAGGTTAGCCGCTAAGTGGTACCGCAAAGATTCAAGGCGTACTTGCGATGTTCCAAAAAAACCCGGAAAGATGGCCGCTTGTAAACGCTGAATAATTTCATTCAGCGTATCAAGGCAAGGCATGGGAGCATTATGCGCCGGCTTATGCCACACAGCTTCTAAAGATTGCGGTGTGCACATTTCACGGGCCACATTTTCCAGAGGCGATATTTCAAGGAGTTTACTTAAAGGGGTGAGCATTTTTTCTTTCATAATACAACCTTAAGACTTCAGCACCATGCATACTGCGGAAGATTTTGTGGCTTTTAGATAGTACAGGCACTACCTAGGCTACATCATAATTTTTACTGTAGGCATGGTGCGAAAAAACAGCACCTATACATGGTAAAGATATTCTGCATTTGCCTTTCAAACGTGCAACAAAATTTCTGCGCTGTTCACGGCGCTTTGAATTTACTTTTTTAACTTGCCTTCTGGCCTATAAAATATTTACGCAGAGGGCTAGTGTTTAGGAACATAACGCAAAATTGCATAAATTAAAAGACTATGAGAGGGGACAAAAAAGCGAGTTTCTTTGCTCAAAAAAAAGCCCCTCCATCAATAATGGAAGGGCTTTCAAATAATATTTCTGCAATGGCAAAAGTATTAGGCGCCTAATTGAATACGCTCAAAGCGTACTACGGAAAGTTCGCCGCCTGCTTCTTTACCGGCTTCACGAAGAATGTCGGCAATGGTTTTTTTGTCATCACGGATGAAGGGTTGTTCGAGTAAGCATACTTCTTTGTAATACTTCTTCACAGCACCTTCTACGATTTTTTCTACAATATTTGCTGGCTTGCCTTCTTCTGTAGCTTTTTGACGATATACTTCGCGCTCACGCTCAATAACGTCGCCATCTAAAGTAGAAGGATCTACTGCCAAGGGGCTGGCAGCAGCAATTTGCATGGCAATATTTTTAGCAAGGGTGTTAACCACTTCACTTTTGGCAATATCTGCAGAACTGCAAGCAATTTCCACCAACACACCAAGTTTGTTATTGGCGTGAATGTAGGTACCTACATTGCTGGTTTCGGCGCATTCGTAGCGAGCAAATGTGCTCAAAGTCATGTTTTCGCCAATAATAGCAATTTGGTTTTGCAATTCGTCGCCAAGTAAGGCTTCAAGAGCCGGTACATCAGCAGGATTTTTGTCAAGAACCAATTGGGAAACAGAACCAGCAAAGGCGATGAACTGTTCGCCACGAGCCACGAAGTCTGTTTCGCAACATACAGAAGCCATGGCCACGGTGTTACCGGCACAAGCCACAGTAACAAGACCTTCAGAGGTAGCACGACCCACTTTTTTAGCGGCTTTGGCAATACCTTTTTGGCGCAACCAGTCTAAGGACTTTTCTAAGTCACCATCATTTTCTTGCAAAGCTTTTTTGCAATCCATCATGCCTGCGCCGGTTTTATCGCGCAATTCTTTTACCATTTGGGCACTAATAGCAGCCATTGTATTCTCCTTACTCTGCGGCTTCAGCAGTTTCGCTTGCTTGTTCGGCTACTTCAGCAGGAGCTTCGGTAGGAATGTCAAGCTTAGCAGCGGCTTTCATCAATTCAGCTTCAGCGTTTTTGCCGTCTTTGTTCATGGCATCGCCTTCTTGGCAAGCTTCAGCAAAGGCAGTAACAAAAAGCTTAATGGCGCGAATGGCGTCATCATTGCCGGGAATGATGTAGTCGATAACATCAGGGTCGCAGTTGGTGTCGGTAACAGCTACAATGGGAATACCAAGTTTACGGCATTCTTTTACAGCAATGTCTTCACGATGCGGATCTATAATGAAAGCGATTTGTGGCAAGCGTTCCATGTCCTTGATACCGCCAAGGGTCATGTTCAATTTGTCAAGTTCGCGTTGCAATTGTAAAATTTCTTTCTTTTGGTAACGATTGATGGAACCGTCAGCAAACATGGCTTCGAGTTTTTTCAAACGTTCTACGCTTTTTTGAATGGTGGCAAAGTTTGTAAGTGTGCCGCCCATCCAACGATAGGTCACATGGAATTGACCAGCGCGACCAGCTTCTGTGGCAACAGCTTCTTGAGCTTGACGCTTGGTACCGATGAAAAGCACCTTGCCGCCATTAGATACCACGTCCACTACTTTATCGTAAGCGGTGCGGAAAAGCTTAATGGTTTGTTGTAGGTCAATAATATGAACGCCGTTACGTGCGCCAAAGATGTATGGACGCATTTTAGGGTTCCAACGACGGGTTTGGTGACCAAAGTGCACACCCGTTTCCAGCATTTGCTTCATGCTGACGTAAGCCATAGGTTCCTCCAATGGGTTTTTCGACTTCCACACGCGACCCACACCTTACACCCTTTTGCATATATTTAACTATATACCGACTTTGCCCTATGCAAAGTTTTTCAGGGACCCCAAGGCGGCTGTCCGTGTGTGCTTCGTTACAAGAGGGGGTAAATAACAAATGCTGCGCGCTTTGGCAAGGGTTTTTTGAGTCTGGGGCTTACTTTTGTGTGTAATCACAATGTAAATGGGTACTGATTTGATGACACTATCTAATGCAACAAACATCCTCCAATAATTACTCACGCCCCATAATTTTTATACCTAAAGTATTGAAAAATAGTTTTATTTGAGGGGGAGAGTCTGAGAGGGGGAACTTTTTTCAAAAAAAGTTCCCCCTCTCAGGAAAAAAATACGCATCATCTTTACTGCTAACCGCTAAAAGCTTGCCATTGCTAAAATGGGGCTTATATGGTAGAGTCCTTGGCTTTGTTGGTAAAATTTTGCCTTTATGGCAATAGAATATATGCATTTTGACAACACTATAAAATATAATGGGAGTGCCCATGTTCGGTTATTTGTTTAAGAAAATTTTTGGGAGTAAAAACGACCGCTATTTAAAACGTAAAATGGCGTTGGTACATGCCATTAACGCTTTAGAGTCAGAAATAGAGGCTTTGACAGACGATGAAATTCGTCAGCGTATTGCTGCATTAAGCCAAGAAGTACAAGAAGAAGGCAAAAGCCTTGATGATGTTTTGGTACCTGTTTTTGCCATGGTGCGTGAAATGTCACGCCGTGTTTTGGGTATGCGCCACTATGATGTTCAAATGCTGGGCGGTATAGTGCTGCATAAGGGCAAAATTGCAGAAATGAAAACAGGTGAGGGGAAAACACTTGTGGCTACCTTGCCTGTGGTGCTCAATGCACTGTCTGGTAAAGGGGTGCATGTTATTACGGTGAATGATTATTTGGCCAGTCGTGACGCAGCGTGGATGGGGCAACTCTATACGGCGCTGGGTTTGAGTGTGGGTGTTATTGTGCACGGGCTTGATGATGAAGAACGCAAAGCCGCTTATGCCGCAGATATTACTTATGGTACTAATAATGAATTTGGCTTTGATTACCTGCGTGATAATATGAAATTTTATGTGGAGCAGCTGGTACAACGTCCACATAATTTTGCCATTGTGGACGAAGTGGACTCCATTCTTATTGACGAAGCTCGTACGCCACTTATCATTTCTGGTGCTTCAGAAGAAGCCGTAGGACAATATAAGGTTATGGACGATGTGGTGCGCCAGCTCAAAGCAGATATACACTTTACCGTGGATGAAAAAGCTCGTTCTGCCATGCTCACTGAAGAGGGTGTGGCGCGTTGTGAAGAACTTTTAAAAGTAGAAAATCTTTTTGATCCGGCGCATATCTCAGCTCAACACCATATATTACAAGCTTTGAAAGCGCATACTATTTTCCGCAGAGATATTGAATATATTGTGCAGGAAGGGCAGGTGGTCATTGTTGATGAATTCACAGGCCGTCTTATGCCGGGACGTCGCTTTTCTGATGGGCAACATCAGGCTTTAGAAGCCAAGGAAGGCGTAAAAATTGCCGCGGAAAACCAAACTCTGGCTTCAATTACCTTTCAGAACTATTTCCGCCTGTATGATAAATTAAGCGGTATGACGGGTACTGCCGATACAGAAGCTGTGGAATTTCAAGAAATTTACGGCCTAGAAGTAGTCAGCATTCCTTCCAATATGCCCATGGTGCGTAAGGATTATTCTGACCTTATCTATCGTACGCGCCAAGAAAAGTTCAATGCTATTGTGGATTCTATTGTAGAACTGCATAAAGCCGGCCAACCTGTGCTTGTAGGTACCATTTCTATTGAAAACTCTGAGCTCATTTCACAAATTTTGAAAAAACGCCAAGTGCCACATAATGTGCTTAATGCTAAGCACCACGAAAAAGAAGCGGAAATTGTGGCTCAGGCAGGTCAAGTGGGCAAGGTGACCATAGCCACTAATATGGCGGGACGCGGTACTGACATTGTGCTGGGTGAAGGTGTAAAAGAGCTCGGCGGACTGCATATTCTAGGTACTGAAAGGCACGAAAGCCGCCGTATTGATAATCAGCTTCGTGGACGTTCCGGCCGTCAAGGCGATCCGGGTTCTTCTCGCTTTTATCTCTCTTTGGAAGACGACCTTATGCGCCTTTTTGGTTCCGAACGTATTGCAGGTCTTATGCAAAAATTGGGGCTTGAAGAAGGAGAATCCATAGAAAATGCCATGGTCACCAAGGCCGTGGAAGGGGCTCAAAAACGCGTAGAAGGGCATCACTTTGAAATGCGTAAAACCTTGCTCGACTATGACAATGTCATGAACCAACAAAGAGAGGTTATTTACTCTTTACGTCGAGAATTTATTGAATCAAAAGATCTTGAATCTGTCATTGATGAATTTTGCGACGATATTTTAGAAGATTTGTACACTGTGCAAGAACACAGCTCTTCCAAAAATCCCATGTCTGCTGAAGATGAAGAATTTTTACGCGGTCGATTGCGTGAAATTTTTAATTTTGACAAAGTGTTGGCAGAAGATGATGCATTGCCCAATAGGGAAGAATCCAAAGATTTTGTAAAGCAAATTTTAGAAGAATTACGTGGCGATGCACCGGAAATTTACAAGGATTTAATACGTTATTTCCTCTTGGAAGAATTAGATAAATGCTGGAAAGAACATTTGCGTAATATGGATTCCCTGCGTGATGGTATTGGATTACGTGGGTATGGACAAAAAGATCCTAAATTAGAATATAAAAAGGAAGGCTTTGAACTGTTCCAATCCATGATTTTCCGAGTTCGCGAAAATATTTTCAAGGCTTTAACACGTATGCGCATTATGCAAGAAGAACCAGAAGAGTTGCGCCATAAAGAAGAAGTGCCTGTGGCGTATTCCGGCCCTGTGGATAGCAGCGCCCAAACGGAACAGGCTAAATCTGATAAGGTGGGACGTAACGAACTTTGCCCTTGCGGCAGTGGGCGTAAATACAAGAAGTGTTGCGGTGTCAATGCCTAATAATGTTTAAAAAAAGTGGCAGCTATGCAAAATTACCACTTTCTCGTAACTTTTGAGCAATGCCCCAAAGAAATGCGTTTAGATGCTTTTCTTGGGGCATGCATAGCAGAAATATCGCGGGAAAAAATTAAAAAGGCCATCCAAAACGAACAATGTCGTGTGGATGGTCTTTTGTGTTCTGCGCCCAGCACGCGAATTAAAGCAGGGCAAAGTATTGAACTGGTTTTAGCCCCTACAGCGACGCACATTGTGCCTGAACAAGGTGATGTGAATGTCTTATGGCATGATGATGTTATGCTCATTTGTCATAAGCCGGCGGGTTTGACGGTGCACCCTTGCCCTTCTTGTACAGAAAATACCTTTATTCAGCGGGCGGCAGGGCACTTTCCACAGCTTTTGGAGCAAGAGGGCTTGCGTCCCGGTATTGTACATAGATTAGATAAAGATACCAGCGGGGTCATAGCTATTGCCTTGAATGAAAAAGCGCGGCTTGCCTTGGCAGAAGATTTTGCCGAGCGGCGCGTGCATAAGGAATATTTAGCTTTGGTGCACGGTGTTATTGCCGAACAGGGGGAAATAGCCGAACCCATAGGACGACACCCTACAGCTAAGGTACTAATGGCAGTGGTGCCGGAAAATAGAGGAGGGCGCGCGGCTCACAGTGCTTGGCAAAGGTTGTATGCCGACCCACAGGGGGTTTTCTCTTTGGTGAAGGTAACAATTTTTACTGGTCGCACGCATCAAATTCGTGTGCACATGGCGCATGTGGGCTTCCCTTTATGGGGCGATGTGTTGTACGGTGGTTTGTCGCAAAAAGATACCGCTACGTCGTTGGCACAGCGTCAAATGCTACACGCATGGCATTTATCTTTGCTACATCCCAGCACAAGGGAGCAAAAGGATTTTTACTGCGCTCCGCCGGAAGATTTTTTGCAATGCGCGCTGGACTTATCGCATTCTGTACAAAAGGTGGTGCTGACAGGTCTTGCAGGTTGTGGTAAATCTACGGTGCTTAAAGCTTTTGCAGCTCAAGGCATTCCCACGTGGAGTGCGGATACGGTGGTAAACTCTCTCTATGCCGTGGGTGGCGCAGGTCATGCTTTTTTGCACCATCGTTTTGGAAGCCGCTTTGTGGCGCATGCCAAGGCAGAGCTTGATAGAACGGCTTTACGTTTGGCTATGCAAGAGGATGCTTTTTTACGCCAAGAAGTGGAAAGCGTTATTCATAGCATGGTGCGTGAGAATTGTTCTGCCTTTTGGCAACACTGTACAGCGCAAAGGTATATGTTAGCCGTGGCAGAAATTCCTCTTTATTTGGAAAATGGTTGGCATACCAAGCAAGAAGCGCATGTGGTGGGTATAGCTTGTGCGCAAGAAAAACGTCATGCGCGTTTGCAAGTAAACCGCGCTTGGACTGCGGCTCAATGTGAGGGAATAGATGCATGGCAATGGCCGCAGGACAAAAAAATGGCCGCTTGCCAAAGCGTTATCTCTAATGAGGGAACCATAGCTCATTTACAAGAAGCTACTCAGGTTTTGATACAGCAACTTTATGAAGGGCAGGAACAAAAAAAGCAGCATTTAACTGAAGCATTTTGCCAACTATGGGCGGAGCCGGCTTTGTAAATGCTCTTTGGGCTCTTTACTTTTATGACATTCTTTGTCAAAGTCCTTGGTGTGTAATGTGTCTGCCTTGCAAAAAATGCAAAGGTGAATTTTAACAGCTCATAGAAAGGAAGAATTATGGAAGTGTGCATTGCGTATATGCGTGACAAGCCTGTCATGCTTCGTCTTGAAGAAGACATAGCCTACATTAATGATGAAGCTTTAGCCATGAAAGGCGTAAGTCAGAATATGTTGCAAGAATTTTCTGCCGGCATTGCCGCTATTCCTTATAGTACGGATGAACAAGGGTATAAAGCTCTTGTAAATGCTAAGCGTGCTGCTTTTGTTTCCTCTTTATTGGGGCATGCTGTGGGCGATGATTGCGTGGATAAACTTTCTGCTATTCTTGATAGTGTGCACTATGAAGTGCTTCTCTACTTAGGTGAAGTGGAAGAAGAACAGTAAAACAGTCTGTATCTTTTATTTTGTCTTTGTCATATAAAAAGCCTCTATCTAAAAAGATAGAGGCTTTTTGTCGGCATATGAAATATTTTCAATAGGCCGTTAGGCGTCTTTACGAACCATAGGCTTAACCACAGCACCAGAACGCATGCAACGTGTGCAAACGGTCAAAGTACGTACGGTGCCATTGGCAAATTGATGACGCACTTTTTGCAAGTTAGGGTTAAAACGACGTTTGGTCTTGATATTAGAGTGGCTCACCAAGTTACCACTTTGGGGTTTTTTCCCGCAAAAATCGCATTCTCTGCTCATGACAGTTCCTCCATAAAACTTTAATAGTAAAGAATATAATAAAGTAAGCCGCCTATAATTATGTGTACAAAGTGGCAGGCATACTTATTTTCTGACGTATTGAGACAGGTTTAATATACGTCATTGGCAGAAATTGCAAGCAATTTATGTGGGTAAAGTTTTGAAGGATGAAATTTCGTGCCAGATTACACATTGCCTAAAGGTACGCATTTTGTTATGTTGGCCTATGGACCTTATATAATTCATTATGAAGGTTTTATGAAGCTTTAATAGTAGGTAATGAAGTTTTTTAAGAGAGGATGTGCATGAAAAGACTGCTCGTTATGGGTATTGGAAATATGTTGCTCACCGATGATGGTGTGGGCGTTTTTGCAGCGCAGAAATTGCAAGAAGAAAGCTTTGCGGAAAATGTAACCATCATGGAAGCGGGCACCTTTACGCAAGATGTGTTTTATCTTTTTGAAGGGTATGATGCCATTTTGGTGCTAGATATTGTGCATGCCAAGGGCGAGCCTGGTACTATTTATAGGCTGAGCGAGTCAGATCTTGTGGATAATCAACAACAACGTCTTTCTATCCACGATATTGATCTTATTGATTCGCTTAATATGGCGGAACTTTTACATGGAAAGCGACCAGATATTCAAATCATTGGTATGGAGCCTTACGATTATACTACGTGGAATATTGGTCTTTCGTCACAAGTGCAAGAAAAGTTTGGTGACTTTTTAACTGTGGCTCGCAAAGAGATTGCAGCCTTTTGCGCTGTGCAGTAGGGGGAAATATGTGTTTGGCAGTACCAGCGCAAATAGTAGCATTGTTAGATGATGGCATGGCTAAGGCTCGAGTAGGAGAAAGCGAAACCTATTTAACCACCTCTCTTATGCTTTTGCCGGAAGAAGCTTCTGTAGGCGACTATCTTATTATTCATGCAGGCTTTGCATTGCATAAAATACGTGAAGAAGATGCTAAAGAAACCTTGCGCTTATACAGAGAAATGACCTTGGCGGTAGAAGGAAAAGAGGCCGGGTTTTAGAAAAAAAACTTCTTTTGCTGTTTGAGGCTTGCACTTTTAAAAAAAGAGTCTTATATGCAAAAGAGAGCAAGGAGGAAATTATGGTAAATTCTATTCCTACCCCCCCCAATGGAGCTGAGCTTATGCTAAGTGATTTGGGAGTACGTTATGCTTCTGGGCAAAAATTAAGTGGCACAGATATTGGTAATGCTATCATTGCTTCTTCGCGAATGAATGCTAGCCGATTTGGCCCCGGCCCTGGAGAAATGCCCATTCGTTCTGAGCAATTACCGGAAAGTGTAAAAGGTACGCTTGTTTCGTATGCCAGCTAAAGTAAAACTTTACAAAGGCCCCACAATATAGCGGGGCCTTTCCTTTTGATGACAATGCGCATCGGGAAAGATGCAATAACTTTTTTAAAGGATAGCCATGAGCACAACTATTGATGAACTTACTGTGAACTATGAAGAAAACGGACAGGTGGTTGTAAAAGAACTAGATAAGGCCGTTTTAAGCAAAGGTGCTTGGACAACTATTTTATTTCGCTTTCAAGAATGGAAAAATGATACCGATACCTACGGTCCGGAAAAATATGTCATTCGTCGCTATCAAAAAAGCGGTGGTGAGTACCGTATGAAATCTAAATTTACCATTTCAAGCCCCGATCAAGCCCAAAAAATCATAGATACTTTGCAGGGTTGGCTACCTGAAAAAAATTAAATAAAAAAATGCATTTTTTTGCTTGCATTTTTAAGCCACTTACCATATAAATCTTTTCGTCGGAACGTGGCGCAGTTTGGTAGCGCGCCTGGTTTGGGACCAGGATGCCGGGAGTTCAAATCTCTCCGTTCCGACCAGATTTAAAATACCATTGGCTAGTTGCAGAAAGTGTGACTAGCCTTTTTTTTGGGGTCTTCACCAAAGAAGGGGGCAGTAAGCCTTGGTATGTTTTTCTACGGTTATATTATTCATCATTTAAGGAGCCCTCAAATATCACCAGCTCCAGCCTCAGCCACACTTTTTCCTAACAACAAAGTACGCGGACACGCAATCGATAATTCTCAAAATTCTTAAAGCCGTATGCACGCCTTTGGAGGGTCTTCACCAAAGAAGGGGGCAGTAAGCCTTGGTATGTTTTTCTACGGTTAT
>CAYJAD010000007.1:0-73224 GCA_964368075.1 uncultured Desulfovibrionaceae bacterium | reverse complement strand
TGGGGAGGGGAACTTTTTTTTCCTAAAAAAAGTTCCCCTCCCCAGAAAAAATAAACAATATCCTCAAAATATCATACAGAAAGAGGTTTTCATGACCACAAAAATAACCATTTGGAATATGGCGCTTGGCTTTATAGGCACACGTACGGTGGCTGCGGAAGATGAGCGTACTTTAGAGGCAATACAATGCAAATTGTATTGGGACAATGCACGGCGGCAAGCTTTGCGGGATTATTCTTGGAATTTTGCGCAGCGTAGGGCTTGGTTGGCAGAAGTTCCCATGCTTGATGGATATGCCTCTCAATATCGTTTTGCCTATGCTTTGCCAGAAGATATGCTGCAAGCTTTGCGTATATATTCAGAAAGTATGGGAGGTACACAGTACAGCGTAGAGGGGCAAGATTTTGCTCTTGTGCATGATGGTATGCAAAAAAAGCCTGTGCTTTTATGTCATGTGCCCAAAGCTTTGTTGGCGTATACGGCAGATATAGAAGATGTACAGCTTTTTGACGATTTGTTTGTGCATATGCTAGCGCGCAAATTGGCAGCCATGGTGGCGGTGTCTTTGTTAAAGAATAATGCAACTAAGGTGGGTGAATTGGAAGAGCTTTATACAAAGTCAATACCTTCTGCCGTGCAGGCCAATGCTAAGGAAGGACGAGAAAAAACTATGTCAGATTCTTGGCTGTGTGCGCGTCAGGGCGGGTATGGTTTTTATGGGGGTATGGCATGATTACAGCGGATGTTTCTAAAGCAATTTTTCAAGGTAATGGCCAAGCTGTACATTTTCCTTTTTCTTTCAAGGTATGGGATAGCACACAGTTGCGTGTGGAGGTGACGGATTCTTTAGGTGTAACGCAAGTCGTTACAAATTTTACAGCGCATCTTACAGAGCAGGGCGGTACCTTGACCTATATGCATGATGGGGAGGCCTTACCGCAGGGCTATAGTCTTGCCATATTGCGCAATATGCCTTTTACGCAAGAGGTTGATCTTATATCGGGCACTCGCTTTGATCCACAAGTGATTGAAGAACAATTAGATAGAGCCACAGCAGAAAGGCAACAATTGCGCGAAGCCGTGGAACGTAGCGTAAAAACGGATGTTACCAGTGTGCAAAGCCCGCAAATGCTCATAGACACATTACGAGCCAATGCGGCTACAGCCGTAGAAAAAGCGGCCGAGGCCAGTGCTAGTGCTTTGCACGCAGAGCAAAGTCAGAGTCAAAGTGTTGCTTCTGCTCAGGAGGCTCAGCTCAGTGCTCAGGCTAGTTCACAAAGTGCTGATGCGGCGCAAGCTTTTGCAGAGCAGGCAAGCGCTGATGTGAGCGACGCCATTGCGCAAGTGACAGCGGAGGGGCAAAAGCAGGTTACCCTTGTTTATGAGGAAGGTCTTAAACAGCAAAGTGCCATTGATGCAGCTGTGGTGTCAGGAGCTATTATTGCTTTTTCCGGCATGTTTGGGGGGGCAGATTCTAAGCGTCCCATAGATATAAGCACAGGAAAAGTTAATGAAAATTGGGCTTTGTGTGATGGCACCAACGGCACCCCAAACTTGAAAAATAAATTTATCTATGGTGGTACTGGAAGTAATCAAGGTGTTACTGGCGGTAGTACGGTAACACAAGGACATACTCTTACTAAAGCACAGATGCCAAGTCATTTCCATTGGTTAGATGTCGTAGAGCCTACGGGAGGTACAACATACAAATGGGGCATTACCCCCATGGTAGATAATGGTCAACGTAGCTCTTCAGCTTCTGAAGGAGGGGGACAATCTCATATGCATAATCAGAATCTACCACCTTATTATACTTTAGCCTACATTATGAAATTGACCTAGTGGAGAACGCTATGAAAACTCAAGTGACGGTAATACCAAGTGATAGCATCATTAGTATTAATGGCGAAATCTTACAATTTGATTTTGCAAGGCCAGAAGGTATTCATGCTATCCAATGGAATAAAGGTGCAGGGCATGTGGAGTATGCAAATGCAGAGCCCAATCGTGATGCTGTGTATGATAATGATGTAGCCCCTTATGTGGCTTTGTGGGAAGCAGAAAAATCGCGCTTAGAAGAAGAGCATGCAGCACCGACTTCTGTAGAAGGTGCAAAAACATGGAAAATGCAAGAATTGGCTAATGCCAATGTTCGTGCTGAAGCAGGTGGCTATATTTGCCTAGAAAATGGCATATATGTGGACGGACGGCGTAGCGATTTAGATAATATTATAGGGCTTCTTTCCTTGGCAGAAAAGGGGTTACTTAGCTTTCCTTTAGCTTTCCGAGACTATTATAATCAAAGCCAAAAAGTAAGCAAAGAAGATTTGCAGAGCATGAAAACCCTCATGGAATTACGGGGGTTAGCACTTTATGCGCATAAATGGCAGTTGGAGACACGCATTGAAGAAGCAGTGCGTAGTGGAAATGTGGATACAATTTTGAGTGTAGATGTACAAAGCGCATGGCCGGGTATGCCTGCTGTATAGCAAGGGGGAAAAATGATAAAACATAATGTACTACAATTGCTTATAGCTTTAGATCAACTGTGGCATTGCTTATGCGGCATGTTTTTGGGGTATGTGGTGTATGCCGATGAAACATTCAGCTCCTATCAATATCGTCGCTATTTAGCAGGGAAAAAAGGGCTCAAACAGGCTCTTGATGCACTCTTTTTTTGGCAAAAAGATCATTGTAAAAGCGCTTATGAAAGCGAAAGATTGACACGGCATATGCCACCGGAATTAAGAAAAAATTAACAGATTGTTCACATATCTTCATAAGCAGGGGGGGCATATGGCAGAAAAATTTTTTATGGAGATTGTGCTGGGGCTTATAGCCAGCATAGTGGCTTTACTTGCCTATATTTGGCATGGGCATACAGAACAACATAAAGATATAAATAGGGTGCTGAGCGAACTTGCTCAAACAAAATTTACTTGTCTTTCTGTTTTTGCCAATAAGGAAGATGTGCGTGAAATCGCATGTGATATACAAGAAAATGTCAAAGCCATAGCACAATTGGGGGGACGCATGGATGCCTTTGGTAAATTGCTGGCCACGGCAAAAAGGGGAGACTAGTATGCGTATGCTTAATGAAATCATAGTACACTGTTCGGCCACCAGACCCAGTGCCGATATTGGGGCAGATGAAATACGCCATTGGCACGTACATGGTAATAATTGGTCAGACATTGGCTATCATTATGTTATTCGGCGTAATGGAGAATTAGAAGAGGGGCGGCCCGTGAATGTACAGGGTGCTCATACCTCGGGACATAATAAAGATACCATTGGCGTGTGCCTTGTGGGTGGCGTGTCGGAAGAAAATATACGTGTGCCCGAAAATAATTTTACAGAAAAACAATTCATGACTCTTACGGCATTGCTTAAGGCTTTAACAAAACAATATGGCATAACAAAAATACGTGGGCATAGGGACTATGCTGCTAAAGCTTGTCCCAGCTTTGATGTGCAAGAATATTTGGTAGAGCACTTTTTTCATGAGCGTTGTCAAACGACTATATAGAAAAATATTGATTAGCTCCATTTTCTGGGAGGTCTTGTGGCAGGATTAAATATTGATGTAGGCGTGGTAGATGGGGTTACAGGACTTATAGAAACGGGCTTAGATCTCTTTGCCGGAGATGATAAGCGCAGAGCTTTACTAGTTTTAGAGCAACTAAAAGCTGCTAAAGAACAAAATGTCGCTCAAGCGACTGTGAATGCCAACGAGGCAAAACACGCTAATATTTTTATTAGTGGCTGGCGACCGGCCATAGGGTGGTGTTGCGCTTTGGCCTTGGCTTTTACTTACATTGTAAAGCCCTATGTTTTCCCTTTTCTTTATGCATATTATCCTTCGCTTGCGGCTTTGCCACCTGTGGATGAAGGGCTCTTTGAATTAGTGTTGGGAATGCTTGGTCTTGCGGGTTTGCGGACTTTTGAAAAGCGCAATGGATTAACGTCATAGTGGGGTGTTGTTATTTGATGGCACTGCCTAGAGCATACGGTTTTTTTGAAGGGGTTTTGGGGGAAACTTTTTTTTTCTAAAAAAAGTTTCCCCCAAAAAATAAGAGCACAAATAAAAATATCTAATAGAAAAAGGTAAATATATGCGAATAGCCATAACCAATTTTACAGGTGGGGAGGTGGCACCTTCTTTATCGGCGCGGTATGACTTAAGTCGCTATGGTAATTCTGTGCAATGTATGGAGAACTTTTTGCCGAATGTGCATGGCAATGTGGAACGCAGACCGGGAATGCGCTTTATGGCTGATCTTGGCACTGGTGTGGAAAATGACGCTGTTCTTTTCCCTTTTTCTTTTAATGTGGAAGCGGAGCAAAATTTTGTGTTGATTTTAACACATCAGCGGCTACGCGTGGCTCAGGGGGATGCGTTGCTTACTCATGTGGATATACCAAGCCCTTGGGCGTCGCAAGACTTAGCCTCGCTTACCTTCGCTCAAGTGGGCGATATTGTCTACTTTGCTCATAAAAACTATCCTTTGCATAAAATTATACGTAGTGGCACGGCTCCTCAATATAAATGGACGGTGCAAAAGGTTGTGCTTAATACTTCTTTGGCAGCGCCTTCAACGCCTTCTCTGGCCTTTACCGGTGAAGCCAATGGCTATGCCTTGCGCTACAAAGTTGTGGCGGTAGATACATATGGTAAGGAATCTTTGCCGTCGCAGGCAGGCACAGTGCAAGGGCGTCATCCTTCTGACTGGGTGCAGGGAAATAGCGTGACCATTTCTTGGGCTGCTGTGCCGCAAGCTGTAGAGTATAATATCTATCGTGAAGAGGCCGGATATTTTGGCTTTATAGGTATAAGCAGCAGCCTTTCCTTTGTGGATAATAATTATGAAGCCGATATTTCGGATACTCCCAAGGAAGATTGGAACCCTTTTGCTGGGGGTAATAATCCCGGCGTTGTTTCTTTTCATCAACAACGCATGGTGCTTGCGGCAACACCGCAAAGTCCGCAAGCTTTTTATATGTCACGTGTAGGAGATTTTGAAAACTTTAGAAAATCCCGTCCTTTGCAAGATGATGACCCCATTGAATATCATATTGCTTCAGGAAATATTGATGCCATAACATGGGCGGCTAGCTTTGGCGATTTACTTTTGGGCACCGCTGGCAGTGAGTATAAGGTTAGTGGCGAAGGGGCCGCCATCACTGCCAGTAATGTATTTATAATGGCTCAAAGCTATTGGGGCAGCTCTCAGCTTTTTCCCATTGTTATAGGCAATTCAATAGTGCATGTGCAAAGGCATGGGGCTAGAGTGCGCGATCTTTTTTATAGCTTAGAAAAAGATGGCTATGCCGGCAATGATCTTTCCATCATGGCGCCACATCTTTTTGATGGGCACAGTTTACGTCAATGGGCGTATCAACAAAGCCCGCATTCAAGTATTTGGATTGTACGCGACGATGGGGTGCTTCTTGCCTTAACCTATATGAAAGAACATGATATTTGGGGCTGGAGTAGGCATTGCACACAAGGCAAAGTGCGCTCTGTGGTGACAGTGACAGGCAAAGAAGGGGATGAAATTTATGCTGTGGTGCAAAGGCGCGTACAAAAAGATTCTGTAGAGGTAGATGTAGCGTCAGTAAATATGGCAGATACGCAAGAAAAAGTCACAGAAGAACGGTTTTATTTAGAGAAACTATCTTCGCGCTGGCAAGAACGGCATGGCATAGCCGAGGCATTTTTTATGGATGCCGGCATAACCTTTGAGGCATCTTCACCTACGCAAGAGATAACATCTTTGGAACACTTAGAAGGTTGTGCTGTATCTGTGCTGGCAGATGGTAGCCCCATGGAAGGGCTTACAGTTCAAAACGGCAAGATATTCCTGCCTTATGCTGTGCGTAAAGTACATGTGGGCTTAGCTTATGCATCACGTTTATCCCCTTTACCAGCAGAAGGGGAGACCGCCTATGGCACAAGTCTTGGACAAATGCGCGGGATTGGAGCATGCACTGTGCGCATTCAGCAAAGTGTGGGGGGAAAATATGGTGCCAGTCCTGACATGCTCTTTGATTTTCCTTTTGTTCCAACAATCTGGGGAGAAGCCGTAAAGCCTTTTAGTGGCGATATAGATTTTATTCCCGGCGGCGGGCAAGGTACACAAAGCTCTTTATGGCTTGTGCAAGAGCGACCTCTGCCTTTTACTGTAGGAGCTGTGATAATGCAAATTGATATGTAAGGGGGATATATGTTGACATTTCAAACAGAAATGGTGGCAGATGTGCAAGAAACAGTGCAAACATTAACCAAAGATCATTGGAATGAAGTAGAAGCCGTTTTATATGGGCAACAAGAGTATACATTATCAATAGAAACATACGCCACTTTAGAATCCATGGATTTATTACATATGAGTACAGCGCGAGATATACAGGGCGTACTTTGTGGATATGCGGTCTTTGTTCTGAGCCCTTGCCATCATAAGCAACAAATTTTAGGCGCCACCCTAGATGCTTTTTATCTGGCACCAGCTGCGCGTCAGGGTTTGAATGCTGTAACTTTTCTACGTGAAGCAGAAAAGGCTTTGAAAGCACGCGGGGTGCAACAAGTGCAGTATACATCGCCAACATCTCGCCCTTGTGATGCTTTGTATAAAAGACTAGGGGCAAAGCATACCGAAAATTTATTTTATAAAAGCTTGTAAATATAATTGAAACAGTAAAGGAGTTGTTTATGGGTGCAGCAACATCAACCATTATAGGTGTGGTTACGGCATTGGCTTCAGCAGGTATGGGTGTGTATGGTGCCGTGCAACAAAGTCAATCGCAAAAAGAACAGATGGAATATCAGGCTGATATGGCAAACTATTCCGCCGCTGTTGCAGAACAACAAGCACAACTGGCAGAGGAAGAAGGCAAAGCCCTAAAGCAACAAGGTTATGAAGAAAGCTTGAAAAAACGGCAAGAAGCTTCTGCCTTGGTGGGTAAGCAAAGGGCAGCGCAAGGAGCGGGAGGCGCGGCGGTAGATATAGGGTCAAGTCTTGATACCAATTTGGATACTGTAGAGCGCGGAGAAATAGACGCCTTTCACATAAGGCAGCAAGGGGAAGATGCAGACTATGAAAAACGCTTACAAGCGTGGGATTATCGCAATAGTGCCGCACAAAGTCAAAGCCAGTCTGCCAATTATTCGCAGAAGGCTCAAAATATATCCCCCTTTTTTGATGGGGCTGATGCCGCACTATCTGGGGCAAAAAAGGTTAATACATCCATAGGTAAATTGCGTAAATAGTGAATGTATTCATAGAGCTTTTACACCACAAGAGTCCTGCACAATGCTGCTTGATAGCATATTGTGCAGGACTCTTCATTTGCAGTAACTTGCTAAGCTAACAAAGCCGCTACTCTAGAAGCATCTAATCCCTCATGTACGTGCAAAGCAGCGTAGGGGTCTTCTGTAATAAGATGCATGGTGTCTTGCATAACGCCATCCACATCTTCATCTTGCAAGAGTGTAGGTTCGTGAGCATAGGCGGGTGCGCCACTGCTTACATGGACGCTGTCTATAGAGTTAATAGGCTGTGCGGAGTTTAGATCTTGACGGGATTCAGAAAGATCTAGCTCACCGTGTGGGTATGTGACGACTTCCCACTGCAAATTTTGTATTCCACTGCTGATGTTAGAAACAGTACTCATGACAGACTCCTTGACGGTTTGTAAGCAATTTTTACCTGTTCGGCTTTTCTTGATAATAACTTTGCAAGTGCCATGCCAAACCTATGATGGCTTTTTATAAATTTTCTTTGCCTCTGCCCTTGACGTTGCGCAAACACATTCTATTTATACTCCATGATATATATGGAGGATTCTCGTTTATGGAAAACACAGCAAAACAACATGAATTTCGTGCAGAAGTGCGAAAGGTCTTAAACATTATTACCCACTCATTGTATACCAATCGTGAAATTTTCTTACGTGAAGTTGTGTCTAACGCATCGGATGCCTTAGATAAATTGCGCTTTCAGCAAAGCAAAGGGCAACAGGCAGATCATGCTGACCTTCCTTTTGAAATTTCAATCACTATAGATAAAGATGCTAAAACCTTAACCATTCAAGATACCGGCATAGGCATGACAGAAGAAGAGCTCATTGCCAATCTTGGTACCATAGCTAAATCCGGTTCCGAAGAGTTTTTAAAAGATATACAAGATGCCAATGCCAATGCAGAAAGTGCCTCTGATGCTTCTAATATTATCGGACGCTTTGGCGTGGGCTTTTATTCTGTATTTATGGTGGCCGATAAGGTTGAAGTTACTTCGCGCCCTGCTTTTGGTAAGGCCGATGCCCATGTGTGGAGCAGCGATGGTTGCGGCGCTTTTACTGTGGAAAAAACAGACAATGCGCCAGAGCGTGGCACGGTGATTGTGGCATATCTTAAAGAAGATGCTGCGGAGTTTTTAGAGAAATATCGCTTAGAATCCATTATTCGTAAGCATTCCGCCTTTATTCCTTTTACCATATTAGTAGATGGCGAGCATATTAATACCACACCTGCTTTATGGCGCGAACCAAAATTCTCCATTACTACAGAGCAATACACAGACTTTTATAAATTTCTTACCTATGATCATGAAGCTCCCATGGATCATATACATTTTTCTGTGGATGCGCCGGTGCAATTTAATGCCTTACTCTTTATTCCAGAGCAAAGCATAGATATTTTTGGTTCTGGCAGAGAGCGCTGGGGATTAGATTTATACGCGCGCCGCGTGCTCATTATGCGTGAAAATAAAGAGTTATTGCCTGAATTTTTAAGCTTTTTTAAAGGTGTTGTGGATACAGAAGACTTGCCTTTAAATATTTCACGTGAAAACTTGCAAGAAAATTTAGTGTTGCGTAAAATTCAGCAAACCATTGTAAAGCAAGTATTAACGCATTTAGAAAAAATGGCGCAAGGCGAACAGGAAAAATATGCCTCCTTCTGGCATAAACACGGTCGCATTTTGAAACTTGGCTACCATGACTTCGTGCATAAAGAAAGAATTGCTCCGCTTTTACGCTTCAACTCCTCTTTGCATGATGATGCCCAAGGCTTAACATCGTTAGATGACTATATGGCTCGTGGTAAAGAAGGGCAAAAGACCATATGGTATGTTTCTGGTGCTAGTCGTGAAGCCGTACGCTTAAACCCCCATTTAGAAGTGTTTCGCAAAAAAGGGCTTGAAGTGCTCTATCTTGTGGAGCCCATCGATGAATTTGTCATGGAAGGCCTTGGCAAATATAAAGAATGGGATTTAAAAGCCGTAGAACAAATCGGCGATGATAGCTTAAAAGACTTTGCCGATACCCAAGAAAGCAGCAGTAAGGCCAGCCCTTTGGCTGAAGATGATGTACAAAGCTTTGAAGCTCTTATGAAGGATATGCAAAATATTTTGGGCGACAAAGTAAAGGAAGTGCGCGTGTCACAACGCCTCGCCGATAGCCCAGCTTGCCTTGTGGCTCCTGATGGCGGCTTGACTTCATCCATGGAAAAACTCATGCGCGTCATGCAAAAAGATGACACCATTCCTACAAAAATATTAGAGGTCAACCGTGACCATGCTATCTTGCGAAACATGTTGCGCATACATAAGCACGATAGCAATGATAGCCTCTTTAAAGAAATGGTGGAAGCTCTCTTTGATACCAGCTTGCTTTTAGATGGCTATTTAAAAGATCCTCATGCCTTGGTGGCTAGAACCAACAAGCTCATGGAACAGGCAGGGGCCTGGTATACAGAAATTAAGCATATGTAATAGTTTAAAAGCTAATTACATTATTTCTTGAGGGGGGAAGGGATACTTTTGCTAGCACCAAAAAGTACCCCTTCCCCCTTCAAACTCCCCCTATCCCCTCAAAACGCGCTTAATTTATGTGGTATTATATAAAAACAGTTTTGTATAATATGAATAATCAGCGCGTTTTGAAGGGGGTCTGGGGGAAACTTTTTGGCGCTAGCAAAAGTTTCTCCCAGAAAAAGGAATAAATAGCTAAGCTTTTTTAAGACTTGGGGTAGCAGATTTTACAAGGTGTCATTTTAGCTTTTTTAGCATCTTTCAAAGACATTTTTTTGACTTCTTTAGAATTTTTTAAGGAACTGCATCCTTTTTCTTTGTGGTATTTTTTACCACTTTTGGTTACGAATACAGAACCTTTTTCAGCTTTATTTACTTGCTCTTGTTTTTTGGCATCACTTGTTTTTTCGGCGGCGAAAACAGAGAAAGCAGAAAGGCTTAGGCATAAAGATAAAGCAAGAAAAATTCCTAATTTTTTCATAATTCACCTCGTATCTATAGGATTTTTGCCTGTTGGCAATGTTTTTCTAGCATGGTCTTGCATGAAGCGCAAGGCAGCGTGCGAAAGCCCTTGCAAATTACACAGAGTAGAGCGCGATCTTAGCCTCAAAGGCTAGCGTGTTGGTTTTTTGAGGGGAGGGGTTTGGAGAGGAGAATTTTTTTTCTAAAAAAGTTCCCCTCCCCAAGTAGAGTATTTTATTTACTAAACTTTTCTACCAAACTTTCTACCAAGGCCGGAATAGTAAATTCTTCTGGCTGAATATGGCAAGGAAGGCCATGCTTCTCCAGCGTTTTTGCGGTGATGGGGCCAATAGAAGCCAATTGTACTTGAGGATATTTTTTCAAGGTGTCGCCGTCTACCAAGGCTAAGAAGTTATCCACAGTGGAGGAGGAACCAAAGGTGATGCAATGAATGCGTCCGTTTTCCAATTCTTCCAGCACTTCTTCTTTGCGTGCGCCTGCGGGTTTGGTTTCATAAATGGGTAATACGTGCACTTCGGCACCAGCGGCACTAAGGGCTTCGGGTAATACTTCACGGGCTTCTTTGGCTCTTGGCAAAAGAATTTTTTGCCCTTGCATGCCTAGGGCAAGCATGCCTTCTACTACACCCTCAGCCACGTAGCGTTTTGGAATAAAATCAGGTTCAAGACCGCGTTCGCGCAAAATTTCTGCGGTGGCGGGGCCAATGGCAGCAACTTTTTTCCCAAAAAGAGCACGTGTGTCCAAACCGTGTTTGGCAAGTCTTTTCCAAAAATGCTTCACGCCGTTGACTGAAGTAAATACAAGCCATTGATAAGAGGGTAAATCTTTTATGTGGGCATCCACTTGGCTGTAATCTTCCAAGTCATAAATTTCAATGGTTGGAAATTGAATGACATGAGCGCCTAGCTCTGCCAAAGAATGTGCAAGGCCGCTGGCTTGTTCTCTGGCGCGTGTTACCACAATACCTTTTCCAAGTAGCGGTTTTTGCTCATACCAATTAAGTTTGTCTCGCAGGCTCACCACATTACCCACCACGATAACGGAAGGATTGGTAAAGCCTTGTTTTTTGCTTTCTTCTTCTAAGGTGCTTAGGGTTGCCACTAAAGATCGATGGTGTGCTGTGGTGCCCCAATGTACGAGCCCTGCCGGAGTTTCGGGGCTAAGACCTGCCGCCATAAGATTTTTGGCAATATCCGGCAAATTTTTCATACCCATAACAAAAACTAAGGTGGAGGCAGAACTGGCCAATGCTTGCCAATTGTGCACAGAACCTGGCTTGGTAGGGTCTTCATGTCCGGTAATTAATGTTACCGACGAGGCAAAAGAACGGTGCGTTAGGGGAATACCTGCATAAGCAGGGCCGGCAATGGTGCTAGAAATGCCGGGTACTTCTTCAAAGGGTACACCTGCGGCTAGCAATTCTTCGGCTTCTTCGCCGCCGCGACCAAAAATATAAGGGTCTCCGCCTTTGAGACGTGCAACAATCTTACCTTCTTTGGCTTTTTCCACAATAAGAGCGTTGATGCCATCTTGGGGTAAAGCGTGTTGATTCGCTCTTTTGCCCACATAAATGCGCTCGGCTTCGGGTTTGGCAAAATCAAGCATGGCGGGGTTGGCTAAAGCATCATACACCACCACGTCAGCTTTTTCTAAGATAGATTTGCCTTTTAGGGTGAGCAATCCCATATCGCCGGGGCCGGCGCCAATTAAATATACTTTCATTATACAGTGCCTCGTACAAGTTCAATTAAGGTACGAACGCCAAAGCCAATGGCGCCCACGGGGGAAAGAGGGCTTTTCTTAAAAGCCCAATCTGTGCCGGCAATATCTAAATGTGCCCAGCGCACATCTTTTTCCACAAAACTTTTTAAATACAGTGCCGCACTAATGGCGCCACCTTCTCTGGGGCCCATGTGTGAAATATCCGCCACTTCGCTTTTAAGCCCTTCTTCATAAGGGGCCCAAAGAGGCAGAGGCCAAAAATTGTCACCCACGACCTTGCCTACGGCACAAATTTCCTCGTTAAGATTTTTATCATCGCTAAAAACTCCGGCTACTTGCGTTCCAAGAGCTACGGCGCAGGCGCCAGTAAGGGTGGCAATGTCTACCATATAGGCCGGTTTCCATTGTTGTTGCGCATAGGTCATGGCATCGCACAGGGCTAAGCGACCTTCTGCATCGGTATTAATAATTTCTACGGTCTTGCCAGAAAGAGAACGTACCACATCGCCGGGGCGCATGGCGTCGCCGCCGGGCATATTTTCGGCCACAGCTAATACGCCAATGACACGCTTTTGTATATCATTTTGGGCAATGGCTTGCATGGCACCCACCACAGCAGCGGCGCCTGCCATATCGCTTTTCATAAGATGCATATTAGCGGCAGGTTTGAGACTTATGCCGCCGGAGTCAAAGGTAAGGCCCTTGCCTACAAAAACAATGGGGGCATCTTCTTCATGGCCTGCCGGTGCGTGCTCCATAATAACCATGCAGCTTTCTTGGTGTGAACCTTGTCCCACTGCTAGCAAAGTGTGGCATCCCAAATCTTGCAGAGCTTGCTGGTCTATTTTGGTAAATTTAACCCCTTGGGTGGCACACATTTTTTGCACGCTTTCGGCTACCGCATTGGGTGTCATAATGTTGGGAGGTGTATTGGCAAGGTCTCTTGCAAGGCATACTCCTGCGGCGGCATATTCTCCGCGTCGGGCGGCGGCATGTTCTGCGTCGGGCACATGTTCTTGGGTAAAGCCCAAAGCCAGCCAAGCAGGCGCAGGCTTTTGCTCAGGATTTTCTTTTTTTAAGCTGGTGAAGGCATATAAGCCTAAGTGCGCGGCACAAATGGCTTCTTCCACAAGGCGTAAAGCTTCAGCAGGCAAAGCCGTTAAGGTAGGCATGGGAAGTAAAATGGAAGTAGCGCCTATATCTTTGCAACGAGCCACAGCAGCAGCTACGCCTTTACGAAAAATTTCGAGGGTGAATTTTTCTTTTTCACCAAGGCCAATGGCTAAGACGCGCGGAACGGCTTGTTCCGGGTGCCCATGAAAAAGGGCTAATTCACCGGATTTTCCCATAAAATCACGGCGCCCTGGGGCGATACAAAACCATGGCGCAGTGGCTTCTATTTCAGGGCATAAAGCGGCAGGGTCTTCGTCTTTGTGGGCAAAGGTAAGCATGACCTCAGCTTTCCAAAGGGCAGGGCCGCCTGCTTGAAAACGTATATCCATGGTGGACTCCTTTATTATTAAAAAATAGTTGCTAACTTTGCTAGTTGATAGGAAGAAAAAGTTATTTCCTTGTATATAATGGTGTACTGTGTTCTTGCAGTGTTTTTTCTGTATTTATTTGGTGCTGTCTGGCTAGGCCATCTAAGGAAAGCCCCACCGAAAGCATGTTGGCTGCTACAATTTCTAAGGCCACAGCCAGAATGGCCGTGGGGACTTTAGTAATATATTGTGTGGACATATATTCCCAAATAACAGGAATACCAGCGGCAAGACCTGTTAAAGCAAAAATTGCACTGACGCTGAAGAAAAAGGGAAGCGGTTTATAAAAACGCATAATGCGGAAAATGGTCAGCAATACGCGCACCCCATCGTGCACAGTGCGCAATTTTGATTCACTGCCTTGTGGTCTGTCCACATAGCGAATGGGCACTTCAAGGCAACGAAAACGCCCTTGGCAAGCAAAAAGGCTTATGTCTGTTTCTATTTGAAAACCTTCCACCAAGAGGGGGTAGGTGCGCACAAAGGGGCGGCTTAAAGCTCTATATCCTGTCATAATATCACTGAAATTGGAGCCGCCTACCCAGTTGACCAGTCTTTGTACTATGGAATTGCCCACGTTGTGCATTGGGCGTGTATTTTCTTTGGCATAATCTCCCTGAGAAATACGGTCGCCGATGACCATGTCGGCTTCGTTGCGTAAAATGGGAAGTACCATCTCTATAGCTTGATCGGCAGGGTAGGTGCAGTCGGCATCGGCCATAAGATACACTTGAGCTTCAACTTCTAAAAAAGCGCGGCGCACAGCATTACCTTTGCCTTGTCTTGCTTCAAAAATAACAGCGCCGGGTATGGCATGCTCTTGCATGGTCGCCTTGGCTAAAGCTTGTGTGTCGTCTTTAGAGTTGTTATCAATGACGTAAATACGAGCTGCGGGTAAAGCCTCATGAAAGCTGAGTATGGTTTGTACCACTGTGGCAGATTCGTTATAGGCAGGTAAGATGATAGCAATATCTTTTTGCTGTTCCAAAGAAAGGGTAGGGGGGGCTTCGCTCATGCTGTCTCCAAATTCCAAGTTCCACACAAATAATATTTTTTTGGTAAAAAATTGATATTACAATAAAAAATAATATAAACAAAAAAAATTTCCACGAGTACTCTTTTTTTTACTGTGTGCAGAGGCTTTTACATACTGTTTATGGGCGGCATGATATGCTGAATTTTAAAAAAAGAAAAGCTGTATAAAGGTGAAAAAATTGTATTCCACTAATTTTTTAGTATGTTTTTTGCTATTGTCCTTAGCGCAAGAAGAAGGTATACTGCCTTGTTAAATTAAGAGCTCACCTCCTCGAGGAAAATCTATGTTATTGTATGTTCATGTTCCCTTTTGTCGCAGTAAGTGTCACTATTGCGCTTTTCACTCCTATCCCTTGGGTAGGCATGTAAAACCTTTGCAAAATGAAGATTTTCGTCATTATCTTGATAATCTCTATGTAGAGCTTTTGAGCTGGGCAGATGTATATGCCAACACCCCTATTTCTTCCATTTTCTTTGGTGGAGGCACCCCCTCGTTATTGCCGGCTAAAGCTGTGTCCATGTTTGTAGAACGTGTGGCAAAGCATTTTGCCATGGCTCCCAATGTGGAAATTAGCTTGGAGGCAAATCCTGAATCTTTGCGTTCCAAAGCGCATATATACGACTTGGTAAAAGGCGGTGTAAATCGTCTTTCCATCGGTTTGCAAAGCTTAGATGAAGAATATTTGCATATGCTTGGGCGTTCGCATAAATTGCGCGATAGTTTATATGCCGTTGCGCATGCAAAAGAGTGCGGCATAAATAATATTAATGTGGATCTTATGTGGGGTTTACCGGGGCAGGGGGTGCGGCATTGGCTTAATACCTTACGTGAAGTCACGAGCATGAAACCGCAGCACATTTCTGCTTATGGCCTTACCCTAGAAGAGGGCACCAAGCTTGAAAAAGAATACGCTAGCGGACGCATAGCCTTACCACCAGAGCGTGACCAGTCTGTTATGTTTATGGAGGGCGCAGCACTATTAGAAGAGCAAGGGTATCTTCATTATGAAATTTCAAATTTTGCGCGTATGGGCTTTCAGTGTCGGCATAACTTAGGGTACTGGGAAGGCAGTGATTACTTGGGCCTTGGGCCTTCTGCCACATCTACTGTGCAAGGTCGTCGTTGGACAAATCCTTACGATTTACAACAGTGGGCTCAGCGAGTAAATGATCGTACTCTCGATGCCGATGCCGCAGTGCTTACCCCTCGAGAGCGGGTATTGGAATTGGTCATGTTGCGATTGCGCACGTCGCGCGGTTTACGTTTCAAGGCCTACAGATTGCTCACAGGGCGCAATTTCATGAAGGATCATAAACTCCTTATCCAAGCCTTACATGAAAATGGGCTTATTCGCATTCGTGATGGGTATTTACGTTTAACACGCAGTGGTATGCTGGTGTCTAATAGCATTTTGTCTAATATTTTTTCGCAAACAGCCAGTACCTTGCCAGATACCTTGCTTATGCCCACTGCTTTGCCTGAATTTACCGATGAAGAAGAGAGTCAGTAATCTTGTGCAGCTTTTCTCTTTTAATCTGCCAAGATTTCATAGTTCTCTAATTTATCTGCCACAGCTCCCATAACAAGAGCCATGGTGCCAGATAGCAAGGCTAGCGCACGTGGCGGCACTTGCTCTAGCTCTGCAATGCCACAAACTTTATGAAAAAAATGTTTAGGGCATTCTTTTTGTTCTGCTTTACCTACCAATTCCATATACGCAGCAAAGTGTTCATCAACAAATTTTTTTGCTTCTTCCTTAGGTATGTTGCGCGTTTTAAGCAAGTTTGACGTTTGCCGCAGATAATCTACAAGCACGCTGTTGGGCGCATGTACCATAAGCGAGGCCACCAAGGTAGCGTGTACAAAACCATACCATTCTCTACAAAAAAGTTCACGATCAATGGTGTCGGGGGCAAAACCCTGTTTTTCCATTTGTTCAATCATGGTGAGGACTTGGTCTGGCTCTGTATTAAGTGAAAACAAAATACATGCGGCATCAACAGCTTGTGGGCGAGGAAGTTTTCTAGGTGGCATAGGGTAAGCCTTCTTTATGTTTTACAATTCCTATACAGTTTGTGGAATAAAAGTTCTTACTTTTTATGTATTATAAATCAGCTTTTTTCATAGTGCCTTGCTTTGAAGCTTAGGTCAAGTGGCAGCTTGCTACCGTGCCCCTTGCTTGGTAACAATAACACCAATGGTGCGTAAAAGTATTTCCAGCTCTAAGCGTGCAGAATAATTTTTAATATAATACAAATCATAGCGTAATTTTTCTTGTGCGTCGTGCACAGAAGCGCCATATGGGTAGCACACTTGCGCCCAACCCGTGATTCCCGGCTTTACGGCATGTCTTTCTGCATAAAAAGGTATTGATTTATTTAATGTTTCCATGAATTCCGGACGTTCAGGTCGTGGTCCCACAAGGCTCATATGCCCTTGTAATATATTAATACATTGTGGCACTTCATCCAAGTGTGTTTTTCGCAAAAAAGCGCCAATTCTTGTTATACGCGGGTCTGCGTGGCTTGCCCACACAGCGCCGGTGCTTTCTTCTGCATGGTGTTGCATGCTACGAAATTTGAGCATTGAAAAGGGCTTTCCCTGATGCCCAAGACGTATTTGACGAAAGAATATGGGGCCTTGCGTGTCTAAACGTATGGCAAGAGCAATGAAAGGCAAAAAGGGAGCCAGCACAAGCAAAATTATGATGGCTCCTATTATATCAACACTGCGTTTACTAATGCATGTCACGGGAGAATGTGTAACAAGGCACGCGGAAGTTTTCTCGTCGTTAAAAGAAGTAAAAAAACGCATGGTGTTTTATTCCTTTGTAATGGCAATTAAGGCTTTTTAATCTCTTGAATGCGTCCTTGTGCTTTTTCGTACTGTGTGCTCACAACACCGTTAAGAGTTTTGCTAATAAAAGAAATAAGTATTTCATTATCTATCATAAACTTGTCTTTTAAGAGCTTGGCATTTTTAAACATAGTCATGCCGTCTCCTGCTTGCCGCAAAATAAAATCTGTGCCGGCCACAGTGTATTTTTTCTTAAGATCTAGTGGTTTGCCTTTAATGCGTACATTTTTTACACGATAAGGCCCGCTAACTCGCACAAAGTTTGCTTTATCATCAAGAATTATTGAAGATGGTATATTCAAATCAATGCTGTATTCCATGCCGGATACGTGTAAAAAACCACCGTTGGGTTCGGGTAGAGCTTGCGCGCCCATTTCTAAAGCATCAAGTAGCATTTGTCCCGTCACCTCAATGGAAACCGCATCTCCGCCAAAAGGAAGTACATTGATAATTTGCCGAAAAGTGATGGGGCCTTGCATGATGCTTGCACGAATGGCTCCACCATTGAGCAGGGCTATGTCTGTGTTAAGGGCTGTACGAAAGGCGTCGGTAATGAGATTTGCTAAATTAGTTTCCTCTTCACGTATGACGTCTTGCCCCTG
Source organism: uncultured Desulfovibrionaceae bacterium (assembly GCA_964368075.1). Classification (GTDB taxonomy): domain Bacteria; phylum Desulfobacterota; class Desulfovibrionia; order Desulfovibrionales; family Desulfovibrionaceae; genus CAYJAD01. Next base: position 55,172 of record CAYJAD010000007.1, on the reverse strand, counting down.
AGCATTCTTGGTAGTCAGTGCCACGGTGGTAGATCCTACTGGCTGTTCTAGAATTTTTTCAAGATCTCCATTGATGTCTGCAATAAGACCTTGCACGGTAGCATCTTTTTCAGGTATTTTTTTAATAATTGTAGCTGTAAGTTTCTTGCTCTTGGGATCAAGGGTTAATTGCCCTAAACTTTGCAAACGGGTACCTGTTTGGGTGACAATAACTTCTTTTCCAGCTTTATTTTTATAAAAAGTATTTTCCAATAAACTATGAGAGTGCCCATCAATGAAAGCGTCTATGCCTGTGGTATTGGCCACCACAAAGGGGGTGTTCCACGGCGCAGATTCCTCATCAATACCAAGGTGTGCCAAGGCTATGACTATATCTGCCCCCTGCTTCCTTACGGCATCCACATTTTTTTGCACTGCGGCGTATAAATCCATTCCCTTACCCCCTTCGGCAAAAGAAAGAATGTAGTTCCCTTCGGCATCTTGGAAATATATAGGTGTAGACTTGCTCAAACTTTCAGGAGTGGTAATGCCCACAAAGGCAATTTTTATTCCTTGTATTTCTGTGATTACATAGGGTGTATAAGCATTGCTCTGGTCTTTTATGTGTGTAATGTTACAAGAAATAACCTTGGCTTTTAGCTTGGCGAGTAGTTCTGTAAGTCGTGGGATTCCATAATCAAATTCATGATTGCCAAGGGTCATATAGTCATAGTCCACGGCATTCATAAGTGTGATAATGGCATCTCCTTGCGTAAGGGAGCCCACGGGGCCTCCTTGTATGGCATCGCCGGCATCTACCAAGAGTACATTATTTTTACCATATTTTTCTTGCATGCGCTTTTTATAAGCCGCTACACCGGCATAACTCACGCCTTTATCAATGCTCGTGTGCACGTCATTGGTGTGCAAAATAATAATATCGCTCTTTTCTGCAGCCAGACTTAGGGAAAAGGGGAGGGCGCAGAATAGACATATAATACAAAAGGAAAATAGCTTTTTCACGGTGTATCCTTGTTACTTTACATGGTTAAACGATGCTAATGCAGCATCAATAATGGCGGGATAATTTTTATTGCTTTCGCCGTAATAGGTGATGATTAAAATTTTGTGTTCTAAAGCACTGTACAACACTTTGATTGCAGTGGTTTGCTCTGCATGTTCACTGTCGGCAGGAAGCTCTTTCACTCCTTTTAAAATAAAATAATTTTCATCTTTTTTGATCTGCTCTTCTTTTACGGTGCCCACGTATTTGGACCACGTTTTCACTACTTCTTCAAAGCTTTCCTCTGAAGCCACAATATGTTTACCATAAGCAAGAATTTCTAAGGTTGTAGGGTCGGTAATGATAATGCCATCGCCATTATCTGCTTGGCGTATGGCATAAAACCATGGGGGGAGCTTAAGAGTAAAGTTAAAGCGAGTATTTGTGTAGTCAACGGGTTGCCTGTCGCCTTGGGCTAGGCTTTGTCCTGCCATGCTCAGTGTCACAATACAGAGAAAAAGAGAAAATAGTGTTTTTTTCATTACGAACTCCTATACAAGCTGTTTTTGTGAATTTAGAAAAATTACAATAAAAGGCAGATAGGGTCAAGAAAGCGTATTTTCTTATTCTTTTGGATTTTTTTTGCTTATTATGAAAAAAAAATTGCCTAGATGGCTAAAATAAGCTATATTTGCCTGCATAGAAAATATCAAAAATTGAAGGTGATGCATGTTCAGTACCGTATTTAGACTGGAGCTCATGAAAAAATTTGGCTTTATGTACTATGCATTTTCGCGCAAGATGTTTCATAGGCCTATTTTTAATATTCTTCTATTTATTGTAGAGTTTTGTGCTATATCTTATGGTTATGTGCTTTTACATAATAGTTTAAGTCCTTCAGATGTGGCCATTTCTTATTCTAAATCCATGTACTTTACAGTAATTTCTGCCACTACGGTGGGCTATGGTGATCATTATCCCATATATACCATTACGCAGTGGTATGTCATTTTATTAATGATTATTTATTTACCCTTTCGTTTTTTCTTTACAGCGGGTATAGCAGGCTTTCTTTTTAAAAATTATAGCGAATTAAAACAAATAGGAAGGTGGTTTCCCATGTTGTATGATCATGTTATCGTGTATTGTGACGCGGAAAGTATTGAACGCAACAACTTCTTGTGGCTTAAGCGTTTTATTCAAGAAAAAAGAATGTCTTCAAGATATCGTAACCATGACATATTACTAGTAAATAGCAATACTGCCATGAATGAAAAGGTCATTGGCTTTTTTGCAGAAAATGGGTATGATTTCAAAATGGTTCACTTTGTGAATGCTAATTTAAATGAGAAAGGCTTTTTTGAAAAAGTGCGTATGGATAGAGCCATGCGCGTCTATGTACTTGCCAATGAAAATGATCCCAGCTCCGATTCAGATGTTTTTGACATGGTTTACCGTATTGACAAAGAAACGGAGTATAACAATGGTATCACGGCAGAACTTGTGCATGACAGCAATAGAGCACGGTTAGCCGCTTTAGGTGCCAATGTTATTTTGCGGCCTAATCGCTCCATGCCGGAAATGCTGATTACTTGCACCATTGCCCCCGGTTCTGCACAAATGCTGGAAGAAATTTCTTCTCGCGGGGAAGACAGCATTGAACGTTTTGAATTGCCCTGTGCAGAATTTTTTTGGGGCGATTTACTCTATCAGCTTAGCATGCACGATGTGGGCACAGCCACTGCCGTTATTTTAGAAGATGAAAAGGTGGACCCTAACCCCACAGGAAAAATGCGCATTAAAAATGCTAAGGCTATACTCATGCTTATTCATGGTATGAATACAAAGAATTATGAAGATGTGCAGGCTGAAATTTCTAGAATTCTTAAAGAACATGTATGTAAATAGCGACGTTTAGAGGTATGCTCTGAAGTGAGGAGGGGGTATGCAAATGGGTTGTCTACGGGGTATTCTCGTTCTTTTCATCATTCTTGTATGTATGGGTTTTGTAAACCTATTTAGTGGAAAATCCTTCTTTGCGAGTGAAGCTCTTATCTTGGTGGGTGCTTTTGGATGTCTGATTTTTTGGGCCCTACTTGTATTGCTTGGTAAGAAGAAAAGCTCTAAAAGCTCCTCTGAGCGCCACAGGCGTGATGATCGAGACGATGATGATGACGATGACTTTTTTGATTCTGATTCTGATAGTGGCAGTGATAGTGGTGGCGGCGATGATTAATATAACTACCTAGGAAAAAAAATGAACGTAAAATGTATTCTTGCTTGTATAAGTTTTGCACTGTGCTTGTGCTTTCTTTGTGGCCCTCTTAACACAAGTGTGGCTCAGGCTGCCGTAACAGAATTGCTGGACGAAGGGCAAAAAATGCTCGATGAAGGTGGTCGCCAATTACAACGTCTAAATCCTCTTTCTCCTTTAATGGGAGGCGATGACGATGATAGAGACGATAGGCGTGATAGAGACGACGATAGAGACGACGATAGAGATGACGATAGAGATGACGATAGAGATGACGACGATGACGATGATGATGACTAAACTTTAGCATATGTATAAAGAGGAAGATTATGGAAGAAACTAAAGCAAATACCGTCCTAGTGCAGGAAGCAGCAGAAAGCAGCACTGATGCCGTAGTTGAAGTGAAAGGGGCAGAGTTAGCCATGGCCAGCAATCAAGAAGCGGTGGCCATTGCCAAAACTATTAAATTAGATGACCCTTCCTTAGATGTGACCTATGGCACTAAGACCATGCAAGATATTTCACGTTTTTCTGATGATTTACTTTCACGAGTAAAATCTAAAGATTCTGGTGAAATTGGCGAAGCGTTAACCAATCTTGTAGTCAATGTGAAAGGCTTAGATGTGTCTGAAATGAGTAAGGAGCCTAGTTTTTTAGAAAAACTGCCTATAGTGGGCTCTTTATTTAGCACAGTGGAAAAAACAGTGGCTAAATTTCAAACTCTTTCGGAGCAGGTGGCTGTTATTAGCGAAAGGCTAGAAACATCCATGGTAGGCTTATTGCATGATATTGAGGTGCTTGAACAGCTTTACAAACATAATGAGAAATTTAATCAAGAACTGACCCTGTATTTAGAAGCGGGAAGAATAAAACTGGAAGAAGCTAAAACAGAAGAGCTTCCACGCTTGCAAGCCGCTGCGGTAGACTCAACCAATACCTTGGATGCACAAAAAGTACGTGACTTTGGAGAGCAAATTAATCGTTTTGAACGTCGTTTGCATGATTTAGAAATTTCTCGCACCATCACTGTGCAGATGGCGCCGCAAATTCGCCTTATCCAATCTAACAACCGTGCTTTAGCACAAAAAATTCAGACATCGGTTTTGACTACCATCCCCATTTGGAAAAACCAAATGGTGTTGGGACTTTCCTTACATGGACAACGCAATGCCGCCGCCTTACAAAAAGAAGTAGCCGACACTACAAACGATATGTTGCGTAAAAATGCCGCTATGTTAGAGCAAACGGCCATTGCTACATCCATCGAAGTGGAACGTTCTATTGTAGATGTGGAAACTTTGCGCGAAGTGCACAGCAAGCTTATCTCTACCATTGATGAAACGTTAAATATTGCTCAGGAAGGGCGTCAAAAGCGTGCCGCAGTAGAAAAAGAATTGGCAGGCATGGAAGTGCAGTTGAAAGATAGCCTTATGGCTATTGCAGCTAAAAAACAGCAACAGAGCATTACAAGCCTTACTTCAAAGTAAAAAATATCGTTTTTAATTTTAAGGGCTTTGTGCATGTATTGTACAAAGCCTTTTTTTTGGGGAATTGAAAATTTTAGGAAAAGGGTGGGGGTATGGGGGAGGGAAAGAACCTTTTTATAAAAAGGTTTTTCCCTCCCCCATAAAAAAATTAATAATATTCTACTGTTTTGCTAATAATTGTACAGCCGCCAAATGCTCTAATTCTTCAGCTAAAGCTAAGGCAGTAATGCCGTTTTGCCCAAGACAAGTGAGGCCGTGCTGTGCCATCCAAATGGCATCATAATTTTGGGCAAATTGTGCTACAGCTAGGGCAAGCTCTTCACTACCGGGGGCATAATCTGGCGCAAAGCCCAAGGTATTTTTTAATGTCTGCGCTTCAAAAACAGGTATTTTTAAAAAAAGTTCTTGCACACTTTGCAAATCGTCATGTTTGGAAGATAAGAAGATTTCCAAGGCCAGTAAATGTCGGGGGTGGCAATGCACTATGGCCTGCACGTCTGGTCTTTTGGCATAAATGCGCACATGCATGGCCGATTCAGAAGAAGCCTTTGTTCCTGAAAGTAATTCTCCTGAGGTATTCAAAATACAAACATCTTCAGCTTGCAGGTAGCCTTTAGCTGCGCCACTGCGCGTAATATATATTTTATCATCCTGACGTAAGGAAATATTACCATTAAAACCTGATAATAATTGCCTATGCCATGCTTTTTGACACAAATCTTTCAAGTTCATAAATATATCTGTCTGCATATTTCCTCCTTGTTATAGAGAATATCTAGAAAGTTGCGGAAAATTAAGTATATGTCAATAAAAAACTTTACTTGCATATATCTTGAAATGCTGATATTTAAATCAAGCTTTCTTGATAAACACCCAACTTGAGGAATATATGTCCATAGCTTTAGCCTATTTTAAAGCCCTTGCCGACGAAACTCGTTTGCGTTTACTGCATGTGTTGTATCAGCATGAATTGTCGGTAAATGAGTTAGTGAGTATTTTGCAAATGGGGCAGTCGCGTATATCACGTCATTTAAAAATATTAACAGAAGCGCATTTATTACAATGGCGTCGCGATGGTTTATGGGTATTTTATTCTGTGGCTAAGGGGGGGGAAGCGCAAGATTTTATAGAAAGCATGATGCCCTTTATTGATGCCAGCCCAGCCATGCAACAAGACGTCTACCATGCTGCTCGGTGCTTAGAAGAGCGCGCTCTTAAAACACGTCAATTTTTTAATGCCATTGCCGAAGACTGGGATATGCTCAATGAAGAAATTTTGGGCGATTTTGATTTGGCAGGGGCTGTGTGCGCTGCAGTTCCTAAAGTTTGTACTTTAGCGGTAGATTTAGGCTGCGGTACAGGAACAGTGCTTGAAAAATTACTGCCTTATGCGCAAACTGTGGTGGGGGTAGATGGCAGCCCACGAATGCTGGAGCTAGCACGGCGGCGCTTTGAAAATCATGCAGAAAAAGACCATGCCAGCATTTCTTTGCGAATAGGTGAGTTAAATCATTTGCCTTTACGCGATGCAGAGGCAGACTTTGCTTGTATTAATTTAGTCTTGCACCATCTTTCCAGTCCTATGCATACTTTAAAAGAAGTGTACCGTATTTTACGCTATCAGGGGCATGTATTCATAGCAGATTTTGATAAACACAGCAATGAGGGCATGCGTGAAAAGTATGGCGACCGCTGGCTTGGCTTTCGGCAAGATACCCTCACACATTTTATACAAGAAGCAGGTTTAACGCTGGTAGAATTGCGGCGTGAATCCATTCAAAATAATCTTGGCCTTTTATTGGCCTTGGCAAAAAAAGAAAAATAAGGAGCCTCCCCATGGCAAACGTACAAGAGTTAGATTTAAGTCTCGACCACAAAGTGGCAGACATGACCCAAGCAGATTTTGGAAAAAAAGAAATGCAGCTTTCCGAGCGCGAAATGCCCGGTCTTATGCAGTGCATAGCCAAATATGGTGAAGCAAAGCCTCTTAAGGGCTTAAAAGTCACAGGCTCTTTGCATATGACCATTCAAACAGCCTTACTTATTCAAACCCTTCATGCTTTGGGTGCAGACATTCGCTGGGCTTCTTGCAATATTTTCTCAACACAAGACCATGCCGCCGCCGCCATTGCAGATTTGGGCTATGCTAAAGTTTTTGCATGGAAAGGCGAAACCTTAGAAGAATATTGGTGGTGCACAGAAATGGCGCTCACATGGCCTGATGGCTCCGGCCCAGACCTGATTGTAGACGATGGTGGCGATGTGACTTTGCTTGTGCATAAGGGTGTAGAAGCAGAGAAAAACCCCAGCATTTTAGAAAAGAAATACGATAATAAAGAATTTCAAATTATTATGCATCGTATTGCTGCTTCTTATGCAAAAGATAAAGAGCGCTTTCAACGCATTGCCGCAAAAATTAAAGGTGTTTCTGAAGAAACCACCACTGGCGTGCATCGCTTGTATCAATTGGCTGAAGAAGGCGCTTTGCTTTTCCCTGCTATCAATGTCAACGATGCAGTAACGAAATCTAAATTTGACAATCTTTATGGATGCCGCGAGTCTTTAGCCGATGGTATCAAACGTGCCACAGATATTATGATTGCCGGTAAGGTAGTTGTAGTCGCTGGTTATGGCGACGTGGGCAAAGGTTGCGCCCATTCCATGCGTTCTTATGGTGCCCGCGTACTTGTAACAGAAATTGACCCCATTTGCGCATTACAAGCGGCCATGGAAGGCTTTGAAGTCACAACCATGGAAGAGGCCTTGAAAGAAGGGGACATCTTTGTCAGCGCCACAGGAAACTATCATGTTATCACAGCAGCACACATGGAAGGCATGAAGGACGAAGCCATCATTTGTAACATTGGTCACTTTGATAATGAAATAGAAATGAGCTACCTAGAAGACACAGAGGGCGTGACTTGTGTTAACATTAAGCCACAAGTAGATAAATGGACGCTAAAAAGCGGCCGCTCCATTATTGTTCTTGCTGAAGGGCGTTTGGTTAACCTTGGTTGTGCCACTGGTCACCCAAGCTTTGTTATGTCCAATAGCTTTACTAACCAAGTGTTGGCACAAATCAGCCTTGCCGCCGGCAATCATGCAGAAAATAAAGTGTATATTTTGCCCAAGCAATTGGATGAAGAAGTGGCTCGCCTGCACTTAGAACGCCTTGGCGTTAAATTGACTGTGCTTACCGAAGAGCAAGCCAACTATATTGGTGTGAATGTTCAAGGCCCTTATAAAGCAGAGCATTACAGATATTAGTAGAGACGTAGAGGCGGTAGCACAAGCTTGCTTTAACTAGCAATGGCTACTGCTTCTAAAATCTGTTGTTATAAATAAAAAAAATGGTGAAAAACGTGAGTTTTCCACCATTTTTTTTATTTATATAGGGAGATTTATTGTGGCATGCCCCAACGTGGGAAAGACACAATACCACCACCTGTATTTATCTTCTTAGGTGCTGCACCATTTCTGGTGGTCAAATAAATACCTCTGCCTCCACCACGTGTAGAAGCAAAAGCTATGGAGTAGTTGTCACCGCAAAAAGCAGGGTGCTCATCGCTACCGGGGCCAAAAGAAATCTGCTTTTCAGAGCCGGTGGTCAAGTCTTGCACAAAGATGCGGTGTCCAAAATCTGTCATACGACTATAAACCACTAGTGTTCCGTCAGGCGAAATGGAAGCTTCGGAGTTATAGCTACCATTAAGAGAGACACGGTTTACCACACCTGATTGCAAATTCTTCAAGAAAATTTGTGGCCCACCTAAGCGGTTAGAAGTAAAAGCCATCTTTGTACCTGAGCGGTCAAAAGAAGGGGATACGTTAATGGAATTATTCTCTTCTAAAGCTTGTTGGCGCTGAAAAGAATGATTAAGTAAGAAGATATCGGGGTTTGGCCCATTAGAAAGGCTTACAGCTACTTGGTTGCCTGGGGTGAAGGAAGGGCCAATAACAATGTTTCCAGGAAAGCTGATGCGTTGCACACTGCCGGAGCTTCTATCCCATACTCCAAGGCCATGCGAACGATCGTCAATATGGGTAAAGACCACAAAGCGCCCGTCAGGGGACCATGCGGGAGAGAGTGCCTTACCATCGAGACGGCTGATCTGGCGTAAATCACGACCGCTGGGACGCACAGCCCAAATGTCGGAGCGTAATTTACCAGAATCTTTTACAAAGGCAATTTGTGAACGGAAAAGATCACCACTGCCAATAAGTTTTTGTAAAAGGTCAGCGCAAAAAAGGTCAGCCACTTCTGGTAATTGTGCATCGGTAATGCTAGGATATTCCTTACCAAAAAGATTATTGCCGCTGACTGTTTCAAAGGCACGCATCTGCACTGTATCTGCACTGGGCCAATAGGTGGTCACCACAATATTAGAACCGGCAATTTGAAAACGTTTAAAGTCTACGCTAGGGGGTTCATAGCCTTCAAGCACTGTGCCGCCCAAAACGGCTGATGGCGATGTTAATTTAAGGAAGGGCAAGATAGAAAGGTTTTGCTCTACCAATTCTTGTAAGCGCGGGGCAAGACCGCCGGCTTCTGTTTTGGGGCCACTTAAGGGGGTGGCTAAGGCAAGATTTATCATGTCGCCGCCCGGCCCATAAATGTTTACGGTAACAGCAGCCTGACTTGTGCCTAGGCTCACCAGTAAAAGACTCATTACGCATAGAAAAGACAAAAAGGATTTTTTCATAGCTTCACTCTCCTAACTATATACTTTCTTAAGTTTAATGCTTAAGACTGTAGCATTTCAGTGTTAAACACTAAGTTTAATTTATGATAAGCCTTGGTGGGCGGTGCCGGAAACTCAAGGGCCGCGCCTGTGCGAATAACAGCGTTAACGGCAGAAGCGTCATATTGCGCATTGCCGGAGCTATGTAATACTTCTGCGCTGAGCACTTGACCTTGCGAGTTGACATGCACACTCACTGTAACCACATATACAGCACGCGTAGCCGTGGTAAATTCCCAGTTGGCGCGCACAGCCATCATCACTTGGCCAATATATACGTCATTTAAAGAACCGCCACCGGTGCCCGCACCAGCGCCACCGCCGCCACCACGAAAACCACCGGCATTTTTCTTTGCTTCTGCCAACGCTCTTGCCACAGGATCTACAGCAGGCTTGGCTTTAGGCTGTACCTTTGGTTTTTCCTTAGGTTTTGGCTTAGGCTGCTCTTTAGGCTTTGGCTTTTCCTTGGGCTTTGGTTGTTCCTTAGGTTTTGGTTCTTCTTTGGGTTTTGGCTTAGGTTGCTCTTTAGGTTTTGGTTGTTCCTTAGGTTTCGGCTTTTCCTCTGGTTTGGGTATGGGTTTGGCATCCTCTACCTTAGGCGCAAGTTTTGGCTCTGTTTTTTTTACTTCGGGCTTAGGTTCAGGCTTTGGTTGTTCAGGTTTTTCTTGGGGGATGTTGGGTTTTTTATTTTCCGTAGGCAAGGAAGGGGCTACTTTTTCAGCAGGTGCCCCTTGTGCCCCCATAATATTGGTGGGCGCTTCATTGCCACTCATCTCTCCTTCTACAAGAGAAATCATCACGGGAGCATCATTCACCTTTAGGTGCGAACCTTCAGGCCAATAGTACGCTCCCAAAAAAAAGGCAATGTGTAAAGCTATGGAAAGTATAACTGCAAATAGTTGCATAAAATACCTATTTTTTAGCAGGTTCCTTGGCCGGATCGCTTTCTGCGCGAGTAGCCACAACCCCTAATTTCTCTATGCCCACAGCTTTAATTTGCCCCATCACTTCCACAACTACACCATAAGGCACGTCTTTATCGGCTTGTAAAAAAAGACTTCTATTTTTATCGACCACTAATTCTTTTAATTTTGCCTCAAGCTCTTCTGTAGTAACCGTATACTTATCAATAAACAAAGTGCCATCTTTGCGTATGCTAAGCACCAGATTGTCTTTTTCTGTGGGCAAAACATCCACATGTTTGGTTGTGGGTAAGTCTACATCAAGGCCTTCGCTCATCATGGGGGCAGCCACCATAAAAATAATTAAAAGTACCAACATAACATCCACAAAAGGGGTCACATTGATGTCGGCTACAAAGCCGCCTTTATTTCCTATATTTGCGCCCATATTATGCTCTTTGTGCGTTGAGTTCGCGTTGTACGCGGTTTAAAAAAACGCCAGCAAAATTTGTAAGCATATTTTCTATTTCGCCAAGGCGACCCAGAAAAATATTATAGCCTATGGTGGCAGGAACAGCGACAGCAAGGCCAATAGCTGTCGCCACAAGAGCTTCAGAAATGCCGGGAGCCACAGTGGCCAAAGAAGCAGATTTTAAAAGCCCAATAGATTGAAAAGAACTCATAATGCCCCAAACTGTACCAAAAAGACCGATAAAAGGCGCGGTGTTGGCAGTGGTGGCTAAGAGAGAAAGTTTGCGTTGCATGCGGGTAATTTCTGAGCCTACCCCTAAATTTAAAGAGCGACTTACGTTGTCTACAACAATTTCAGAGCTATTTCCAAGTTCTTTTGACTTGTTAAATTCTTGTACCCCTTGGTGAGCTACAAAGTAGAGCGGAGAGGCAGGGTCTGAGCCCATGGACTGTACGGCTTCGCGCAAATCTTTTGCTTTTTCAAAACGTTCAAGGCCGTCAATGGCTTTTTTCTTGGCTGCGCTAAGCATAAACCATTTTTGTAGCATAAGCGCCCAGCTAATGATTGACATAAGCACAAGTAAGAGGAGCACGGCTTTTGCCACAAGGCTAGCTTCGGCAATCATTGAAAAAAAACTTAATTCCATTATTTTCCCCAAAAGGCATGACAAAGGCATGCAAAGTATTTTTCTGGTCAAGTAGTGGTCTGCACGGTGGCAAAACACAGTGTACATAAGAATTCAATTGTGCTTTTTCACATACTTGCATTTGCACCATGCAATGATTTCCCCTTTTTTTCAAGAGAATTTTTAGACTTTTTCAAAATTGAGCATAGGTAGAAGAAATTTCTTGTAATATACGCTTTTACTAGGTAGTGTCTGGAAATAACGAATTTTGCGCTGTATTCATGATGAAGGTTGTATTTTATGGAATATGCTCTTTTGCTATTCATTTAAATCACTACTTTTCCTATCTTTTGTTCTGCACATGACGATTTACGCAAAAGTATAATTTTTTTACAACAGCACAAAAAAAATAATTGTGCAGGACCCTTAAATTGTGCAGAAACGCTTATAAAGTTATTGGCATTTATGCCGAAAAGGATAGTATACTTCATAGATGCTATGCTTTGCTCTTTTTTCAACATCATATGAAATTTGCTGCGTAAGCTTCTGTAATCTTTATTATAAAATTGAAAATAGTTATAGCATAAACTCCGGTAGGGAGGGTGAGAAATAATGTCGCAAACAAATATTCTTCTGGAAGCAGGAACCAATGAATTAGAAATCATGGAATTTTATGTCCAAGAAGATGGCTATTGCGGGCACTATGGCATTAACGTGGCCAAAGTGGTAGAGATTATTCGTCCGCAAAAAGTAACATCCATGCCGGAAATGCGACATCCTGCCATACTCGGAGCTTTTGCCCATCGTAATGATAGGGTTGTGCCACTTATTGACGTGGCAAAGTATTTAAACTTTGAGCCCACCAATGTGGAAAATTCCAAGATTATTATTACGAATTTCAATAGTATGACCACAGCCTTTATGGTGTCCGGCGTGAACCGCATTTATCGCCTTAGTTGGAATAATGTGGAAGCCCCCGGAACATTGTTACAAAAAATTAGCCGTAGCGCCGTTACCGGTGTAGTGCGTATGGACGATCGCATTATTCTATTGCTTGACCTTGAAGCCATAGTGGCGGAAATGCGTCCGGAAATGGCCATGCGCATGGATGACGCCACCTTACCTGATACCTTGGATAACGATAAAAAATTTCGTATTTTACACGCTGATGATTCTAGTTCCATTCGTCGTTTGGTGTATGATTTATTGGCTAAGGAAGGGCGTTTTGAAGTAACTCAGGCTGAAAATGGTCAAATAGCTTGGGATATTATGCTTGGTTATGCCGCCCAAGTGGAAGAAACAGGTAAGCATATTAGTGAATTTGTCGAAGGGGTTATTACAGATATTGAAATGCCCACGGTAGATGGTCTAGCGCTATGTAAAAAAATCAAAGAGCACAGCATCTTAAAAGAAGTTCCTGTGGCTATTTTCTCATCTATTGTGAGTGATAGTTTAGCGAAAAAATGCGAATCAGTGGGAGCTGACGCGCAATTTTCTAAGCCTGAACTACAAGACTTAAGCAACAGCTTCTTTGATCTTTTACTCAAAACAAAGCAAAAATAATACAGCAGCGTGTACAAAAAACATGCGGAACGTTTGTAAAGCCGCCTGCTAAGGAATAAAAGCAGCTTGAGCTTTACTAATGGCTTCTGTCATCTCTTGGCAAAAGCGCTGTTCGTCAAATTTTAAAGCATGTTCGCGCAATTGTTGCGGTTCAAAAGTGTGCCGTATTTCTTCAAAGTGTTGTATTGCTGTGCAAAGTGCTTCTGTGTTTTGCTGATAAAAAAAGACCCCTGTTTTTCCATCTAGCACAGTCTCAGTGGCGCCGCCCTTGCCATAAGCTATAACAGGGGCACCACTTGCCATGGCCTCTAGGGGTACAATGCCAAAATCTTCCTCTCCCGGAAAAAGTAAAGCGGCACAGCGAGCATAAAGGTCTTGCACCTGAGCATCGTCTAAACGGCCGCGAAATTCAATAAGGTCTGCTGCTGCGCCATGAGGTGCAAGTCTTTGTGTCAATTTTTCATAGCGTGAGCGCATTTCGCCATCTCCCACGATAACGAGCCTTTTTTTAAGATGAAGGCAAGCTTCAATGGCTAAATCTACACGTTTGTAATCTACCAATTGTCCCATGCAAAAATAGAAATCTTCGCGCGGTTTAGGCACCAGAGTGAAGCGTTCTACATCCACAGGGGGATGAATGACAACGCTGTCACGTCGCCAATGTTTGGCAATGCGCTTACGCACAGTATGAGAATTGGCCACAAAAAAATCAACTCTATGTGCTGAAAGTACGTCCCATTGGCGAAGAAAAAAGAAAAAAGGACGCATGGCCCAACGCACCAAAGTAGACGCACTAGCCAAGTAGTGTGGGTAAAAATCCCATAAATAACGCATGGGGCTATGGCAATAACACACGTGCACGGCATCAGCACGCGTAATAACCCCCTTCGCGGGGCCAGATTCTGAGGAAATAACTAAATCGTATTCTGTCAGGTCGAGCTGTTCTAAAGCCATGGGCATAAGCGGTAAATATTTTTGATATATTTTTTTTGCCCACGGTAAACGCTGAATGAAAGTGGTACGTATGCGACGCGATTGCAGAAAAGGTGAGAGGTTTTCCTTTTGGCATACATGCGTATATATGGTGGCTTCAGGATACATGCGACAAAGAGCTTCTAAAACTTTTTCTCCGCCGCGCATCTGTAAAAGCCAGTAGTGTACAATGGCTACCTTGGGCGAAGAGGATATTTCGTTTTTAAATGGGGTTTCTTGCATGGCTTACTTCCACGAAGTGCAAGTGGGGGGTAATGTGTTTTGCACTGCTGTTATAATATCATCAGCATGCACACAAGCAACACCCACATGCTCCAACACAAGGCCAGCCGCATAGGTAGCCATGAGGCAAGCCTCCATTAAAGGAACGTTGGCGGCGCGAGCCAAAGCTAAAGTGGCGATAACGGTATCACCTGCGCCTGTCACATCAAAGACAGCACGAGCGTGAGGGGCAATATTCCATACAGACCCGTCTTCTAAAAAAAGAGCCATGCCTTCACTGCCAAGAGTAATGAGGAGCTCTTTGCAATGGTACTCTTTTTGAATATATTGCCCTGCTTTTAGCACGTCTTCTTTGCTTTCAATGCTCATTCGAGCCATATCTTCTGCTTCATTTCTATTGGGAGTCATGAGGCTTATGGGGCCATAAATGGCGGCATGCTTTGGCTTTGGATCTACAAAAATTTCAGGTGAAATACCTGCATCAATACAAAGCGTCTGAATATATTTACATATATTTTCATTTACTATCCCTTTAGCATAGTCTGAAAGTATCAGCACATCATGTATGGGCAATAAAGATTCAAGCACATGGCAAAGGTGTGCGGTTTCTTCATGGGTGCTTGCCAAGTACTTTTCTTTATCTACACGTAACATTTGTTGATTTTGCGCCATGATTCGTGTTTTTACCGTGGTGCAGCGTTGCGCATTTTGAAAAATATGTGATGCTATGTAGGATTCTTGCAATAAACGCACAAGATTTTGCCCATCAGCCCCAGCTCCGCAAAGACCCACAAGAGTGGGAAGTCCGCCAAGGCTACGAATATTTCGAGCCACGTTGGCAGCACCGCCGGGTAATTGTTTGGGGGTACTCACATGCACCACAGGGACAGGGGCTTCAGGAGAAATTCGCTTGGCTTGTCCATGCAAATAGACATCTAGCATCACGTCACCAAGAATGAGAACTTTTTTTCCTTTTAAGGTAGAAATATTTTGGCACAGCTTTTCTTTATCTACAGTATGGTTTGACATTTTCCCCTCTCTATAATGTGAGTGACTTGAGAGATTTTTATAAGCAATTTTACAGGTTCTTAGGAAGTTTAACAGGTTTTGAGGCATGCATTTAGACATACATGCCCTAAAAAACCTATTAATCTAACGTAGTCGATGTTGAAAACGCATTAGCTAGGGCGTGTGGTAATTGCCGCAGAAATAACCGCCTGCGCTGCCAACTTGCCATCCACATAGGCTTTAGCGTCCATTTTGCACAATTGTAATTTTCTGCGTGGGTTAGAACACTCAAGGTCAAGCCTGTCACCGGGAACTACTTGTTTACGAAATTTAACGTCTTCTAAGCCTGTAAATAAAAAGAGTTTGTTGCCTGTTTCTTCATCTCCGGCTGTACCCAATAGGCATCCCACCTGGGCTAAGGCTTCAAGAATAAGCACCCCTGGCATAATGGGTACATCAGGAAAGTGGCCTTGGAAAAAAGGTTCATTAAAGGTTACATTTTTATAGGCTTTAATGTGAGAACCCGGCACGCATTCCACCACCCTGTCTACCAGCATAAAAGGGTAGCGATGTGGCAATATAGAAAGAATTTTTTGTACATCCATGGTTATTATTTCGCTCATAAGGCCCCCAGAGAATTTTTAAATGTTTAAGTAAATATTTTCTCGTCATAACAGCCTGTTAAAGGCCTATATAACGAAGCCCCCCCAAAAAGTAAGGGGGGGCTAAAATTTTGCGGCAAGGCCTTACGTGAGGCTGCTTGCAACAATCCTATGCTCAATGCTTTTTTTATGGGCATGTAGCATGGTTTTTAAAAAGGATTATTTTTTCTTTTCAGCGGGCTTAGTATCGCCGGCTTTCCAGAGTTTGTTTACTTCTGCAAGCACTTCTTGCGTTAAGTCCATGCTTTGTTCAGCATAAAGAACACCACCAGCAGTGATGTCTACTACAAAGTTTATGCCTTTAGCTTGCGCCACTTGATAAGCAGCCTTGAAAACAAGAGTAACCATTTCTTGACGAATTTTTATTTCATCTTGTTCTACTTTGCGGGTAAAGGTATATTGCTGTTCGTCAAATTTACGCTTTAACTTAACAAATTCCACTTGCTTCTTTTCGGTGGGGTTTTTTTGTAAGGCTTCTGCTTTTTTTTGCAAATTTTTGGCTTCAGCTTCTAATTTTTTCTTTTCATCACCGTACTTGGCATCCATTTTGCTCTTAGCGTCCACGGCAGGATCACTTTTTTGAGCAATAACTTGCATGTCAACTACGCCAACTTTTACTTCAGCAAGAGCCACACTTGCTGTCATAAAACACATTACAAAGGCCATTAATAACAATTTACGCATGGAAATCTCCTTCCCCACAATAGATTAAACATTATTTATCGCCCTTAAACCGTTTAGAGCGATATCGTTAGTAATAAATAGGCTCTATATCTCTCATTGTTTTAAATAAAAGAGAAATTTAAGAGCTGTCATGCACGGCCATGCCAGAAAATTAATGACAGTTGGGCCGTGAATGCATGTTGTGTCCACATGTGTAGTATTTTTAAACTATTTCCATTTCAAAAAAAGCCCTAATACTACTAATTCAAAGTCTTTTCTCTGATAGTTCAGAAAAAATTTAAAAGCAAGTGTAAAAGTAAAAGAAACAATTATTTATTGTGCTTTTTTCTCATTCTTGCGTATTTTGCTTTAGCTGAGCATCCGTATTTTTTCTTATGTTGCTCATATCTAAAGAACTAAGCCAAATTGCATAACATCTCACATTTATTTGGTCAAGGCAAAATGTGCCTTACTTTTTTTTTCAATTTCTTTATTGTATCTAATAATCCCCATGCCAATGCCTTGGGCAAGAATGTTACGGTATGCGTCTCTTTTAAGCATTTCCGCTTCTTGCTTGTTGGTGCAATAGCCTACCTCTACCAATACAGCGGGCATACTTGTACCTATAAGCACGTGGAAGGGGGCAGAGCGCGTGCCGCCGTCCTTGGTGTCATAGCCGGATTTTTGCGCTTCTGTAACCGCGCTATTTTGTATAAAGTGTGCTAAATTTTTAGACTCGTCCGTACGCACGTTTAAGAGCATTTTTGCAAGTACATTTTGCAGGTCACCAAGCTTGCGATCACTGACGGAGTTTTCCAACGTGGCTACCCGTGATGCTTGGCTATTTTTGGCAAAGTCTAAGTAATAGGTTTCAAAGCCTTGAATGGTATCGCCGGGAAAAGCATTCACGTGAACAGAAACAAAAAGATCTGCCCCAGCAGCATTGGCATGGTCAGGGCGTGTGCTTAAAGGAATAAACACATTATTTGTTCGGCTATAAATAACCGTGAAGCCTTTTTTCACAAGAAAAGCGCCTAACTTTTTGCCTATATCTAGCACTAAATCTTTTTCAATAATGCCATTGTGGGCAGTGCCTTGATCTTTGCCGCCATGACCTATGTCTATATATACCGTGCGCACTGTAAGCCCCAATTGCGCTGCCATGTCATCAGTTTGAGCTTGACGCATGCGCTGGTCAAGGGTGCCAGCAGAAGGTAGAGGCTCCGCCTTTTTACTGGGTAACTCTGCTTTTTTTACATCAGGTGTCGCTTTTTTGGGTTCGGGCTTATCTGTTTTTTTTGTAGCTTGTTCTGCATTTTTTTTCTTAGGTTTTTCAAGTGAAGCTTGTGCTTTTGGGGCTTGCTTTTTTTCAGCAACACTTTTTGGAGGCATAATAGTTTGCTTGGTGACAGAAGGAATTATGGGCACTGTGGGCACAACAGGTTTTGGGGCAGGTTCGTCAATGTGCGCCACCTTATCCACGGCGCCATTATAGCTTGATGCAGAGGGTTTTAGCTCTTTACTCTTTACCTCAAGGGTCTTTGTTGCTTGTGGCAGTCCATTAAGGGCTATGTTTACAGTGCCTAAGCTACCATCTTTATCCGTAGGCTTAATAATGGTTTGAGCTGGGGCGGCGTGTGCTTGCTGTGGCATGGGTAAGTTAACTCTTTTCAAAACAGCAAGGGGCGTAGTCTTTTTGGTTTTTTGTGCCAAAACAAATATTGGCGGCATACTGTACGCCAAGGTTTCTTTTGTAAAATCTGGGCTATGCAAAGGGGTGAAGGCTATGGGCTTGGGGCCAGAATACACATGAGCCACAAGTTTTTGTGTATCTATGGTATGTGCTATTTCTGGTAAATCAATGGAAGTTTTTGGCGCAGTTAATGGATGGGCGCGCGGACTTTGTAATGCCTGCGGCGATGCAGGGGCTAAAACAAAGGCTTGAGCATTGGCACCGCCAAGAATGGTAAAAGGTAATGCCCGAGCTTGCATGCTTTGCGTCGTTGTCTTTGAGTTTGCGTCGCTTTTTTTAGTCGTAGCTAATGGCGGCATAAGCCATTTTTTTCTGGCTGGCGTAATAGCGATTTTTTCAATTATAACAGCTTTTGCTACTTTTTTCTCTGGAACGACAGGCTTAGGAGCAACAGGCTTTGGAGTAGCAACCTCAGATTTTTTCTCAGAAGGCGCTTTTTCCTGATTTTTATTGGGGGCTACTGGTGGCGTCACAGGGGGCTGTGCCGCTTCCTTTTTTGTAGGCTTAGATTTAAAAACATCAGAAACAGGGGGCTTAGTCAATGCTGCCGCCGAATTTTCGGATTTTTCTTGCTTTTCCTTACGTTTTTGCGCGGCTTTGGCCTCCAAGGCAAATTGTCTTTGTAGCTTTTCTTCCAAAGCTTTTACCTGCCCAATCATATCCCCTTTAGGATATAAATTACGCACGGTTGTCAGTAGGTACTGTGCCTCTTTGGGCTTATTGAGCTTGGCCGCCAATACAACGGATGCTTGCAGTAAGGCATCATCAGCCAAGACGCTTTTCCAAAATTCTATAGAAACACGCTTGTACCTGTCTATGGCTTGCTCGTAATGTGCTTTGGAAAGCTCTTGGTCGCCCGCTATTTCTAAAGCATGCGCAGAGCGCCACAAGGCCGCAGGGCGATTGGGCCATGTTTTGTTTTCGTTGTAGATGGCGTAAAATTCTTCGGCAATTTCAAGAAAGTCTTCTTCATCGCTGGAATCGTCTTGACGCAAGCGAGCAAAACGCATTTTTATTTCTTCATATTGATTTTTTATGTCGTCGTCAGCATTTGTTACTGCAGCGATAGGGGCAGAAGGTTTTTGCGGTGAGCTGTCATAAAAAAATGCCACCATGGCCATAAAAAATCCCATAAAAAGCACAGCAGGTAAAAGCCTGCGCCCAAGGGACGGAGGGCTTTTCTCTGGGACAGGAGCCACAGACGGCTCTGGCGCGGGCTTGGGGGCAGCCTTTTTTCTTATGAGTCTTAAAGCCATGGAAACTCTATATTACTGGGTAGTTATATTAATTCAATAAAAAATGTATATAATTGGGGTATTTTCTACGGAACAGGATTACCTTTTTTTACACAAAAATCAATGTATTTTATGCGCCTACTGTGGGTAAATTTCTAAGATGTTGTAAAGCTTTAGAGCGCACTTTTTTCTATTGTGGCATGGTCTTCCCCTTGCCTTTTGCCCTTCTGTGTCTTATAAGAAGATGTAAATATAAATATAACTTCCTTAATTTGTCATTAGGGATGTATTCTTTTGGAGGAATCGTTATGATGAGTACTCGTACTGCTGCCGCGCAAAGCGCCAGTGTAGCTTCTCTTTTTATGCGTCAGGTGTATTTATGGATGGCCGTGGGTCTTGGTATTACAGCAGTGGCAGCGTGGGAAGTGGCAGCTTCTGAAACAATGCGCAGTCTTCTTTTTGGTAATATTTTTGTGCTTTTGAGCATTATTGCTGCGCAAATAGGTCTTTTTATAGCCTTAAACTTCTTTATGCAAAAACTGTCTGCCACTGCGGCTACAGCTCTTTTTGCTGTGTATACAGGTCTTACAGGTGTAACACTTTCTAGTATTTTCACGGTCTACGATTTTGGAAGCATAGCCAATGCCTTTGTGGTGACTGCAGGAACATTCCTCACTATGAGCATCTATGGTTGGGTAACCAAACGCGATCTTACAGCCATGGGTTCTTTTCTAATGATGGGATTTGTTGGTATCTTTATTGCCATAATTGTGAATACTTTTCTTCAAAGTGCAATGCTAGATTTTGTCATTAGTATTTTGGGTGTACTGGTTTTCATAGGCCTTACTGCTTATGATACACAAAAAATCAAACAATTTGCAGAAGATGCTCCTTTACATGATAGCACTGCTGTACGCCGCGGTGTTATTTTGGGGGCTTTCACTCTATATCTTGATTTTTTAAATCTTTTTATTTTTATACTCAGACTTACGGGCGGCAGTAAAGACTAATTAACTACTCTGTTAGCCGATTGCTAAAATGTGATTTTCCCCAAGGCGTACACTATGGCTTATGGCTGTAGACAGGCCTTGGGGATTTTTTTACTTATTAAAAATAAAGGATATGCCATGAGTGATAAAAAAACATGCGCATGCGGAAAGGATAAATGCAAAAAAGAAAAATGCAAAAAATACAGGAAGGCGCACGGCCTAGAAAAAAAGACAGCAGAGAAAAAGAAGAAAAAATAAAAGGGCAAGCTAGCTCTGAAGCTGTAAATGCAAGGGCCGTGGAAGAACTCATACGTAGTGGACAAAAACCCTTACGTCTTGATCAAATTTTACGTATGGCGCATATTCCGCGCCATAAGAAAAGACAGCTTGAAGCTGTGTTGCATGACCTTGCCCAAGAAGGCAGACTCTTACGCATGCACGGCGGGCAATGGGTCAGTAACGGACAAGTGCGTACCTATGTGGGGCGTTATAGTGTGCAGCGCTCAGGCGTGGGTTTTGTGGATATGGCAAGACCGGAACATGCCGAAAATAACTCAGAAAAAGACACTGGAAAAAGCAGAGTAAAGAAATCTTCATCCACACTTTCTATTTTTGTACATCCTTCCCAAGCAGGGGAGGCATGGCATGGTGATATGGTGCGCGTGGCATTACTTCCGGGGCGAGGGGGTAAAAGAAAAGAGGGTGCCCATGGCCCCAGCCCAGAGGGGCGCATTGTAGAAGTGCTAGAGCGTACCGTGAAGGACATTATGGTGCGTGTAGAAGACCGCGCGCCAGAACGCAGGCCCACTTTCTCTGGCTCAAAACGACCTTCCCGACGTGTAAAGCAAAAAAAAGAATATGATATTTCACAAGCTCCCTACATATATTGTACGCCGTGCGATGTGCGCTTTTCTTTTGCTTTACGCATAGCTACAGAAAACCTTGATGAAGATTTTTTCGCGCACTTTGAGCCTCAATCTTTGTTACTAGTGCGACCCACCCAGCAAATTTCTGCTCAGCTTTGGCAGGGCGAGGTGCTGTCCACTCACGGACGAGAAGATGATGTGGCGGTGCAAGAGGAGCTTGTAAAAATCAATCATCAATGCCCTAGCGACTTTCCGCCAGCAGCTTTGGAAGAAGCAGCACAATTGCCTGATGTTCCCAAAAAAAGCGATTATGCGCATAGGGTAGACTTGCGTTCTTTGCCCTTTGTGACCATTGACGGCGAAGAAGCCAGAGATTTTGACGATGCCATTTATGTACAGCCAACAGATAAAGGTGGCTGGTCTTTGCAAGTGGCCATTGCCGACGTAACCCATTATGTGCATCAACATTCTGCCTTGGATAAAGAAGCGAAAATACGCGGTAATTCGTGGTATTTTCCCCGCTCTGTGGAACCCATGTTTCCAAAATCTTTATCTAATGGCCTTTGTAGTCTAAATCCGCACCAAGACAGATTGGTTATGGTGGCGCATATGCACTTTGACGCCCATGGCATACGCTATAAAAGTGAATTTTATGCCGCAGTCATATATTCGCATGCTCGCCTAACCTACACGCAAGTAAAAGAGCTGGTAGTGGATAATAATGCGCAAAGCCAAGAAGCTTTTATGATGCAAACTCACGGCAATACAGTATTTAATATGTTGCAACATGCTGAAGCTTTGGCGCGAAGTTTAGAGAAAATGCGGGTGCAGCGCGGGGCCTTGGATTTTCATAGGCCAGAGCCTTATTATCATTTCGATGCACAAGGGCGTATCGTAGATATAACACGCAAAGAAGAGCACTTTGCCCATAAACTTATTGAAGAATGCATGATTGCTGCCAATGAGGCCGTGGCAGAGTTCTTAGAAGAAAAGGGTATGCCTCTTTTATATCGTGTGCATCCAGAGCCGGAACCTGCGCGTTTAGAGGGGCTTTTTAAAACTCTAGCCTCTACTTCTTTAGCAGAAAATGTGCCGCGCAATGCAAAGGCCAGTGACTTACAGGGCATTTTGCATGCCGCCGCTGGTAGCGAACAAGAGTTTCTTGTGGGGCGTGTTACCTTACGCACCATGCCGCAAGCCCGCTATCAACAGGAAAATTCAGGGCACTTTGGTCTGGCATCCACGTGTTATTGCCATTTTACTTCTCCCATTCGGCGCTATGCAGACATGGTCGTGCACAGAGCTTTAAAGCAGGTGCTGCGTAAACAAAGTTCCGTTAAAGAAGAGGGGGCTGATGTGAGCCCTTTGCCGGAAGACTATAAATTGCTTGCTCTTGGAGATGCCTTAAACGTTACTGAAAGATCTTCCATGGAAGCAGAAAGAGAAATGGCCAGACGTTTGGCTGTTCTTATTATGCAAGGGCATGAAGGCCAAGAATATGAAGGTATAATAGCTGGCGTATCTGATTTTGGTATTTTTGTGGAGCTAGACGCCATGCCTGTGGAAGGTATGGTACGCATTAGAGATTTGGGCGATGACTTTTTTGAATTTGATACAGAGAAGCAAGAACTTTTGGGTGTCATGAGCGGCATGCGATACGCCCTAGGGCATAAGGTGCAGGTGCGTCTTGTGGAAGTGAACTTGGGACGCTTAGAAATAACTTTTACTTTAAGCAAAACTTCTTCCATGCGCTTGCCTCGTAAGCAAGCTGCGAAGCTGCGCAAAGGACGAGATAAAAAATTTGCAGGTAAACGACGTAAAAGATAGTTGGTAATAAGGCGCTGAAAAGCTGCTATTAAAAAAATCTCACGAAGTAGATTGCAGTTTTTCAGCGATATGACCTAGAGTTTTCTTTGTTTATTTGCTATAATACTGTCTTGTAACACCGAAATGGTGCTATATTACCGCCTCTTTTAAAGGAACAAAACGATGTTAGCCATTTTAAATTATGAAGCTGGCAATCAAACCAGTGTCAAAAGAGCCTTGGAGCATGTGGGTATTCCCGCTATTATTACTCAGGATACTGAAATATTAGAAAATGCATCCGGCATTATTTTTCCCGGTGTAGGCGCAGCCGGTCAAGCTATGCAACATCTTATGCAAAGCGGCATGGATGTGGTCTTAAAACGCTGTATTGAAAAAGGTATTCCCTTGTTGGGTATTTGCCTTGGTTGTCAAATTCTTTTAGAGCACAGTGAAGAGAATAATCAATCTTGCTTAGGTATTGCCCCCGGAACTTGCAAGCGCTTTCCTGATGGATTGTATGAAGAAGACACAACGCCTGTGCGCATACCTCATATGGGTTGGAACGGCCTTGCACATAAGCAAGATTCCGTATTGCTAAAGGATGTACCTAGCGATGCAGAATTTTATTTTGTGCATAGTTATTATGTAGAGCCTGATCCTTCCCTTGTGATAGCAACTACCTATTATGGTATGGAGTTTTGTAGCATGTACGGCCGTGATGGTTTGTGGGCTTTGCAATTTCATGTGGAAAAAAGCGGTATACCGGGCTTGCAAATATTAAAAAATTTCTATGCTTATTGCGAAGCCAAGGGAGGCAAGCATGCTGAGTAAACGTGTTATACCCTGCCTTGATGTGCGCGATGGTAAGTTGACCAAGGGTGTGAAGTTTGAGGGAAATGTAGATATTGGTGACCCTGTAGAAACAGCTAAACGCTACTACGAAGAAGGCGCTGATGAAATCGTTTTTTACGATATCACTGCTTCTCACGAGAAGAGAGGTATTTTTCTTGATGTAGTGTCACGAGTTGCGGCAGAAATATGTATTCCCTTTAGTGTGGGGGGGGGCATTGGCACTGTGGAAGATATGCGCGCTGTACTTTTGGCCGGTGCAGAGAAAATTTCTGTAAACTCAGCTGCGGTGAAAAATCCTTCTATCATTACTGAAGGGGCTGCGGCCTTTGGTTCGCAAGCCATAGTGGTAGGTATGGACGTCAAACAAGTGGAAAAAAGTGATATCATCCCTTCCGGTTATGAAATTGTTATTCATGGTGGGCGCAAGCATGTGGGGCTAGATGCCTTGGCATGGGCGCGGCAATGTCAAGATTTGGGTGCCGGTGAATTGTGTATTAATTCCATAGATGCCGACGGTATGCGCGATGGCTATGAGTTGAATTTAACACGTATGATTTGTGAAGCTGTGAATATTCCTGTTATTGCTTCTGGTGGTGCCGGTAGTCCGGAGCATATGTACCAAGCGGTTACCGAGGGCAAGGCCTCGGCGGCGCTCATTGCTTCTATAGTGCATTATGGGCAATATACCATAGCAGATTGTAAAGAGCATATGGCTCGCCGCGGGGCTAAGGTGCGCTTAACTATAAAATAGTCGACACTGAAAAAGTATTTAAGTGTAGATAAAAAATCTATTTTTATCGGCGCTTAAATACTTTTTCAGTGTTTCCTTATATTATAATTATTGCTTGGAATAAGCACCGTTTATGTACACATTTTCAGGGCAACCTACGCTGGCATTATCCCCCACATAGGTAATAAAGGCGGCTTTAGGGGTGAAAAGCACATAAAAATCATTGTTGTTTTGATTGCTAATTTGCATCCAGCCTTTGTTTAATGCGCCTAGGCCATGAAAGGAGCAGGTTTCTCCTGCGGCATTGCGGGCTGTACCTTGTATGGTCACGGTACCATCATGCACTTGGGCAGAAAAAAAGGAATTTGCATTTTCATAGTCCGATGTGGCAGGTATCACTGCGGCTATGCGAATGAGCACGCGCATGCGTTCTACTGTGGCCTTTATATGTGCTCGTTCTATATCCATAGTTTTAGCGTGCTTGGCTACCTCAGCGTCTTTTTCGCCATGGTTCCAGTTGTATTGCCATTGACTGAGACGCTTGTGCTGTTCTGGGGTAATTCGCGTTTCTAAAAGGTCTATGGTAGACTGCAAAAGCTTAGTGGCAAGAATGTATTTTGGATTTTCAGCGAGTTGCTCTTCAAGAGAGCCTTTTTTTGTGCTTTGGGGGGCAGTGCTCATTGGTGGCTTCGTCTCTGCCGTTGTTAAGGCGCTGTCTAGTTCTGGCGCCATGGAAGCGCCATGAGCAAAAGGTGTAAAAGACGTTATACAAACAAACATTGTGGCAAAAAGAAAAGAAAGCGCTTGATACTTCATTCCAACCTCACAAAAATTACGTCAAATGAATAGACAACAGTTTCATATACATCGCTCATTAATGCGTTCATCATACAAAATGCAAAAGCCTCAAAGCATTGCCTCGAAACTCTTGCACAACAACGGGGCTATGAGCCTGTTGTAGGAGTCGATTTTGGGTAGTCCGTTCAAAAAGTGCGAAATGTAAGAAAACAAGAAAAGTCAAAGTGTTCGATGTATTAGATATACATAAGCAGTTTGACTTTTTTGTGCTGACGCCGCAAAAGACACTTTTTCAACGGACTGTTAAAGGTTATTTTTTGTTAATACCAACTTTTGCAGGGCGCAACAGGCGCCCTTTTAATTTATAGCCTCTTTGCATTACAGAAGAAACATGGTTGTTTTCCAAATCTTCGCGTGCTTCAAATGTTAAAGCTTCGTGTAATTCAGGGGTGAATTCTTCGCCCACTTGTCCTACAGGCTCAAGACCGTGATTTTTCACTGCATCTAATAAAAGTTTGCGTGTCATTTCTATGCCCATAAGAATGTCTTTACAGGCGTCGTTTTGACCGCCGTATTGCAGGGCAAGGTCTAGATTGTCTAGAGAAGGCAAAAGACTGGCCAGCACTTTTTCTGCAGCATAGGTGAGCTGCTCTTCATGTTCGCGTGCAAGGCGTTTTTTATAATTTTCCATCTCTGCCAAAGCGCGTAGGCGTGTTTGGTCTGCTTCTTCCTTTACCGAACAGCTGGGGCAAATGTGTTCGAGGCAAAGTTCATTTAAATTTTCCGGCACAAGGGGTACAACGCATTCCTCTTGTTCCATGGCCTCACGTGTCATGCTTTCTTGGGCTCTTGGATCTTGAGCCATGACCTCTTGGGCTTGGTCAAAAAAATCCGTGGGGTCATTTTTATATCTTCCATGTGTTTTTTTATGTGACATGCGACACTCCTTTCTAGGCTATATTTTTAAGTAAACCTTAGCCCTCTGTCAAGGTCTTACTCTTGTCTTTTTTGCTAATATATTAATATGTAAAGTATATTTAGATTGCATTTTTCTTGTGTCATGTGCAATGCTTTGAAGTGAAAAGCAAAATATTTTATTAAGCGTAGTTTTTTTGCCATATATCAAGGCTGTATTTTTTAGATATTTTATAGCACCACTACAAAAGCTCGACTTTTATTTATTTATTCTGTAAAATGCCGCATCAATATAAGGGAAGCTACTGAAGTTCTTGTGCTTAGGTTATGCTTTTAGGGAGAAGATATGTCTTGTCGAATTATACAATGCGCCTCTGAAAAAGATTGGCCTCTCATTGAAGAAATCATAAAAGGCCGTGAAAATACAGAAGAAACCGTCGACTCTGTTGTGCATGATATTTTACAAGATGTACAAAAAAGAGGCGATAGTGCTTTGGTGGAATATACAAAGCGCTTTGATTGTCCTCAATGGGAAGAAGATGATCAAGCAAGACCTTTCACATTACGTTTAGATGTGTCTGATATTGCCCGCAGTGCTGCCTTAGTGGCCGGAGAAGATATTCGCATCATTGCAGAAGCTGCTGAAAATATTCGTACTTTTCATGAAGCTCAGGTGGAAAAATCTTGGTTTATTACGCGCGCCGACGGCACGATTTTGGGGCAAAAAGTTCTTCCCGTAGATCGCGCCGGACTCTATGTGCCCGGTGGGCAGGGGGGCAATACACCTTTGCTTTCTTCCTTGCTTATGAATGCTATTCCTGCACAGGTGGCTGGTGTAAAAAGTCTTGCTGTAGTAACTCCGCCTCGTGAGGATGGTACTATTAATCCACATATTTTGGCCGTAGCGCACCTGTTAGATATTGATGAAATTTACTGCATGGGCTCCGCATGGGCCATTGGCGCTTTAGCTTTTGGTACGGAAAGCATTGCTCCTGTGGATGTTATTGCGGGGCCTGGAAATATTTATGTGACAACAGCCAAACGCATGGTGCAAGGCCGTGTGGGTATTGATATGATAGCCGGCCCTAGTGAAGTGCTGGTCATTGCCGATGGCAGTGCTAACCCCGCATGGGTAGCGGCGGATATGCTTTCTCAAGCTGAGCATGATACTTTGGCCTCTGCGGTATGCATAACCGAAACGGCCTTTATGGCAGAAGCCATTCAACGCGAATTAGAAGCGCAATGCGCTGTGTTGCCTCGCTCTAGTGTGGCTGCAAAGTCCTTGAAAGATTGGGGGGCCATAGTGGTAACGCCCAATATGCGTGTGGCGGTGGCTTTAGCCAATAAAGTGGCTCCTGAACATCTGGAATTATGCGTAAAAGACCCTTGGGCTCTTATGCCACATATAAGGCATGCCGGAGCTATTTTCATGGGGTCGCATTCCCCTGAGGCCGTGGGAGATTATTTTGCTGGCCCAAATCATGTGTTGCCTACCATGGGCACGGCGCGCTTTTCTTCGCCTCTTACGGTGCAAACTTTTTGTAAGCGCTCTTCTGTGGTGGCGGCTTCTCCTGCTTTTGTAAAAAAACATGCGGAGTCCATCGCTCGCTTAGCACGCTTGGAAGGGCTGGAGGCCCACGCACGCTCCATAGAGTGTCGCGCAAAGAAATTTACTTCTCTCTAATTGAGAAATTTTTATACTTTTATTTGTAAAGTTTTTTAAGAAGCTTTACTTTAAGGAGAAACCCTATGAAAGTGGTTATGCAAACTACTATTGATGCCTTCCCCTGCATTGCGCGTGGCAAGGTAAGAGATATGTACGAAATCGACGCTGAAACCTTGCTTATTGTTACTACAGATCGCATGTCGGCTTTTGATGTAATTATGAATGAGCCTGTTCCTTATAAAGGCGTTATTTTAAATAAAATTACCTTATTCTGGATGGATCGCTTTAAAGATATTATTCCTAATCATCTTATTGAAAGCGATGTACGCAATTTCCCAGAAGCTTTACAGCCCTGGAAAGAAGAGTTGGAAGGGCGCTCTGTTTTAGTAAAAAAAGCAAAGCCTTTACCGGTAGAATGTATTGTGCGTGGCTGTATAACAGGCTCTGGCTGGAAAGATTATAAAGCCACGGGCTCCGTATGTGGTTACGAACTTCCTGCTGACATGAAGGAATCTGCCAAAATAGAACCTGCTATTTTTACTCCTTCCACCAAGGCAGAGTTGGGCGAGCATGATGAAAATATCACCGTTGCTCAAGCTACAGCCTTGCTTGGCGAAGAGGTGGCAAAAAAAGTACAAGAAGTTTCTTTGCGTATTTTTGAAGCAGGCCGTCAATATGCCGCCACTCGTGGTATCCTTATGGCTGACACAAAATTTGAATTTGGTATGGTAAATGGTGAACTTGTGCTCATTGACGAAGTGATGACACCGGATTCCTCACGGTTTTGGCCGGCAGATCAATACGAAGAAGGGCGCGCTCAACCAAGCTTTGACAAGCAATATTTGCGCGATTGGCTTTCAGCCCAACCCTGGGATAAAACTCCTCCGCCTCCTACCTTACCTCAAGATGTTATTGACGCCACCGCCGGACGCTATGCCGAAGCATATAAGATTCTTACCGGAAAGTCCTTTGACGCAGAATAAGGAGAGAGAGCATGTTATTACAAGGAAAGAGAGCGCTTATCTTAGGTGTAGCCAATAATAAAAGTATTGCCTATGGTGTGGCTCAATCGTTTAAAGAGCAAGGCGCCCGATTGGCATTTTCTTATGTGGGCGAAGCCATTAAAAAACGTGTGGATCCCATTAGTGAAGAGTTTGGCGGTGAGTTTACCGTAGCTCTTGACGTCTGTAACGATGCACAAATCGCAGAGGCCGCACAATTTGTTAAAGAACAGTGGGGCGGCGTAGATATTTTGGTGCATTCGGTAGCTTTTGCCAATCGCGAAGACTTGCAAGGTCGCTTTGTAGATACTGGGCGCGATGGGTATGCTTTGGCTCAAGAAGTTTCTTCTTATTCTTTAACGGCTGTATGCAAGGCCTTTGAACCTTTACTCACTGACGGCGCCTCTGTGATTACCATGACCTACAATGGCTCACAAAGAGTACTACCTGGTTATAATGTTATGGGTGTGGCCAAAGCCGGGTTAGAAGCTTCTATGCGCTATTTAGCGGTGGATTTAGGAGTCAATAATGTGCGCGTTAATGCCATTAGCGCAGGCCCCATTAAAACCTTGGCTGCTTCTGCAGTGGCAAGTTTAAAAAATATTTTTTCGCATATTGACGAACATGCCCCATTGCGTCGCAATGTTACCACTACCGACGTGGGCGGTGCTGCCGTATTCTTGGGCTCAGACCTCTCAGCCGCGGTGACTGGGCAAATTTTATATGTCGACAGCGGCTATAACATTATGGGAATTTAATTTTCTATAAATGAAATAAAGCTTATTATTTTCGAACTTTTCTTTCAAAAGTGAATTATTTGTAAAAAAGCACTTGCCCAAAAGCAGTGCTTTTTTTATTATTAAATATATTTCATCAAAAATCATAGTAGAATAAATTTTGGCATTATATAAACCCAAACTGCTAGGAGGAAAAGTATGAAAAGAAGACATTTTTTAGGCTGTTTAGCTATTATTCTAAGCTTTTTTCTTTGTATGCCAGACATGGCAGATGCACAAAACAGAAAGTTAACCTTTGTTAACCGAGCTCCTTTTACTATTTATGTGGCTATAACATACCAAAGTCCAAATAAAGACTGGCTGGTGCGTGGTTGGTGGAAGGTAAATGCCAGAGGACGGAGAAGTGTTAATTTTAATATTCGTTCTAGTAATATATATTTATATGCAGAGGGTAATAAATCTAGATGGACTGGTAGCTCAAATGATCGCAATGACAGGACATATACTGTTGTGCGTGAAGGCTTTAAGGCAATCCATCCTAATATTCCAAGAGGTTCCAATCAAAGAGATTTACGCTTTAACCATACAAGTATAGGCAATTCCACGAACTTTACTTATACTTTTAATTATAATAGATAGTATGTGCTCGTTTATTTAAAATATCTTTTATCCTTTTAAACCTCTGCCACCATTTACAGTGCGCAGAGGTTTTTCTTTTGGTATTTTCTTTAGTTGACAGAAGTGCAAAAGTGATTGAAAATGAAGGGCTTCACATGTTTTTTTAATGAATTGAAGTTTTTACTCCTTATAAGGTATCTATATATGATTGTTGGAATTCGTTTTCGCCCCAATGGGCAGCTGTATTTTTTTTCTGCTGAAATGCCCTTATCTGAAGGCAATGCTGTCATTGTGGAAACAGAGCAGGGTATTGGTTTTGGGCATGTAGATATTTTGCGCGATACCTTGCCCGCAGATATGCAAAATATGACCCTATCTCCTGTTTTGCGCATAGCTTCAGCAGAAGATTGTCAAATGGCACAAGATAATAGTCAAATGACCAAGGAGGCTTTCAGCTATTGCAAGCAATGCATTGCTGAACGTGAATTGGATATGAAGTTGGTAGATGTAGAAATTTTCTTTGATCGCAGTAAATTTATTTTCTACTTTACCGCCCCCTTGCGTATAGATTTTCGTGAATTGGTCAAAGATTTAGTGCGCGAATACCGCACCCGCATAGAATTGCGGCAAATTGGTGTACGCCATGAAACGCAAATGGTGGGCGCTGTGGGCTCTTGCGGTATGGTGTGTTGTTGCAGACGTTACTTACGCAAATTTGCCCCTGTAACCATACGCATGGCCAAAGAGCAAAGTCTTTTTCTGAATCCGGTAAAAATATCCGGTATTTGCGGAAGGTTGCTTTGTTGCTTGTCTTTTGAACAAGAAAATTACGATAATTTCCATAATCAATGCCCTAAATTAGGTAAAAAATACCAAACTCTTCAAGGTTCCATGAAAGTATTGCGTTCTAATATGTTTCGCAATGCGGTGGTGGTGCTTAATGAAAATAATGAAGAAGTAGAAATTACCTTAGAAGATTGGCAAGCAATTAATCCACGGCGTCCCGATTCGCCGCAAGGTGGGGGGCAACAGCAAAAAGCCTCAAAGAAAAATGCTCCCCAAGGGGATGGCCTTTTGGTGGTCACTATGGACAATTTAGACGATGATGCTTTTGCTTATACAGAAGATCCCTATAGTCCTGCCATAAAGAAGCCTTTAGACTTAGATCATATTGTCGATGCTGAAGAAGAAAGCCCTGCTGAAAAAAATCATACGGGGCATGGGCAGAAAAAAGGGACGCATATGCCAGATAAAGGCAAGGGCAGTGGAAAGCGAAAGCAGCAAAAGCCTGGCGGTAAAGCGGGTAAAAGTGTTGGTGTAGAGCAGCATGTTCAAGCAAGTCAGGATGTCTCAACAAAAGCTCCTGTTGTCCAAGAAC
This sequence comes from uncultured Desulfovibrionaceae bacterium, assembly GCA_964368075.1. GTDB lineage: Bacteria > Desulfobacterota > Desulfovibrionia > Desulfovibrionales > Desulfovibrionaceae > CAYJAD01. Next base: position 23,253 of record CAYJAD010000007.1, on the reverse strand, counting down.
AAGCGGAGCAAGAAGATGTGGCTGAACAACAAGATCAGGGCGGTATTTTTGGCTTAGCCCCTAAGAAAAATAAGTAAAATCAGAAGAAAAAGGAATATATTGTGTCATCATTTTACATTACCACCCCCATTTATTATGTGAATGCAAAACCGCATCTTGGGCACGCTTATACCACCATTGTGGCAGATACCTTAGCCCGTTTTCACCGTAGTCTTGGTAAAGAAAGCTTGTTTTTGACAGGCACTGATGAACATGGTGATAAAATTGTGCAAGCCGCTGAAAAGGCAGGGCTTGAGCCGCAAGCTTTTGTGGATGGCATAAGCGGTCAATTTCAACAACTATGGCAAGATTTGCGCATCAAAAATGACAAATTCATTCGTACTACGGATCCTAAGCATAAAGCCTGTGTGCAAAAATTTATGCAAAAAGTCTATGATGCAGGCGACATATATTTTGGTGAATTTGGCGGACACTACTGCTATGGCTGTGAACGCTTTTATACAGAAAAAGAGCTGGAAAATGGCCTTTGTCCGCAGCATCTAAATAAGCCGGAATTCATTAGTGAGAAAAATTATTTTTTCCGCATGTCTAAATATCTTCCATGGTTGAAAGAACATATTGAAGCTAACCCAGATTTTATACGTCCTGAGCGCTATAAAAATGAAGTGCTTGCCATGATTGAAAGTGGGGCTCTTGAAGATTTATGTATTTCTCGCCCTAAAAGCCGTCTTACTTGGGGTATTGAATTGCCCTTTGATACGGACTATGTTTGCTATGTGTGGTTTGATGCGTTGATTAACTATATCAGTGCCATAGATTGGCCTGAAAGCGAAGACTATGCGCACTACTGGCCTGCAGAGCATCTTGTGGCCAAGGATATTTTAAAGCCGCATGCTGTCTTTTGGCCTACCATGCTTAAAGCCGCCGATTTACCCATATATAAGCATCTGAATGTGCATGGCTATTGGCTGGTGCGCGATACCAAGATGTCAAAATCTTTGGGTAATGTGGTAGATCCTCTAGAAACAAGTCATCGTTATGGGTTAGATGCCTTTCGCTATTTCCTTTTGCGCGAAATGCATTTCGGTTCCGATGCTTCCATTACCGAAGAAGGCATGATTACACGTATAAATGCCGATCTTGCTAACGATTTAGGCAATCTTTTTAGCCGTGTGCTCTCTATGAATGCTAAATACTTTAATGGTATGGTTCCTAAACCTTTGCACGAAACAGAAGATGACGCTGTGGTACGCCAAGCCGCCATCGATGCCTTACAAAATTACATACAATTATTTTCTTGCGTGCGCTTTTCGCAAGGCTTGGACGCCTTATGGGATTTTGTGCGCTCGCTAAATAAGTATGTTGACACCCAAGCTCCTTGGGCACTGGCAAAGCAAGGCAATATGGAACGTCTTACGGCGGTAATGTATACTTTGCTAGAATCTTTGCGTAAAATTGCTTTGGCAGTGTGGCCAGTCATGCCACAAGCCGCCACAACTATGTTAGAGCAGTTGGGGCAAGAGGCCGTAAGTACCCCTGATTTACAGGCAGAGCTAAAAAGCTGGGGTAGTCTTGCTGTGGGAACCACTTTGGCTGAAGCCTCTAACCTTTTCCCCCGTATAGACGTGCCTAAACCTGAAAAAGCTGCAAAAAAAGAGAAAGCCCCTAAAGTTGAAAAAGCTAAAAATGTGGCACAAAAGCAAGAAAAAAATGCTGAAAAAACTTCAGAGCCCGAAAGTATTGCCAATGTCTCTTTTGATGATTTCAAAAAAGTGGATATGCGTGTGGGAACCATCGTGCACGCAGAAAAGCATCCCAATGCTGATAAACTCTTACGCTTTGAAATTTCCTTAGGGGAAGAACAGCCGCGGCAAATCCTATCCGGCTTGGCAGAATTTTTTGCGCCGGAGAGCCTTGTGGGTAAGCAAGTATGTGTGGTGACTAACTTGGCGCCACGCACCATACGTGGCCTTGTATCACATGGCATGGTATTAACAGCAGAAAAAGACGGAAAGCTTGAGTTACTCACGGTTTCCGGTGCAGTACCCGACGGCAGTACCATTTCATAGCAAGCGCTGATAGTGGCTAAATATAAACCATACTCAAATTCTCACGGTCTTACTACTGCTGTAATGATGAAAGCGTTTTGAGGGAATGGGAGAAGTTTGAGGGGGGGAGGGGCTCTTGTCTCTTTAGAGGAAAGTGCCCCTTCCCCCCTCAAAAAAAAATAATCAATTAATATTCAAAAATTACTTACGAAAGCGCTGCATTCGAGAAAGCACCGGTGCCAGCAACGCAGGGCATAGCGCTAATGCAAGACCGGCATAGCTAAGCCCAAAAACTATCCCACTTCCTGCAAGGGCTAAGATATAAGGCCACACAGACCCCAGCTGCGCGCTGTAGGTAAGAATGGCATTACTGCTTAGCCATGCCACAGCACCACATAGACACGAAAGCCCTAAAGCTTGACCCACACTTTTCCCAAGGCCAGCAAAGGCCGATTTGCCTTGTTTCTTTTGCCATATATACATGATAATAATGACATAGGCTATAACACCTGCTAAGCTTACCACGGCAATACCCATGGCGCCATAAGGCAAGGAATAGTAGAAAATAGGCAAAGAAATAAGCGTGATAGCCGTGCCACATAAGGCAGGTGTCAAGGTGTCTCCAAGGGCATAAAAAGCACGCCCCAGTACCATTTGCACACCCCAAAGTGGAACAGCCAAAAGCATAAGTTGCAATAGAGGGGCTGAAAGTGCTGTATCTTGCGCTGAAAAATCCCCTCCCTCAAAAATAAAACCCATGCACGGTAAGGCCGTGGCTATCATCCAAGCACTTATGGGTAAAAGCAAAATGGTGCTGGTGTGCATAGCCGAGTGTAATGTTTTCTGAAAGGTGCCAAAATCTTTTTTTGAGGCCAAAGCCGCTAAAAATGGATAGGAAGCCACAGCCATGGCTTGCCCCACCATGCCTACAGGTACTTGCGAAATGCGTCTGGCATAGCTGAGTAAAGAGATGGCTCCATCGCCCACCAAGGATCCAAAAATACGCATAAATTGCTCGTTGAGCATAACCACGGATTGTCCTAGCATGAGAGGCAAAGCCATGTATAAAAAAGAACGTAATAGCGGGTGGCGCAAGTTTCCCCAGCGCGGACTTAATAAGGCCACACCTACGCCTCCGGCAGGGGGGGCTGCATCTTGCTGCTTTGTATTGTCTTGTCGTAAAGCCGCCCAATAGGGGAGGGCAAAGGCGCCAATTCCGGCACCAAGGCTTACACCTATGCAAAAACCTACCATGCCGTCAGCCAGTCCAAAGTAGGGTAAAGCCATACCACAGAGTATTATGCATCCATTGTAAATAAGTGGTGTCAGTGCTGGCACATAAAATTGCTTTCGTAAAAAAAGCAGGGCCGAAAAGCAAGCACCGCTCACAAAGAAAATTTGCCCTGGTAAAATAAGGCGTAAGAAGTAGGCTAAGCGCGCACTTTGTTCTACATCAAAACCCGGCGCTACAATTTTTGCTAGGGGTTCGGCCCAAATCCACGCTATGCAGGTAAGCGTGGCCACGGCAAAAAGCGCCCACCAAAAAACTGCGGAAAAAAAGCGCCAAGCGTCTTGGCAATCTTCAGCAAAGCGCCGCGAAAGAAGGGGCATTAAAGTTATAGATACATAGCCCCCTGCCAAAAGATAATTAATAAAGTCGGGTACAACAAAGGCGGCAAAATAGAGGTCTGCCTCATGAGATGCGCCAAATTGCCACGAAATAACTTTATCGCGTAAAAGCCCCATGAAACGAGAAAGCACAATACTTATGCTCATTATCAGGGCCGCAAAACCCATGCTTTGTGTACTTTTTCTTAACATGTGCTATTGGTGGCGTCTTGTTTCCATTCTTGTACAAGGCGCTGAACTTCCGCTTTTTTATTTTCAGGAAGGTCTTTATAACGTTCTGCATACACATGCAAATGGGTGGCGCCTCTAGCGGCAAAAATACCTTTAATGCGGCACCAACGTGGCTCTAGCAATTCCCACATATGGTCAAGCATGGCATTGGTGATAGTTTCCATAAAAGAATGATGACTGCGGTAGGCAAACATATATAGTTTAAAGCTTTTAGACTCCACACATTTTTCATCAGGAATGTATTCCATGACAATGGTTCCAAAATCCGGTTGTCCTGTTACAGGGCATAAAGAGGTAAATTCTGGAAAGGCAATACTTACAATATAATCTCTGTCAGGGTAACAATTAGGGAAGGACTCCAACTGGGCAAGGCCGGGCGGGTCTTGAATTTCAGGCATTTTTCCTTTACCTAAACTGCGTAAGTGTGCGGTATTATCTTGACTGTGTGACATATGGACTCCTTATTCGGTATATAAAAATTCGTACACCAGTAAATATTTTATTACGGCCATGACAAAGTTTTTTTATATGCGTCATGTTCTGCGCTTTTGTACTGATATTTTTTACTACTGGCAATGGGATTTCTTACAGTAATTTTAAGGTATGCTCATAGTCATGCATTGTGTTTTCTGGCAAACCTCATTACACTGCATCGGATATTTTATCTGTGAGTACACTATGAAAATTATTTCCCATACCTGTTCCCCCAATGAGGTTCTTCCTCTATGCCCTGCTTCAAAGCTTTCTTTGCCAAGCCATAGCTATGTGGGCTCTGTATTACCTTTACTCCCCATAGGAACTGTCTTGTATTGTGAAGAACAAGCGCTTTTCACCGTGGTGGGGCGTATGCTATGGACGACCTGTGAAGAGCATGCTACGTATTTCCCCTTACTTAAAGCACATGAAAATATAATAAGCGCCCAAGAGCTGTCTGTGCAGCCACAAAGGCAAGGCTTTGCTTTAGCATGGATAACCCTTTCGGATAAAGGGTCTCAGGGCAAGCGACAAGATAAAAGTGGTCCGCTGATAGCAGAAACACTACGCCCTGCGCTGCCTTTATGCCACGAGCAAGGCTTTTTATTACCTGATGATGCGCAGGCCCTACAATCGCTGATTTTAGAATTAGCCTTTGGGCAAGATTATCATATTATTGTTACTACAGGCGGAACTGGCATTGGTCCGCGCGACGTAACGCCACACGCCATGGAAAAAATTTTAGATACGCGCCTAACAGGCTTTGAACAAATGATGATGCAAGCCAGTTTGCAAAAAACACCGCATGCGGCGCTTTCGCGTGCCATGGTGGGACTTGTTGGCAGATGTTTATGCATAAATTTACCGGGTAGTGTGAAAGCAGTGGGGGAAAATCTGGAGGCCATACTTGCAGCCTTGCCCCATGCTTTAGATAAAATTCATGTAGAAGGCGTGGACTGTGGAGGCTAGATGAAAGTATTTGGTGGTTTTGCGGCTATTTGTCGCATGATAAAAATTGAGCATTCTATTTTTGCTTTGCCCTTTGCTTATGCCGGTATTTTTCTGGCTCAAAAGGGATTGCCATCGTGGTTTGCCTTACTGGCTTTAACAGTGGCCATGGTGGCTGTGCGCTCTTTTGCTATGGCTTTTAATCGTTTGGTAGATTTACCCATAGACACATGTAACCCACGTACTGCCAAGCGACCGCTGGTAACAGGGGAAATTAGTGTAGGGCAAACAAAAACTTTTTGTGCTGTCATGGCGCTTATTTTTATAGCTAGCTGTGCGGCCTTAAATACCTTGTGTTTGTGGCTCAGCGTGCCGGCGCTCATTTTTGCCGCTTGTTATAGTTATACTAAGCGCTTCACATGGTTGTGCCATTTTTGGTTAGGGGCCACCTTAGGTTTGGCACCGCTTGCAGGCTGGTTATCCATAAGCCCTCAACTGCATATGACGCCGGTACTTTTTTTCTTTGCTGTAACCTTTTGGGTGGCAGGATTTGATATTTTTTACTCTTGCCAAGATGTAGAATTTGATAGAGGGCAAGGTTTATATTCTATACCGGCACATTTTGGTCTGGAAAAAGCATTGGTCATAGCCGCTTTTTCTCATGTAGTAACGGTCATTTTTCTCTTACTTGCTGGCTGGAGTGCCGCTTTATCGTGGTGGTGGTATGCTCTTTGGGCTCTAATGAGTGCTGTTTTGTTGTGGGAACACAGACTGGTTAAGGCGGATGACCTAAGCCGTGTAAATATGGCTTTTTTCACTTTAAATGGATTTATTGCCGTGGGAGTGCTGGCAGCGGTACTTTTAGGCATTTACGGATAAAATTATGGCAAAAAAGAAAAAATTTCAATTAGATTTTGATGCAGAGGGCGTTGCCGAAGAACCCAAAAGTCGCTCGCAAAAAAAGCGCGATAGTTTGGCTTTGCAAGATATTGGGGATGCGCTCATTAAATTGGCGCCGGGGCAACTGGCAAAATTGCCACTGAATGAAGATTTGCGTGAAGCTTTAAAGCTTATGGGGCGCATCACAGATAATGAAGGACGGCGTAGGCAAAGGCAATATATAGGGAAGCTTATGCGCGAATGTGACCCAGCCCCCATTCAAGAAGCTTTGCAGGTGTTACAACAAGGACACAATGCAGATAGCGCCATTTTGCATCATGCAGAAAGATTGCGTGAAGCTTTGCTTGAGGCCGATACGGCAGAACAAGATAGAATTTTGGCTCCATGGCCACAAGCAAAGACCGACGTGTTAAAGCTTATAGTGCAGGCTAAAGCAGAAAGTTCACCCAAGGCCAAGCGCGAGCTGTTTAGAAAGTTAAGAGCTTTGTTAGAACAAGAAGAGTAGGTCTTTGTAGGAGAATTTTCTTGAGGAGGAAAGGGATACTTTTGCTTGCGCCAAAAAGTTAGCCCTTTCCCCCTTAAATCAAAACGCGCTATGAGCTCAATCAAAGAAAATATTCATCAGTGATATTTTTACTTATATAAAAATACAGCAGAATTTCTTTCGGCATTAAGAGTTATGTTCACAATGCTTTCTAAAAATTTTTCATAAAATTCATCTAAGTCTTTAGGCTGTTCGTAAAGTGGGGTGTCTTTGCCAAGGCCTGTGAGCTCGTGCAATTTTGCCAAAGCCACATTTTGCCCCCCAAGACTGTCTACAATGCCTAAGGCTTGTGCTTCTTTTCCTGTAAAAATACGCCCATCGGCTATTTTTTGTACTTCCCCTAGGGGCATTTTGCGTCCTATGGCCACCATAGATACAAATTGCTCGTAAAGATCTTGCAGAACGCTTTCAAGGTAGGTTCGCTCTTCGGGGCTTAGGGCGCGCATTACTGAGGGCACATCTTTAAACTTACCTGTGGTTAAAGTTTCTTGGCCTATGCCGAGGGTTTCCAGAAGTTTAGAAACTTGTGGTACATCCATACGCACGCCTATGGAGCCTGTAATGGTGCTGGGGTTAGCGACAATATGTTGTGCTGCCATGGCCACCATTAACCCACCAGATGCGGCAGAAGAGCCCATGGAGGCCACTATGGGCTTTTTTTTGCCAAGTTCTATGAGTGCGGAGTAAATTTCTTGTGAAGCTGCAGCACCCCCGCCAGGAGAATTTATGCGCAATAAAACCCCTTTTACGGATTGCATAGTTTCAATTTTGCTAATCCACTTTAAGAGAGGCTCTGTTTTCATGATGGTGCCTTCTATGCGCACCACGGCAATGCGTTCAGAGCTCCCAATGGGACTTTCGTCGGGAACAAAGGCGCAATAGCCTATAAAACAGAGGCTGAGAATAAAACCCCAAAAAATAATGGGGTGACGCTTGCGAAAAGGTTTTGGCTGCAAAAGGCGAACAAGTTCTTGCAAAAGCGTCACAGTAATAAGGTTATCGCCGGAAGATGCGTCTGTCGCGCTGCTTTTGGGGGTGGAATTATTACTAAGGGAAAGAGGCTTTGCGGCTTCAGTATCCTTTTTTTGCGTAGATGCTTCCTCGGGATTAGGGTTTGCGTCAATAAGCTCTAAAGTAAAATTATCTTTTTTATCCATATATGCCTCACAATATATTTAAAGTGGTTTTTTTGAGGGGTAGGAACTGGTGAGGATGATTTTTACTAAAAAAACATCTCACCGGAGAAATTATAAAAAAGGGAAGGTTTTATAAACCTTCCCTTGTAATCTATGTCTTTTATTTCTTAAATTCAAGAAATAAAGTTGCTTTTTAGGCTTTCAAACTATTCGTTATCGCCGCCGTCAGCTTCGGCTTTTTCAGCCATTTTTTGTTGGAACAAATCACCAAGAGTTTGTCCTGTCTCGGCTGGGCCTGCACGGAACTCTTTTGGTTTTTTGCGTTCTTCTTCGTCACGAATTTGCTTGATAGACAAGCCAAGGCGACGTTCTTCGGCGCTTACATGAATAACTTTAGCTTGGATTTCTTGACCTTCTTTGTATAACTCAGAAGGAGATTTAATCTTTTTGCCGGAAAGTTCAGATACGTGCACGAGGCCTTCAATACCTTCTTCCACTTCTACAAAAAGACCAAAGTCGGTGATGTTGGTTACAATGCCCTTAACGGTGCAGCCCACAGGGTAGGTGGTGGGCACATGTCCCCAAGGATCGTCAACCAATTGCTTAATACCAAGGGTGAACTTTTCGCTTTCTTGGTCTACGGTAAGCACTTTAGCTTGTACGATATCGCCGGTTTTGAACATTTCATTGGGGTGACGTACTTTCTTGGTCCAAGAAATGTCAGACACATGAATAAGGCCGTCAATGCCGTCTTCGATGCCAATGAACATACCAAATTCAGTGATATTTTTGATGGTACCTTCAAGTACAGTACCTTCAGGATATTTTTGAGCCACCAATTCCCAAGGATTGGCTTTCACTTGCTTCATGCCAAGGGAAATGCGCTTTTTGTCGCAATCTACGCCAAGAATAATCACTTCAACTTCGTCGCCTACGCGAACCATTTGGGAAGGATGACGCAATTTACGTGTCCAAGACATTTCAGAAATATGCACAAGGCCTTCTACGCCGGACTCAAGTTCTACAAAGGCGCCGTAGTCAACAAGGTTAGTTACCTTGCCTTGACCCTTCATGCCTTCGGGGAAACGAGCAGTAATATCTTGCCATGGATCGGGCACGAGTTGCTTTAAGCCAAGAGATACTTTGTTATTTTCTTTATCGAAGGAAAGAACGCGCAATTCTAATTCTTGTCCTACGCTAATCATTTCTTTGGGGTGACGAATGCGGCGCCAAGACATATCGGTGATATGCAAGAGACCATCAAGACCACCAAGGTCAATAAATACGCCATATTCTGTGATGTTTTTGGCTTTACCAACCACCATTTGGCCTTCTTCTAAGGTGCCAAGTAAATCTTGACGCTTAGAATCGCGCTCTTCTTCTAAAAGCACGCGGCGTGAAACAATAACATTGCTACGACGGCGGTTAATTTTGAGAACACGGAATTCAAACTCTTGATTTACCAAAGCGTCCATATCTGGCACGGGACGTAAATCCACATGGGAGCCGGGCAAGAAAGCATCAACGCCGCCGATATCTACGGTGTAACCACCCTTAATGCGACGTAAAATATGACCCTTAATGACGCTATTCTTTTCTTGAACGTCTTCAAGTTGGTCAAAAACTTGCATTCTTTTTGCTTTTTCAAAGGAAAGGGTAATGGCCCCTTCGTCTTTGCGTACCACATACACATCCACAGTGTCGCCCACAGCAACAGCAAGGTTGCCGGCAGAATCGCGAAATTCTTGCACGGGGATTTGACCTTCGGATTTGAAGTTTACGTCTACAAGTACGTGATCTTCGCCAATGCGAACAACTTCGCCTTTTACGATGGAACCTTCTTCTAAGTCACCAAAGTCGGTGCTTAAATAATTCTCAAGAGCACTTTCAAAGCTTAATTCAGCTTCATTTCCTGTTTCACGGTTTGCCATATTTCCACAGCCTCCAAACAATAATTTCCCTGTATAAGGGGTTTGGGACAAATAGCAGAAAGTGTCATCAAAGACAAGTAAAAAGTATTCTTATTTGTAAAGAAAAAGTCATCTTGTTTTCAGTGCTGTGTTAGGCGTCACCTTTTTTTATTGTTAAAGCTTTTTTTACTTAAAATTTCTTCTTACTCTTCAGGAAATTATATAGCAAAATGCGGCTTAATCTTTGTCATTGTTCATTCCCTTGTTGGTTGCAAAACGATAATTGCCCCAAATGGAATATGCCAAAAGATAGAGAGGCACCAAGATTCTAGAGTATATTGTAACAGGATCTTGAAAAAATCCCTCTTCAGTGTCTAGGAGCCAACCCAAAGCGAAGTCCGCAAGCCAAGCTCCCCCTAATGCTAAAATAAGTAATGCTAGTATATTTGATAATTTGGTAAAAATCCATGTGCAATGCTGTTGAAGAAATATGTTTTCACTCTTTTCTGCCTTGGATTTAGAAAAGTATGATCCCACCATAACTAGAGTAAGTGCTACCACAGCTATAAGTTCAATGGTCTGTGGGCGTAAATTTTCATGAGAGATGAGGGGAATATAATATTCGCCATGCAAATGGGGAAAGCCCAGATATAGTAAAAAAAGTATGAAAGTCGCATAGAGCATTACCCTATGGTATATGGTAGTTAAGGTCATATTTGTCATAAAAACCCTGCGCTTTGAAGTAAAATAATGGCCCTGCATGTAAATTTTTTGCAAAACGCGAAAATTAAATATAATGCAGGGCTAAAAGAACTATAAATAAAACGTTTAGTGGTGTAAATATATTACCCACCTGTTACGCCTACTCTGGCTTGTTTTTTATATTTTTTGGGGGATCATCTGTTTTTTCTCTGACTTTTTCATCAACTTTTTCTTTTAAAGAAACTCGCGCTTGTTCCAATTGGCCTAGCATGCTTTCTGTTTTTTTCTTAGTTTCTGCTAACATATCTTCCGCCTTTTTTCTGGCTTCTGCCATAACCTCTTCAGCTTTTTTCTTGGCTTCTGCCATCATTTCTTCAGCCTGAGAACGAATATAGGTGGCTGTGTCTTTATTTTGGGATTTTTGGGCAGCTATGGCTTCATCAACAAAATCTTCCATGGGGAGTTGGTTTTCACTAAAGTCTCCGGAAGCCTTCATTTTATCAATTTCTGCTTCGCGCAAAACACGCCGTAAAATTTTACCGGCTAAAGACTTGGGTAATTCGTCACAGAACTCAATAAACTTGGGAACCTTATAGTTTGCCATTTTTTCACGGCAGTGCGCCATAAGTTGTGCTGTAGTAACAGTGCTTTCTGGCGTGCGTACCACAAAAGCCTTAAGCACCTCACCGCGAGAACGATGCGGAATACCCACGGCGACGGCCTCTACTACCTCAGGGTGTTCGTGCAATACTTCATCAATTTCACGAGGGTAAACGTTATATCCCCCCACGATAATCATATCTTTTTTTCTGTCAGCTAAGAAAAAATACCCTTCTTCATCATAGTAACCAATGTCGCCGGTGTATAACCAGCCGTCTCGCAAGGTGAGGGCGTTTTCTTCTTCTTTATTCCAATAGCCTTGCATAATTTGCGGGCCACGCACGATAAGTTCCCCGTGCTCATGGGGGCCTAGTTCGCGCACGCCTTCCTCACTGTCAACAATACGCACTTCTGTACCGGGTAGGGGAACGCCCACAGAACCAAATTTTTGTTTGCCGTATACGGGATTGGCCGTAATGCAGGGCGAGGCCTCCGTGAGCCCCAGACCTTCGGTAACGCGGGCACCTGTGAGTTTTTGAAAGCGTGTCAAAGCTTCCACAGGAAAGGGAGCAGCGCCGGAAATGCACAAATCGATACACGATAAGTCGTATTGTGGTAGATTTTTTTGCTGCATTAGGGAAATATAAACAGAAGGAACACCTATGAAAAAGTTAGGGCGATACTTATTAATGGTTTCCAATAAATCCGTGGGGGTATACCGCGGCACAGGGATAGTGGCCCCTGCAAATACCGCCGGTAAAATAAGATTACCAGCAAGGCCAAAAATATGGAAAAAGGGCAAAATTCCTAGAAAGGAAAATTGAAAATCGCGCACCGGTGCTTGATCCACAATATAGCGTAAAATTTGCATCTGTGCGGCCATGTTTGCATGGGTGAGCATGGCTGCTTTAGATACTCCTGTGGTGCCGCCAGTATATTGTAAGAATGCTAAAGTGTTGTGAGGGTCTTCTATGTGTGTTTTGTAGCGCTCCTTGGTGTCCATAAAGCTTTTCCAAGGAAGTATGCTTTGGCTATTAAAAGGCACTTCAGCTTTTTGCCCGCTACGTTTTGCCTTCCAGGGTTGTAAAATATTAAGAGGAAAAGCTAAACCATCCGCCACACGGGTAACTATGCTGAGCCTTAGATCTAGTTTATCATACAAAGCTTCAATCTTAGGCCAAAGTAAATCTAAGGTAATAAGTATACGAGCTTGAGAATCTTGAAAGTGATGCGTTAATTCCTTTTCCATATATAGTGGATTGGTCATAACTGCCACAGCGCCGGCTTTAAGTACCCCCCACACTGCAATAATGGTTTGAGGTATATTCGGTAGCATGATGGCAATTCTATCGCCATTTTCAACACCGCGTAAGCGTAAGGCAGCTGCAAAATGTTCTGCTTGCTTTTGTAGCTGAGCGTAAGTTAAAGAATAGTTTTGAAATACAACGGCTTTGCGCTGAGGGTGTTGCTCTGCAGCTCTGTCTAAATAGGTGAGGCAATGCACATTTTCAAATACGATTTCAGGCTCATGTAAATCTTCAAAGTGACGCCACCATGGCTTTTTTTGTGTAGCGGACATAACGCTCCTAGCAGAAATTTTTTAATATCAGATAACACTATTTTTAAAATATGCCTCTTTATATGAAATATATAACACAAAAGAGGCAAAAGGTACAGTCAAGACCTAGGTGAGGGCCGTTAAATCATAGGTGCTTCTCTCAACAATATTTCCTTTCACCATGGCACCAGTGCTTACGCCGGGGCCACTCACATAGGTAATGCCGTCCACCTCAGGCGCTTGAAACCATACTCGCCCTTTATGTAAGCCTGGCCATTCTTCATGTTCTCCATCCACCAAAATAGTATGATCTTGCCCCACCTCTTGTTCTAAAATATCTTCTGAAATTTCTGCTTGTAAAGTCATGAGTTCGTGGCGTCGTTCTTGCTTAATGCTGTCTTCTACCTGCTCTGGCATAAGGGCTGCGGTGGTACCTTCCTCCGCTTCATAACTGAAGACGCCCACATGATGCAGGCGCGTTTGTAACATAAAATCACGTAAGGCCGTAAAGTGATGTTCTTTTTCACCGGGAAATCCCACAATAAACGTGGTGCGTAAAGCCGCCTGCGGTAAATATTTTCGCACGCGTTCCACTACAGTGTAAGGATTTTTTGCAAAGGGGCGGCCCATGCGCTGTAAAATATCTGCATGGGCGTGCTGTAGGGGAATATCAAAATATGGTAGTAAAACACCGTCTTGTGTTGCTTCTTTTAAGAAAGCTAACGTATTCTCTGTAAGGCCCGAGGGGTATAAATACATAAGGCGTAGCCATTGCAAGCCCTGTATGGGCAAAAGTTGCTCTAAGAGGTTTGGCAAGGTGAGATTAAAATCTTCGCCCCATGTGCTTACATCCTGAGCTACTAAAACTAATTCTTTTACGCCATGATTTACCAATGTTTTGGCTTCTTGCACAAGTTTCTCTGCAGGCACAGAGCGGTGTTTGCCACGAATGGAGGGAATGGTGCAAAAAGAGCAGGCATGTTTACAGCCATCACTAACCTTAAGCCATGCGTAGGAGGCAGAAGAAGACAGTAAACGGCCTTCTTGCACAATGTTTGCGCCAAAGTCTAAAGGTTTAAGTGCGTTTGCTACCTCTTGGGGCCATGTGTTCAAGGTGGCATTGGGTAACCATAAATCTACTTCAGGTAGGTCTTGTGCCAGAGCCTCGGCTCCATAACGACCTACCAAACAGCCGGCCACTACTAATAAAGGTTTACGCTTTAATGTGCTACAGTGATGCACTATCTCCACAAGAGTTCGCACAGATTCTTGCACAGCGGTATTTATAAAACCACAGGTGTTAACAAAAATCATCTGGGCTCGCCCTAAGTGCTGTGTGGGCACAAGCTCTACTGCTAAAGAGCCGAGCAAATGCTCCGTATCGACGCGATTTTTGGGACAGCCCAAACTGACACTGTAAACTCGAAGTTTTTTCATATATATCTCATTTTTTTATATAAAATTAAGGAAGTTTGTTATGTTTCTACGTGGAAAGGTTTATGTTCAACAGATTATTATAGGCGCAGCTTTTATGCCGCGCCCCGCGCAAAAAATACTATATCATTACAGGATGACAAGCAATACACAATAGCGTAATATACTTGGCTATGAATGATGGGATTTCTTATTGGTGCTTTTAGGGCATAAAGAAACAGCGCCTAATCAGTGCTGATATTTTGTTTTATAGTGACAACATATGAGGTTGTTATGTTTAAATATTTTTCCTTATTTTTTATATCTTTTTTTTGTGTGGCTTCGCTGTGTGTATATTTACCTGTGCAGGCAGCGCAGACTATTCCTGTGCAACAAGTTCCTTCCTCACAACAGGCAGGGCAACAGCCTAAGCAGCAGGGTATGGATGTTTACGGTGGTGCTTATACGCCACCACAAGCGCCGACAAACACCTTGCCTGTCACGGGGCAACCCGCTGTACCGGTGGCTCCGCCTTCGGGTGCGGGCACGAATAACCAAGGCTTTCAGACCTTTCAAGTGTCGCAGCCTAATAGCGGTGCACCGGCCGGGGCTCCTTCTTTGGTGCAACCTCCCATACAAAATCTTGGTAAAAATCCTGGGCAAAATCCTGCAACGACCAGTGGGCAAGTGGTTATACCCACAGGCCCCGGCACCGGACAGGGCCAAAAACCTATACAGCCACCTTTACAAAATCAAGTACAAAATCAAGGGCAAAGACCGGCACAAAATATAGTACCACAAAATGCTCCTCTTATGCCACCTGCTGCCCCTGCAAACCAGCAAAAGGCAATTCCGGCCCCTAAAGCCACGCAAGAGGCCATGAATAAAACGTATTTAGAGGCTTCTAAAGATTTTTCTGAGGCAAAGTATGCGCAGGCCATAGCCTTATGGCAAAAGCTTGCCAGTGAAGGGCATGCGCCATCCATGGTGGCCTTGGGGCTTTTGCAAGACAGAGGGCATAGCGACGCAAAAATTCCTGTAAATACAAAAGAAGCCCTCACGTGGTTTCGTAAGGGGGCAGAGCTAGGCCACAGAGATGGTATGTACCATCTCGGACGTATGCTTGTGCATGGGCGTGGCAATGCCACAGGAAAAAAGCATGCCGATACTGCTGCGGTATGGTTTCGCAAAGCGGCAGATCTGGGACAACATGATGCTCAATACGCTTTGGGTGTTTTGTATGAGCGCGGTGAAGGCGTGGTACGCAGTTTAAAAGACGCCGTAGCATGGTATAGTCATGCCGCAGCCGGGCAAAATGTGGCGGCGCAAGCGCGTTTAGGGCATTTTTATCGTGTGGGACAAGGTGTGCCGCAAAATTTATCTCGTGCTACTTTATTGCTCTATGGAGCCACCATGGCCGGAAATATTATGGCTCAAGAAGAGCTATTTGCCATGGCTAAAGAGAAATTTCCCAAAGAATTCCCTAAGGTGACATTGTTTGGTGCCAATTTAGGGGAAGAGCAGGGCGTTACGCGGGCTACCATGCGTTCAGCTTTAAGTGTTTCCAAAGTGCCTGCTTTACGAGAAGATATAAATTTCATTTGTGATGTTTATGACTTAGGTAAAGTGGTTCCCGGCTCTAAAGAAATGGCTATTTGTTATGGTAGTAATGATGCTAAAGTCAATAAAGGAGACCAAGAGATTGGTTTTATTAAAATTGACTACCCAGCTAAAACAGTGAAAGATGCAAAGGTTATCCAAGATATGGTAACACAGCGTTTTGGGCCGCCCATAGCCGGAGAGTACGACCAAGGCCATTTATGGAATTTGGGCTCAGTCATTGTAGCTACGCAATATGAACCGAAAAACCAAGAGGTGGGGCTTATGTATATGATTCCCCGCGTCTACCATACTACGCAGGGCCAATGAAAAATACATTACATACTATAGAATTAACTTCTTTGTCGCACGATGGACGTGCCGTGGGGCGTCTTGCGGATGATCCTCAAGGACGAGTGCTTTTTGTGGAAAATGCTTTACCTGGGCAAGTGGTGCAGGGACGCATTACCAAGAGTAAAAAAAGCTTTGCTGAGGCTCAATGCGTTGCCGTGCTCAAAGAAGCGCCGCAAAGCCAAGTGGCGCCTTGTGTGCATGCAAAACATTGCGGTGGTTGCCCTTTGCAAACTCTACAGCCCGAAGCGCAGAATTACTGGAAGGAACGCATGGTGCAGGAAGCTTTGGCCCGTATTGCTAAATTATCGCCACAAGAAATGCTTTGTGTGGATACCATTGTACCTTCGCCGCAAGCGTGGGGCTATCGCAATAAAATGGAGTTTGCCTTTGCACATGCTCCTGCTGACCAATCTGTACAAGGTGGTAGGGAAGCATCTAAAGGGGCATTGATTTTGGGACTTAGATCTAAGGGCTCACATCAGGTGGTTTCTGTGCCGCAATGTTTACTTATGTCACAAGAATGTTTAGATATTATACAAAGTCTTCAAGAACTTTGCCATAAAGCCGGCTTTGCCGCATGGCAAGAGCCGACACAGCAAGCCACAAAGGGGCGTAAGCACGAATGCGGTCGCAATGCTAAAAAATCTTTGCCTCAAGATGAAGAGCAAAAGGGTTTACTCCGACATGCGGTTATTCGGCGGGCGCATACCTTACAAGAAAATGGCAAGCCACAAATTATACTAAATCTTATTACAGCACCAGCGAGCAAGAATGCCCGCTTGCGTTTAACGCGTGTGGGTCAGGACTTATTGCAAAAACACACGCATCTCTCGGGATTTGTGTTGGAAGAGCGCCGATCAACAAGTATGATTGCACAAGGGGAACAAAAAATTTGCACTTTGGGCAATGATGTATTGCATGAAAAACTGGGCTTTTTCCGTTATGATTTTGGCCATAGTGCCTTTTTTCAAATTAATACAGAAGCAGCAACACAGTTATGTAATATTATAGAAAATATGGCTGATTCGGTTCTTTCAGAGCAACAATCCCCTTGTCTTTGGGATGTATATTGCGGAGTAGGGGCGCCCGGCCTTACACTGGCTTCTCGATGTTCTAGCCTCTATGGCGTAGAAATTAACGATAAGGCCATAGCTATGGCTAAGCAAAATGCCCAAAAGGCCGGCATGACGCATTGCCAATACTTTGCCGGTGATGCCAAAGATGTGATAAAATCGTGGCCACAGCCGCATATGGTTTTACTTGACCCTCCTCGTATGGGCTTACATGCGGACATCATAGAACAGCTTTTACATGTTCAAGCTGAAAGCATTATTTATATTTCTTGTAACCCTGCTACATTGGCACGCGATATTGCTTTGTTACGTCCTGTTTATGGTGTAAAAAAAGTTGTGCCTTTAGATTTTTTTCCGCAGACGGCGCATGTGGAGACCTGTGTTTTGCTCCAAAAAAATCTAAATCCTGAGAGTGTGTAGTCTAAATATGCCTAGGCCTAACACGAAAAAAGGTGAAGAAAAAACACAAAAATGTTGACGCTATTACAGCTCTGTGCTATTTTTTGCTGGCCTTGTGAAATGGGGTACAAGCATTTTGGCGCATGGCATGACCAAAATCTCTATAGTAAACTAGAGGGTGTACCGCATGAATTTGCAAGAAAGAGTCAAAAAAAGAAGTAAAACCATGGAGGTTTTTGCCACCGCTGGCACCATTGGCATGCATATGGTCAGCGGCCCCATTGTGGGTTTTGGCATTGGCTATGGCCTAGATAAATGGCTGGGCACAGATCCTTGGATGAAGCTGATTTTTTTTCTTGTGGGTATTGGGGCAGGTTTTTTAAATGTGCATAGAGACAGCCAACATCTTTTGCGTAAAATGCAAAAGGAAAAAGAGGCTCAACAAGCCGCCATGCTTATAACTGTGAAAGATGCCTCTGCTGATGATGCAGTTGGCACAGACGCCAAGGCCTGTGCGCCTTTGCAAGAAGACAAGCAAAAGCAATTTGGCACCGCGCAAGAAGTACAAGAGCAAGAGGTCAAGCATGTATAAGGAAGAAAAATCCTTTATTTCTCGCTCTGTACATGTTGTCGATGCGTGGCTTTGGCGCAGAGGATTTCAAAACCCCTTGGTGCGTCGCATGTTGAAAAGTCAAATTATTTTTGTGCTTTTTTCAGCGGTGGCAGGGCTTGTGGTCTTGCCTTGGACGGCACACGGTGTAACCTTTGCCTTGGGTGTTGCAATTTTTGCACATATTTTTTGGGGAATCTCTGGACAAGTAATGGGCTTTTCCCTTACAAGGTATTCAAGAGGTTTGCTTTTCCTCTTGTTAATGAGATCAGGTTTAAGGCTGCTTGTTACAGCCGTGGTTTTATATGTGGCTTTTGTTGTATTTAATGCTTCGGCGCTTGTCATTGTCTTTGGAGTGACGGCAAGTATGGCCTTGGCGCTTGGAACCTTTGCTCGTATTCATTTTCAACGGGCATAAGCAGTAAGGAGTGTATTATGGCAGGTGGATTGCCGCATCCGGTCTTACTCTCCACCATTTTTGACATGGACTATGTCACTATTGGCGGACAATTGGTTGAATTTAAACATGTATTTTATACATGGATAGGCATGGCCTTTTTGTTTTACGTGGCGTATCGCGTACGTAAAAACATTACCATGGTTCCGGGAAAGCTACAGAATTTCTTCGAGGCCGTCATTGGTACCATTGATGATTTTGTCTGTACAAATCTTGGCGAAAAAGATGGGCCAAAGTTTGTGCCCTTGCTAGCTGTTATTTTTATCTACATCATCACCTTAAATCTTATGGGCTTATTGCCGGGATTTGACGCACCAACAGCGAATTTAAATACCACGGTCTCCATGGCTCTTATAGTTTTTGTATATTACAACTTCATTGGTATGAAGCGTTGGGGTTTCCATTATGTAAACCACTTCACAGGTCCTTCTAAGGCTCTTATTCCGCTCATGTTCCCTCTGGAAGTAGTTTCGCATATGTCGCGTCCTCTGTCGCTTTCTTTGCGTCTTTTCGGAAACATTCGCGGTGAAGAAATTGTTATCATCCTTGCTTTTGTTATGGCGCCCATATTGGGCTCCTTGCCCATTTATGCTCTGTTCCTCTTGGGTAAAAGCATGCAAGCCTTTGTATTCTTTATGCTGACCATGTTCTATATTAAGGGTTCTTTAGAGCACGCGCATTAATAGCTAGCTCGCCTTTTCTGAGGCTAAAAAGAACAAGATTCTTTGTGGGGAATGGTCTTCGGACCCAAACATATACACTATTTAAGGAGTTTTAACATGCGTAAATTATTGATGATCGCCTTGAACACAGTGGCTCTTGTTGGTATGGCTTCCTTTGCTTTTGCAGCAGGCGATCCCTTATCCATCAGCTTCACCTCCCTTGCTTCTGTGCTTGGTATTGGTATTGCTGCTTGTGGTTGTGGTATCGGTATGGGTCTTGGCTTGAAAGGCGCTTGTGAAGGCGTTGCTCGTAACCCTGATGCCAGCGGTAAAATCACTGGTACCATGATTTTGGCCTTCGCATTTATCGAATCTTTGGCCATTTACGCCTTGGTTGTAAGCTTTATCTTGCTCTTTGCTAACCCCTTCATCGGCTAGTTATCAAGCAAGCGTTTTTGAAAACCCCGGCTTAGGCTGGGGTTTTTTTTGTTTAAAGTTTAAAGTTCTATGAAGAAAGAATCCTGCAAATTCATTATGTGGAGATTTTTTGCCTTTTGTTCTTCATATATAATTTTTTAGTTATGTTTTATTTTGCATTTGTACTTAAAATTTGTTTGAAAATAATTGTGCAGAGCCCTTCAAAAAATAAGACCTCTGCACAGTTCATTGCGCAGAGGTCTCGAAAAGTATATAAGCTTTAACCCCAAAGCTTTTATGTAAACGCGCTCTAGTTTTATAATAGAGTCGAGGCAGTAATAATTTCCTCCACGCTTTTCATATGCACTTTTTGTCCATCAAAAACAGGGCACATAGTGCCAAGAGGGGCTCCTTGCCCTTGGGCAAGACGTTTGAGCAAGGGGTAGATTTCTAGCAATGGCAATTGCACTTTGGGAAATTGCGCCAATGCCCACACAGCCAAGCCTTGGCAAATGGCATCCTTTTCTTTATGCAAGGCGCGCATAAGCCATGGTATAACACGTGTGCACAAAGCAGGTCGTGATGTGGCAAAACGCCCCACAGCCCAGTAACAAGAGCGGCGCAAGATATCATGGTCACAATAATTATCGTCACGCCCTGTATCCATAATATAGGAAAGCAAAATGGGGTGAAATTCTTTTGCCATTTGTTCGCTGTGCGATAATATTTCGGCAAAAGCTTCAGGAATGCCCCAACCTATATTGCCGGATTCTTCATTCATATGCCACATGAGGCGGCGCATAATATTACGCGCGTCTTCTGCCTTGCTATTGCACATCTTATTAATACAAGGCCCCAGAGCACATGCTGCTCGATGCGTCATGTTTTCACCGAGCAATAAAAATGAAAGCAAGGGGCCTGTGGCTTCTTTGGGATCCATGGCTAGAATTTCGGGGATATGGCTTTGCCAATCATCACTTTCTAGCCATTGGCGTAAAATTTTCTTATGTTCTCGTAGTCTGGGCATAATATTTCCTATGTATTTTTAATCTTCGGTGTACTCATAGAGTTCTATAATTACAAAGTTGTGGCTAATTACATTATACACCTTATTAGCAGGAAATTTGTCTATTCCATAAAGGCGTATTTGGCCGCCTAGCGCTGAATTTTTATTGATTTTTTCATGCCAGCAGCTGCCACTTTCTGGTAAGCATAAAGCTACTGCATAGTAGTTATCTTTTTCTACGTATCCACTGATAAAGCGAACGCCTTGATCAATAGGATAAGCACAAACGGGAGTATTTAAGGTGTTAAGAATGGCTATTTCCTTATATCCTAATTCTTTATCCTCTTCTGTGTTTTCTAGTGCTTCATTAACCATACCAACAAGGGGGTCTTTAGCATCTACTTCTGCATAGCTGCTATGCCCACTTTCTGCTCCATAAGAGATAAGCGCTTTGTCCCCTTTTATTTCTATGTTTGCGCTACCTATAGATGTATTGTCGTAATCGCAATCATCGATGTTCTTAGCAAAGGCATTTGTTGAAGCTAAAAAGACTAGTGCTATAAAAAAAATAAACAAATATTTTTTCAGTAAAAGAGTACGTGACATAGGCTCTCCATAGGTTAAAGGGTGACTCTAAAACTTGCCAATCTCATCTACTATGAACGATGAAGTGAAAGTCCCATAACTTTCTTAATGGACAACTTTAGGCCAAAAAATTGTCATAACGAACACTATAGAAAATATTAGCTAACAACATAATAAAATAGTTAAAAAAAATTGTAAAGAATTAGTCTTAAACTTTTGGAGCAGGGTTACAAAAAAAGAGCAAGCCTTGGTATGAGGCATGCTCTTTTAATTTTATGTAAGATTAAAAAAAATCTAAGTGAATTTTATAATTCAGGGGGTAACTGTTTCAATTGCGCCCAAGAATAGACTGGGCCATCCACGCAAACGTATTCACTACCAATATTGCAACGACCGCAAATACCAATGCCGCATTTCATGCGTTTTTCCAAAGTGGTAATGATACTTTCATCGGGGAAGTTCATTTTTTCAAGAGCCTGCACAGTGAATTTAATCATAATGGGCGGACCACAGAGTACCACGATGGTTTTCTTAGGATCTGGGTTAATTTCTGTTAAAATATTAGGTATGAGCCCAACCAGACATTCCCAACCTTCACAGGGGCTGTCAATGGTAAGGTGACAGTCCAAATCAGGGTTGTTTTGCCAGCTTTCCAATTCGTAGCTAAAAGCCATATCCTTAGGGCTACGTGCGCCATATAACAGGCTTACTTTGCCGTAATCTGCTTTATGCTCTAGCACATCAAGCATGATAGTACGAATGGGAGCCATACCAATGCCGCCGCCTACAAAGAAAATATCTTTGCCTTTCCACTGTTCCCTAGGGAAGGGTTTGCCAAGGGGGGCGCGCACGCCCACTTTGTCACCGGCAGAAAGCTTGTGCAATGCTTCCGTCACTTCGCCAGTGCGCATGACAGAAAATTGCAAATATTCTTTGTTAGATGGTGGACTGTTGATAACAAAGGTGGATTCACCTGCTCCAAAGAGCGAAAGTTGACCCACTTGTCCGGCCTCAAAAGTAAAATTACGCATAACTTCAGCATCGTCAATGACAACACGGAAGGTCTTGATATTATGAGTTTCTTCCACCACTTCTAAGACAGTAGCCACATGGGGCAAATAGGGGTTTGGCCCTAAATTGATGGGAGTAAACGTTGTTTCTTTTTTAGACACCTGAGCTTCTTCCTTTTTAGCTGGCACAGCAGCTTTTTCTTTCACGGCAGGCACTTCGGCGTTTTCTTTTACAACCATTTCTGCGCTCTCTTTAATAACAACTTCGGCTTTTTCTTTTACGGCAGGTGCTGAAGCACTTTTCACCGCAGGTGCGCGAGCACTTTTTACTGCAGGTGTTTTATTTTCTTTCACCGCAGGTGTAGCCTTTTCTGTGACCACGGGCGTCTGAGCTTCTTTTACAGCCGGAGTTATGGCAGAAGCTTTGGCTGGTGGTGTTATTTCGCTTTGAGGTAACGCAGACTGCGCCGCCGCAGTCTTCACTTGTTCCGAGCCTTGTACGGTGGCTTGTGCAGGAGCTTGAGCAGCCTCTTCCACAGGGGAAGGCTTTGCCACGTCTTGTTTTACTGTAGCCGTTTTTGCCGCCGCAGGCTTTTTGCTGCGTGTTGCCCTCTTTGTAGTACCAGTGGTTTTCTTTGTGCTCATGCTCCCCTCCCTTACGCCTTGGCGGTGGCTATGGAAGCCAACACAATAAAACGTATATCAAGATGCACCGGACACTGACTAATGCAACGTCCACAACCATTACAGGAAAAGTTGTCTGCCCATACCGTAGGATAATTGCTAAACTTATGCGAAACGCGGTTGCGCATACGGAAAGCTTTTAAAGTGCGTGGGTTATGCCCGCTAGCTTCACGCGTAAAGTGTGAGGCCATGCAATTGTCCCATGTACGCAATCTTCTGCCGCCTTCTTCGCACAATCCATCGCCTTCGTCGGTGATGTTAAAGCAATAGCAGGTGGGGCAAATGTAGGTACAAGCGCCGCAAG
>CAYJAD010000006.1:0-77080 GCA_964368075.1 uncultured Desulfovibrionaceae bacterium | reverse complement strand
AATCAAAGCGAGCCTTGGTCATATTGTCGCTGGCCATGGGGCGCTCACCTTGCAACACGTGAATAGACACAGAAGGTTGGTTATCTGCAGCCGTAGTAAAGGTTTGGCTCTTGCGCGTAGGAATGGTGGTATTACGCTCAATAAGTTTCGTGAACACGCCACCCATGGTTTCAATACCGAGGGAAAGAGGTGTTACGTCTAACAAGAGCACGTCTTTTACATCCCCTGCCAAAATACCACCTTGAATAGCTGCACCCATGGACACAACTTCATCGGGGTTCACGGTGCGGTTGGGTTCTTTACCGAAGAATTCACCCACTTTCTTTTGCACCAATGGCATACGGGTCATACCACCTACAAGCACCACTTCATCAATTTGATTGGCAGAAAGCCCTGCATCGGACAAAGCTTTACGGCAAGGTTCAATGGTGCGATCCACAAGGGCTTCAACCAATTGCTCCAGCTGACTGCGGCTAATTTTTACAAGCAAGTGCTTAGGGCCGTTTTGGTCTGCGGTAATAAAGGGCAAGTTTACTTCTGTTTCCATGGAGGTAGAAAGGTCTTTCTTGGCCTTTTCAGCAGATTCCTTTAAGCGTTGCAAAGCCATACGGTCTTGCGCTAAGTCAATGCCATTTTCTTTCTTAAATTCTTGTACCAAGAAGTCAATAACAGCTTGGTCAAAATCTTCACCGCCAAGGAAAGTATCACCATTGGTGGCGCGTACTTCTACGACATTATCGCCAACTTCTAAGATAGATATATCAAAAGTACCACCGCCAAGGTCAAAAACAGCTATTTTTTCGTTGGCTTTGCGGTCAAAACCGTAAGCAAGTGAAGCGGCAGTAGGTTCGTTGATAATGCGCTTTACTTCCAAACCGGCAATACGTCCGGCGTCCTTGGTGGCTTGACGCTGCGCATCATTAAAATATGCAGGCACGGTGATAACGGCTTCAGTAACAGTTTCCCCCAAATATGTTTCGGCATCAGATTTCAACTTAGCCAAAATCATGGCAGAAACTTCTGGGGCACTGTAGGTGCGACCGTCTACTTCTACAGCGGCATCACCATTGCTGGCGCCTACAATGGCGTAAGGGGAATGCTCTTTCCAGCGGCTTACTTCAGGGGTGTCGAAACGACGGCCCATAAGACGCTTTACAGCAAAAATGGTACGCTCAGGGTTAGTTACAGCTTGACGTTTAGCAATTTCACCTACAAGACGTTCTTTATCTGTAAAGGCCACAACAGAAGGGGTTGTGCGCCCACCTTCAGGATTGGTAATGCATTTTGGGTCTTTGCCTTCCATGACATAGACACAAGAGTTAGTAGTTCCAAGGTCAATACCTATAATTTTAGACATAAAGAATTCCTCCTCAGGATTCAAAAAAATATCTATACCTTTTCAGGATGATGTATAATTGAGGTTCGCATGGCTTTTTTATCCTTTTTAGCCAACACTTTCTCCATGCGAAAAAAAATAAGTCATCTTCAAAGTTCGTCTAGAGGGCAAAAAAAAAAATTTCTATATTTTACGGGCTAAAGTAATGGGAAAAAAAGAACAATCTGTAAATATAGGCCATTATAGAAAAAAACACGCATTCACTTTTTATGAAGCCTAAAGGGCAATTTCTGATAAAACGCCCTCTTTAAGCAAGGCATCCCTATTAATACAAGCCAATCGATCCTCTTCATAGTGCGACACCAATAGTATATGTGCGGGATTATCTTTCCGCTCACATTGCATTTCTACCATTTGGCGCATGGCATTATAGGATTGTTTATCAAGACCTGAAAAGGGTTCGTCTAAGAGTAATAATTGTGGCCTTGCCATGCACAAGCGCGCCAAGAGCAAACGGCGTAATTGCCCTGTGGACAATGAACGTATGCGTCTATCTGTTAGAGCAAGCAGTTGAAAATCTGCTAAAAGCTGCTCTGCACGCGCATATTCTTCTTCGCTATACTCTCTGTATACGCCTTGCACCCACTCAAGACCGGATAACACTAGTTCAACCCCCGTCACATCATAGCCATAACATTGTTGCTCTCTATCGCTTAAGAGAGCTGTATACGCCTGTATGCCTGCCAAATCTTGCACGGGCACAAAGTCATTGGTGCCTTGATTTTGACAAAAACGTTGTAAGGTTCCCCCCCAAGCCACATATTCTTGCCCTGCCAATAAACGCAAAAAGGTAGATTTTCCACTGCCATTTTCACCGTGCAACATCCAGTGTTCGCCTTGTCGCCATGTCCATGAAATATCATGTAATAAAGCCTTGCGCTCCAAATACACTGTCCCTTGAGCTATATGAATAAAAACGGGGCCGGTCTCATTGCTCTTACTTTGTACAACAGAGTTGTTAAGGCAAGTATTTGTAGTATCTTTAGCAGTAGTGACTCCTTGCCTTGTGGGTACAAGTGGCTCTTCAATGGACAAGCGTCCTTGCTGTAAAGTGTATCTATGCTGCACCCAAGAAGGGATACCGTGGGGGCGATGGTCGGTAAAAACAACCGTACAACCACATTCTTGCAATAAAGTAATAAAATGCCGACGCGTGACGACATCTAATCCGTCCATACATTCATCCAACAAAAGCACCCTAGGCTTTTGCAACAGAGCCCTACCCAAAAGCAGTAAGCGCAATTGCCCTTGAGACAAAGCACATGCTTCTTGCTGTAAAAGATGCACAGCTTTTATATGTTTAGCCATGTCTAGCACAGCATTTTTTTGTACAGCATCAGGAATAAAGTGTAACAATTGCCCATCAGAAAAAGCTGTCAATAATATGTCTTCGCCAGTTAAGCGCCACTCATGACGCACATAGGCTTCTTGCTTTGCCGCAGATACAAGCGCTGTCATACGGCGCCCCATAATGGGAGATTTTTCCGCCACACCCTGCACATACCATTGTATGGGCTGTGGCGCACAAGAATCCTTCACAGCATCAGCCCATACTTCCCCGCGTAACAGGCGCAAGAAGGTCGATTTTCCGCTGCCATTGGTTCCCACTATGGCACAATGTTCTCCGGCAAAGAGCTGAAAGTCTATATGATGCAATACCTGATGGCACAATTTTTCATGCCGCAAGGTTACATGTGCATCTTGCACATCTATGAGTAACTCTTGAGCAAACATCTATAACTCTCGTTTATGCATAATATTATTACAAAACCATACACTATGATCATAGCCAAAAGAACGCGCATACGCTTCCAGAACATCAAAATCTGCCGCCACATCGTGAATATTATGCGCATCAGAAGCAAAAGCTATGGGAACACCTATATCAGCTGCCACCTGCATTATTTCTTTACAGGGGTAAATCTCTTTACACATTTTACGCAAACCTGCCGAAGAAATTTCCAGCGCCATGCCCTGTTTATGTATAGCTTCCACGCTTTGTGCAGCCCACTGCAAATTGGCAGGTATGGCAATCCACTCCCTAAAAGTATCTATGGAGAAAATTTTTATGAGATCAAGATGCGCCGCAATATTGAATAAACCACTTTCAGCCATACGCATTAAGGTAGAAAAATACGCCACATAATGTTCATGACAATGATTTTTTTTCAGGCTTTGCCAATCAGAAACCAAGTCATCATAGCCCCATGTTTGCAAAAAATGCACAGAGCCAATAACGTAATCAAAATCATAGGCTGCTAAAGCTTTTTTGGCAAAGTCCACATCTTTTTCCATCCAGTCCATTTCTATACCCAAGAGCACTTGCCCTGGGTGCGCTTCTTTAAGAGCTTGCACCTCAGCCACATATTGCGGGAAAAATTTATTTAACTTGTCTCTATATTCATTACTGTATGTATATTTATGCGGGCGCGGCGAATGTTCCGTAAAGCCCAGAAGTTGTATGCCTTTTTTTTGAGCACTTTCCCACATTTCTTGTGGTGTGTGTAAACCATGAGAGTATAAAGTATGAGTATGAAGATCTGCTGTTATCATATAGAGCTCCTTGTTAAAAAATGCTTTACGAAGTTATCGTGTTATTTTGAAGCTGTAAATAATATGTATACATTAAAAATAAATTTTACAAAAAAACTCTCTGGTACAAAAGAGATATTTACATTTATACCTTTCTTCCTGTAAACTTTTTGGCGATATATACCGATTGTATCACGCGGATGGCTTTTGGTATACATTTTTACTTTGAAGATGAGGAGCACGGTATGTTTTGGAAAAACATTTCAATTCGCAATAAACTTTTAGTGTTTACTGGTGTCACATTATTATCTTTTGCTTGCGGTTTAACATACACTTTGCAGGGCTATTACCACCTTAGCGATAGTGCCCAAATACTTAATCGTCCGCAAGCCCCTGCCCTTTTTGCCGCTTCTTCCTTAGAGCATGCCTTATGGGCTTCACGCATTCAAGAGCATTTGCTTACAAAAAAAACAACCAAAATGCCTGTAAATCTCGACAGCCATCGCTGCAACTTTGGCTCTTGGTTCAATAGCTCTTCACGTGCAGAAATTGAAAAAGATTTTCCTGAGACTCGAAGACTTTTTTCTGAAATTGGTGATTTGCATGAAACTGTGCACAATAGCGCTATGGAAATTCAGCGCAAGCTAGATGCCAATGACTTACAGGGTGCCATAACTATTTTTAAAAATAAAACTTCTCCCACGGTACAAAAAATTGGTAAGCTTTTAAGCAAAACCAAAAATATTGTGGAAACACGTGGCAATCCCTACGCCGCTAAAATTTCAGATTACGCTCACGAGCATGCCATGGCTATACTTATTCTTGGCGGCATGTTTTTTATAGCCTTTCCCATCTTTTCTTATTTAATTATAAGTAGCATTACTCGCCCTGCCAACACACTTATGGTAGGCGCGCAGCGTATTGCCCATGGGGAATTTGTCCCTGTTGATTTAGATCAACATGACGAAATGGGAAATCTTGCCTCCTCTTTCAATAGTATGGTAAAAGATTTAAAGAAAAATTTAGGCTTAGCTCAGGCCCTTATGAATGGTATTACCATGCCTTGTATTATATGTGATACGCAGGGCAAGGTCATTTTTGTGAACAGCATGTTACTGGAATGTTGGCACGAGCCACGCACCCCCGAAGAGTGCCTTGGTCAAAGCACAGGCAGTGTTTTATATGGCATGCCAAACCGCTCTACCCGCCTTGATAAAGTACTTAAAGAAAATATCGTAGAGCGCGATGCACAAGTACATGTGGTTTTGCGTAACAATGACGAAAAGTTTTTTAATGTCAATGCGGCACCTCTGCGCGATGTGGACGGTGAGCTTATTGGAGCTGTGGCCTTGTATAGCGACTTAACAAGTATGTACAATCAACAGTTACAAATCGAACTGCTCAATGATAATATCTACCTTTCAGCCAGTAATGCCAATAAAATTTCCAATCAACAAACCCATGAATTGGAAAAACTTGTGGAGCAATTGAACAACACCTCACAGATGGCAAAAAACCAAGCGCAGTCTTCACAAAATTCCACGAGAAGCTTGCAACAAATTACCGATGCCATGCGCCAAATGGCTCAAGAAGCAGCCTCCACCCAAGAAGCAGCCCATGTGGCACGCAGTGAGTCTGACGCCGGCATGGAAATTATTACGCAAACAATTTCTTACATTGAACAAGTTTCACAGCACACAGCAGCTGTGGCGCGAGACATGAAAGAATTGGACGCCTCAGCAGAAAATATTGGGCGCATTCTTAACCTTATTAAAGATATTGCCGATCAAACTAACCTCTTGGCTCTTAATGCGGCCATTGAAGCTGCCAGAGCCGGAGAAGCCGGACGCGGCTTTGCTGTGGTAGCTGACGAAGTACGAAAGCTAGCAGAAAAAACCATGGAAGCCACCAACGAAGTGGCCACAGCAGTACACAGCATTCAAAGCAGTGTGCAAAATTCGGTAACCAGCACCAGTACCTCGGTGGAGCTTGCACAAAAATCCACGGAACTTGCCAATAAATCAGGCGAAAGCTTACAACGTATTCGCCAAGTCACGCACAATTCTGTGCAAAGTGCACAAAGTATTTCTGAAGCCACTGTTTCCCAAAGTCATGAGTCTGAAGTGGCCTTGGAAATGCTTATGCAAATTAACGAACAAGCCGATCAAACACGCCAGAATATGCTCATCTCTTCAGACTACGCCACAACCTTACAAGACCTTTCTGTGAGTTTGCGAGCTATCATTGATAAGATGTGTGACGAAAGACGTAGTTGTGCGCGTTATGAATTCAAAGAAGACACCAGCGTTCGTTGGGATTCTGAAGAGTTTGGCAATGGCATGACAGCCATTGTCAATATTAGCACCAGCGGAGTGTGCCTACAGCCTGACACATTGCCAAACCATATCCCCGTAGGCACTACTATTACCGTGCACACGGTGGGCGGCCCTCTTGCCCGCGTATTCTCCGCTTTAACAGCAAAAATTTGTTGGATAAATCAAAAAGGTGTGGGATTAGAATTTACTCAAGCCCAATCACTCACTACGCTAGATATGGAAGGAGTGTTAAAACGTCTTCCAAATCATTCGTAGAAATAATTTTATGAATTAGTTATTTTTTCTGGGGGAAACTTTTGCTAGCGCTAAAAAGTTTCCCCCAGACCCCCTTCAAAAGGCGCTTATTCCCACTTATCATAAACAGTTAATCTGGCGCGTTTTGAGGGGATGGGGGGGATTTTGAGGGGGGTAAGGGGTACTTTTTGGCGCTAGCAAAAGTACCCCTTACCCCCCTCAAGAAAATAATTACCAATTTTTCCCCAAGCAACTATTTTTTATCAAAGAAACCACTTATCTGTTCTTGTACTAGCATTTGCACAGAAGAAAATCCGTACTCGGCTAAAATAGTATGCAAGGTTTGCGTACTTATCTCATGCGGTATGCTTTGTAAAACGGGGGCTGGCGTTAAGCGCAGGCGGAAATCCGTTAATCCTGCCTGAGTCAAAGCCTTTTCTGCACCTTCAATATTTTGCAATATATGGGCAGTCACAGGCATACCATAGGCCAGTCGAGTCAACAAGCACGGTCGCGCTTTTTGTTCCGGCATTGATAGCTTTGTTTCTTTTGCAAAAGCTCGAATATGCGCCTTGCTCAAGCCACATGCCGCAAGAGGCGACCACACTTCTTCTTCTGTTAGCGCTTGTAAACCGGGGCGATGGCTTTGAAGGTCATCGGCATTGGTTCCATCGCACAGAATGCGCCCCTGCCGTAAAGCCTCTTGCTGTAAAAGTTGAAACACATGCTTTTTACAATAATAACAACGACGCTCAGTATTGTCTTTCACATGCTCAAGAGCAGTGACATCCATGGAAAACAACTGTAAAGGCAAAGCAACACTTTGAGCCCATTCTTGAGCAAAAGCGCTTTCTTCTTTTGGTACATGAGAACCCGTCACATGAAAAAGCACCACATCACAGCCGGCTTTTTGCGCCATGTAAGCCAAAAAGCGGCTGTCCAATCCCCCTGAATACGCCACAGCCAAGGGAGAACCTTGAAGATGCCTATAAAGCGTCTTTAGCATACTTTAATTTTTCAAGCTGTGAATGGGCGCAGGAATTCTGCCCCCAAGAGCGATAAAAGCAGAGGCATCACCACGAGGCACGGCCATAATACTTGCCTTACCAAGCAAGCCGCCAAAGTTTACCACCTCGCCCACCTCTTTACCCGGCACAGGAATAAGACGCGCTGCTGTAGTTTTATTATTTATCATGCCTATGGCCATTTCATCGGCAATAATACCGGCAATGGTACTGGCGGAAGTATTCCCCGGTATGGCAATCATGTCTAAGCCCACAGAGCACACCGAGGTCATGGCTTCTAACTTTTCTAGGCTTAACAAACCGGCGGCGGCGGCGGCTTCAATGCTGGAATCTTCTGACACAGGAATAAAAGCACCGGAAAGTCCCCCCACAGCCGAAGAAGCAAAAGCACCGCCTTTTTTTACCGCATCATTAAGCATGGCAAGCACCGCCGTAGAGCCAGGAGCGCCAATGCTGGAAAGGCCTACGCTTTCAAATATCTCGCCCACAGAATCACCCACTGCAGGGGTAGGCGCTAACGACAAATCTGCCACCCCAAAAGGAACATCTAGCCTTTTAGCAACTTCTTTCCCAATAATTTCCCCTACGCGAGTTACCTTGAAGGCTGTACGCTTAATAACATCAGCCACATCTAGCAAGGTAAAGGGCTCTTGGTTTTGTTTGGCACTGGCAATAGCCCTGTCTATGGCTTTTTTTACTACTCCTGGGCCTGAAACACCCACATTAATAACCACATCCGGCTCACCAACACCTAAATAGGCTCCGGCCATGAAAGGCACATCTTGGGGAATATTGGCAAAAATCACCAATTTTGCACAACCAATACCATCTCTTTCCTTGGTAGCCTCAGCTACCTTAAGCACTTGTTGCCCAAGCAAGGCCACAGCATCCATATTTATGCCACTGCGCGAAGAAGCCACATTGATAGAAGAACAAACACGATCGGTAGTAGCCAAAGCTTCGGGTAAAGACTCTATTAAAGCCCTATCCCCTTGAGTAAAACCTTTTTCCACCAAGGCACTAAAGCCGCCTAAAAAATCTACGCCCACCTCTTTGGCTGCGGCGTCTAAGGTTTGGCAAATGCGCACCATATCATGCGCTTGAAAAGGCGCACCCGCCACCGCTATAGGGCTCACGCTAATGCGTTTATTCACCACAGGAATACCATATTTATCGCCCACCTCATTACAAATACGTACTAAATCTTTGGCAGCAGTGGTTATTTTTTTATAAATTTTCTGTGTAAAAATATCAATATCGTGGCTTTGGCAATCAAAAAGACTGATACCAAGGGTTACAGTGCGCATGTCTAAATGTTCATTGCGCAACATATTTAAAGTGCTAATAATCTCACGTTCTGAAAGCATAACAAATCCTTTTATACAATTCTGTATCTATAACAATACAGAAAATACGTTACATGGGCGAAATACGATGGATAGCTTCAAAAATATCACGATGTTGCACAGAAACGCGCAAAGAAAATTTCTTTCCTTCTTCTTGAAGTTCTTGACGTAAAAGAGCCGCATCAGCATTTAGTGGCACCATAACTTCAAAAACAAAAAGCGCGTTATTTTCACCGCTTTCATGCATAATTGCTTTTAAGTTTTCTATATTTACACCATGTTTTGCAAACACACCGCTTAAACCAGCCATAAGCCCCACACTGTTAGGACCATGAGCGGTAACCACAAAAGGAGCAGAAGGCACCTTGGCGCACCACGCTTGTGTATTGGCAGGGCGCACAATAACAGATAAATCTACCTGCCGCGCAAGCAATCCCTTTTCCATGTGTTCATGCAAAAGCTCCACCGTGCAAGATTCAGGAGCAAGCACTGTAAACACTGCGGCAAATTCGCCATTTGATATGGTTTGTGATACAGCAACAATATCGCATTGCGCCTCTTCTAACAGAGAAGACACAGCAGCCACAATGCCGGGACAATCGCGCCCCAAAAAAGAAATAACTAAAGAATGCATTTCTCAACCTTTATAATTTTATTTTCATATAACAACATAACATTGTGCCAAAAAGCACAATAAAAAACGCCACATAGGCATAGTTAAACTTAACTGTATATAATATAAAGAATAATAAAAAAATTGTCATCAACTATTTGTTGGCACCATTTTTCTATTGCAATACCTTCTTCTATTGCGTAATACCCATGGCGTAATAAGCCATTAAAAAGTGAAATTTCACAACCTAATAAGGAGGTACCCATGAATATTTCAGCCCTCTCTTCCGCTTCATCTGCTGTGCAAGCCTTTCCTGAAGCCATACACAGTGTTGCTTACAATGTGACCAACATAGAAAGAGAAAGTCACCTACAAACACACTTTGTAGAAAACCCTGTGCAACAAGTGCAAGCATACACAGAAATAGTGGCTGCCCCTACTGATTACGCCCGTGAAACTGTTAATACCATTGTGGCGCAACGCGGGCACGAGGCCAACATAAAAACCATACAAGCGGTAGACACAAATCTTGGCGTCATCCTCGATATGACGATATAAAATGCTACTAGGTTTTACATATGCCTGCATAGCTGCCATTACCTATGGCACCATAGCTCTTTTTAGCGTTCCTTCACTACAAGAGGGCTTTTCTTACGCCAGCAGCACATTTTATCGCTTTTTATTTTCTGCCATTATGATTTTTCTTTTTGCCCTCATGCGCAAAAAATCTTTACGCATTTACAAAAGCGATGTGCCAAAGTTTGCTGCGGTAAGTTTTTTTTATGTTCTTGCGGCTCTTTCCTTTGTTGCGGCTTTTAACCTCATGGATTCCGGCATTGTAGGCACAGTGCAATTTTGTTATCCTATCTTTGTTATCCTTGCCATGACACTTTTTTTTGGCGAAAAATTCTATACATCCACTGCAGTTGCAGCCTTTTTTATCTTGCTGGGTATAGGCATTTTTTCCGTGCAAAATATAGAAAATGTGCGCATAAGCATGTGGGGAATGATTGTCACCATTTTTTCTGCCATTACTATGGCTCTCTATGTACTTGGTATACAAGTAGCGCGATTTCAAACCCAAAGCAAAATTGTAGTCTGTGCTTATATCTTACTTTTTGCAGCCATTTTTGCAGGTGTCTATGCCGCCGCCATACAAGAATTACAGTGGATTACCACAAAAGAATTATGGAAAAATCTTTTATTACTAGCTTTTGTAAGCACGGCTATTTCTAATACTTTCATGATTTTTGCCGTGCAACTTATCGGACCTTCTTTAACATCTATTTTCAACGGTCTTGAGCCTTTAACAGTTATGATTATTGGCATTATTATCTTTGGGGAATCTCTTACGTGGAACAATGTCCTTGGTTCCATATGCATTATTGGAGCTGTGGGCTTTGTAGCTTTACGAAGTCATATGCATCAAAAGAAAGCCCTTTCTCACCTTACCTAGGCATAATATGAAGTGGATAACTCACAAATCTATAGCCTTAGCCTCCGGTGTGATGCTTGGTTTTTCGCCCGCTACCTTGGTGGGGGTTTTTGTAGGCTCTATTTTACCCGATATCATAGACCTTGGCGTGGCACGCATGACCCCATGCCCAGAAAAAACTTTTAAGCGCATTCATAGGGGATTTAGTCATTGGTATGGCACATACCTTCTTGCTGGTATTCTTTGCTTTTCCGCTTTGCAAGGCATGAATATTTTCGAAGAATGGGGCTTTTTTTCCTCCAAAGAACTTTATTTTTCTTGGGGATTTGGGCTCAGCTATGGCGCTCTAATGCACATTATTCTTGATATGTGTACTCCTTCAGGTGTGCCATTATTGCCTTTTGTGTCGCAAAAACGTTTTTCTTTAAACCTTTTTGCCACTGGTTCTATACAGGAATACGCTTTTTTACTCTTGGCCATGGTGGGTTTTGCCTATTATGTGCATACACTGGACCGCACTGCCTGGCAGATACTGGAAGATATAGGCGCTAATTTACGTCGAACTTTTCAAAAATTATAAACACAAAGCTGTTATAATTTCATGCCAATAGAGCATACAAAGTTGTCTTAGAAAAAACACTTGCAAAATTAATAGAAAGTGTCATTGTAAAGGCAAAGGCTGAAGCCCCAGTGCATCCCCCTTCCCTTGGCACTGCCCCCTTGTGCTTCACCTTTTGTAGCGAACCTCACTTCCCCCAGTGAGGTTCGCATTTTGTTTATAGGTTATAAATGCATACGTTTTATTCAAATTAGAAAAAGAGCTTAATATAAAAAGCTTTACATGAATGATACAAGCTTCAAAGCCTCTGCATAGTAAATTATGCAGGAACCTTGTAATTCATACCGCATTCATAAGGAAAAAATATGGAACTTGAACTATATATCATTATCTTATGCGCCATCGCTTTTATGGTGGCTGGCTTTATAGACAGCATAGCCGGTGGTGGCGGGCTTATCACCCTTCCTTCCCTGATGCTTCTCAATATTCCGCCGCATGTGGTACTAGGTACCAATAAATTTGCTTGCAGTTTAGGCTCTCTCTCAGCCATATGGCCTTTTTTGCGTAAAAAACTTATTGTATTACATTTGGTTCCAGTGGGTTTCATGGCGTCTTTTTTAGGTGGTGCTTTTGGTTCTTGGTTAGCTTTACAGGTGGAGCCAGCTCTTCTTGGAAAAATTATGGCTTTTCTTCTGCCTCTGGGACTTTTATGTTCTTTTTTTACCAACAAAAAAAATGAGAAACAAACAGATTTTGAACTATCTCCCACAAAACAATGTTTATATGTAGGCCTCATTGGCCTTGGTATAGGCACATATGATGGCTTTTTTGGCCCTGCCACGGGCTCTTTTTTTATTTTAAGTCTTAATATAGTTCTGGGCATGGAGCTTGTGCAAGCCTCCGGTACCACTAAAGTTTTGAATCTTGCGTCTAATTTGGGCGCCTTGGCAACCTTTGCTTCAGGCGGCGTGGTGCTCTATGCTCTTGCTATACCTTGTGCCATAGGTAGCATTATCGGTAATCAACTGGGCGCGTACTTTGCTATTAAAGTAGGGGTTCGCGCAGTTCGTATATTTCTTTATATAGCCTTAAGCCTTCTCTTTGGTACTATGCTCTACAAATATGTATGGCTTTAACTACCTTTGTTAAATAAAGGAATTCTGCACAATTATTTTCCAAGATAACATTCTAAAGAAATAGTTTTTTGAAGGGGAGAGTCTGAGAGGGAAAACTTTTTTTCAAGCTTCCCCTCTCAGGAAAAAGAATTTCCCCTATTTCTTTCAGGGTGCATAAAGTAAATTCTACCTTCTATTGCTTTCCAAAAATTTGACTTTTTGAGCATCTTATCCTATGGCTTCTTATTGATTATGTTTAAAATTGCCTGTTTGGCAAGCATCATCAAAAATCCCAAAAGAAAAAGATAAATATTTTTTATATTTGTCTTCATTGCAGGAGATTCCCGGTGGAAAACAAGGGACAACAACCAAAGCGTAAAGCCATTAAAATTGCCTCAAAGTCAGCGCATGTGGCGTATTTTTCTCCCATGCTTGAAAGTTTTGCAGCCCGTGATGATTTGAATGAGGTTGTAAAAAATCGTGTGGTAAAAGCCTGTGACCTGCTCGATGCAGGTGTGCCACTTTACCCTAACGATTTTGACAAGAAACACTGTATTGGAGATGTGTTACACGACCATTCCGGTGCAGACGTAGATACGCTGGAAAAACTTGCCGCAAACCAAACTTTTTCCCTTGCCGGGCGCATCAT
Organism: uncultured Desulfovibrionaceae bacterium; assembly: GCA_964368075.1. Classification (GTDB taxonomy): domain Bacteria; phylum Desulfobacterota; class Desulfovibrionia; order Desulfovibrionales; family Desulfovibrionaceae; genus CAYJAD01. The sequence continues at coordinate 63,840 of CAYJAD010000006.1, read as the reverse complement.
GGCTCTTCGCTCTTTTGGTAAAGCTACCTTTTTCCACATTATGGATCAAAGCGGACGTATGCAATGTTATGCTGTTAAGGCAGACCTTGGCGATGAAGCCTATGCTATTTTTAAGAAATTTGACATCGGTGACATTGTAGGTGTGGAAGGCTATCTCTTTCTAACACAAACAGGTGAGCTTACCCTACACTGTACTTCCATCCGCCTGCTCTCGCGCTCCATGCGGCCTTTGCCAGAAAAGTATCACGGCCTTAAAGACATGGAAACGCGCTATAGACAGCGCTATGTTGACTTAATCGTGACCCCTAAAACTCGCGATATCTTTCAAAAACGCAGTCAAATAGTGCGTGAATTTCGTAATTTTATGGAAGATCAAGGTTTTTTAGAAGTAGAAACCCCTATGATGCAACCCATTGCCGGCGGTGCCACGGCTCGCCCCTTTGTAACGCATCACAACACCCTTGATATGCAAATGTTTTTACGCATTGCACCAGAGCTCTATCTCAAGAGACTCTTGGTGGGTGGCCTAGAAAAAGTATTTGAAATTAACCGCAATTTCCGCAATGAAGGTATTTCTACGCGCCATAACCCCGAATTCACCATGTGCGAATTTTACTGGGCCTATGCCAATTTTGAAGACCTTATGGACTTAACCGAGAACCTGCTCGGGCACATTGCTTTAAAAGTATGCGGTAGTCACGTTATTACATATCAAGAACAAGAAATCGACCTTACCCCGGGCACATGGAAAAGACTTTCTTTTCACGGCTCTTTAGAAGAAATAGGCGGACACAAGCCAGAATTTTATCAAGACTATCAAAAAGTGCAAGATTATGTGCGCAGTCGTGGTGAAAAAGTTGTGAAAGGCGAAAGCCTTGGTAAATTACAAGCCAAGCTTTTTGACCTTGATGTGGAACCAAAGCTCATTCAACCACATTTTATTTATCATTATCCCACGGATATTTCGCCTTTATCGCGCCGTAATGATGCTAACCCCGATATTACCGATCGTTATGAGTTTTTCATTGTGGGACGCGAACACGGCAATGCCTTTTCTGAGCTCAATGACCCTATGGATCAGCGCAGTCGCTTTGAAGATCAGGTTCGTGAGAAAGAAGCCGGCGATGATGAAGCTTGCCCCATGGACGAAGATTACTTGCGCGCATTGGAATATGCCATGCCCCCCGCCGCAGGCCAAGGTATTGGTATTGACCGCTTAGTTATGCTGCTCACGGACTCCCCGTCCATTAGAGAAGTTATTCTCTTCCCCCTCTTAAAAAGTGAAGTATAAATGCGCTTGCCGCTCTCGTTTGAATTTTTTATAGCATTACGCTATCTTTTTTCACGCCGCAAACAAACCTTCATCTATGTTATATCCATTATGTCTATAGTGGGTGTAGCTCTAGGTGTTGGTGCGTTGGTGGTAGTGCTTGGTGTATACAATGGCTTTTCCACAGATATTCGCGATAAAATTCTCGGTGCCAATGCCCATGCCATTATTATGTCGCACATACCCGGCGCCCTTGATGATACGCAGCCTATTTTAGAAAAAACCCTGCAAGTTCCCGGTGTAAGCAAAGCTACTCCCTTTATTTATACAGAAGTTATGCTTTCTTCGCCTCAAGGGGTTAAAGGGCTTGTACTACGCGGCATAGACCCGCACACAGCCCCCGACGTTTTATCTATGCTACGCACCATGCAGCAAGGTTCTGTAAAAGATTTAGCCGTGCAAAAACCCGGCCCTCCCGGCATTATTATTGGTCAAGAGCTTGCCAATCTTCTCGGCCTTGGTCTTGGCAGTCGAGTGAACCTTATGTCGGGTTCTGGCAATACTTCAGCGGCTGGCTTTACACCTAAAATTCGCCCCTTCATCGTAGCGGGTATTTTTAAAACCAGTATGTATGAATATGACATGACACTGGCCTTTGTTACGCTACCTGCGGCACGTAAAGTGCTGGGCATTCCGGAAAATCGCATTACAGGTATTGAACTTACAGTAGATGATGTCTACACCGCCGATGTGACTGCAGAAAGTGTAGGCAAAGCCCTTGGCTCCGCCGTATACGTGCGCCATTGGATGGAAATGAATGCTAACCTTTTCGCAGCTTTAAAGTTAGAAAAAGTGGGTATGTTCATTTTATTAACCATGGTGGTACTTATAGGCTCTTTTTCCATTGTCACCACCCTTGTTATGTTAGTCATGGAAAAAACACGTGATATTGCCATTCTTATGTCCATGGGGGCAACTAAAGGCATGATTAGGCGTATTTTCATGTTACAAGGAACCATCATCGGGGTTTTTGGTACTTTGCTTGGCTACATATTAGGCATTGGTGTAGCAACGCTATTAAAAAAATACCAATTTATAAAACTTCCCAAAGGGGTGTACACCATGGACCATTTGCCCATTCTACTTACCTGGTCAGACACCCTTATTGTTGGTCTAAGTGCCATGCTTCTTTGCTTTTTAGCCACAATCTACCCTGCCCGTCAGGCTGCGCGCCTGCAACCTGCCGAGGCTCTGCGCTATGAATAATAAAAAAATTTTATATAAATTAGAAAATGTAGAAAAAAAATTTTCTGAGACTAAAGAAAGTCTAGAAATTTTCAAGAATATCAACTTGGTAGTACACGAAGGAGAGGCCATTTCCATAGTGGGTGCATCGGGTTCTGGCAAATCTACCCTCTTGCATCTTATGGGAGTTCTTGATATTCCTTCCTCTGGAAAGATTTTTTTTGATGGAAATGACGTGCAAAAACTCTCGCTGGATGCCAAGGCGCAGTTGCGAAATGGCTCCATAGGTTTTGTATTTCAGTTCCATCACTTATTGCCAGAGTTCACCACAGTAGAAAATGTGGCCATGCAAGCTATTATTGCAGGTATGCCACGGAAAATTGCCACAGAAAAAGCTGTGGACATGCTACAAAAAGTGGGGCTTGGCGATCGTTTAACACATAGAGTGACCACCCTCTCTGGCGGTGAAAGGCAAAGAGCTGCCATAGCACGAGCCGTGCTTATGCAACCTCGCGTGCTTTTAGCCGATGAGCCTACAGGTAACTTAGATGACAAATCTGGTGTAGGCATTAAAGAACTGCTTTTTAAACTCAATCGTGATCTTGGCATGACCTTGGTGGTTGTAACGCATAACAATGAATTGGCAACGAGTATGGAGCGATGTTTAGAGCTTCGTGCAGGAGTGTTGTATGAGAAAACAAGTACTTAACTGGGGAATTTTTTTAGCCACTGTCCTGATGGGCTTGGGCACATCAACGGTATGGGCTGCAGCAAAAGTGCTTATTTTGCCATACCAAGTTAATGGCGACCAAAGCAAAGCATCTTTAGGGCAAGACGTGCCAAATCTTTTGGCTGAAAGATTGCGCGCTAAAGGCATGACAGTCATATCTCCAGCTGAGACAGCAAGTTTATTGCAATCTGAAAACGTCAAAGAGCTTGATATTAGCACAGCGCGACGTTTAGGAAAAGCCTCCGGAGCGACTACAGTAGTCTACGGTGTATTTAACCAACTGGGCGATGGCTTTACCCTAGATTCACGCGTTGTCCCCATTACCAGCAATCAAAATGCGGATGTGGTCACCTTGCAAAGACAAAATATGCTGGAGCTAGCCGGCGCTGCAGATGAACTTTCTGCACGTGTGGCAGGTGGCGGACCGGCTGTAACGCCTAGAGCCAGTGCTCCTGGCGCTGTGCCTATACTTACCCCACTCGGGCCTTCTGCTCCAGTGGCTCACAAACCAGCAAGTATGCCCGTGGGTGGCAACATTCAAAAAGGTGCCATACGCGATATCCAGATTAATGGTTTGCGTATTATGGATCCTGACGCTGTGCTCATGCGCCTTTCCCTACGCCCCGGCGATTTTCCCGATGAGGCTCTCATCAATGAAGAAGTAAAACGCATTTGGGAGATGGGATATTTTAGCGATGTACAAGTGCAAGTAAACCCAGGCCCTATCTTAGTCTTTAATGTGGTAGAAAAACCCCGCATTGATGATATTACCGTAGAAGGTTCTGACGAAATAGACAAAGAAGACATTCTTGCTGCCATGGGTACCAAAACAGGCAATGTGCTTAATGATAAAATTCTTGCCGACGACATTCAAAAAATCAAAGACCTCTACCGCAAAGAAGGCTTTTACTTAGCCAACGTAAAGCACAGTGTAGTATCACAGCAAGGTGGCGCAGGCGCTCGCCTTGTGCTTACTGTTGTTGAAGGCGAAGAGCTGTATATTTCTGAAGTTAAAATTAATGGTCTTAAAAATCTCGATCAAGGCGATTTAGAAGGTTATATGGCCTTGCGCCCTCGCAATATTATTTCTTTCTTTACAGGCACTGGTGTTCTTGAAGAAGAATATTTAGAGCGCGACACCAATGCCATTGCTGCTTATGGCCTTAATGAAGGCTATGTAGACATACAAGTGGCCGCCCCTGATGTGCAATATACCAAAGAGGGTATTATAGTAACTTTCAATGTAGACGAAGGTCGCCGCTATAAAGTAAGCGGTATTAAATTTGGCGGGCAAGTTATCGAAGACGAAGATAAGATGCTTGCTCTCGTTGACATGGATGAACAAAAAGAAGACAGCGGGTATTTCTCTTTAAGCGTCATGCAAGAAGATGCCAAAAAAATTAAAGAATTTTATGGTGATCAAGGCTATGCTTTTGCTGACGTTGAACCAAAGTTACTTAAAGCTGAAAATGGTGATGCCACCGTTACCGTAGGCTATTATGTTAATAAAAAACAAAAAGTTTACATCAGACGCGTTATCTTAGAAGGTAACGAAAGAACACGCGATAATGTTCTTTTACGCGAAATGCGCATTGCTGACGGCGATATGTACGAAGGGGCCAAAATGCGCCGTTCGACAGAGCGCCTCAATAGATTACGCTACTTTAGTGCTGTAGATGTGGACTTAGTCCCCACGCAAAACCCTGAAGAAGTAGACCTTAAGGTAAAAGTAAAAGAAGATAAAACCGGCGCTGCCATGGCAGGTATTGGTTACTCTACATACTATGATGTTGGCGTATCTGCCTCTGTTATGGAACGTAACTTATTAGGACGTGGATATTGGCTCCAAATCCAAGGCTTTACATCCACAACACGTACATCTGGCATTATTTCTTTCACCAACCCTCGTGTGTACGACACTGACCTATTAGCCGGTGGTGACGTATATTATACCTACGACTCTTGGGACGATTATAGCAAAACAACTTTAGGTAGTAGCATCCGCTTCGCTTACCCTATTGGTGAGTATACGACGGTGGGCATTAGCTATCGCTTAGAACAGTACATAATGGATAATATTTTCGAATATGCTGCCCCATCCATTAAAGAATACGAAGGCGTAAACTGGTCAAGTGCCGTTCTTGCACGCATTACTCGTGACACCACTAACAGTCGTACACGACCTACAGAAGGTACTATTACACGCGCTTCTGTAGAATTTGGCGGCTCCTTCCTCGGTGGCACAGACAACTTTGTGAAAGCTATGTTTGACTGGCAAGGTTTTTATGCTTTTGATAAAAAGGGTGATCATGTATTACGCTTGCGTACACGTTTAGGCGGTGTTTTCCAAAATACTCCAGAAATTATTCCTGTATTTGAACGCTTTTACCTTGGCGGCATAGACACCATTCGTGGTTTTGACTATACGCATATTACCCCCAGAGACCGCGTTTACGGCGATATTATTGGTGGTGACCGCATGGGTGTTGCCAACTTAGAATATATATGGAACTTTAGCGATGATTTAGGCATGGCTATTGTCCCCTTCATCGATGCTGGCTTTAACATAGACTCAGAGCACATGAATTTAAATGACCACATTGTAGCCACAGCAGGTGTTGAACTTCGTTGGCGTTCGCCCATGGGTGACTTACGTATTGCTTACGGTATTCCCCTCACGGAAGATTACTACAATAGACAGCAACCAGGTAGATTCGAATTTACCATGGGTCATCAATTCTAAGCGCTTTAAAATAAAAGATAAAAAAAACCGATGTCTTGCATCGGTTTTTTTTTATCCTTCAGACTAATGACAAACTCCCTATTGGGTGTTTGCGCCGCCTAAAACAGCGTTGCTGTCTTGGCAGAAAGGCACGAAAATCAATCGTTTAACGGTGCAAGTAAATTGCACCTACTCTTGATTTATCGGTCGTGCTGACTTTGTCAGCACTCTGAAAAATAAAAAAACCGATGTCTTGCATCTGTTTTTTTATCTTTTTCGTAACTGTTCATTTACCACTGATATTTGTATTTTATCTATCTACATATATTCTCGAAATACACATCGTTCTTTTTGATTACAACTTACTATCTTTACAGATGTTTAGTGTTTTCTCATCGCTATTTTTTAAAATTTGACGAAATTACTAATTTCACATACAAAACAAATTTTTATTTTTCCTTGCGCTATACCTCATAAAAATGTACAGTCTTAGACAGGGTTATACCCTATCTGTTAAAGGTATTCATTACTAACATTTTATGAAATCCTTGGAGGATGTATGGCTATCATTGAAAGAGTAGACGGTTTTTTTATTCCCACAGTAACTCTTATCGGCGCTGGTGCCGCTAAAACTATTCCTGAACGTATCAAATTATTAAATGCCAAAAAACCTCTTATTGTAACCGATAAAGGTATTGTGCAAGTGGGCATTTTAAAAGCCGTTACCGATATCATGGACGCAGCAGGTATGGGCTACGCTGTGTTTGATGAAACCATCCCAAACCCCACCGACAAAAACGTTGCCGCAGGGGTAGAAGCATATAAGAAAGAAAATTGTGACAGCCTTATCACCCTTGGTGGCGGTTCTTCTCATGACTGCGGTAAAGGTGTAGGCCTTGTTATTGCCAATGGCGGTATCATTCAAGACTTTGAAGGCGTAGATAAATCTAGCAATAGCATGCCTCCTTATGTGGCTGTTAACACCACTGCTGGTACTGCTTCTGAAATTACACGTTTTTGCATCATCACAGATACAAGCCGTAAAGTAAAAATGGCTATTGTTGACTGGCGCGTAACTCCAAACGTAGCCGTTAACGATCCCCTTTTAATGATGGGCATGCCTCCATCACTTACTGCCGCCACCGGTATGGATGCGCTCACACACGCCGTAGAAGCCTATGTTTCCACAGCTGCTACTCCTATTACCGATGCATGTGCTGAAAAATGTATCCGCCTTGTATTCGAACACTTACGCAAAGCCGTTGCTAACGGTAGCGACATCAATGCCCGCGAAGGCATGTGTTATGCACAATACCTTGGTGGTATGGCCTTTAACAACGCAAGCCTTGGCCACGTGCACGCCATGGCTCACCAACTCGGTGGTTTCTACGACTTGCCACACGGCGAGTGCAATGCCATCTTGTTGCCTCATGTAGAAGAATACAACATGATAGCCAACCTTGATAAGTTTGCTGCCATGGCAGAAATGATGGGCGAGTGCACTTGTGGCCTTTCCAAGCGCGATGCAGCCCTTAAAGCTATTGCTGCTATCCGTCAACTTTCTGCTGATGTGGGCATTCCTGCTGGTATCGAAGAATTGGCTGTACGCTATGGTAAAAAAGTTGACAGAAAAGATATCCCAACCATGGTACAAAATGCCCAAAAAGACGCTTGCGGCTTAACCAACCCACGCAAAATGTCTGACGCTGCTGTAACCATGATTTACGAAGCTGCATACTAATAAGCATATCCTATTATTTAAGTTGTATAACTTCATAAAAATTACAGCTTAAATAACTTTAAGGGGGGCGATACTTACCACAGTACCGCCCCCCTTTATTTTAGTTTTTTACAAATAAAGGGTCCTGCACAGTTTTTTTGTATTTTTGGTACTGTAATAAAAAAATTATACTTTTGCGTAAATAGTCATGCACAGGAGTCTTAAATAATGTACCTATTTCTCCATATACAATAGAGCCAAGGTGCGTTATGGTTTCAGAATTACGACATTTGACATGTCATGCCTATATATAAAAATTATAGATACATTTTTTACACAAATTTTATGCTTTTTGTTTTGAAATGGGAGGCTTTATGCAATCTTTACTCCTTTCATTAGCACCGCAAATTATAGCTTTTCGACAAGATATTCATAAACATCCAGAATTAGCATGGCTTGAATATCGTACTACTTCAAAAATTGCGCAAATTTTTGAAAATTTAGGCTATAAAGTTAACATGGGGCGTAATGCCATCGCATCTCATGCACGGTTGACGCCACCCTCACACACCACATGCGCTAGAGAAGAAGCCAGAGCCATAATTGAAGGTGCAAAAGCAGAGCACATAGCCCTTATGAAACAAGATGGTGGCGGTCTTACAGGACTTTGGTTTGATATACACCTAGGCTGTACAACAAGTCGTGAAAAGCCCATTATAGCTTTTAGATTCGATATAGACGCCAATGAAGTTCACGAAGAAATGCTAGATACACATGCCCCTGCCAAAAAAAACTTTTGTTCACTACACCAAGGCGTTATGCACGCATGCGGTCATGATGGACATGCCGCTATAGGTGTAGGACTAGGGCTTATGCTACACCACATGAAAAGCGAATTGGAAAACTCCCCAGAAGCCCTTACAATACGCCTTATTTTTCAACCTGCAGAGGAAGTAGGCCAAGGGGCCAAAGCCATGCTCGAAGCCGGAGTCATGAAAAATGTGGCAGAAGTATATGGCCTTCATTTAGGAATTCAAGCCCAACAAGCCGGTACCCTTATAGCAGGGACCACGCATTTTTTGGCTAATACATCTTTTGAAGTGAACTTTGTGGGAACTCCGGCCCATTCGGGATTGGCCCCGCACCAAGGCAATAATGCTTTACTTGCCGCTGCCACAGCGGTTCAAGGCATGCATGCCATACCGCGACACGGGAAAGGACAAAGCCGAATAAATATTGGAGAGCTTCATTGCACTGGTGCGTCTAATGTAATACCTGCCCATGCCTGGCTTGCAGGGGAAACGCGGGGCATTGATGAAGAAATTAACGCCTGGATGACAGACAATGCCAAGCGTATTTGCCAAGGAGCAGCGACCATGTGGAATTGTTCACACACATTTACTGTTATGGGTAATTGTGTTAACGGTTTTTCTGATGTAAGCCTAGCCCAAGAAGTTTTGCAGGTAGCTAAAAAAATGCCTTGCTTTGACAATCTTATAGAACAAGAAAAATTTTGGGCCTCTGAGGATTTTACATGGTTTTTACAAGATGTACAAGCTCATGGGGGGCGTGGCACATATATACAATTAGGAATTCGCGGTAAGGGAGGTCACCATACCGCTGCTTTTGATTTTGATGAAGAGGCACTTTTGCGAGGTGTCGAGCTATTAACACGTATTACAGTAAGTAAATGCAAAAAGGGTTTGTAATTTTATGCAATTGTATGCAGGATATTTTTTTATTTTTGTGGCAGCCACATGTTGGGGCTTTTTAGGTATTTTAGGGCGCATTGCCATGGAGTCTGGCATTGCACCTCTTGACGTGGCCTTTTGGCGAGCTTTTATTGGTGGTAGCTTTCTTTTTATGCATGCACTTTGTATCAAGCAAGCTAAGGTGCATAGTACAAAAGACTTTTTTGGCTTTTGTTTTTTTGGTATCTTTTCTATTGCCACTTTCTTTGTAGTCTATCAATACGCTGTAAAAGAAGGAGGCGCGGCCTTAGCCTCTGTACTTTTATACACCGCTCCCGCATGGGTAGCTATTTTTTCACGTATATTTTTTGGGCTCCGTTTTACATTTATAACAGGTTTTGCCATTATTGTAGCTTTAATCGGTGGCATGCTTATGAGTTTTTCCCCAGCTGAAGTAGCTTCAGTGGCAGAGCTAAATAACACAGCATCTGCTCAAGAAAGCACATCTTCCTTGCCACTTTTAGGCATAATATTTGGATTACTCTCTGGTTTTCTTTATGCTACACATTATGTTGTTACTAAAAAACTGCTTGCAACTTACACCCCATTTACATTATATGGCTATGCCTCTTTAGTAGCAGCATTGTGCCTTTTGCCACTAACAAACTTGCGCTTTGATTTGGGGCTACAGGCATGGTTGGCCATATTTGGTATTGGCTTTATGAGTACCTATATTGCTTATTGGACTTATTGCGAAGCTATAAAACGCTTACACCCAACTAAGGCCGCTGTATTAGCTACCTTAGAACCTGTCATAGCAACAATTGCTGCATGGTACATTTGGGGGGAAAGTTTCTCGACCCTAGGGTGGTTTGGCGCTGTACTTATTCTTTCTACAGTGCTTATTTTCTTATTGGATGACAGAAAAGCCTTAACAAAAAAGGCTGACTAACATGGCTTAAACATCGTTACGTACTTGCTAGACTTTTTTGCTTCTCTCGCCTGAATATGACTGCCCTGCTCTAGGCAAAATTTTCTTCACAACATCAATATTTTACGGCTCATAAGGTAACTTATGAGCCCACAGACGCAGACTCAATGCCTTACAAGGATTTATGATGAGACAGACAATTATATTGAAAACATTTTACTTTTGTATTATTTTGCTCTTTACAAGCTTTTTTTCCACTACTACTTACGCCGAAAAAATAACCATTCAAATTCCTAAAGACACGCCACGCATAAAAGTGCTTGGAGCCGAGTTTGTCTTATCTGAAAAGTTAACATTACCTGAAAAACAACAGTTATTGCGAACTCGCTGGCGCGAAATTTTACAAAACCATAATGATGACATTTTCAAAGCGCAAAATATTCCTTTAACCCCTATGCATAAAGGGCAATGGATAGCTCTTAGTAAAATAACACTAAAGAGTCCAAAATCTTTAAAAACTTTACGTAATATCAATGGATTTTTTAACAGTATTTCTTCGCGTAAAGATAAAGATTTCTACGGAAAAAACGAATACTGGGCAACACCGAAAGAGTTTATGGCCAATAAAAGTGGGGATTGTGAAGATTATGCCATTGCCAAGTATTTTGCCCTACAGCATTTTACATGGCCTAAGGAAGATTTGTGGGTAGTTTTTTTGCATGATAAAATCAATGTGGGCGGTCATGCCATATTAGTAGCGAAACTAGATAAAAGAAAATTTGTACTAGATAATTTAAGTCAGCCCAACTATTTACTTATTCCAGAAGCTCAATACAAAAATCAAGTAGAACCCTTTGCCATGGCTAATCATCAAGGTTTATGGTTACGCGTAAGTGAAAAGTAAAAAAATGGCCAAACAACGTGTAGTTTTATACGAAACCCTTACTTTTTAAAATGGATGAAGGGACGGAGAGTTTTTTTGCGAAAGCTCTCCGTCCCTTCTTAAACAATACTAATGGGACTATTTTAACGACATCTCGCCCTACTCTGTGCGAATACGCTCTATAATGCCCGTGGTGGAATACCCTTCAAGCAAAGGCAAAGAATACACTAAGCCACCACGCTTTTGCACCACATCTGCCCCTACAATTTTATCCACAGGCCAATCCCCTCCTTTGACCAAAACATCCGGATTAAGCAAAGTAATAATCTCTAGCGGAGTATCTTCATCAAAGCAGGTCACATAATCCACACTTTCCAAATGCGCGGCCATGAAAGCTCGCACACTTAAAGAATTAATAGGTCTATCTTTCCCCTTGCCCAAACGACGCACCGAGGCATCTGTATTTAAAGCAAGCACAAGAATTTCCCCTAATTTTTTAGCATCAGCCAAAAGCGACACGTGGCCAGGATGCAAAATATCGTAGCATCCATTGGTAAAAACCACATGTGCTTTATCTGGCACACCATGATTTTTACGCTCTTGCGAAACCTCTTTAGCTAAAATCTTAGCCAAAGCGTGCGCTTCCCAAATTTTGGGATGAGAGAGGCCTATGCCTTGCGTTTCAAGGTGGGGCATACGTTAAACAGTACCAATTCTAGCCAATCATAGGCGAAGTTAAGACAGTCTTCATCATGAGCCATAATAGCCTCACAACGTGCAGTATCTATATCAAGCTTTGAAAAAACCTTCATATCCGCAATAAAAACACGAAAACGATCTAGTTGATACAGACAAAGAATTATCATGCTAGCCATCTTAGCACTGACAGGCTCGCCCGTTTCTTTAACCTTGGCCATGAGTTTCATATAGCGATCATTAGATTCATTATAGGGATCCAAGCCTTGATCTTTCAACCATTCATGCGCTGTCCATTGCGAACCGCAATCAAAGCCCTTACAATGATCTTCTTGAACAATAAAAAAGCGCTCTACGACATTTCCTTTATCGTCAAGTTTAGTGCCGCGTCCCAAAGGATATGTACGACATGCACCCGGCCTATCTTCATAAATAGAACAGCCTGCCGGCATAACAAAAGGACATGGCTCTGAAGGGCCATCTTGCATTTTCAATAAGGGCAAAGGGAAACCTGTATCAGGAAAAGAACGCATTTGTGCGTGAGACTTTAAAAATTTTTCACTTTCCACTTCAAAGTGCCTACACAATCGCAACACATCATAAGGCGTTAAAGGTAAAGTAAGCTCAGCACAACAGCGATTAAAACAAGGCACCGTTTCATTACATGCAAAGGTGAATTGTTCGTTTTCACGCAACTCTGGTAATGTATCTAAAAAATTTTGAGAAGCATCATTTTCTGACATATTATATTACCTTATTCAATGCGTATTCAATGATGCCTTGCGCACCTGCATTGCGTAGTTGCGGAATAAGATCACGTACTATATGTGTGCTTACCACGGTTTCCAATGAAAGCCATTTCGTATCGCGCAAAGGCGAAACTGTGGGCGAATTAAGTGCAGGTAGCAAATCTAGTATGGCCGTCAAATTTTCTGAAGGAGCATTAAGCTTTAAACACACCAAACTTTCTGCACACAAAGAACCTTGCAAAAGCAAATCAATTTGCTCTATCTTACGGCGCTTTTCAGGGTTTTCCCATGCCTGTTTATTGGCAATGAATACCGTATTACTACTCATGACCTCATCTATAATGCGCAAGCCGTGAGCCTTAATAGTAGTGCCTGTTTCTGTCACTTCCACAATACCGTCAGCTAAGCCTTCTACAACTTTAGCTTCTGTGGCACCCCAAGAATAAAACACCGAAACATCAATGCCTTTTTGCTCAAAATATAACTTAGTAAGTCCTTCAAGTTCTGTGGCAATGCGTTTTCCTGCTAAATCTTCGGGCTTATAATAAGGTGAATCGCCAGCCACTGCCAACACCCATCGCGCAGGACGATTAGACGTTTTAGAATACACAAGATCTGAAACTTTAACCACATGCTCAAAGGCTCCGGTTTCCTGTAGCCAATCTAACCCAGCTAAACCTGCATCCAAAATACCATCAACAACGTAATTGCCGATTTCCTGCACGCGACACAAAGAAGCACTGATTTCCGGATCATTAATATCTGGAAAATAATTACGATGGTGCTTGCGAATTTTCCACCCGGCACGTTCAAAAAGATTGATGGTGGCGTCTTCTAAAGACCCCTTGGGAATGCCCAATTTTAAAATGGGTTGGCTCATTTATAAATCTCCTCAGGATTAAATATATGTGGACTGCATTGTTCCACAGTAGAATCTTGTAACTGACGATAAAAACAGGAACGATACCCTTTATGACAGGCCGCGCCCCCCACTTGCTCGATGCGTAGAATAACAGCATCACTGTCACAGTCAAGCCGAATACTGTGCACCCTTTGCACATGACCGGATGTGCCGCCCTTGTGCCATAATTTTTGACGAGAGCGACTATAATAATGCGCTTCACCCGTTTCTAAAGTTTTTTCCCAAGCTTCAGCATTCATCCACGCTAACATTAATATTTCACCATCTTGCGCATCTTGTGCAATGGCCGCAATAAGACCTTTTGAAAAATCAGGTACAAATTCACTCCCAACAGGAACAGAAAACATTTTCACCTCTATATTTTTTACAATACTTTAAACCCAAACTATCCTTTCATGGCTTTGCGCACCCTATCCACTTGTGCCGCAATATCTTGCGCTCCCACAAGCTCAGAAACAAGCGCGCAACAATAAGCACCACGCCGCACCACTTCTCCAATATTATGCGCTTTTATCCCTCCAATGGCTACAAAAGGTAATGAACTATTTTTTACAACATATTCAAGATAGCTATAGCCCACGGGAGCGCAAACATCTTCTTTAGTTTGTGTAGCAAATAATGGCCCCACACCAATATAGTCGACACCAAGTGCTTTAGCTTGCTCTGCCTCCAGTGGCGCATGGGTAGAAAGACCAATAATTTTATCCTGCCCTATAAGGCGACGCACCTCTGGCACAGGCAAATCTTCTTGGCCAACATGCACGCCATCAGCATCTACTAGCAGAGCTATATCTATATGGTCATTTACAATAAAGCAGGCATTTGCTTCTAAGGTTAAAGCACGCAAAAGGCGACACTCTTCTAACATTACGCCTGCTTTTTTCTTTTTTTCGCGATATTGCAGAATTTTTACACCACTATCCAATAAAGCCTTAGCTACTTCTTCCACGGGGCGCCCAAGACTTAAATTGCTGTCGGTAAGGGCATAAATATTTGTTTCATGAGGTAGAATTCTTGGCATTCTATTTCCTTTTCCATAAAATTTTAAAAATACTGACGCCAAAACCGCTTCACAAAACTTAGCAATAAACGATGCGGTTGAAAAGATATGTCTTCTAATACTTCAGGGATAATAAAATTTTTGAAGTCAAATTGTGACGGTTGCATGTCGGTAAAGTGAATATTTTCTGCTGATAGTTCAGAGAATTGCGGTTGTTGTGCTTTATGTTGCTGTGATTCTTGTGACCGTTGTTGCGGTTGCTGTTGCGTACGTTGCGCTTCTTGCCAAAGAGGTACTTGAGATACTTCTAAACCAAGAAGTGTATAAATAGCAGTGTCTAAAGCTTGTGCCGAAACGCTGGCCCCTATACAATGTATAGCTATTTCCTTACCCCCTGAAGGCCCTTTCACATGCATGCCCACCACGCCATCAAGCACTGCGGCTGTAGGTGGCAAAGCTGTATATAAAGCCCAAATGCAGCGGCAAAAATCTTCTAGGCATCGCCCTTGACGTGTATGAGCCAAAGCCTTACTCATGCCACATACACAACCAAAAATATTTTTTACAGCCAAAGTGACCCGCATTTGGTTATGCACTTTAAGGCGTGGCAGTGAAAGAATTGCTTCTGCTTCTATAGCTTCTCGCCCTACCTGCCACACGCCCAAGTCATTGGGCAATACAAGTGGGTGTGGCGCAGAAAATTCTTGCACTTTGAGCCCTAAAGGAGCCAAAGCCTGAGCAAGACCAATTTTTTCTGCCACTCTGGGAGCCGTACCAAAACCTGGCGAATCCAACACTTGTACCTGCGCACCAGCTTCTTGCAGACATACACATACAGCGCGCACTACTTCAGCATGTGTACAAGCCGGTGCTATAGCGCGCACAAGATTCGGTTTTACCAAAACGCGCGTGCCTCGGCTCAATGGAAATGGCGCCTTTTCAAAAGAAGCATTCTGTGAACCCACAATCCCTGCTCTAGACATGGCTTGGTTTACAGCTTCCTCCACCTCTTGTCTTGTATAGGAAGAACAAGGCAAAAGGCTTACGGCATGTTTTTGTGAAGAGTCAATATAACTAGACATAGCAATTGGTCTTATAAGGTATATTGTAAAAAGATATTTCCCTGAACATCATAAATAGTATACACGCCTGATTCATAAATGCCATAACTGCGTGGATACCCCTGCTTTGGTAAGGATAAAGACCCCGGATTCCACCAAACCACATGGTCTTTTTTTTCTGCCACAGGAACATGCGTATGCCCAGTAAGCATAATAGTTCCAGCAGCAATACCGGTAAAGTCTGGATCACGCCCAAATTGATGCCCATGCGCTGCTATGAAATTATGGCCATCTATATGTAGCCGCGCCGTAGGCGATAAAGAAAAGGGAAGCAATTCTTCATCCACCAAAGCATCACAATTGCCGCGCACCGCCACAATATCAATACCATTCCCCACAGCCATAATTGCCCCTAAGGTAGTAGCTACATCTTGAGGAGTATATTGCAAAGGTAAAGGATTTCTTGGCCCATGATACAAAAAGTCCCCCAGAAGTACACATAATTGCGGTTTTATTTCCTCAGCTTTTTGCACGAGAAATTGCGCACTTTCTAGCGAACCGTGTATATCTGAAGCAATAAGAATTCTCATAATAGTAGCCCACTACACCTGTTTACTTGCATCAATGGGAAGAGCTTCTTCCACCAACATAATAGGAATGTCATCACGAATGGGGTACATCACTGCGCAAGCCGCACAAGTTAAGCCTACGTCAGTATTTTCTTCTGTCTTCAAATTCAATTCGCCCTGACAACGCGGACAAGCCAATATGGCCAACAATTCTTTATTCATAATTTTCTCATTTTTATTTGATGTAAATAAAACTAATTTTTCTCTTCATGTTCGAGTGCCATATCTATGGCAGCCTTAAACAAATCTTCAGAAACTGCCCCGCGCACCACAATATTATTCACAAAGAAGAACGGAGTGCCCTCTACACCCAACTCTTTAGCATGTTTTAAATCATCGCTTAAAATGCCTTTAACTTTTTTACTACGAGCATCTTTACTTAACTTTCTTAAATTTAGCCCCAATGCCTTTGCCTCTGCCTTTAAAAAAGTTTCCCCCTTCTCCATAAGCTCATCACGTTTGGCAAAAATATTTTCATAAAACTTTTGTGCCAAAGCAGGTGCTTGCAAACCAGCAGCAATAACATATTCAGACGCCAAAATAGCTTTAGGGTTAGAACTTATGGGCGTGTGCTTAAATACAATATTCACTTTATCACCATAAGCTTTTTTTAAGCGCGCTAAAGTCGCCGTAGCTTGAGCACAATAAGGGCAGGTAAAATCAGAAAATTCTACTATGGTCACTGGGGCGTTTGCGTCCCCCCAAACGGGCCTATCAGCGATATTAATATTTTTTTCTTCTTTTAAATCATTGCGCCATTGTGCTTCCATATTACGTCTACGTTTAATAACTGAGCCTTCTTGTGCGATGTCTA
This sequence comes from uncultured Desulfovibrionaceae bacterium, assembly GCA_964368075.1. Classification (GTDB taxonomy): domain Bacteria; phylum Desulfobacterota; class Desulfovibrionia; order Desulfovibrionales; family Desulfovibrionaceae; genus CAYJAD01. The sequence continues at coordinate 46,777 of CAYJAD010000006.1, read as the reverse complement.
ATATAGCTTCGCTATTGGCACGTAAAATATTCATAATTAAATCTGGACGCTCTTTCAGAATTCTTTGTAATTGTTGAGTAAATTCTGCATCTGAAGCAGCCATAGCCTTAGTTGTTGCTTCAAATGAACCAACAGATATTAAACCTAATAATAACAAAGACAGGCATTTTTTATTCATAAATATCTCCTCAAATTTCATTGCGTTATAAAAGTAATATAATTTGTTCTCAGATTAATGTAAAGTTTTGCAAAAGCATAAAAATATTTTCCCTAACAGAGTATGAGGTCAAACCTTCATATTGACCCAAGGCGTTTTTTTACCTATACCTAGACTTAGCAAACGTCATTGTTTCATGTGAAACAATATTTTTTCAAAAAAGGAGACGCTCGTGGCTAGAATCATTGCCATCGCAAATCAAAAAGGCGGTGTGGGAAAAACCACTACTGCCATAAATCTAGCAGCATCACTGGCCGTAATGGAAAAAAAAGTCTTACTTATAGACTGCGACCCTCAAGCCAATACAACCAGCGGTATTGGCATACAACCATCTGATATTAAAGGCACAGTTTACACTGCTATCTATGATCCCAAAAATGCCATTGACTATGTAATTCCCACTGTGGCTGATTACTTACATATACTCCCCGCCACCACTGACCTTGTCGCCATCGAACTAGAGCTGGTAGACAAGGTAGGTAGAGAATACTATTTAAGCGAATGCCTTGAATCGCTTAACCCGCACTTTGAATACATTATTATAGATTGCCCACCCTCTTTAGGGCTTATAACATTAAATGCATTGTGCGGTGCAAAAGAAGTACTTATTCCCTTACAATGCGAATTTTTTGCCCTAGAAGGCATAGTAAAACTGCTACAAACCTTTGAGCAGGTAAAAAAGCGTTTGAACCCTGGCCTTGCCCTTTTAGGCGTTGTACTCACTATGTATGACACCAGAAATAATTTAGCACGTGAAGTGAAAAACGAAGTTCGTCGTTGTTTTCCAGATCACCTTTTTGAAACGGTGGTGCCACGAAATGTGCGCCTCTCTGAGGCACCAAGTCATGGCAAGTCTATCATTCACTATGCTATAAAATCTACGGGTGCTAATGCCTATCTTGGCCTTGCTAAGGAAGTTATTTTACGACGTCCTAAAACAGAGAGTAGCGCAAGCTAAACTAAACATTTTTAGCAGAGCATTCAAAAACTGTTTTTCTATGAAAATGTTTTTTCCGAATGGTTGCACCACAACGACATTGAAAAACCAAGAGGCCACCAATATTGGCGTTGGTTAAATGAAATGGATGGACTGGGTCATTTTCCCAGTCTTTACTTTCAACACCGCAAGCTTCGCAATGAACATAAGGGTCATAAGGATATGTGAAATCCCAGTACTTTTTCAGTTCATTAAGATCTTCAAGCGGTTCAGGCTTTAAAAAAGGATCCGCCCCAGTTTGCATGCTTTGAGCAACGGATTTAACGTGACTTTCCACTTTATCCCAAAGCTTTGCAGAAAGCTGCACAGACTTTATGTTACCTTCATCATTGACCACATAAAGAATAGGATCTTTATTTGTTTGCATTTTATACCTCCAGATATTTATGAAAAAAGTGAGATTACCATGAGCAATTCACCAAGAATGGGACGCGGCATTGACGCATTATGGAGCAGTAGTGAACCTACAGAGAAAAAAAAAGATGCTACCACTCTTGCCATCACTGACCTTATCCCAAACCCTAACCAACCAAGACGTAAATTTAATGAGGCGGCATTGGATGAATTAGCAGCTTCTATTAAAGAGCAAGGAATCATCCAACCTATACTTGTTAGACCTAAAGCGCATAGTAAGAACTACGAAATTGTGGCCGGCGAACGTCGCTATAGAGCCGCTCAAAAAGCTGGACTCAGCGAAGTTCCTGTCTTCATCAAAGAAATGACAGATGAAGAAGTTATGGCGGCGGCCCTTATCGAAAACATTCAACGCGAAGATCTAACCCCCATTGAAGAAGCCTTAGCTTTACAAAAACTTCGTGAAGAGTGTGGCATTACCCAAGATGAACTTGCCAAACGCCTTGGCAAAAGCCGCTCTGCCCTGGCCAATACTTTACGTCTTTTACAACTAAGTACAGACATGCAAGAAACACTCAATAAAGGTGATATACAAGCTGGACATGCCAGAACCTTACTTAGCTTACAAGGCAACGATGTTGCCCAAAATAATTTGCACGAACATATTTTACAACATGGCTTGAGCGTTCGTGATGCTGAGGCTGCTGTTGTCTTTTTTAAAGAGCAACAAATTTTCCCTTGGGACAAAAAAGAACAAGCTCATGAAGAATTAGCTCAAAACCAAGAAGAAAATTTGCCGCAAAACCCCATAGAACAATCCAAAGTAAAAAAAGTAAATAGAAGTAAATCTTCTTACTTAAAAAACTTACAAGAAAACTTAAAAAATCATCTTGCCATTAAAACTTCCATCAGCGGCACTGAGGAAAGGGGCCGCATTACCCTAACTTATACGAACGCAGAAGAGCTTATGCACTTGCTCTTGAGAATGGGTATTGAGCAAAGCACACAAAGTAATTTAGATGATGGCACGTTTCCCGTGAAACAGTAAAAAAATAAGGCATGGCACACACCATGCCTTATTTTTTTCTAAGCACACATACATACATACCCTCTAAAAAAACATGCTCAAAAGGTGTTTGCCAGCTATACACAATTTCTGCATTGAAGTTATTTTTTAAAAACTCTTCCATCAAATTCTCGTTTTCAGCAGGATTATATGTACACGTCATATACACTAAAAAATTACCCGTTTTAAGCAAGCTAAAAGTTTTTTGCACAATCTCTCTTTGTATTGATATGAGTGATTGAACATCATCATACGTTCTATGAAGTCTAATTTCAGGCCTTCGAGCTAATGTTCCAAAACCAGAACAAGGTGCATCTAGCAAAATATTTCCCATCCAACAACTATCTTCAAAATTATGCCAAGATTTTTCTGCGCCACCTTGCACAAGCATGGGTGTTTTTAAATTCAAACGAGCGCAATTATCTTGAAGTAAAGAAAGTCTTGAAAAAGATATATCAGAAGCCAGTGCTACGGATATGTTTTGTTCTAGCAAAGCAATTGTCTTACCGCCCTGCCCTGCACAAGCATCCCACCAGACACCTTCTTTTAACTCTGGGACAGTATCAAAACAGCGCTGTAGAACTTCTTGTGATCCAGCAGCCTGCCAAGAAAAAGCTCCTTCCTCGTGCCATGTTTGCATAGGAATACTTAAAGCTTCACGTGAAACATTACCTTCTAAAAATACATAACCACTGTGTCCAACGGGTTTTACATGCTCTTGATGCTTAAAAAAATTATTTAAAACATTAAAGGAAGTATGCTTAGGATTAAGACGAAGGGCAACATTTGGTCGCTGTAAAAACTTAGCCATTACAATTTTAGCTATATCTCCACCATAAGCTTTTACAAAATAGCCATGCAACCAAGTGGGCAAAGAATAAAAATGTGCTTCTTTTTTATAAAAAGATTTTTCGGATGAACGTTCTTTTACTTGCACAAGAGCGCGTAATGCACCATTTGCCACATTGGCTAATTTTTGATCGAAAAGAGTCTTGCAGTAGGAAACAGCAGTATGCACAGAAGCATGATCAGGAACACGTTCAAGAAAAAGAATGCTGTATAATGCCACGCGCAATATCATTTGCACAGCTTCAGGCAACTTTTGACGTTTAACAAGCACGCTGTCTAAAAGCGCATCTAAACGAAAATAAAATCGCAATGTGCCGTAAACAAGCTCTGTGCACAAAGCCTGATTTTTTAATTCTAAACCATGTTTGCGTAAAGCCGAATCTAAAGCCGCTTGCGAATGCATACCATTGAGAACAGACAAAAGAACTTCCACAGCAACATGTCGTGGATCACACAACACACTCTGGCTAGCTGCATTTAATTTTTTATGCTTAGACATGCGTTTTGCTATCCTCTGAATCTATTGGCGACAACGCAACAAAAAGCTCCAACGCTTCAACTAAAAGCTGTACATCTACTGCTGTATTGAAACATGGGCCAAAAGGACGAGTATTAATAATACCAAAGACTGGTAAGGGGTAGGTATCTTGAATGCCGGAAGTAAGATCGCGTTCGCAAGCCACAGCAAGTATAAGTTTAGGTTTTGTTTCGACCACAATCTTTCTTGCTATAGTTCCCCCTGTCGCAATGACCACAGAAAAACCCCATACGTCTCGCAAATCCAAAATAGCACCCAATGCACAATTACCACAGCGTTTACATAAATCGGAATTCAAAGTTAGTCGATGAGGGCAAGAAGCATTTTGTATGCAATGAGGTAAAAGCAAAAGAACATTCTTAGCAGCAACTTTACTTTGCTTTTTTGTTAATTTTCCAAGAACCATTTCATTATTTACTTTCACAAAAGACAGGCGGATTTTTTCACGTGAAACACCCACTGCTCTTCCCAACAGATCCATAAGAGGAAACATGAGCTTTACAGTAAGTCCGTGTACTTTACTTAAGCCAAGAAAATTTTTGCCCGTATAAACATAATAAACAAGTGCAAAGCATAACCATGCCACACACAAAATTAATATGGCAGAACCTACACCAAGAACTACTGGTAAATAGGAATGGATGGCAGAAAAACCAACATAGGGTATAAACCACGCCAAGAGAATAAAAAGACACACCAACACGCAAGAGCCGCACATAAGTGAGATAAAAAGCCATTTACCCACACCGCCATAAAGGGATTTTGGTAAAGAGTGAGGATTTTTTTCCCATCGCCACATAGTGTTACTTTCCTTGCATTCGCGCCAAAGGCCCAACGCCCTTTTCAAGATAGCCTCGCCCAAAAGCTTCGGCTGTCATTTCGTTTTTACTTACTGGACGTACATTTTGTAAAATATACCACTTATCCAAAGTCGCAACAGCCAATGATCCATCGTCTAGACGCCATATTTCGCCGCATTTTGGCAATTTTTTAGCATCCTCTATATTTTCGTCCATATATACAATATCAGCGCCTATACGCCCCGGCGCAAGCTTAACATCACAATTTTCTTTTTCAAGCCTTATAATACTTGCTTGAGCACCCGGCCAAGAAGTGACTGCGCGTATTTGTGCGTGCACAGCACCGGCTTTTTGCTGCCAATCAATAACGCCATGCTCTTTGCGCATTTTAGGTGCATGGGTAAAAAACTCATGGTCTTGCACCTGACAAGACATTTCGCCCTGCTCTAAAAAAACATCTAAAACATTTATAAGGCTAGTAGCTCCAAGTTCAGCTAAAACTTCATGTAAGCTATCAGACGTATGCTCCCCTATATCTATACTATCTTTTCTATACACAGGACCACTATCAAGGCCTGCCTCCATACGCATTATGGAAACGCCCGTTTTTTCATGCCCGTCTAATATGGCTCTCTGAATGGGGGCAGCTCCTCTATATAAAGGAAGTAAAGAAGCATGCACATTAATGGGGGCAAACTTTGCTATATCTAAAACCCTTTGAGGCAAAATAAGCCCATAAGCAGCAACAACCAAAATATCAGGTTTTAATGATGCAAGAAACTCTTGATCACTACTGTCTTTAAAATGAAGGGGCTGATAGACGGGAATATTATTTTCCTGTGCCGTAACTTTCACAGCAGGCGAAACGAGTTTTTTACCACGTCCTGCTGGCCTATCGGGCTGGCAATAGACAGCTTTAACATTGCACCCTTTATAAGCCAAAAGCTTTTCTAAAATCTGAGCCGCAAAAGGGGGCGTTCCCATAAAGACAATTTGTAAAATTTCAGACATGGACACCTCATTTAAGCGCGCTTAAGATTCTTTTTAACTTTACTTTCCAATAGAGAACGACGCAAACGGCTTATGTGATCTATAAAAAGAACACCTTGCAAATGATCAAATTCGTGCTGAATGACTATAGCTTTAAAACCATCCCAAATTTCTTCAAAAGTGACGCCTTCAAGATTGTTATAACGCACTCGCACTGTTTCGTGCCTCTTTACGTCTGCACGGTAATTAAAAGGTACAGAAAGACATCCTTCTTGCTCACTTTTAATGACTTCACCTAGCAATTCCAGCTCCGGATTAACCAAAACTATAAGTTCTGCTTCTTCGTCTTTGGGAGAAGCGTCCATAACGATAAGTCGTATGGCATGCCCTACTTGAGGTGCAGCAAGCCCCACACCCGGCGCTTCGTACATGGTTTCCACCATATCTTCCACAAGTTTAATAATGGTGTCGTCAATAGTAGCTATGGGAGTACATACCTGAGACAAAATAGGATCTGGGTAGGTGCGTAATTCTAAAAGAGCCATATAAACCTCAAAAAAATCCTTGGATAAAGCTAAATTATATATAAAAAAACTCTCATAAGACATTGGGGGGAAGCCTTTCAGCTTTCCCCCCAAAAACTTCTTATAAATCAGCTTAACTTAGACAGTAAAATTTATCTACTCTACTATATAAGTTTAAAAAAATATCTGTAAAGATAAAAACCTTATTCTGTAGCTGCTGGTTTTTCACGCAAACGTAAACCCAAGTCACGCAATTGACGCGAAGAAACATCACCCGGAGCATTGGTCAAAAGACAGGTGGCTTTTTGTGTTTTGGGGAAGGCAATAACATCGCGAATGCTAGGTGCTTCACACAAAAGCATTATAAGTCTGTCTAAACCAAAAGCAATACCACCATGAGGCGGCGCACCATGCTCTAGGGCATTAATCAAAAAGCCAAATTGCTCTTCAGCATCTTCTTCTGAAAAACCTAAGGCTTTAAACATATCTCTTTGCACTTGACCGCTATGAATACGAATGGAGCCTCCCCCTACTTCGCTGCCATTTAAGACCATATCATAGGCTCTGGCTCTAGCTTTAGCAGGTTCTGTGCGCATAAGTTCCATATGTCCCACCGCAGGCGATGTGAAGGGGTGATGGCAAGCCACATAGCGATTTTCTTCGCTGTCATACTCATATAAGGGAAAGTCAGTTACCCAAAGGAAATTAAAAGTATTTTCAGGAATAAGTTTTAAGTAATTTCCTAAATGCACACGTAAATTACCTAGCGCCGCATTCACCATGCCGCTTTCCCCTGCTTGGAAGAAAGCTATATCGCCAACTTGCAAATCAAGAGCTGTTTTAATAGCTTCTCTTTCTGCATCAGAAAGGAATTTAGCAATGGGTGATTGCCACTCATTTTCACGCACCTTAATCCATGCCAAGCCCTGCGCCCCATAAATTTTTACAAATTCAGTGAAATCATCTATTTCTTTACGAGAAAGACTCTCACCACCGGGAACCTTCATAGCCTTAACAAGCTCTGCTTTTGAGAACAATTTAAAACCTGAGCCACGCACAGAATCGGTAATATCTACAAGTTCAAGACCAAAACGAGTGTCTGGTTTATCCACACCGTACTTGGACATGGCTACATCGTAAGGCATACGCGGGAAAGGCAAAGGAATATCAATATTTTTCACTTGCTTAAACACATGAGACATAAGATTTTCCCCAAGCTGCATAACTTGCTCTTCGTCTACAAAGCTCATTTCAATATCAATTTGAGTGAATTCTGGTTGCCTGTCAGCACGTAAATCTTCATCTCTAAAGCAGCGTACTATCTGAAAGTATTTATCCATGCCAGAAATCATGAGCAATTGCTTAAATATTTGCGGAGACTGCGGCAAGGCAAAAAATTGACCTTCATTTACACGGCTAGGCACTAAAAAGTCACGCGCACCTTCAGGTGTAGAACGTGTCAAAACAGGAGTTTCTATTTCTAAAAATCCACTATCATCTAAATAGCGACGTACTGCTTGGCTTACTTTATGACGTAATTGAAAGTTTTGTGCCATTTTAGGACGGCGTAAATCGAGATAACGCCATTGCAAGCGTAAATTTTCACCGGCATCACAACGATCTTCGATGGGGAAAGCAGGCGTTTTAGAGGTATTTAATAATTTCCACTCTAAGACAACCACTTCTATTTCGCCTGTTGCCATTTGAGCATTGGTCATACCTTCTGGGCGAGGGCGTACCTTTCCCTTAATGGCAAAAACATATTCTGAACGCAAAATATAAGCCAATTCATGAGCTTTTTCTGACACCTCAGGGGCAAAAACCACTTGTGTTAAGCCCTGCCTGTCACGCATATCAACAAAAATAAGACCCCCATGGTCTCGTCTATACTGCGCCCATCCCATCAAACAAACTTCTTGTCCGTCATTGGCTATAGTTAAATCTGCACAAGAATGGGTTCTTTTCCATTCCCCTAAGGTATCAATATATTGTTGGTGCTCTGCTTGCACGTCCATATTTTGTTCATTACTGACTTGACTCATTGTATACTATCCGCCTATGTGCTTCTAAAAACTTATAAGGTTACGCATATAAACCACAAGAGAATCTAGGGTTATGCTTTCTTGAGAACCATCTTCCATATTTTTCACGGTGATGGTACCATTTTTACATTCATCTTCACCAAGAATAAGAACAAAACGTGCTTGCAATTTATCAGCCTGACGTATTTGACTTTTAAAGGAACCACCTTGACTTAAGTCACCTTTAAAACCTTCTTTGCGCAAATCAAGAGCCATATTGAAAGCTAAGCTTTGAGCTTGAGCCCCCATGCTAATAACAAAGAAGTGTGGTTTTGGAGTAGTCATTTCTGGCATAAGCATGGCTAGACGTTCCATACCGCAAGCAAAACCAATACCCGGCACTTCCGGCCCGCCCAATTGCTTAACCAAGCCATCGTAACGACCGCCACCAGCAATGGAAGATTGAGCCCCCACTGCACCGGACACCACTTCAAAGGTAGTTCTGCAATAATAGTCAAGACCACGTACTAAACGAGAATTTCGCACATAAGAGACTTTTGCCACATCAAGCAAATTTAGCACAGTGGAAAAGTGCTCGGTACATTCAGGACATGTATTTTCATCAATTTTAGGTGCATTTTGCGTATGTTCTTTACATGTGGGGACTTTACAATCTAAAACACGCAAAGGGTTTGTTTCAATACGTCTTTTACAATCATCACACAAAGCCGTGGCATCAAGAGAAGCTAAATATTCTGACAACATCTTGCGGTATTGCGGTCTGCATTGCGGACAGCCCAAAGTGTTTATTTGCACGTCCACATCATTTATGCCAATACCTTGTAAAAAAAGCATTAACATAGTAATAACTTCGGCATCTACATGCGGATTTTCCGCCCCTAAGCATTCGCAATTAAGTTGATGAAATTGGCGCATGCGTCCTTTTTGCGGGCGTTCATAACGGAACATGGGGCCATAGGTAAACAACTTACTAACGCTTTCTTTGGCATATAAAGAAGATTGAATATAGGCCCGCATAACACCGGCAGTAGCTTCAGGTCGCAAAGTTAAAGAGCGATCTTTCCTATCGGGGAAAGTGTACATTTCTTTTTGCACAACATCGGTTTCTGTACCGATTGAGCGACAAAAAAGCTCCGTAAATTCCATAATAGGCGTGCGTAATTCTGCATAGCCAAAGCGCGAAAAAATATCTCGCGCCACTGTTTCCATACGAGTATACAAAAGACTTTGCGGAGAAAATAAGTCCGCAAAACCTTTAATGCTTTGTGTTGACATGTTCTTTTTTCCTTACATTAGCTTAACGAGAACCACAATCGCCCTTACATCGACTTTGCGAATTTTCGCAAAGGACAGGATATTCTCCTGTAAAACAGGCCGTACAGTAATGATTTTCATGATTCACAGAACGAAGCAACCCTTCTATAGTTAAATAGTGTATGGAGTCAACATCTAACATTTTTCGTATTTCTTCTAAACTGTGATTAGCTGCTATTAATTCACCGTTAGAGGCAAAATCAATACCATAAAAACAAGGGTACTTAACCGGCGGGCATGAAATACGAATATGTACTTCTTTAGCTCCAAGCTCTCGTAATTTTTTCACTCTTGTAATCATGGTCGTGCCACGAACAATAGAATCATCCACAATACAGATACGTTTTCCTTCAATCATTTCGCGCACAGGATTAATTTTGATACGTACCCCAAAATTTCGCATAGATTGTGTTGGTTGAATAAAGGTTCTACCCACATAGTGATTACGTATCATAGCATGTTCATATGGCAATTCAGCACATTGCGCAAAACCTACAGCAGAATAAACCCCGGAATCAGGAAATGGCATTACAAAATCTACATCATGATGCGATTCATGCGCTAACTGCCAGCCCATGCGCTTACGTGCCAAATACACATTTTCATCAAAAATATTTGAGTCTGGACGCGCAAAATAGACTAATTCAAAAATACATTGCTTTGGAGTAGCAGGCTTTTCTAACTTTTCGCTAAAAATCCACTGGCTTTGCACTGTGTCATTTTCAACAATAAGCATTTCACCAGGCTCCACGGAACGAATAAAATTTGCCTCAAGCAAATCAAAAGCGCAGGTTTCAGATGCAAAAACAAAGCTATTATCAAGTTTTGCCATACTCAATGGGTGAAAACCATGGGGGTCGCGCACAGCTACCATTTTTCCATCTACTAAAATGAGTAAACAATAAGCCCCTTTAATTTTAGAGCAAACTTCACGCAAGGCGTCTTCTAGGCCGTGTTTACGCATGGCACGAACCAAAAGATGCACAATAATTTCAGAATCACTATTGGTTTGAAAAATGGCACCTTTTTTTTCTAATTTAGCACGCAAATATTCGGTATTAACCAAGTTTCCATTATGCGCAAGGGCAATATTCAAGCCTTGAAAGTGTACCACGTAAGGCTGGGCATTACGCACCAGAGAAGCACCAGTGGTGCTATAGCGCACATGCCCTATGGCAGTATTTCCCTTAAGTTTTACAAAATCATCTTCTTGAAAAATATCTGGCACAAGGCCCATACCTTTATGCTCGTAAATTTTGTGGCCATCCCAAGTGACAATACCGGCACTTTCTTGACCACGATGTTGTTGAGCGTACAAGCCAAAGTATGTCAACTTTGCTGCTTCCTGATGTTCATAAATGCCCATAAGGCCACAATCGTGATGAATCATGAAAACTCTCCCGCCTCTTGAAATTCCGTTAAATACTTATTTAATTTTAAGTCTTTTTTTAAGACTGTCTATACGTCCTTGGACTACATCTTTATTACCATAATGTTCAAAGGCAATTTCAAAGAAGGACAAAGACCTTTTATATTCTTTCTTTTGTTCTAAAATATCACCGTATAAAAAAGCTGCTTGTGCTTTATTATACTCAGAAATTTTCATGACTAGCACCAGTTGCACCAGCTCTGCTGCATCGTCCCAATGTTCTTTACCAGCTTTTAAGTCTGCCAAATTATAAATACAATACGCTTTGTCTGAAGCATTAATATCAAGCACAGTGCAATCATTTAAAGTATCTTCCACAGCTTCAAAATCGCCTTTTAAAAAGTACAATTGAATTAAGCGGCGATAGGCAATAAAAGACTCATCTGGTAATAAATTTGGCAAACTAACATAATTTTCCCAAGCCTTGATACTTTTTTCATACTCATCTTTTTGATCTGTAATAGTGGCAATTTTTACCATTATATATTTTTTCTTATCAGGATATTCTGCATAATCCTGTAACATATCATTTAAATAGGATAAAACAACATCCAAAGGCGTATTGGAATATTCTACTACGTGTAAAAGCATAAGCCATGCTTGCCAACTTTTGTCCAAGTCAATTTCTGTACGCAAAAAACGCACTAAGAGGCGCTCTGCCACAATCCAATCTTGCTTGGCATAGGCAGAGCGAACTTGAGAAAAATTGTCTTCTTTTTCTTGTATGTCATACAGAGAAAAGAAAAAACAAAAGCAGCAAAAAAAAGCTATTATTCTTACGAAATACACTATTCATCCTCAGAGGTATTTTCGTCCTTCATGGCAGAGTTTTCTTCATCAGAAGAAGCTTCAACAGTTTCTTCATCCAAGGTATTTTCCTCAGAATCGTCTGCTATATTTTCTGCGCTTATGGCTGTTACTTCGCCCTCGGCCATATCGTCAAGTAAAATATCTTCTTCATCTATTTTACGCGCTCCGCCTTCGTCAACTCTATCAAAACCTACCACACTTGCACCTTCATCAAGACGCACAAGCATAACACCCATGGTGGCTCTACCCTTAGAACGCACATCTTCCACGCCAATGCGTACAATTTTATTGGATGAAGTGAGCAAAACTAAACCGTCATCGTCACGAACGGGCATAGCACCCACCACTTGGCCGGTTTTAGATGTCACTTTAAAGTTGATAATACCCTTACCACCACGCGATTGCGCTCTGTATAAATCCACTCTGGTACGTTTACCATAACCATTTCCAGAAATAGACATAATTTCTGTGGTTTGATCTTCTGACTTTAGAATAACACAAGCCACTACAGAGTCATCGCGCCGTAAAGCAACACCTTTCACGCCTGTGGCGCCACGCCCCATGGAGCGAATATCTCTGCAAGAGAAACGAATGGAGAAACCATTGGCAGTGGCAAGCACAATATGACTATCTTCACGTACAGGACGAACTACAACCAATTCATCATCATCGCGCAATCCCACAGCAATAAGACCGGTTTTACGGCATTTAGCATACAGAGAGGCAGAAGAACGTTTCACCATGCCACGACGTGTTACAAAGAGGAAATGCTTATTTTCTGCAAATTCACGCACTGCCAAAACTGTAGTAACCCATTCATTTTCTTCCATGGGTAAAATATTCGCAATATGTACGCCTTTAGCTATGCGACTGCCTTCCGGCACCTGATGCACCTTAATTTGATGCATACGACCTTTATTGGTGAAAAGCAGCAAAAATTGATGGTTAGTAGTCGTTAAAAATTCTTGTACATAATCATCATCGGAAGTGTGCAAGGCCGCAATGCCTTTTCCACCACGCTTTTGCTGTTGATAATTATCTAACGTGGTACGTTTCATATAGCCACGGCGAGATAAGGTAAAGACCACTTCCTCATCAGGAATAAGATCTTCAATATCAATTCCCACCAATTCTTCCACAAGAACTTCTGTACGTCTTTTAGTAGCAAAGGTATCGCGAATATAGACTATTTCATCATGAATAACACCGCGTAGCACTTCAACATTATTTAAAATAGATTTAAAATATTCAATTTTTTGCAAAATATCTTTATATTCTGCCATAAGCTCATCACGTTGCAAACCTGTCAATCTTTGCAAACGCATTTCTAAAATAGCTTTGGCTTGAATTTCTGATAAAGAAAAACGCTGTATAAGTTTTTGACGCGCTTCATCTGGTGTGGCACTGGCTCTGATAAGAGCTACAATTTCATCTATATTATCTAAAGCAATGCGCAAACCTTCTAAAATATGTGCTCTGGCTTCAGCTTTAGCCAAATCAAAACGTGTACGTTTAATAATAACATCGCGCCTATGCTCTAAAAAGCAACGCAATGCGGATTTTAAATTGAGCAATTGCGGTCTATTGTCCACAACAGCCAACATATTAATGCCAAAAGAATTCTCTAAAGGTGTAAATTTATATAAAGAATTAATTACAATTTCAGGAATAGTGCCACGTTTTAATTCAACAACAATGCGAATGCCCTTGCGGTCAGATTCATCGCGCAAATCAGAAATACCATCAATTTTACGCTCATGCACCAGGGCAGCAATTTTTTCTACCAAACCAGATTTATTTAAGCCAAAAGGAATTTCTTTTATAATGATAGATTGAAAGCCTTTTTTACGCTCTTCCACTTCCACTCTACCACGCATTTTAACAGTACCGCGACCAGTGTGATAGGCATCATGTAAGCCTTGACCTGCATACACAAAACCACGTGTAGGAAAGTCAGGGCCTTTAACAAATTCCATAAGATCTTTAACAGTACAATCAGGATGTGCCAATAAATGCAATAAGGCTTCGGAAAGTTCGCCTAAATTGTGAGGGGGAATATTTGTGGCCATACCCACAGCAATACCTGAAGTACCGTTTAACAATAAATTTGGAACTTTAGTAGGTAATACTGAAGGTTCTTGCAAGGTATTGTCATAGTTTGGGCGAAAATCTACTGTTTCTTTATCTAAATCTGCCAAAAATTCACCGGCCAAACGAGACATGCGGGCTTCTGTATAACGCATGGCCGCAGCAGCATCGCCGTCGATGGAACCAAAGTTCCCTTGACCATCCACTAAAGGATCACGCATGGAAAATTCTTGCGCCATACGCACCAAGGCATCGTATACAGCAGAGTCACCGTGAGGGTGATATTTACCGATAACATCACCCACAATACGAGCACTTTTTTTATGTGGTCTGTTGTAGGTATTAGACAATTCAGATTGCGCAAACATGATGCGTCTATGTACAGGTTTAAGACCATCTCTGGCATCAGGAATGGCACGACCTATAATAACAGAAAGAGAATACTCTAAATAGGATTTACGTAATTCGTGTTCAATACTAATTTTATCTTGATCAGACATGCTGCCTCACTTCTCAATCTATTATTTTATGGAGAGATTTTAAAAGAAAAAATTCTTTTTTGGAATCTCTCCTTCCAAAAAAACACAGTATATTCTGCTATTATAATTTTGGCTTTTATTTACAAATAAAATTCTAAAGTAACAATTTGTTTTTGATTTATTGATTTATATATCCAGATCTTGAATACTTAGTGCATTGCGTTCAATAAATTCGCGTCGCGGCTCTACTCTATCACCCATAAGCTTTTCAAAGGTATCAGACGCTTCTACAGCATCGTCCACTGTTACTTGTAATAATACCCTATTTTCAGGGTTCATTGTAGTAACCCACAATTGCTCAGGGTTCATTTCTCCAAGACCTTTATAGCGCTGAATATGTATTCCCTTGCGCGCATTTTCTAAGGTAGCTGAAAAAAGACTAAATATATCGCCGTATTCTTCTGTTTCCCCTTTCATTTGTATGCTAAAATCTTTAATACCATAATCGGAACGTATGGTACCAAAGGCATTCCACGCTTGTTTGTATAAGCGCGATGAAAAGAATTCTGTGCCGCGACGTACACGATGCTGATTGCTATCTTCAAAGGTTATGTACACCCTTTCATCACCATCTAATTGCAATTCCTTATCCAGGCTTAAAGTATATCCTTTCTCACTAAACCATTGCATAGTATCAGCATCAATACCTTGATTTATTTCTTCGGTAACAAAAACCTTTTCATATTCCATAAGTGCTACAAACAAATCACGGCCTATGCCACTATTTTCGGCATCACGTACCTTACGCTGTACATTCTCAATATCTTGCATAAGCACTATTAAATCATTACCGCTTATTGTTTCTTGCACAGGGGTACTAATAATCGCATCTTCTGAAATGCGTTCCAGCAAAAATTTATTAAGTTCGGCATCATCCTTGATAAACTTTTCCATGCGCGAATTATGCGCACGGTACAATGGCGGCTGAGCAATATATAAATAGCCATTGTCAATAAGTTCCTGATATTGCCTAAAGAAAAATGTGAGCAATAAGGTACGAATATGAGCGCCGTCCACGTCAGCATCTGTCATGATAACAATTTTATGGTAACGTAACTTATTTAAATCTATATCATCTTTACCAATACCCACACCCATGGCCGTAATAAGAGCTTTTACTTCTTTATTGGCCAGCATCTTATCAAAACGAGTGCGTTCAGTATTTAAAATTTTACCACGCAAAGGCAAAATGGCCTGATTATTAGGGTTACGCCCCTGCTTTGCCGAGCCGCCGGCAGAGTCACCTTCCACAATAAATATTTCAGATATGGCAGGATCCTTACTTTGACAATCAGCCAATTTTCCAGGCAAGGCATTATCAGAAAGCACACCCTTGCGGCGTACTAATTCCTTGGCACGTCTGGCAGCATCGCGCGCTCTGGCAGCATCTACAGCTTTATCAATAATTAAGCGAATATCTTTGGGGTTTTCTTCAAAATATTCGCAAAGCTTATCATAGACAAGGCCGGAAACTATGCCTGCTACTTCACTATTGCCAAGCTTAGTTTTTGTTTGCCCTTCAAATTGCGGGTCGGGAAGTTTCACGCTGATAACAGCTGTTAAACCTTCGCGCACATCATCGCCTGAAAGACTAGTACCTTTGAGTTTTTTTACTATATCTTGCTGATTTTTTATATATCCGTTAATGGCACGTGTTAAGGCAGTTCTAAAGCCCATAAGGTGTGTGCCACCTTCCTTCGTGCGAATATTATTGGCAAATGTTAAAACATTTTCTTTATAACTGGCATTGTATTGCATGGCCAGATCAACAGAAATATTATTACTAATGGCTTCACAATCAATAATACTGTGAATGCCACTTTCACCGGAATTTAAATCTTTTACAAATTGTGCTATGCCGCCATCTGCACGGAAAATATGTTTTTCTTCTGTGCGCTCATCTATGCACTCGATTTCAAGACCCCTGTTCAAATAGGTAAGCTCTTCAAAACGCTTGCGTAATATATCGTAAGAAAATTCTGAAACTTCAAAAATTTCTTCATCAGGTTTAAAACGAATGGTGGTGCCGCGCTGCGAAGTACTTCCTTCATTTTGTAATTCACCTAAAGGAATTCCGCGACTGTATTGCTGTTTATAGCGAAAACCATCACGACATACGGTGACAGTAAGCTTTTCAGACAAAGCATTCACACAAGAAACACCTACACCGTGCAAACCACCGGAAACTTTATAGGTATCATTATCAAATTTACCACCGGCGTGCAAAACTGTTAGAACCACTTGCACAGCAGGAATGCCTTCTTCAGGGTGAATACCCACAGGAATTCCGCGGCCATTATCTCGCACAGAAACACTATTATCTATATGTAAAATAACCTGAATTTGAGTACAAAAACCGGCCATGGCTTCGTCAATGGAGTTATCTACAACTTCATATACCAAATGGTGTAAACCGCGACTATCCGTAGAGCCAATATACATGGCAGGTCTTTTACGAACAGCCTCTAAACCCTTCATAATGGTAATAGAGCTTTCGCCATAATTATTTTCTGGCATACTTGGGTTTTCTGTACTCATTTTATACATTTTCCTCGCTATAATAAGTGGTATTTCCCACCTTCATAGGCATAATAATAATTAAATAATCTACATCATCCTGACCCTGAATAGCACATGGTCCTTCATCTGTGGTAAAACGCATGCTTAATTCACTGGATTGAAAATGGTTCATAATATCCATAAGTTCTTTACTGGGGAAGGCAATTTTATTTATAGTACCGTCATAGTGCACTTCCAAATTTTCCATGGCAGAGCCCACATCTTGCCCATGTACAGAAAGTATAGCTTCATTTTCTGTAATATCAAAATTTGTAAAGCGAATATTTTTTGTATTAAAAATACTTAAACGTCCCAAAGCTTCACCACATTCTTTGCGGTTAATCTTGAGGGTATTGGTACTATCGCGCACTTTATCAAGAAATGTTGAATAATCAGGATAATTATAGGTAACTCTGGGCAAACTTAAAGTTTCGCCTTTTAAAGTGCGCACATAAAAACGCTTATCGGTAATATTAAACTCAATTTCCTCGACACTGAGCCATTTTTTAAGCTCTTGCAAATATTTCTTTTGTAATAAAATACCTTCTTCAGGTAAAAGCTTAAATAAATCATCGTTGTTAAAAGAAACCAAGGCAAATTGGTGTCCATTAAGGCCACACACCTCAATGTGCTGATCGCCATTTTCTTTTGAAATAGGTTTCATGAAAAGACAAGCAATGGCATCCATGGTGTCATCATCACTTATACAAAAAGTCACTTTATCCAATAGGTCTTGGAAAAAATCCCCTGACCAAATCACGGCATTTTCTGCAGGAAAAGAAGAAAATTCTTGAAACCAAATAGAATCATTGATGGGCAATTTATATTTTTTTTTGCCTTGTTCAATTTTCAACACGTTGGATTCTTGATCTAAGCTTAATTTAATTTTTCCCTCTGGCAATTGACGCATCAAATCCACAAAGGCCTTACCTTGTACACCCACAAGACCTTCTTCTTCCACAAGGGCTTGGTAAATACCTTGGAATTCAATATTTACATCCGTGGCCAAAAAAGAAACTTTGTCTCCTTGTGCTTTGATCCATATGGAACGCAAATAGGCTGCTCCTGCTCTTTGGGGAAGAATATTAGAAGCCTTTTGTAATCCATCGATGACATGTTCTTTTTCAATAATTATTTTCATAATAATCCTGTAGAAGAAAATAGAGGGTTGATATTTGTTACTAACAAGTATAATTACCTAATTTTATAGATTTTATTTTGAACAAACCAAACAACATTGCAGGAACATCAATACATCTAAGTGCATTTTTTATGCTGCATTAAAGAGCCATGCACTTTTTGCGTAAGTCTGTTACCATCATTTGCATATCTTTGTTCCTATCTGTTAATTGCTTAATCTTTTTAATACCATACATAACGGTACTATGATCTTTTCCACCAAAAAATTTACCAATAGTAGGATAAGATAAACCCAAAAGGTCACGGCATAAAAACATGGCCATTTGCCGCGCATGTACTATATCGGGTTTTCGCACATCCCCTAAAATATGATCTTCGTTCATTTCAAAATACTGGGCAATGAAAGATAAAATATCTTGCGCAGAAAGATTTTTTTCCTCTTCGCCGGAAGCTAATAAAATATTTTTAATATCGCTATGTTGTAAATGTTCTGCACTTTGCAAAGCATAGGCTTGTATTTTTAACAAAACGCCTTTTAATATAGAAATATTTGCACATTGCTGCGCCACAAGCAGTATATCTTCTTTATGCAGTTTTATACCTTGGTTACGGCAAAAATTCACTGTATAACGCATGCGCACATCGATATCTGAATTTTTAATTTGCACTAGTAAACCACAGTTTAAACGTGAGCGCAGTGTTTCGCTCCAGTTTTTTTGCTCTTGAGGGTGTAATGTCCCTGTAAAAATAAGCAATTTATTATTTTCTGCACATAATTCAATTAAATGGATTAATTCAGATTGTATCTGCTGCAAATTTTCGTTATTTTGTATATCATCCCAAAGGAAAACATCTTTGCTTTCAAAAAATTTTTGCACCCCGTACTCTTGAAATGCCTTACAAAAATTTTCTGTTCTTTCTAAAAATATTTGCTTTTCTTGCCCATAATTGTGGTAAATACTCTGTTTAATACACTGTAAAAGTTGTGTTTTTCCTGTGCTGCTTTTACCATAAAAAAATACAGGCGTATATTTTGTGCTAAAAGGGTTTTGTGCAAGCTCCCTGGCCACAGACAAGGGAAATTTGTTTTTATTATTGTAAATAAAGTCTACAAAAAAATCTTTTTCTTTTTGGGTTTTATGAAAAAAAGAAGCTGAATTATTTTCTTGTTTGGGCTGTTTGTAACTGGTTTGAGGAGGCACTCTATGTTCTTTTTGAAAAACTTTACTAACAGCTTGTTCGAAAAACTTTTTATAATTTTGGATAAACCAGTTTTCAAAAAAAACATGGGGAAAAATGATGGTAAGTATATTTTTCTCTGCCTCATAGTGAAGGGAAAGCGACAAAAACCAACCATCCACTAGAGATGGAGAACAAATTTCATAGAGTTCTTCTTTTATTAATTGTCTGAAATAATTTATCTTATTCATAAAGTTGAACAATAAAAGTAATAATATTCTTATGTAAAGAACTCATATAGCAAAATATTACTACTTTAACAAGTGTATTTTCTCATATTAAAATTTATAATTTTAAGAGGTTAGAAGTATCATTTTGAAAAAATCTATTGGCTAAAATGTTTTTTGGGTAGTAAAACTAGACAATATTTAGCTATACGATTATAACTCACAAAAATGCTTAAGAAATTACCTTTCTGACCTTTAGTATCTGTCACAATAAAAAAATATAGGATTTAATATGTTACGTAATTTTGTTTTTGTTGTTCTTGGTTTAGTAATTTTTATTTGCGGCGGTATGTTAGGGCCGAAAATGTGGGAATCGTTTACAAGTCAACAAGTGGCCACGGTTGAAAAAAATAGTGATGAAGAAAAACAACCTGCGCAAGTTTTAACGGAGCAGGAAAAGCCTTTACTGGCTCCTACTTTATCTAGTAGCACAGCAAAAAGCGAAGAAAAAACATCCATCGCCATAAATGATGAAAAAATTGCCCCGGAAGTAAAAACGGCAGAACAAGAGAATAAAGAGAACGAAGAAGATAAAAAATTTTTTTTAGATGAAGATAAAAAAACTGACATAGCTACTGAGGAAACTTTAACGGCAGATAAAAAAGAAGAAAATGCAGATCTTAATAAAGAAGGTGTTGTTAGAGAAATAATTAAAAATGGTGATAGTCTTTTGGTTATTTTTGAAAAATATACGGACAAAAAATCTGCTTATAATCTATCTGATGCCATTAAAAAAATATATAAAGTAACAGCATTTCAAGTGGGTCGTCCTTATAAAATTATACATAATGCAGAAAAAAATATTATTGAACGCTTTGAATATGAAATTGATGATGAAGAAAAGCTTATATTAGATAACAGCGGCGACAAACCTATATCTTATCGTGAAGAAATTTTGTATGATAAAAAACTTGCTTTTATTAAAGGCACCATTAAAGAAAATCCTTATAACACCATTAAAGAACTGAATGAAGACCCAGACAAGCTTTCACATACTTTATTAAGTATGTTTAAATGGGATATAGACTTTAACTCAGAAATTCAAGCTGGCGATAGTTTTTCTGTTTTAGTGGAAAAATTATATAGGAATGGAAAATTTAAAGGGTATGGACGCAGTATTGGCGGCTCTTTTACTAATAAGAATAAAACTATAGAAAGTTTTTTATATTATGATGCCAATAAAAATGAAAAACATTACAATGCCAAGGGTGAAAATATGCAAAGATTTTTCTTACGCACCCCCTTGGATATTATTCGCGTAACTTCTGGCTATACGCATAGACGCAGACACCCCGTGTATGGCACTTACAGGCCCCATTTGGGTATTGACTATGGTGCCCCCTCAGGAACGCGTATTTTTGCCATTGCAGACGGCACAGTGACTTATATGGGCTGGCGTGGTGGCTTTGGTAAACATATTACCATTCGCCACGCTTCTGGCCTTGAATCAATGTATTCTCATTTACGTGGCTATGCTCGTGGTATTCGTAAAGGTGCCAAGGTAAAACAAGGAAAGGTCATCGGTTATGTTGGCAGTACAGGTGTTTCTACCGGGCCGCATTTGGATTTTCGCTTAAAGCAAAATGGTAAATATATTAATCCACGTAATAGCAAAATGAATAGTCGTGCTGCTTCTGTTAGTAAGGTGCATAAGCAAGGCTACGAAGAGCGTAAAAAAATTATACGTGAATTTATGAATGGCACTCGTTCTTTAGACAGTTATGATCCTAAGATGGTGGATGTGCCGGGCAAAGAATCTTAACAGCTCAGCAAATTATAAGAATAAAAAATTATGGCGGCAAAATCTTTCTTTAGAAGATTCTGTCGCCATATTTTTTAAAATGTGTTTTTTAGTATATACTCTATTAATGACCGGCAATACTGTATTTTTTTAACTTATACTGTAATAAGCTCTTAGAAATACTTAAAAGTTCAGCGGCTTTTACTTGAACAAATTCAGTACGCACCAAGGCGCGGCGAATAAGAGCCGCTTCAATTTTTTCTAAAGTGTCTCCCAAATCTAATTGTACAGGTAAAAGATCCACAGCGCTTTTATATTGGGCTTCTTCGTCACGAATTTCCGGCGGTAAGTTTTCCACATCAATGGTTTCTGATTGTACCAACACCGTGCAACGTTCTACAATATTTTGCAATTGACGAATATTACCCGGCCATTCATAGGCCATCAAATAATTCAATGCCCCTGAGTTGAAAACTTTTGGATTAAGTTCATTTTCTGCGGCAAAAGCTGCGGCAAAATGTGCCACCAAGAGGGGTATATCTTCACGTCTTTCACGTAATGGTGGTAAATGTATTTCTACTACATTGAGTCTATAAAAAAGGTCATCTCTAAATTGGCCGGTTTCTACCAGTTGTAATAAACTTTTGTTGGTGGCAGCCACTACACGAATATCTACTTCAATTTGTTCATCGCCACCAACTCTTTCAAATTTCTTATCTTGTAAGACACGTAAAAGCTTTACCTGTAAATCAGGGGTAAGTTCTGCAATTTCATCTAAAAATAACGTGCCGCCATTGGCTTGTTCAAATCGCCCTCTTCGCATGGCCACAGCACCGGTAAATGAACCTTTTTCATGTCCAAAGAGCTCGCTTTCTAGCACACCTGGATTAAGAGCCATGCAATTGACAGAAATAAATGGCGCTTCTTTGCGTGGGGAAGTCACATGAATGGCTCTGGCTACTAATTCCTTACCTGTACCAGATTCGCCAGTAATGAGTACGGTGGATTTACTGGGGGCAGCACGATCAATCATGGTAAAAACATCGCGTATACCGCGACTGCGCCCTATAATTTGATGTGTGCCATAACGAATTTCCATGGCTTCTTGTAAAAGTTTATATTGCCTGTGTGCTGTGGATAATTCCACAGCATTATGCAAAGAAAGTATTAATTCATCATTGGCAAAGGGTTTGGTGATATAATCAAAGGCACCATATTTCATGACTTCTACAGCACTTTCAATGCTTCCAAAGGCTGTCATAATGAGCACAGGAATATGTGGCCAGCTTTTTTTGACCCTTTCTAGAACATCGCGGCCTGTAAGACGTGGCATTTTCATGTCTGTGATAACCACATCTACTTCAGACTCTTCTAAAAATGTCAGAGCAGTCTCAGGGTCATTAATAGCGGTAACATTATATCCTGCATCTTGCAGCACAGTTTCAAGGATGAGCAAATAGTTTTTTTCGTCGTCAATTATAAGGATATGCGCTTTATCATTCATACTGTATCCTTGGTTTTATTTCCCAGCAGTGGGGGCAGGGGTTGATATGGTGGCAGGTACTGTAAAGTTAATGCTAACCTGAGCATTTCCATCTACAGTATTTGCCAACATTATATTTCCGTTGTGACTTGAAATAATGCTTTTTACAATGGGCAAGCCAAGACCGGTGCCATTATCTTTGGTGGTAAAAAAAGGATCAAACATATTTTCTATGGTATCTTCTGGAAAGCCTGGTCCTGAATCAATAAAGATAACTTCTATATTCGAAATATTTTTTTTGCCTGTTATGGTGATGATGCCTGGGCCATCTATAGCTTGCTGGGCATTAACTAAAATATTATAAAAAGCACGATACAGTAAATCTTTATCGCCAACAACAAAAAGTTCTTCTTCTAATTCTCGTTCCACACTCACTTGGCAGCGGGTAAATTCGCCATCTAAAAAAGCCATGACTTCATCTAAAACTTTATTAATATCTACTGGAATTTCTTTAAGTTGTCGTGGACGCGCATAGTCTAAAAAATCATTAATAGTCTGACTTAAACGGCACGATTCATCATGAATGGCGGTAAGAATTTTTTGTGAGGCCTTATCAGTTTCTTTTTCTTTTTGCCTTTTAAGCAAAAATTCAGAGCTTGATCGGATAATACCTAAAGGATTGCGAATTTCATGGGCAATACTGGCAATAACACGGCCCATGCTAATAAGTTTTTCTTTGCTATGTAATTCATTTTCTAAAGCTTTATTTTTTGCCACACGAAAAGCTAATAATTTTTCAGTACGGCGGATAATCACCATAAGAAAAATAAAGAGTAACACAGAAGAAAATAAACATGTGGCTACAATAAGGCCTTGGAAGGCCAGAACTGATGTGTAATCCTCAGTAATATCTTGGCTTAATTCTAAAACACCTATAATATGATTGGTTATAACGCCATCTTTTGAGCGTGTTTGCCCCGTAAGAGGGTAAATAGTTCGTAAAGTAAAAGAACCAGGCTCTAAAGGAAGTCGGAAAGGGGCTTGCCAAACAGGAAAGCTGGTAAGAAGCTCTGCTTTACTGGTTTTTCCTTTTAGCGCTTCGTTGACGGCAGCAGGGGCTAAACCACTACGCCCAAGGTCTTCATTATCTGTAGAATAGGCTACCACACGGCCAAAGTCATATAAGCGAAAACGTTGAATTTTAAGACCGTGCATAACAGAGCGCACTACTTTGTCTAACCTTTCATATTGAATGGGTTGTTTTAAAGCAATACGCCCATATGCAATAACGGTTGGCACTGTAAATCTTTGATATATTTGGTGATTTAAATTTTGTGCCAACAAGTCAGCAAATTCTTCATGTTTGGTGAGTAAATTATTTCTGGCAGAATTGGCAATAAAAATGGAAAGCGCAAGGGAAGAAGTAAGAATGAGGATAAAAGAAAACCATGACAATCTTCTAGCGTAAGAAAGGGGTAAATCTTTTATTTCCTGCTTTTGGTTATGTGGTGTGTATGTCATATAAGAGTTCATTCACTGTAAAAAACTGCTTGAGTAAAAGAGTAACAATGCAACAGCTTCGTAGAGTGCCGTATTGTTACTCTTTATGAATTAGGCGTATTTTTTACAAAATTAAAAGTTTTGAATTTTTTCTTGTATACCTAAATAGGTAGCAAGATCTGCATTTTCTTTGGTTAAATTAGGTGCTCCTAAACGGGCATTGGCCAAGCGTTTGCCCAGTTCCACAGCAGGCTGATCTAAGGGATTGATTTCCATAAGCCAACCGGTGAATACTGTTGCGGCTTCTAATAAAAGCATAAGGGCGCCGGCGGCAGCTGTATCAATGCTAGCCATTTGCATATGTACCATGGGCACTTTATGCTGTGTTAAGGCCATGGCTGTGCCTAAGGCTTCAGCCTGCAAAAGTTCACCAAAATATTTATCTTGCAACCACTGCCACGATTCTGGAAGCTTTTCTGTAAATTTTGGTCCTTGGGGTAAGGAATCTGTACCAAGAAAAAGACAAGCTTTATTGCGTGGCCCATCCAAAAACATTTGGTTCACCGAATGCTGGTCGGTGGCTCCCACAGCGGCTATGGGCATGGTACCTTTGCCTTCTTTGCCAAGGCTTTCTGCCCAAAGCTGCGCAAACCATGGGCCAAAGGTTGCCCATTGCGGAATATAAGAGAAGAAAATTATCTCAGAATAGTTGTTTTGCTCTAAGGCATGCGCCCACGTAGCCAAAGAATAGGCAGGGTGTTGCCCTATATTATGTGGGTTTGCTACTAAGGGAGCCGCCACCGAGGCTGCACCATCTAACAATCCTTTCCAATCCATATTCATATAAGCGGCCGGCAACATGCCCACAGCAGAAAGAGCAGAGTATCTTCCGCCTAAATTGTCCGGAACTGTGAGAGAGGAAAAGCCGTGCTCTTGCACTTCTTGGCGCAAAAAGCCTTTATGTTTATCGGTAATAAGCACCATTTGCTTTGTCCATTCTTGTCCTCTATGTTTTTTGAGCCAAGAGCAGCAAAGAAAATATTGCGATAATGTTTCTATGGTACCACCAGATTTACTGATGCACACTATCATAGTCTTTTCCGGAGGTAATTTGTCAAGCCAAGAAGTAAAGGTTGCAGGGCACACATTATCAGCAATCCAAAGCCAAGGGCCTTGATGGCTAGGTCCATCTTGCCCTGGCATAAAAGCTTTTTGTAAGGCACGCGCGCCTAAAGCAGAACCACCGATGCCCAATACCAACATGTGTTCATATTTTTGGCAATGGGGTAAAACCTTGGCCATATCTTGTTCCAATTCTTCTCGATAGGTCATGGTTAAAAAAGGCAAGGTGGCTAATTCTTCGCTGAGCCGCGCCCCAAGACTATCGGCTTTATTTACAGGCGTAACTTTTTCCATTCTATCAATAAAGGCATGAGACCATTGTAAGCTGTGCTTTTGTGACATATATTTTCCTTTATATTATTATGATAAAAAATGAGAGTTCTTTCATCTTTCTCAATATCGCATCCATATTGAGAAAGATGTATTGCGAGCATGCTGAAAAGTTACATATCAAAGAGACTGCGCTGTCTACCTCTGGCTATTCGTTCGCGTACCCTTTTATAGGTGGCAGGGTATACTCCAAACCGTAATGACCATAAAGGGCACTCTTCTTTTGCTGTGCAAACACGCACATCTTTTCTATGTCCGGCACAGGCTAAACAATGGCGCCGAATAATGCGCAAGGCTTTTTGGGCCATGTTTGTTGTTATACGTGCACTGTGCTCTATTTGTCGTGTTTTATTTTCTTCATTTTCTGATAAAGCCAAGGAATCAGAAGATAAAGCTGTTGCGTTTTCTACAGCTATTTGCGCAATGCGTTGTTGCGTTGTTTCTTCACAGCGCCAAGGCCATAAACTACAGTTTTCATCAGAACATGCTTTCACTGCTGTAGCGGCATTGCCCTGACAATCTAAACAAAAGCGCCTAATTTGACGCAAAACATGAGGCCGTGCCATGGGTACTCCCTACTAGCCACAACATTTTTTATATTTTTTACCGCTACCACAAGAACAAGGATCATTGCGCCCTATTTTTGGCTCTGGGCGTTTATATCCTTCAGGGCGATGTGATATGCCTTCAAGGTAGTATAATTTTCCATCTTCTTCTTGAAAATAACTTTTTTCAGAAAGACTGTAGACGTTTTTGTCAATTTCATACATGGCAGAAAAAGTTACAGTATCAAACATACCTTTGCCATCTTTAGCAGGTTCTTGTCCGCATTCTTTGATGTGTAACTGATGCCAAATAATGCCAGCCATATTGTCGGAAATATTGCTGTCATCAAGTTCGTCCCTATAGATGGGGTGTGTCGTATCAATAATAAATTGAAAATTATGTAAAGAAAAGGCTGTATAACGTGCACGAACTAGGGCTTCGGCAGAAGGTACTTTTTCTCCATCGTGATATGGCTTACAACAATTTTCATAGTCTTTTTGTGTTCCGCAAGGGCAAAGATTCATAGTATTTCCTGTAATGTTGTTCTTTGATGTCTGTGACATACAAAGGAAGCGTTAAAAAGCGTTGTTTCTCTGGAAAAACGCAAATTTGCGCTTTTGTTTAAAATATGTGAAATATCAAAGAATAGATCAATATAAGTAGTATGTTATATGTATACACTGTGATAATCATCTTCTTTGATTACGCAGCCGACACTTAGCAATAGACTGCTATAAAGTGCCCCTTTTGCCTAGGCATTTTAGGCAAAAATATATAAAAGGCAAAGGCTTTTTTCTTTTGAAATTTTTTAAATAAAAATGCGCCTCTTGTGTCTGGAACATTTTCACATATTGACATTTTTTGATATGAGATTTAAACAACAAAAAATTTTGATATGAGGAAATTATATGGAGCATAAAGATAAAGCAAGGGTATTCAAAGCACTTTGCGATGAAAATCGCATTGCTATTTTAGAATTATTGCGTCACGGCGAACAATGCGCATGCAATATTTCGCAAGAATTAGATATTGGGCAATCTTCTTTATCCTACCATATGAAAATTTTATGTCAGTCTCAATTGGTAGTGAGTAGATCAGTGGGTAAATGGACACATTATAAAATTAGTCAGGAAGGCTGCTCTCTTGCCAAGGCTCTCTTATTGGAAATAACTCAGGTGCAAGAAGCGTCTGATGAGTAAAGTGGGTAGTAGGTAAAAAATAACATTTTTCAGCACTCCGTCCCTCGAATGAGTCAGGAGGCTTAATACAAGGATAAAAAAACATGTCACAAAAATTGCTTAAAATTATTGTTCCCCTTTGTATGATTTTGGGAATCGGTGGCCTATGGTTTATGCAAAAAAACAAAGAAGATAGCTCTGTACATTTAGCATCTTCTCATAATAGTGAATTTGGGCTTATAGCTACAAAACTTGATCTTAGTGCTTTAAAAAAAATGAACGTCCCCATAATTATAGATTTTGGGGCAGATTCTTGTATTCCATGTAAAGAGATGGCTCCCCTCTTGGTTAAACTTAATATTGAAATGCAAAATAAGGCTTTAATAAAATTTGTGGATGTATGGAAAAATCCTCAGGCTGCTGAAGGATTTCCTGTGCAAGTTATTCCCACACAGCTCATTTTTAATGCCGATGGCACACCCTATGTACCAAAGGATGCCAAAAATATGAAATTCACCATGTATGCACATAAAGAAACCAATGAACATCTCTTTACTGTGCATCAGGGGGGATTAAGCGAAGAGCAGATGCGCCATATTTTGAAAGAACTAGGTGTATAGGATGGATGCATTACTGTCACAGTTATCGCAACTTTTACAAAATGTTACATGGTTTGCACCTTTGGCTGCTTTCTTGGCAGGGGTGTTAACTTCCTTTACTCCTTGCTCTTTATCCAGTGTTCCTCTTATAGTGGGCTATGTGGGTGGAACGCAAAGCGCAACGCAAGAACGCAATACGCAAAAAGCTTTCATGCTCTCCCTTACTTTTGCTTTGGGCAGTGCTTTAACCTTTACATTATTTGGAATTTTAGCTTCACTAGCTGGTGAGCTTATAGGTACTACTGCTTCTTGGTGGTATTTTGTTTTAGGCACATTAATGATGCTTATGGTGTTGCAAATGTTAGGTATTTATCAATTTATACCCTCAAGCCATTTATTAAGTAAAAGCACAAAAAAAGGTTTTGTAGGCGCTTTTTTGGCTGGCATATTGGGTGGTATTTTTTCTTCACCTTGCTCTACGCCAGTTCTCATTGCACTCATTGCTATTGTTGCGGGTAAGGGCAGTCTTGCTTTTGGCATTTTGCTATTCTTATTATATTCTTTAGGGCATGGTATACTTGCGGTTATAGCGGGTACATCTGTGGGTTTTGTACAAAAACTTTCCCAAAGTGAAAAATACGGGCGCATAAGTAAAACTTTAACCATGCTTCTTGCTTTAGCTTTGTTGGCTATGGGTTTTTATATGTTTCATTTAGGATTTCAAATGTAGAATGTTAAAAAGGGAAGTGTGTAAAATTTTTATTTGGAGAAATGCCCTAGTAAACCCAAATTAAAAAATTAGGTTTAATTTTTTTTACTTTTTTAGAGGTAGTTATAAAAAATGATTTTCCTTTTTTTGTGTAAATAAGGGTGTTTAAGAAAAATATTTTCCTTTTGACAAATTGGTATGTTAATTGCTATAAGAAAAGTACCTTCCTTCCTTTTGCTTAAAGCCTCCTCTTAAGCATTGCGGCCTGCATTGTGCAGGCCGCAGAATTTTTTAATCTTGAAAATTTTTCTTTCTTCACTTGACATCTGCGTCCATATTTGCGCATCCTATGATTATGAAAATATCACAGGCTAAAATGCGTCAATTAGGGCTTTTTTTTCGTACAAATTCAGGATTTCTTTTTGTATTTTGTATTTTTGTCTGGTGGATTTTAAGTTTAGATGATGGTCTTTACCATTGGCAATGGCGAAGAGCGTGGCATCATGTGTTGCGCTACCGTCAAGGGGAATGGATTATTGGCCCTCTTATAGAGGGTTTGTGGCTTAGCTTGCGCATAGTGGGCGCAAGTTTAATTTTAGCCACAATTCTAGGGCTTGGAACGGCAATTTTGCGCGGCATTCCATCCTATGTGGGACAGGTATTGGCTGCTGGCTATGTGGGGCTAGTACGAAATACGCCCTTACTTATTCAATTGTTTGTCATGTATTTTGTCGTGGCGCCTGTTTTTAATTTGAGCCCCTTTTTTGCAGCTGTGTGGACACTAGCCCTTTTTGAAGGGGCTTATATGGCAGAAATTTTTCGTGCGGGCATAAACTCTATACCTAAAGGCCAATGGGATGCAGCCTATTCTTCTGGTTTTTCCACACCACAAATATTTAGATATGTGGTTCTCCCTCAAGCTTTACGTCGTATTTTGCCTCCACTTACAGGACAAACAGTTTCACTTATTAAAGATTCTGCTTTGGTAAGTGCCATTGCTTTGCCAGATATAACCATGCAAGCGCAATTGATTATAGCAGAAACGTTTCTTTCTTTAGAATTATGGGTATTAGTAGCTGTATTATATGTACTTATTAGTCTTATAGTCACCGTGCCTGCAAAAATACTAGAAAGGTATTATGCTTGGCGCTGGTTATGATAAAGTATTAGTTTTAAAAGGTAAAAATTTTAAAAAAAAATATGACTATCTCTAAAGAATTTAAAATTTTTACCGATGATTATTGTTGAGGGAATAGCTATGATAGCACATCAAAACTTGCAAACACGGTTGATGTTGCAACATTACGAGTTGCAACTAATGACAGCGAGGCGCCTTGCGCGTCATCGCCGCCAACAGCTGTTGGAAGCAGAAGAAGAAGATACCCCTCCTACCCCAACTCCTCAAGAACATCGTAAGCGCGTTGTGCAACAAGTAGCACGCGAGCTCTACGAATCTATGCTTTCTACAGGTTCTGAAAATCCTATGGTAGAAGATATTGTACAACAGCTTGGAAGAGCTTTAGGTACACAAATTTTATTGCAATACCCTACCCCAGGGCCTTTGTCTGAGGAGCACTTGCGTCTTTTGCATGTGCCGGAAGAAGGTAATGGTAAGCCCATACCTTTTGGGGATAAAGAAAATAGAGATGCCCTATATAAGCTTTGGGAAATTGTTTTGAAAACAGTGGAAAAAAGCACCGTTTAGTGGCTTAAGAGTTGTTTGTTTTAAAACAACAGTTTTTACTTTGGCATGCTGATACATGCCCACAACAAAATAATACATTATAATAAAAATATTTATATAAATAATATGGAGCATTTATGCAAGTTTCTTCTCAAACAAAACCTATGTATATATATCAACACGGTAACGACGGTAGTACACAAAATGTACAAAATTCTCACGAAAAAACAGCACAAGCAGAAAAGGAAGCTTTGTTAATAGTGCCCAAGGGTGATAGTGTGCAGTTTTCTAGTGATGCAAAACTATTGGCAGAAGCCAATCGTGTTGCCATGCAAGAAGGTGTTAGTGATTCAGAGCGTACTGAAAAAGTTTCTCAGTTACGGGCGCAAGTACAAGATGGCACCTATACCGTGGATGATAAAGCCTTAGCGCAAGGCCTTGTGCGCGAAGAAAGATCTCTTTTTGTATAGTTTTAATAAGGTGCGGTAAAATTTACAAAATAAGCATTTTTTAAATTTTTCTATACCTTATATAAATAAAATACATATAATGCAACTTTTTCAATAGGCTGAAAAAGTGCTCTTTAGTTGCGCTTTTTTTACGACTTGTTACAGGAATACAAGTGGACAGGCTTTCGTTGTATTTTGGGCTTATTTTTCTTAAGTTTTTATTACTTTGACCGATAGTATTTCCTAAGAGAGAGTTTTTTACTCTATGTCTTTTTGGTATTTGAGCACGTTTTTTGCATTACATTTATTGCTGAAGTTTTATGTAATACAAGCGGCAAATTTTTCCACATGAGGGTAGTCATATGTCAAATAGTATATCAGGCGGCATATCTTTTTCCGGCATTGGTAGCGGTACCGATTTCACTGCTATGATTGAACAGTTAAAAGAGGTCGAATCTATTCGCCTTTATTCTTTAGAAGACTCTCGTGAGGTTGCCAATGAAAGTTATGAAGCATATCAAGAACTTTTGGATACTATTGCCGAAGCACAAGAAGCTT
Organism: uncultured Desulfovibrionaceae bacterium; assembly: GCA_964368075.1. GTDB lineage: Bacteria > Desulfobacterota > Desulfovibrionia > Desulfovibrionales > Desulfovibrionaceae > CAYJAD01. Next base: position 15,156 of record CAYJAD010000006.1, on the reverse strand, counting down.
TGGGAAATTTAAATAGCCCTTCAAAATTTCTTACTAAAATTGCTGCCAGTAGCGATGAAGCCACTTTAGGCGTAAAAGCTGACGCCGAAGCTGTGGATGGTACTCATAAAATTGAAGTAAAACAATTGGCTAGTAATGCTATCTGGGCCAGTACACATAACTTTGACGAAAAAACCACCGTCATCAATACTACGAGTACGCCGCAAAACTTTACCTATACTTACATGGGAACCGAGCGAACTTTAGCTGTGCCTCCAGGCACTACGCTGGAAGGTTTTGCCAATATGCTTAATGAAGACAAGGCAAATCCTGGCGTGAAAATGAGCATGATTAAAACGGCAGACGGCTATACCTTCCAAATTGCAGGTAAAGATTCCGGTGCTGGTGCTGACCTGCAAATTTTGCCCTCTAATCTTTTAGGTATGAGCGGTTCATCTGGGTCATGGCAGTCCTCTGCTTCTGTAGATTTAGATAAAGCCCTCAATGACGGCCAAAGTGTAAATACGTATCAGTACACATTGACATTTAATGATGGTAGTTCTTTTACTACTCGCGATGTAGCAGGCGATGCCTCACAGCAAGATATTGTAGACGCTATTAATGAAGGTAAGCCTGGTACAGCCTCTATCGATAGCACTGGAAAAATGGTTATTAATGATCTTCGATCTTTAGAAACAACAACATTTGCCCCCAATCCTGTGGCGGGTGAGCCCCCGATTGAGAGCAGCACAGAGTCTAAGGTAACGCCTACCACTTCTTTTACTGTTCCCGGTACCTTGACAGATCGTTTAATTTTGGGTGCTGCCAATTACATATTTACTAATGCTGATAATGAGTCGGTAAATGTGTCCATGAGCGGTGACCACACACAGCATGATATTTTGAATGTTCTTAATGGTATGGGTTATAAGGTCAGTGCTAAAGAAGAAGGTGGCAACACCACCGTTGACTTAAGCGGCATTACCAATGCAGACGCCTTTTTAGGTACAGAGATAAGTACCCCTTCCGTAAGTACTTTGGAAGCTTTTAGTGCTCAAGGGCCTTTTTCTCTTTTACCAGCTCAAGAATACACATTTGTTAATGATGCAGGCGGTTCTTTTACTGTTAATATAACTACAGAGCACACTATTCAGAGCGTGCTTGATGCCATCAATGCCAATGGCTACAAAACTGTCGTTACAACGCCTGCTGACCCAGCAAATCCCACGGGCATAGCCATTGAGGGTTTAAGTAATTTTGATGATTTTTATACGGCTGTTCAAGGCGCTTCTGCTGGTGTATCTGCCATCACAGAATCTGTTGTTTTTGGCTATAATGGAGATTTGGCTGCTCCCGTTGCAGATGCTGCTTCCTATACATTTAAGGATGCCACAGGGGCAGACCTAACCATTGCTATGCCAGCTAATCACACCATGCAAGGTGTGTTGGATGAACTGCAAGCTCAAGGGCATGCGGTATCGGTTACTGGGCCTACTTCAGGGCAATATGCCATCAGCATTGCGGGCATAAGCAATGTGGATGATTTTATAAGCACAGATACAGGCCGCATTGAAGCCACCACCACATGGCCTAGCTATACGCAAGCTATTGATACAGCATCACCTGTACAAAGTGGCATAGTACCACAAAGTACGAAGTTTACCTTTACCATGACTGATGGCAGCACCCAAGAAGTGGATGTAACCAACGATCAAACATTACGTGAGGTGCTTACAGGCGCAGGTATAAGTTTTACAGAAGAAGCCGACGGCAAGCTCACCTTAAATAATGTGGCAAGTGTCACGGGTGTTCCGGCTTCTGTGGGCTTAAATGGCGGCGCCACCAGTTCTGATGTTTGGGCTATTCAAGCTTCGCAAGATGCCATTTTTAAAGTGGACAATTGGCCACAAGACTTAACATCTAGCACTAATGAAGTGAGTGACGTTTTGGAAGGGGTAACCCTCACATTGCGTAATACAGGTACAGCACAAATTACTATTGCTTCAGATACCGATTCAGTAAAAGATAATATTCAAACGGTGCTAGATGCAGTAAACTCCGTATTGAAGAAAATACAAGACTTAACGGCTATTACCGAAGATGTATCTCCCACTTACGATGAATATGGCAATGCAGGTATGGATACCACAGACGGCGCTGCTCTTACAGGGGACTATAGCGTACAAGCTTTTGCCAGTCGTTTAAAAGATAATATGGGTAATTATCCTCCGGGATTTCAGCCCATGTCGGCAGATGATATTTTTTCCGGAGATTTTATTTCTAGCTTGGCTTTGATGGGCATTAAAGTTTCTTCTGATTTAGATTCGGAAGATTACGGACTTTTTAGCATTGCACCGCACGGCACCACCACAGAGATTCAAGCTTTCGACCAATCTCTTTTTGATGATGCCATAGAAAATCACTTAGAAGATGTCATTGACTTCTTTTCCAGTGATGGTGTGGGTACCTCCTCTTCACCAAACTTTCGCTATGCGAATCATATTACTGGTTTAACAGAACCAGGTACTTATGATGTAAGTTATGATGTTGATATGGATGGTAATGCTTATAATGTCATGATTAATGGCGTAGCTGCTTCCGCCAGTGATACGCAGCCCAATACTTTTTCTGTGGCCAGTGCTGGCGATGCTTCGGGTATGTCCATTGTCATTGATAATTTGACGCAAGGTTCTTATACGGGTAGTGTTTCTGTTCAGCAGGGAAAGGTCAATCAAATGGTAGACTTTTTTATGGCGGAACTAAAATATGTGGCTCCCACTGCTAGCGACCCAAGTCTTGGCAACGAAAATGGCGCTTTAATGATTGCCAAGGAAAGTTATGCCGAACAAATTAGAAGCTATGACGAACAAATTAGCAGCGAATTAGAACGCCTAGAACGCTGGGAAACTACAGAAAAGTTGAAATTTGCTCGTCTTGACACCTTACTTGGCGATTATAATGGTAATATGGCAATATTGACGAACCAATTAGCACAGCTAGGTTAAGGCTGTAGCTTTGTTACCGAAATGATAAAGTAATTACGCAAGTATTGCAGATAATACATATAAAATTGCAGAGGATATTATGAACAAGGCAGCACAGGCCTATTTTCAGACCAAGGTAAATACCACTGACCAAGGGCAACTTCTACTTTTGCTTTATGACGGTGCTTTACGTTTTTTACAGCAGGCACGTGAAAAAATGCTTGCTAAAGACTATGCCGGTAAAGGTATTTTGATTTCAAAGGTTATTGATATTTTAAATGAACTTACCAATACATTGAATCTTGAAAAAGGTGGTACTTTAGCTGAAAATTTGAATAACTTATACTTTCTCTGTACCACAAGGCTTTTACAAGCAAATTTAAAAATGAATGTGGAGCAATTAGATAATGTGGTAAGCATTTTATCTGGTTTGCGCTCTGCGTATGCAGAAATCATTGAAACACCGGAAGCAAGAAGAGCCTCTGCGCAAATTTCTGCAAGGTTAAATGTGGATGCCTCTGTAAATCAAAGAGCTGCGGTGCAAATACAAAACACCACTGCCCCCACAGGTCTTGGTAGAATGCAAGCCCGCAATGCTTATGGTGTACAAAATGCCATGACAAATGTGCCTCCTGCCATGCAAGCCTCCAGATCCGCTGTGGGAACAGCTCCCTCTGCGGTGCCTACTTCCGCAACACCGCAAGCACCCGCAACGCCTGTAGCTCAAGAAATAGCGCAACAAGTCTTACAGCAAACGACACAATTGCAACAGACACAGCAGGCACCAGAAGCACTACAAAATAATGCGTCACAAAGCGATAAAGCTGCTGCCATACCTTTTGCCGCATCACCCACAATGGCACCAGTGCAGCCTGCTTCTGTAGCCCCCAAAGCCTCTGAAGCGCCCGTTGCGGAGGGCACAGCAAAGCCAACTCCTAAGGCTCCTGCAAATGCACCCAAGCAAGGCTTTGGCGTTTCCGGTTTTGCCTATACGAAAGCTTTTGGCAAATAAAGATTTAGGGAAAGACTTATGAATTTTTTTCTGGGGGAAACTTTTGCTAACGCCAAAAAGTTTCCCCCAGACCCCCTTCAATAAGTAACTAATCGCTGCTTTGTATAAGCCCATAATATACTTGACCTAAAGAAATCGCTCCATCATTAGAGGGCATATTTTTGGGAAGTAATACTTTAAAGCCTGCCTTTTGTAATCCTTCAGTAAGAAGGGCATATATGGTGGCATTTTGCAATACCCCTCCACATAAAAGCACATTTTGTACCCCCATAGTAGTAGCGGCGCATTGAGTTATATGCAAAAATGCCGAGGAAAAATGCGCGTGAAAGGCATGAGCTGCTGCGGAAATACCTTTTTTTTGTGCTAGTTGCAGACTAAGTTTAAATAATTCAGTACTGGAAATTTCCCAAAGGCCATCTTTGAAGGATATAAGATGTGGGGAATGTGGCAATTTTGTATGTGGTACATGTTTTTGAGCTTGTTCTAATACTATGGCAGCTTGCCCTTCATAACTTATATGCTGGCAAAGGCTAAGGCCGGCTGAAACCGCATCAAAAAGCCGTCCAGCTGATGAAGTCATGGGAGCAGGGAATTTTTTATTCAGCAATTCTAAAAGCATGGCTCCTTGTGGTTGCTGCTGGCTTAATTCTTCTTCGAGTTCCGTGCCTTGGGCTAATGTTAGGGCTAGACGCCAAGGCTCTTTGATGGCTTGCTCTCCCCCCATAAGGGCAAAGGGGGATAAGCGCCCCATACGTTGCTTTTGCTTTCCGTGAATATACAGTAACTCACCGCCCCAAATAGTGCCATCGTCTCCATAGCCTGTTCCGTCCAGACACAGAGCTAAGCAAGGTTCTTGGCTCATATGCTCTGCCAATACGGCATAAGCATGCGCATAGTGATGCTGTAAGGCATAACAAGGTACATTCCATTGTGCGGCATATTCTTTAGCCGCATGAGTGCTTAAAAAATCGGGATGTAAATCGTGCACTACGGCGTCAGGGCGCACTTGCAAAAGCATTTGTAAATATGTCACAACTTCTCTTTGAAAAGCAAGGGTATGAACAGAGTGCATATCTCCAATATGTTGGCTGACAAAGGCGGTATCTCCTCGACTTAAACATACAGTATTTTTTAATTGGGCTCCCATGCCTAGCACTGAGGCAAAGGTTTTTTTTTGTGCTTCTTTTACTAAAGAAATAGCCTTTGGCACGTAGCCTCTGGCTCGACGCAAGAAAATTGTATGAGTTTGTGGATTTTCGCTTGTCGTTTCTTTTGCAAATACAGCACATACAGAGTCATCGTTGCGCACTAAAATATCACGATTGTGTAATAAAAACATGTCTACCATGGAAGAAAGCCTTGATAAGGCTTCCCTATTGCCAAGACAAATGGGTTCTCCTGCTGCATTGCCTGAAGTCATAACCAAGGCTAAAGGAGTATGCGTTATTTGCCGCAAATGCATAAATAAAGCTTTATGTAGGGGGGTGTAGGCTAAAACAAGACCAATGGTGTCGGTATCTGGTGCTAAAATATCCGGTAATGTGTCTTTACGTTGACAAAGCACTATGGGTTTTTGCACGCCGCTGAGCAAGCTTTCTTCTTGCGGAGAAATATGCGCTAAGAGACGGGCTGTGGCCATATCCTCTACCATCACAGCCAAGGGTTTATGAGGTCGCTGTTTACGTTGACGTAGGCGCATAATAGCGTTTTCATCTAGGGCGGAGCATGCTAAATGAAAACCCCCAAGCCCTTTCATGGCGATAATGCTTCCCTTAAGTAATGCTTGCGCCACATGCCTTAAAGCTGCCTGCCCAGATATATTATCAGCCAAAGAAGTTTTTTTTGCCTCGTGAACATACGCTGCAGGAACAGACCATACGCAAGGCCCACATAGGGGGCAGGCATTGGGCTGAGCATGAAAGCGCCTATTGAGTGGATTATCATATTCATTTTGACACAAAGTACAAAGGGGAAAACAATGCATGGATGTGGTGGCTCTATCATAAGGAATACTCTTAGTTATGGTGTACCGAGGGCCACAATTGGTACAATTGGTAAAGGCATATGCATGACGAATATTGTTTATATCTTCCATATCTTGTTCACATTGTTGGCAAAGGCTCATATCCGGGCTAATAAGCACCTTATGTCCTCCGTTACCAGCACTTTGTACAATGCTAAAGGCTTTTTCATGAGTCACAGGCGGTATTTCATGTACAGAAAGGGAAGTGAGTTCCGCCAAAGGAGGCAAAGATTTTGGCATGGCCTCAAGAAAAGCCTGTACATTATTTTCTTGCCCCTGAATTTCAATGCAAACCCCTTCTGAAGTATTACACACAAAGCCACACAAATCATTTTGTATGGCAAGCTTATAAATAAATGGGCGAAAGCCGACACCTTGCACTTGTCCTGCGGCCAGTATATGGCGGCGTATGAAAGAAAATTGTTTTATGCTCATGGACATAGGGTAACAAAATTTTTCTTTCTTTGCACCAATATTTCAAAGGCCGATAGATTGTGAGGAGCTTGTATTCCTTGAGTTTTTGCTATTTTTAACCTTGATTAAAAGGTAAAATCTTGATAATACATCTACTTGGATTATTAATGGAGGTTTTGCGTAAGCTATTGTATACAAGCTTTTACGCTGCTTTAAAATTTTTTACAGGTATACTTTTTATAATCTTTAAGCTCTATTAGCAGGTATAAAAATAGAATAATGATTATGGTATAACCTAATAGAAATGGTATGTAAGGAGATGCAATGAAGAACAAAGTGATTGAAAGACATGCACAATTTGTCTTGCGTGAACTTACTTTAGGGCAAATACTCGATGATACCGTGGCTCGTTTTCCTCAGAATGAAGCTATCGTCTATGTAGATCAAGACTATCGTCAAACGTGGCAAGAATTTGGTCAAACGGTGGACGAACTCGCTAAGGGGCTTATGGCTTTAGGTGTTAAAAAATCCGAAAAAATAGCCATATGGGCAAGCAATGTACCCTATTGGGTAGCGTTGCAATTTGCCACAGCTAAAATTGGTGCCATTTTAATTACCGTTAATACCAACTATCGCGAACATGAATTACGTTACTTGTTACAGCATTCTGAATGTGAAAATCTTTTCATCATGGATGGTCAACGCGATCATGACTTTGTAAAAACTTTCTATGAAATTTCGCCTGAGCTTAAATCGCAGGATGATAAACAGTTCAACAACAGTACCTTTCCGCACTTACGGCGTATATTTTTTCTTGGTCATGAAAAACATCGTGGCATGATATCTATTCCAGAATTACGCGCACTGGCTGACACAGTAAGTCAAGAAGACTATGTGGCGCGGCAAGCATCCTTAAACCCTTGGGATGTTATAAATATGCAATATACCTCCGGTACCACAGGCTTTCCTAAAGGGGTTATGCTCACCCATGTGGGCGTAGGACTTAATGGCTATTGGATTGGTCGCCATCAAGGTTTTACAGAGAAAGATCGCCTTTGCCTACCTGTACCGCTTTTTCATTGTTTTGGCTGTGTGCTTGGCACTATTGCTTGTGTCAATCACGGAACAACCATGGTTATTTTAGAGCAATTTCAAGCATTGCACATGCTTGAAGCCATAGATAGCGAGCGCTGCACTGCGGTGTATGGCGTACCCACCATGTTTATTGCCGCCTTAGAACATAAAATGTTTGAGCGGTTCGATATGTCGAGTTTGCGCACTGGTGTCATGGCAGGCTCAGTTTGCCCAGAACCATTGATGCAACGTGTTACGGAAAAAATGCATCTGACCAATATTACCATATGTTATGGGCTTACTGAGGCTTCTCCTGTTATTACGCAATCAGATGTAACAGATTCCTTAGCTTTGCGTTGCTCTACGGTAGGTTGCGCCATGCCCGGCATTGAGGTAAAGGTCATCAATTGTAAAACGGGTAAGCAGTGTGCCCCCAATGAATCGGGGGAAATTGTTTGCCGTGGTTACAACGTTATGAAAGGCTATTACAATATGCCGGAAGAAAGCGCCGCTGTCATAAATTCCGATGGCTGGTTGCACACCGGAGATTTAGGCTCCATGGATGAAAATGGCTATGTAATTATTACCGGACGTAAAAAAGATATGATTATACGCGGCGGAGAAAATATCTATCCAAAAGAAATTGAAGAATATCTTATGGGTATGGAAAGTATCTTAGACGTGCAAGTGGTGGCTGTGCCCAGTTATAAATATGGTGAAGAAGTGGGGGCTTTTATTATTGCTAAACCAGGCCATGAAGTGTTGCCTGAAGATGTGCGCTATTTTTGCCGAGGAAAAATATCTTGGTTTAAAGTTCCGCGTCATATCTGCACAGTAGAAGAATTTCCCTTAACAGGCAGTGGTAAGGTGCAGAAATATAAATTGCGCCAATTGGCAAGCACCCTTTGGTCTGAAGCTATGAACCCCCCTAAGCCCAGAAAAATAAACTCTGATTGAGTATGCTTATGAAAAAAACTTTATGCCGAGGGCGCAATCTTTTTTTGTTGTCTTTATTTTGCCTCAACCTTTGTTTTCCTTCTGTTGTATGGGCTAAAAATTTTGAAAATTTTAGTATGACCATACCTGATACATGGCAAATATCGCAAGATGTAAATACGTATGTTTTTACAGCACCCCAAGCAACCTGTGCCTTTAGTGTGCTTGTGGCACCGCACCAAGACACCCCTTTTCGAGAATTTGTCATCGGTTTTTATCAAAACCTCAAAGGGGCTCATGCAAAAAACATAGACAATGGTGTAACTTTTGATATGCATATTTTGGAAAAAATTTCGGGAAAAGCGCGTGTAACTATGCAAAGTAAGAACTTTGCTGTGGTGGCAACAATAGGGCAATGCCTCGAACACAACGAAATTTTACATTCTCTGGTCATTTTAGACGAAAACAGACAGCCCCTTAAAGACAGTACCCGCCCCTACCCACTGCTTGAAAAAGATAGGTAATCTATGCTCTCTACTACTAACAAAGCCTTTGTTCAACTTCATATTTCTATTATTCTTGCAGGTTTTACCGGCATATTAGGCAAGCTTATTAGCATGGGTGAAGGATTGCTTGTATGGTATCGCATGTTTTTCACTTTTGCGATTTTTGGTGTGTACCTTCTCTGTACGGGAAAGTTAGAGAAAATATCGTGGAAAGATTTTTGTAAAATTGGTTTTACCGGTGTGCTTATAGCCCTACACTGGCTTTTTTTCTATGCAAGCATAAAGCTTTCCAATGTTTCCATTGGTGTGGTGTGCTTTTCTTTGGTAGGTTTTTTCACGGCGCTTTTAGAGCCGATATTCATGCGTACACGGTTTTCTGCAAGAGAATTCATATATAGCATACTCACGGTGTTTGGGGTATGTCTTATTTTTTCTTTTGATGTGCGTTATCGCGTGGGTATTATAGTGGGTATTATTGCTGCTTTGTTTTGCGCCTTTTATACCATTGGCATTCGTAGGTTATGTCAGAACTACAGCTCAGAAACTACCCTGTTGCATCAAATGGGTGGCGGAGTACTTTTTCTCACGCTTATTATGCCATTCTATCTTGATTATTTTGAAATTACAAAAATCATTCCCTCAATGCAAGATACCATCATGCTACTTATTTTAGCAGTATTTTGCACCATCGGAATGAGCACTTTACTTATTAAAAGCTTGCAACATATCTCAGCTTTTACCGTGAATTTGAGCTATAATTTAGAACCTGTTTACAGCATTGCCATTGCCATCGCTTTTCTAGGAGAAGCAAGGGAATTAAATATTTCTTTTTACGTGGGCCTTACATGTATTATTCTTTCGGTGGTATTGCAAAGCCTTTGGGTTATGCGAAAGAAAAATGATAAATTGCTTTAACTATTACCATGGCAAGTAAGTATATATAATTTGTTTTAATCAGTATTTTCTATAACAAGCCATATTTTTTGGGTAATTCCACCACATACCAATGGTGTAATAACGTTTCATCTTCTGTATGCCAATGATGGCTTTGCTCATAAAAAGTAAGAAGGTTTTCTTCAAATTCTGAAAATGGCATCACCTCTTTTTTTACTTGGCTTTGCAATTGTCTTTCACGGCAAAAAACGATGAGACATTCTAACAAGTTAAAATAATTATCGTCTTTTGCTGTTTGTAAGGTTTTGAAAAATTCAGCATAAAATGGACTTTCTGCACTGACAGATTGCTCAAAATGTAAATTGTATATGTCTATATGCTCAAGCATTTGGCATAAATAACTTTCCACAGGTGATAATCTGTTTTTTGCTTTAAGCACTTGGCAAAGACTTTTTATGTGTGTGATATGTGTGCTGAATGACATTTGTACCTCTATATAGTGTATATAATAATATTTGTTTATATATAAACAAAACTCGCTTGTCAATATTTCCTCAAACTCTTCTGAACAAAATTTTATAATTTTGCAAAAAAATATGTACCTTTTGAAAAAATAGCTTAAAATATGCCTATATATTGTTTTAGTTGAGAATTTTCCAATAATTCATAAATGGATAAATTACAAAAAAACTACAATTTTTATGAAAAACAGTGGATTTAACAGCGGTACAGACGCACTTTTATTGGCAGCCTATGTCATAAAGCACCTTCCAACGTGTGAGGGTTTTGTGGAGTTAGGCACAGGAAAGGGGATGATAGCAGAGCTTTTGGCGAAAGCATGGCCTCAAGCACAAGGTCTTGGACTTGATATTCAAGAAAAAGCCATAGACCATGCTAAGAAAAACATACAATCATCTGCTTTAGAAAGCCGACTGCAGTATAAGTGTATGGATTTGCAAAAACGGGCATCGCTGCTTGCTTTACAACAAGAATATTCCTTTTTACCGGTTAGTTGCGTAGTTGCGAATCCGCCTTACTATGCGGAGCAAACAGGGCGACGGGGGCAAGACAAAGAGCGCGAATTAGCCTTACGCCAAGGTCCAGAGACTTTGGGTGTTTTTTGCAAAGCGGCACAGAGCCTATTGCGGCATCACGGATATTTTTTCTGTATTTATACCGCACAGCATATGCCTTATATATTGCGTACGTTAGAAGAGCATGCTTTTGGTATTCGCAGTCTTTTGCCTATACACAGCAGACCACAAAAAAAAGCGCAATGGGTGCTTGTGGGGGCGCGTAAAAACGCAACAACAGATGTTCATATAGAAAAAGCCCTTTGCCTGTATGATCAGGAAAAGGGCCAAGAATATCATGTAGGGGCTTTGAAGTTTTGCCCTTGGCTATAAAGTTTAGCTTCGCTTAAGCTCTATAGCTTTTTGCAACATGGTGTCTGCTGTGGTCACCACCTTGCTGTTACTTTGAAATCCTCTTTGTGTCACAATCATATTGACCATTTCTGTAGACATGTCCACATTGGAGCCTTCTATCTTAAGAGAATAAATGCTGGCAAAATTTTCTGAACTTGCTTGACCAAGAGTCATGATTCCTGCATCTGCTGTGGCAGTGTACATATTGCCGCCTTCACGGCGCAAGCCATCATTGCTTGTAAAGCGAGCCACGGGAATTTCGTATAAATCTCTGATTTGTTCATTGCTGTAGTAGCCAACTATAGTACCGTCGGTGGTAATGTCGATATCAGTGAGCTGCCCTTCTGCATAGCCATCTTGTATATTACTATGCATTGAATTGTAACCATCATAGGCAGTGGTGGCTGTTCCCACGCGGCTTATGTCTGTACCTACGGTACCTAAGAGGCTGCTATCTGTACCTACATCAGCGGCAGTGGCTGCGGCGCCTTGTACAGCCCCGCCACGTAAACCAAAATCTATAGCCACGCTTTGTCCATTATAATTGAGTACAGGTACTCCGTCTTGTGTTTCAGATGGTACCCAATTGGCTAAATCTTTGCTATCGCCACCTGAGAGTGAAAATGTTGAAATATCAATAATTTCCCCCTCAGAGTTAAAAGTCATGGTACCTGTGAGCAGGGCTTGTCCTTCCGGATTTTCCGCCGTGGCTTCAGAGGCTATCATAAACTCCATAATTTTATTGGGGTCTGTATCAGGAGTGCCGTCTACATAAAGATTTAATGTTTGTGCTTCGCCATTGGCATCGTAAATACGCACGCCTTGTGCGTAACTGTATTGTAAACTGGATAAAGGAGGCTGATTTGTACCATCATAGGCTTGCACCATATTAAAATAGGGAGTGCTGCTCGCTGTGCCGTGGGAATCTTCTACTTCTCCCAAGTTAAAGCCCAACGATGCAGTAGTGGTGGCTTTACCGGGAATGGTTGAGGTAGGGTCAATTTGAATGGCACCTAACTCGCCTTGATTCCCTTGCTCGTCAATGGCGTAACCATTTAAGGTTTCCCCCGCAGGCAAAGTCACAAAGCCTTGCTCATCAAAGCGAAAGTTGCCCGCACGGGTATACATAGTTTCACCGTCAAGGCCAGTTACTTGAAAAAAGCCGTCACCAACCAAAGCCATGTCTGTTATGGAGCTGCCATCTTCCACAGTGCCTTGTGTGAAAATAGTGCGCACAGTATCTATTTGTACGCCCTTTCCCAACTGCCCCAGAGCCACATAAGAATCTTCTTGAGCGCCCCAAGAGTTTCCTGTCATGCCTTGTTCAGTATAAATTAAATCTGAAAACTGAATGTTTTGTTGTTTATAACCAATGGTACTGACATTGGCTAAGTTGTTAGAAACAACATTCATGCCTTCTGATAAGCTTTTCATGCCTGTGGCACCGATATAAAGAGCACTTAGCATACGACTTCCTCTTTTATTTACCGTACGTTATTCATACCCTGAGGGATAAGTGTACGGTGCTTTGATTCTTGCCTCTTGCAACTAGCAAGCAATGTGCAGAATCATCATGATATATATAAGCGGAAAATTTTTCCTACTTAAAAATCCTTATATTTATATAAGCAGATACTGTGCCAATGTAAAAAAAATTATCCTGCTCAAAGTCTCAAATCAAGTATTCAGAGGAGAAAACACGAAAAATAAACGCTTACCGTGAAGTAAGGCTTCGCCTATTCTTGATTTTTGGTCGCATTGACTCATTATTGCTAGGCTTGACCTTAAAAACGTATATCGCTACTATGAATTATGGCAATTCTGTCATGTCTTCTATTTTTCTGTACCTAATTTTAAAAACTGGAGTTTTTATGAAAAAGACTTGTAAATGTTTAAGCGTTTTGGGAGTTTTTGTAGGTCTTACAGTTTTTACCCTGTCAGGAGCAAGTTTTGCAGATGAAAGCAAAGGTAAGCAACTTTATACCTCTTGCGCAAGCTGTCATAGTGCCGGCAATAAAAATCTTGCCGGTAAGGATGAAGGCTATCTTTTATCAAAAATGCAAGCTTTTAGAGCAGGAAATAAAGGAAAAATGACACAGCTTTTACAAGCTATGTCAGAAGAAGATGTTAAAGTGCTCGCTAAATATATCAGCGGCATGAAATAAAATACAAAGGCTGTTGATAAGAAATCTATTTCTTATCAACAGCCTAAAATATTTAAAAAATCTTAGATAGAATGAATTGTGCAGCTGAACACGCTCTAATAGGCGCCTTCCCCTCGCAGCGCCACCGGTATCGTGCGCATTAAAATCCATAAATCCATCCATACAGACCAATGTGTCACATAATAATGGTCGTAAGAAACACGCTGTTCGTAAGTGGTATTGTTGCGTCCAGAAATTTGCCATAAGCCTGTAATACCGGGCTTAACATCTGTATAATCAAGATACACGTTGCCGTAGCGTTCAATTTCATCATCCACTATGGGGCGTGGTCCCACAAGGCTCATGGTTCCTAGTAGTACATTGAAGAGCTGGGGCAATTCGTCTAGGCTTGTTTTACGCAAAAAATGCCCCATGGCTGTAATGCGCGGATCATTACGCAATTTTCTATCCTTTTCCCATTCTTCGCGCAAAGCAGGGTTATTGTGCAGATATTCATGTAAAATACTGTCTGCATTTTTTACCATGGTTCTAAATTTATAAATAGAAATATGTTTACCACCTTGCCCTATACGTTTTTGTTTATATATGGCAGGGCCGGAACTACCACAACGAATGCAGGCAATAAGGAAAAGGAATAAAGGAGCACCACATAGAAGGGCTACACTTGCAAAAACTATATCAAGCCAGCGTTTTATACGATTACGTCGTGAATCTGAAAGATTTTGACGTACTAAAAAAGCTTCTGTACTACCCAAAAGACGCGGAGCTAGCCAATATTTTTTGGCTCCCTCTGTATGGGGGGGGATAATTAATATGTGCTTACAATGCCGCGCTATTTCTTCAAAATGTTGTAAAGCTTGTTCTCTGTCTCCTCTATTGCTAAGCCAAATAAAAACGGGACTTATATATTTTTTATACTGATCTTGGATAATTTTTTCACAGAATATCATATCCTTGGTTACATCAATACACGTAACAGGGCGAAGTCCACGCTCAGGATTTTCCATAAGTTCTTGCCAAATATTCTTTGTAAGCTCTTTGTCTTGCAAAAATATTACTGGCGCTCCCCACCATGCATAACGGCAGAGTTTTTTTTGTATATATCCGCGCACGATGGGAACAACAAATAAGGTGATAAACCAAGAAAAAACCATTATGGAACGAGAATATTTTAAGGAAGTTTGCCCCATAAAAAGAATTATAAGTACAACAAGGTATGTTAAGGTAACCCCGAAGAAAGCTTTTTTAAGAACTTTATGAGCAGGTGGAACAGGCGTTTCATAAGAGCCTTGAATAAGCATAATAATGGGGCCTAAAAGTAAAGCTAGGCATATCCATATATACAGTTCGAAGGATACACCACCCCATAAGGAACGCAGCAAAAAAACAAGTGTAAAAACGCTTTGCATAGCTATGCCATCGCTGAGCATAGATATCCACTGGGCAGGGCGCAAGCCTGTAATTTTACGTAAGGTATTGTCCCACATGCAAACTCCTCAAAACAGCTTAATAATGCAGTAACCGTGTTTATTGTGATTAAAAGGTTCGATATATTACAACTTAATGTATAATCTATCAATCTTTTATATACAGTCTAGCCAGATGTGCTCACAGCTTTTATGCTTTAAAGAGTTTGCATCATTATTTTTTGGCGTTCAGTCGCGTAGACATAGGCTTGCCACTTTAGCAATATTTTGTTAATTCTGCTCTTTGGTTTGAGGCTATGTTTTTGTTATTTAAAC